>NZ_JBICJM010000006.1:0-568100 GCF_043103065.1 Vibrio sp. YQ_11 | reverse complement strand
TCGTTACCCGTACTACGTGTAACAACATCTTCAGTGTACTAATCTGATGATGAAAATTTGTGGAGAGATGGCTGAGTGGTTGAAAGCACCGGTCTTGAAAACCGGCATACGTTAATAGCGTATCTAGGGTTCAAATCCCTATCTCTCCGCCACTATTAAGAAGCCTCGCTAGAAATAGCGAGGCTTTTTTATTTCAGCGCAAACTGGAAATGATAGAGGTTTAGCAAATCCTCCCGGTTGAGATTCCCTCCAAACTAGGCGCCCTTGTTCTAATATTCAGCACACAATCACTCAATACAAGGTTTGTTCTTAAATGAATGATTTTTAGCATACAGATGTTCCATTAAAGCTTTCGAACCTACTAAAGTGACGCTTTCTAAAGCAGCAAGCCTTAAACGCTGTGAGATTGAGTGGCTGGCAACTTGAGTTTTAGTGTTGCACACCTTGCAGCTATTCAACTTCCCTTTTCTCTAGTTAATTCAGATACAAAAACGCCCAAGCGATGGGCTTGGGCGTTCTTACATTTAATGTGTTTGTCGAGTGTATTAGAACTCTTTCGGTGCGAAGCCAGTCATCACGTCTAGGCGTAGTTCTTTACCCATTTTGGTCATAGGGTGAACGATAACTAGGCCGCGTACGCGTTTCTTCAGTTTACCGATGTCTGCCTGTTCTGCTTTAGTGATTTCACGAGAGAATGGCATATCTAACAGGCTTTTACGTTCTTTATTTAGTTCGTATGTTTGTTTGTGCTTAAGTTGGTTAAGCTTCTTTGTTAGATCTTCAACTTCATCCGTGAATTTAGAAATCATTTCGTGATCACCACGAGAACGTGCTGCATCCAGTTTACGTTGGCAGGTATCTACGCGGTTATGCAGCTTTTGAATATCAGTTTTAATGCTCATGGTAAATAGACTCAATTTTTTAATGGTCGAGGAGTATAGCATAGCTGAAAATCTACGCTCTACTATCCTCCTCGATTCTATGTTTACTTGATTAGTTCATTCCCTGAAACTTGGCCGGAGAAGAAGGTTTCTACGTTGTTCAATGTCACAGATGCTATGTTATTCAGCGCTTCGTGAGTTAAGAAAGCTTGATGGCCAGTGAACAGAACGTTGTGGCATGCCGATAAGCGGCGGAAAACATCATCCACGATAACGTCGTTGGATTTATCTTGGAAGAACAAGTCCTTTTCGTTGTCGTACACATCTAAACCGAGAGCGCCAATCTTACCCTGTTTAAGTGCTTCGATAGCGGCGACAGAGTCGAGTAACTCACCTCGGCTTGTATTGATGATCATCACGCCATCTTTCATTTGAGCAAAAGCGTTTTCGTTCAATAGATGGTAGTTTTCTTCGCTCATTGGACAGTGAAGAGAGATAACATCTGCATTGGCGTAAATCTCTTCAAGAGAGCAGTATCGTGCACCCATTTCTAAAGCCAGAGGGTTTTCGTAAGGGTCGTAGCAAAGCAGTTCCATCCCTAAGCCTTTAAAGATTCGCATCGTGGCGATACCAATCTTGCCTGTGCCGATAACGCCAACGGTTTTGCCGAAAAAGTTGAAGCCAACTAACCCTTCTAAAGAGAAGTTGGCATCACGGGTGCGTTGATACGCTTTGTGGAGACGACGATTCAAACACATCATCAAACCGACGGTATGCTCGGCGACCGCTTCGGGAGAGTATGCAGGCACTCGCACAACTTGAAGGCCAAGCTCTTTAGCCGCTTGTTGATCTACTTTATCGAAGCCAGCACAACGCATCGCAATGAGTTTTGTTCCGCCCAAGGAAAGTTGTTTTAGAACGGGAGCAGAAAGATCATCATTGACGAAAGCGCATACCACGTCACAACCGTGCGCCATTTTTGCGGTTTTTTCGGTGAGTCGAAAGTCGTGATAGTGAAATTCGAAGTCGCGATTGTTCTTAATTTTGTTAAAAGAGGCTTCGTCGTAGGATTTTGCACTAAAAAAAGCAATGTTAATCATAGTTCCCTCCCAAAAAGTATGGGTTTTATAAATAAATATACTTATAAAGTAATGCAACTTAGGCCTAATGAATAGTGAAATCTTTGCTTAAATATCAGTAATATCAAGATGCGATTAGCACCGTCTTTTTTACGTCTCAACGTTATAATCAGATTGCTTTGTGAGCATCATCTGACTAGCATAGCTTCTCTTTTATTTCCTTCTGACTCTTGGTTTGGGCGTTCTGGCAATGTCGATAAAATGGTGTGCTTTAATTCTGTGTGGATTGGTTACGTTCAGTACGCACGCGGCTGTCGATCTGGTTAAAGTTGATAAATCGAAACGCAGAATGTACTTGATGGAAGATGGCATCATACTAAAAGAATATCGTATTGCATTGGGTGCCAATCCTAAAGGCCATAAGCAAGAAGAAGGCGACAACCGAACGCCAGAAGGCAGTTACACGCTCGATTACGTGATTGAGGATTCTGCGTTTTATCGCTCGGTGCACATTAGCTATCCCGATGCTATTGACACGTTAGAGGCGAACCGGAGAGGTGTCTCCCCGGGTGGGAACATTAAAATTCATGGTTTAAAGAATGGTGAGACGCAAGATCCTAGCTTTATTCAGAGTTTTGATTGGACCAACGGGTGTATTGCGCTCACCAATGAAGAAATGGATGAATTCATCCAGCTTGTCACCATGGGAACACCGATCACGATCGAGTGGTAGGACTCGTTATCCCACGGGAGCTTTGAAAGGTTATTGCATAAAACGTTTTGGATGGTCACTAAAAATGCCATCTAATTGCGGAAGGTGCTTGAGCTTATTCGGGTTGTTGACCGTGTAACACATGACCTTATAGCCCGCTTCTTGCAGCTTAATGATCTGACGCGAACGAACCCAGTTAATATTTAGGTTACAGCTGTAGGCTGCCACTTCATCTAATAATAGCCCGTCTTTTTTTGTAAAAAACTCACTTAAAACACCCAAACGATAACCTTCGCAATGCTGGTAAAGTGCTCTGATGACATCATGACTAAAGCTTGAGAGTAAAAGGTTCTCTCTAGGCATTGAACTTTCGGTAAGCACTTTTGCGAGCGTTTGTGAGACTTCGTCCACTGGATGGCGGTCTACTTTAACTTCAATATTCAGATTTAGACCTCGCTCAGTAGCCAAGCTTAATAGCTCCTCAAGAGTCATGATAGTTTCGCCAGCAAAATCTTCGCTGAACCACCCACCGAAATCTAGTTGTCTTAGTTCTTCCAACGTATGCGCATCAACTCGTCCTATGCCATTGCTGCATCGATTTAACGTATGATCGTGGCAAACCACAAGTACGTTATCTTTTGTTGGCTGAATATCCACTTCTACCCATTTTAGGCCGAGATCAATTGCAGCTTGAACGCTGACTTTTGTATTTTCTGGGAACGAGCCGGCAACGCCGCGGTGACCAATTAACAGAGTTTCCATTTTGTTTGCCTTCTTGAATGAGATGTCCAGATTGTACTCGCTTTTGGCCGTTGATATAGAGGTGAAAGGCTTCTTCAGGGCGGTAACGTCACGATTCAACGGTGTAATTTTCATCAAACAAGCATGGTGCGGAAATGAAAGACTAGATTGGTAAGAGATTCTGAGCTACAAAATGACGTTGGACTTTTATGCTCTCGCCGCTCATTTTTAAAGAGCGACGTATCTTTCAAGAGCCGCATTTTTTCAGGGAGAGTAAGATGAAAATTGGTGTGATTGGCGCTGGCGCCGTTGGAGTTGGTGTTTGCAATTATTTGCTCACGCTAGGCAGCGTCAGTGAACTTGTTCTGTTAGACCAAAACTTAGAAAGAGCTGAAGGGGAAGTCTTCGATTTTCGTCACACTGCGGCGTTAACCTTTTCCAAAAATACCCGCATTATTCCCTCAGATGATTACCTCGATTTGTTAGGTGCCGATATTGTTGTGATAACGGCAGGTGCGCAAATTCAACAAGGACAAACACGTTTAGATATCGCGGAAATCAACGCGAAGATTGGCGTCGAGATCGCTAGCAAAATAGAGCGTGTTGCGCCAAAGGCGGTTTTGATTGTCGTGTCCAACCCTTGTGACATTGTTGCTCATTTTATTACTACCAATACGGGCTTTGAGCCAAACAAAGTGATAAGCAGCGGGTGTGTTATCGATACAGCCCGCTTGATGAGCATTGTTGCTAACCGTGTGGATCTCGACCCTAAAAACATATTTGGTTATGTGCTGGGAGAGCACGGAAGCCACTGTTTCACACCAAAGAGTCTGATCTCTATTGCTGGCCAGCCTGCGGATTATTATTGCGATACGCACAATATCGAGAGAATCGATGCTGATGAGTTGCTCGAAGCGGTTAAGCAAGCGGGTTACGAGATATTTCGTCGCAAACATAATACGGTGCATGGTATTGCAGCCAGCGTATTTCGAATCATTCAAGCCATCAAAATCAATGAGCGCTCTGTGTTGCCAGTTGGCACGATGATGTCGGGTCAATATGGTGTGAGTGGCGTCGTGCTAAGTCTACCGACGGTGGTCGGGAAAAAAGGTGCAGAGTCGGTTCTTACTCATCCGTTTACAGAAGAGGAGCTTGAAACATTACACTCTATCAGTATGAACTTGAGATCCATTGTTGAGAATGTCGCGCAATCGACAGGTTTGAAGTGCTGATTGTAAACAAAGAAATTCTCCGTTTTTCCTTATCTAGCCTACTGTTTAGTAGGCTTTTTTGTGTCTTCCAAACAGAGAAAAGCCCCATAAACTATGGTTGTTTAATTCGCAAATGAGTAATAGAATGCGAACCATTTTTATTTGAGTGGTAATTTGGCATGTCTCGAGTTTTGATTGTTGATGATGACGTTCCTTTGTGTGAGCTTTTAGAAGTAGTTTTGCAAGATGAAGGATATACCGTCTCTTCTGTGCATTGTGGTGAAAGCGCGCTGCAGTACATGGAGAAAACGCCAGTCGATTTAGTGTTGCTCGATGTGATGTTGCCAAACTTAAATGGGATGCAAGTTGCTCGTCGTATTTGCCAACGATTTGCTACGCCAATTCTGATGCTTACAGCATTGAACGATGAAAACTCGATGCTGGATGGCTATCAAGCGGGGGCCGATCAATACATTGGTAAGCCATTCAATGTTGCTGAGTTGCTAATGCGCATCAAAGCGATCCTGCGTCGAGTGGGCTTGGAGCGTCAACGCCAAACCATTTGTAATACCGCCCAGAGTATCAGTGATCAGCTAACCAGCTTACCGTTGACTAGCACTGAAGCGGAGCTTTTGAGCCATTTGGTTAAGAATCAAGGCGTGGTTATCTCCAAAGCTGAGCTACAGACAGAAGTGTTGAAAAAAGAACTCAGCCCGTTTGATCGCAACCTAGATATGCACATCAGTAACATTCGCCGAAAATTGGTTGAAGCGGGCTTATCTAAACAGCACATCAAAACGTTTCGAGGCAAAGGCTACAGTTATTTAGAATCTGTGGGCGCGTGATGAAGCTGGTGTGTCCATCCTACATAGCAAAACGCAAAGACAGCCTTGCGTTTAAGCTTTTCAGTTACATGACCGCGATAGTCATCAGCATTTTGCTGGTGCAAGCGTTAGCGGAACAAGCCTTGGTGAAAGCTATGTTGAAAGTTCCAAATAGCGTCAAAATGGAAATGTTGGATCTTGCTCACCAAGCCAACGTGCTGATTGAACATGGCGACATGGATGAGTTGGCTGATTGGGCGAACGCGCAGCAGTTCTATTTGTTTGTACTGAACGAGCAGCTTCAACCAGTGACGCATCGTCTCATGCATCCACATTTTGAATTTAAGCTCCAATTCAAACGCAGCATTGATGATCAATTGGAAGACAAAGTGAATCGACCAATCATCAGCATTCCATTGGTTCAGCAGCACAACTTAGTCATTCAACTGCCGCATCGCTTACATCCTGCGAATGACTTCATACTGTACTTTTCCATTATCAAAGTGGTAATTGCCGCCGTGATTTTGGCTTTGTTCTCGCTTTTAATGGCACGCAACTTACAGCAACCGTTGGACAGACTCAGAGAGGCGAGCAAGAAGCTTTCTAACGGCGATTTTAATGTCAGTGTTGTGCAGGAGCTAAAGTCCAACACGCGAGAATTTAATGAACTCGCGCAAGATTTTGACCACATGACGAAAGAGATTCACTCGCTAGCGGAGAAGCAACGTCTTTTGATTCGCGATGTGTCCCATGAACTAAGAACGCCTCTTGCTAGACAGAACTTGGTTTTGCACCTTTTACGTAAACGAGTTGGTGAAAGCGAACAAGAATTAGTGACGCGGCTGGAAGACGAAGCCAAAGAGCTGAATCATCTAATCAGTGACATTTTGGAATTTAGTCGCCTTGAGAATGCTCGCTACGACAAAGAGACCAAGCGTAGCGATCTTGAAGTGCTACTAGCCCCACAAGTTGAGCGTTGCAAAATCGATTTGAGGGAATCACAGAGCATTGTATTTATTTCTCGTGTGACCGAGCCGAGAGCTTACTGTGAAGATACTCTCGTGGTGCGTTGTCTGAATAATCTTGTTGGCAATGCCATCAAATACGCGGGTGAAGATGCTCGGATCGAAGTGGCTCTGACTAATCAAGAACTCAATGGGCAGGCTTATCTAGTTATGTCTGTCTCTGACGATGGGCCAGGCATCCCAGAGAACAAGTTGTCCGATATCTTTAACCCGTTTACCCGCTTGGATGCCTCGCGAGACAAAAAGCTTGGTGGATACGGGCTTGGACTGGCGATTGTTAAGGAATCGATGCGAATGATGGGTGGTTCCGTCAATGCAGAGAATCGTTCTCAAGGTGGTTTAACCGTGAGTTTGGTATTCAGACAATAACGGGTAACAATGAAGTGAACTCGATTTGTGATCTGGATCTCGTATGAGCGGTTCTTCATTAGAGAGTTCTTTACAAAACTTTGCAAATGCAAAGAATGTAAATTTAATGCAAATGGTAATACTTATCACTTATATTCACTCGCAAAATAAATAAGAGGGAATCACATTCACTGAATGTGCGACCCGAAAATAATCGGAGTGAAAGGATATGTTTACTAAGAGCCATTTGGCATTAGTGATCGGTGCGGTGCTAGCAGCACCTGCAGTGGCAAACGTTCAAACAGACGAGCACCTAGTTGTAGAAGGTCGCGAGTTCGGCTACAAAGCTGATACCAACAGTACAGCGATGCGTATGGAAATGACGCAGCTAGAAACTCCGGGACAGGTTGCGGTCATCGACGAAACCGTCATCGATGAGCAACGCGCAAGTACACTAGGTGAAGTGTTACGTAATGACGCGAGTGTAAGCGCAGGTGGAACTAGCCGTAACCGTGAACGTTTCTCGCTACGTGGTTTTGAACTAAGTAGTTCTGATGGCTTCTTACGTGATGGTCGTCAGCACTGGTCACATTACCGTCAGCCAATTGAGCTTTTAGAGCGCGTTGAAGTGCTAAAAGGTCCATCTGGTCTACTTTATGGTAAGTCTGAGCCGGGTGGCTTAGTAAACATGGTTTCTAAGAAACCAACAACACAAACACAGGTCAGCTTGAGCCAAGATATCGGTTCAAACGAACATTCGCGTACCGTACTTGATGTAAGTGGTTCTTTAAATGACGCAGAAACGCTACGTGCTCGCGCTATTTTTGCGAAAGAAAACTACAGCTCTTGGCGTACGTATGCCGATGGCACAAAGCCGCAAACTGCCCGTGTTGTGGGTGGCCTGGTTGTTGAGTATGACATTACTGAAAACATCATGGTGTCAGCGCATTATGACCGTACAAAAGACGAAGGTAGCGTAGATTCAGGTGCTTACATCGTGGACGGAAAGCCAGTTCGTGGTGATAAGTACATCTGGGACGCTCAGTGGTCAAAAATTGATAACGACGTAGAAAACTACGGTATCGATATTAATGCTCAAGTGACTGATAACGTGAATGTGAAAGCGGGTTACAACCGTCAAGACTTTAAGCGTTTTGATGTAGAGTCTTACCCTAAGTTTGACAATTATGACAAAGACGGTGTGATTCGACATAAAGGGAACGAGCGCACAGATAACTGGGTATTCGATACCGCGTACTTAGACGTGACAACCAATTTCTCTTTGTTGGGTACAGAAAATACGTTTTTGGTGGGGGCGAACTACCTCGACTACAAATACGACCGCTTTATGGCTTTCCATGCAGGAGAGGATGTAGCGGCAGGCACGACAGTTACTCGTCCTGGAACCGTACGCTCGAAAAAATACCCAAGAGGCGAGCATGACACTTGGGGGATTTACGCGCAAAACATGATGACGATTAACGATTACTGGCAAGTCCTTGCGGGTGCTCGTTATGACGAAAAGCGTGAAGATTCGCTAACAGAGAACCAAGTTTCTCCAAAGTTAGGTGTGATTTTCCACCCGACATCGAATGGTTCGATTTACGTGCAATACTCTGAGAGTTTTATGCCGCAAGGTGAAGTCAGCAACGGTAGTCGTATTTACATCAATGATGGTGAGAAACTCGACGCTGAGCGTGGTATCTCTTATGAAATCGGTACGAAGTGGGAACTGTTTGATCAGCGTTTATTTGTATCAGGTGCGGTATTTGATATCACGTTAGAAAATATCTCGCTAGATGTTGAAAGTGGTAAAGATGCTAGTAATCAGCTCCTACACAAGAAAACGCAAGGTGGTGAGCAAGTTCACAAAGGTGCTGAGTTAATGGCTCAAGGTTTTGTGACTCCAGAGTTGTCGCTAACCGCTTCTGCAATGTACTTGGATGCCGAGTTGAAGAAGGCTGAAAGATTTGAAGGCAACCGCCCTGCAGATGTGCCAGAGTTTTCGGCAAGTCTATGGTCTAGCTACAAGGTTCAGGACAATACGAACCTAAACCTCGGTTTGATTTATGAAGGTGATCGCTACGGTGATGCAGCGAATACCTTCAAGAAAGATGGCTACGCTCGCATTGATATGGGCGTGTCATACAAGCATAAGTACGATGAAAACTTGGATATCATTGCTCGATTCAATGTCGAAAACTTATTCGATACCGACTACCTCGCAGGTGGTGGTAGTACGAATGGCAATCAAGAAGGTGCGAGTGGAGTAGTGGTTGGAGAAGGCCGCAACTACATGGCAACCATCCAGTTCAAGTACTGATAACAATTTGATTAGTAAAGGGGAAGTTTGGTCTTCCCCTTTAGTCGTTTTTAGGAAATAGCATTTAAACTCGTATGAATCTAATGAAATCAAGTATCGCTCTGTTGATCTCATCCGTTTTGATTCCTGCCCACGCAGCGAATTTAAACGATGCACAAGCAGTGCAGAGTAAAACTAACCAAGCATCAGCGGTTAGCCAAAAACGTATTGATGCAAGCGCAGAAAAGGCTCTGACGCTGGAAGCGGAAATCGAACAGCTTCAGGAAGAAGTCAGCAACTTGAAGATTTATCGTGATCATCTTTCAAGTTTGGTCGAAAGCCAACATCAAGAAGTGAACAGTTTGAACGAGCAAATTGAGCAGATTGCTCAAACTCGTCAGGGTGTCGTGCCATTGATGTATCACATGCTTGAAGGACTCAAGCGTATAGTGGCCAGCGACAAACCTATTCGTAAAGCTCAGCGTGAAGAACGCATTGCGAAGCTTGATGATCTGATGACGCGAGCCGATGTTGCCGACGCAGAGAAATTCCGTCGAATCCTAGAAGCCTACCAAATTGAAATGGACTACGGCACCAAGCTTGGTATCTACCAAGGCAAAATTAACCTAGATGCTAACGAAAAAGTGGAAGCTGATGTCCTTTACTTGGGCCGTGTATCTTTGGTTGCGCGTAGCCTGTCTGGTGACAAATTCTGGAGTTGGTCGCAACAGCAACAAGCCTGGCAGCCTGTTGGTTCGGAACAAAAGACCGAGCTAGATAAGGCGTTTGCTATGGCAAACAAACAAATTGCACCGAGTATGTTAACTCTGCCAGTGTCACTAACGGTTGCGGAGGGCAAGTAAATGATCAAGAAATGGCTATCGGTTGCTCTTATCTCAACCGCGGCGATGATGCCTCACACAACGTTCGCGAGCGATACGTTGTTGCAAAAAGCGCAGCAAGAAAATCGTCAGCAACAAACACACAATACGTCACGTGAATCGGGTTTCAAGAAAAACGAACAAGAGCTGCAAGCAATTAAAAACAAGCTTGTTGCTGAGCGTGCAGCCCTTCAAGCCGAAGCTGATACATTAAGCGTAACGTTTAGTGAAAATGAAGCGGAACTGGCTCAGCTAGAAGAAAAATTGCGTTTAGAAACGGGCAGCCTAGGTGAACTATTTGGTGTTGTTCGTCAAAACGCGAAAGAGCTTGAGTCAGAACTGAAACACGCAGTGACAGGCGTAGATGCCAACTCATATCAAAAAGACATTGAAGCTATTGTCGCGGCGAAGTCTCTACCGACGTTGAAGCAGTTGCAAGCGATGTGGCGCAGTATGGAAGAGCAAGTTACCGCAAGTGGCGAACTGGCGAAGGTCTCTTTCACTTTGCTCGATGGAGAAGGTAAAGAACAGACAGTCAATGGTGTTCGTCTTGGTGCAATGGCACTACTTGATGACTATGGCTATGTGAAATGGAACGGCCAGCGTGGTGACGCAGTGAACTATTTGCGTCAGCCAGAAAATGGTCCGACAGCGAGCGCATTCACCAACGGCGAATTGGATTCGTTAGTTATTGATCCATCGCGTGGCATTCTTTTAGAACAGCTAGCGAACTCGCCAACGCTGAAAGATCGTCTAAATGCGGGTGGCGTAGTTGGCCAGATCATCCTTGTTCTATTAGCGATTGGTTTGATTATCGCGTTGGTTCGCGGTGTGTCTCTTTTCATTGCTCGCCAAAAAATCGCGAAGCAGCTAAAGAATCCAACCAAAGCAGAAGATAACCCTCTAGGTCGCGTTCTTTCTGTTTATCAAAACGACAAACATCGAAGTGTCGAAGCATTAGAATTGCGTCTACTTGAGGCGGTGGTTGATGAGCAAACGCACCTTGAAAAAGGACTATCGATGCTCAAACTGCTTGCAGCGCTGGCACCAATGTTGGGTCTGCTAGGTACGGTAACGGGCATGATCGAAACATTCCAAGTGATCACTCAGTTTGGTAATGGCGATCCAAAAGTCATGGCGGGCGGTATTTCGATGGCGTTGGTGACAACGGTTCTCGGCTTGGTAGCCGCAATGCCACTGCTTCTGGCGCATAATGTGCTGAGTTCTCAAGCCGAGAGCATTCGCAACATTCTAGAAAAGCAGGGTATTGGCTTAGTTGCTGAACAAGCAGAGCGCGATATGTCTAACAACAAAGGCAACCGTAACACGATAGCGGAGAACGCAGCATAATGGAGCAGATCCTACTCAACACTTTGGGTTTGATCAGTGAGGATTGGGCCAATACCTTGATGAGCTTTATGCAGCAAGGTGGCCAAATCCTATGGTGGTTGGCAGCCGTTGTAGCGGTGTGTTGGTTACTGGTTATGGAGCGAGTGGTTTACTTAACGACGGTATTTCCGAAGGTAAACAAACAGCTTCGTGAACAGTGGTTGGCACGGTCAGAGCACCACTCTTGGTATGCACATCAAATCCGCGATGGATGGATTGCAAAGGCACAAATCGAATTGCGCCAAAACCTTTCGACGATCAAGCTATTGGTGGCCATTTGTCCCATGCTTGGTCTGTTGGGTACTGTCACTGGCATGATTACCGTTTTTGACGTGATGGCCTCACAAGGCAGCAGCGATCCAAAATTGATGGCTTCGGGCATCTCTTTAGCAACGCTGCCTACTATGGCAGGTATGGTGGCAGCATTGGCGGGCATGTTTGTACATGCTCGTTTAAGCAAAGTATGTGAACGTAAAGCGATCCAATTAGAACAATCTTTAAGGAGTCAGAAGTGAGACTCGGACGCAGACCAAATCAACAAGACGAAGCTCAAGTCGATTTAACATCGATGCTTGATATTGTATTTATCATGTTGATTTTCTTTATTGTTACCAGCTCTTTCGTGCGAGAGTCTGGCGTGGAAGTGAACCGCCCTCAAGCATCGAACGTGGTCAGTCAAAAAGACGCAGGTATTTTCATCGCCATTACGGCAGCAAACGATGTATACATCGACAAACGCTTGGTCGATCTGGAACGCGTAGAAGCATCTATTGAGCACCTATTGCTAGACCAGCCAGATGCATCGTTAGTGATTCAGGCTGATGAACACGCTTACAACGGCACCGTTGTGAAAGTGATGGATGCAGCTAAAGGTGCTGGCGTGAAGAACATTGCACTGGCAGCGGAGAAACCTTAATGGGTAGGCTGTTAATTGCGTTACCAGCGTCATTATTGATCGCCGTGAGTTTGTTTAGCTTTATGGCGTGGATGGTCGATAATGGCAATCAACGCGCACCAAAACCGTCTGAGGCAGTGCGTTTTGATATGGTCATGGTTGAAAACGATGCCGATGTGCAGCGTCGTCAACGTTCAGTACCAGAGCAGCCAGAGCCACCTCAAGCACCAGAGCCGATGGAGCTGTCTCAAGCCAACACGCAAGTTGAGCCGATGAGTCAAGTAACACCGATCAGCGCGCTTGGGTTAAACACGGCATTAGATGGTATTGCGATTAATGCGCCAAACCTAAAGGGAACCATGGGCAATCAACAAGCGTTACCGCTGTATAAAGTTGAACCTCGTTACCCAAGTAAAGCATTAAAACGCAAGGTTGAAGGCTATGTGATCATGCGCTTTACGATTGACACGACAGGTCGTCCAAAAGACATTGAAGTGATCGATGCAGAGCCAAAGCGTATGTTTGAAAAAGAAGCCATTAGCGCGTTGAAGAAGTGGAAATACCAACCCAAAGTTGAAAATGGTGTGTCGATTGAGCAGTTCGGACAAACCGCAAAAGTGGAGTTCAAATTAGGCAAATGATGAAGAAATTCTTAATCACAACGCTGCTTAGTTTGACCGCAGCCAGTGCGATAGCTCAAGAGCTTAGCCAGTACACCGCATCTAGAGTGCAGCGTGCGCACAGCTTAGCTCAAGAAGAGAAGCTTAAAGAAGCGATCTCAACTCTCGAATCGTTAGACCTATCGCGTGGCTACGATCAAGCGTTTGTTGCTCGTATGCTTGGTATTTTTTATTGGCAGAATGAGCAAGTTAAGCCTGCTATCAAGCAACTGGATTTCGCGGTAAGCAGCGGTTTATTGCAAGATGAGCAAGCGTGGCAAACACGTAAAATGCTAGCGGATATTTTGTTGAACGAACAACAGTTTGCTAAAGCCTTGCCGCACTATTACGAGTTGAGTAAAGCTGTACCTAAAAACCAGAAAGCTCATGAAGTTTGGCTGCGCATCGCACAATCGCATTACCAGTTGAGCCAATGGAATAAAGTGTTATCAGCGATGGGTCGCTACGAGAAGTTTGGTCAGCCAGATGAACTCGGTCCATTGTCGATTAAGCTTTCGTCTGAACTGGAACTCAAAAAGTGGCAGCCTGCTATTGTCACCATCAAACGTTTGATTGCAATTGAGCCTGAACGAGTTGAGTGGTGGCGTCAGCTCGTCGCTTTGCACTTACGTGTCGATGACAGCAAACGCGCACTAGATTCAATGGCTTTAGCCAAGCTACAAGGTGTCGCGCTCAGTCAAGATGATTTTAAACTGCTGGCACAGCTTTATGCGAAACGTGGAATCCCGGAGCGTGCTGCTTTAATTATGGAGCAGTTGGAAGACCTTAACGTCGATAGCCAGTTAAAAGCTCAGCAGGCGACCTATTGGCAGATGGCAAAAGAGTGGGATAAATCCATCGATAGTTGGCGAATTGCCGCGAAGTTGGATTCTAAATACTACTGGAACTACTCTCAGCTACTTGTTCAACAAGGCCATTACCAACAAGCATTGGCTGCTTTGGATAAGGTAAAAGGTCGCAATGCTGACGTCGCGCTCATCAAAACCAGAGCCTACTACAAGTTGAATCGATTGGATGACGCATTGGCGAATGCGAAACGTGCGAATGAAATCAAACCATCGAATCAAGCCAAGAGTTGGGTGAAATACTTAACCCAACGGCGTAAAGCGGAAGCGACACAAAGCTCTTAGCGCAGAACAAATGAAAAGACCCGAAGTCATTCTCGGGTCTTTTTTGTTTTTGAGCCTTAAATTACCTTGCTCTAGAAGGTGTTTATCGTTTCATCTCCACTAAACGTAAACAATGTAAATTAAATGCCAATAAGAATGATTATCACCTAAATTATGCTCCACATTTATTGGTGATGATTGTTTTTTATGTTGCTTAAAAGCAAAGGTGTTCAAACGTGGGCGCGCCGTCTACATATCTATATTTCGATGGCTCTTTTATTGGTGACGCTGTTTTTTGCGCTCACTGGCATCACGCTAAATCGTCCTGAGCTGTTTGAGCGAAAAGAACCCATCATTCAACAGCACACCATCATCATCCCGCCGCAGACCTTGTTTTTGAACGGCGAAAGCTTCCAGCCAAACCGCGTTGCACTGATTGACTTTTTGACCCAAGAAGTGGCCTTACGCGGCACTCCATCTGCTTTGGACGTTTACACCGAAGTGGAGCAAGGTGAATTGGTGCTTGGCGAGCTCTCTCTGGATTTCAAAGGGCCGGGTTATAACGCCACGGTTTTCGTTGATATGACCACTGGCGACGCTGATATCGAAACCACCAATTATGGCGCGGTGGCACTGCTGAATGATCTGCATAAAGGTCGTAACAGTGGTGATGTTTGGAAGTGGTTTATCGACATCACTGCGCTGCTGATGGTGTTTTTCGTCCTGACCGGTGTATGCCTGTTATTGCCGAAGAAAAAGACGTTCAGAACATCACTACAGTGGATGAGCTTTGGCTCGTTGCTGTCGCTCGTCATTTATTTTGTTGCTGTGCCTTAACAGCCAGTTGTAGAGAAAAGCTTATGTTGAACACAGGCAAGTTACTTCGCCAAAACCTATTTTGCAAAGCGGCGTTGGTAGCGGCTTTAGCACCATGGCCAGTTTTGGCTGCGCCTTTACCTGATGCTGCCAAAATCGACTTTGAATTTGAATTGCCGAAGATCGATACCTCAATGTACGCCCGTCCTTACGTCGCAGTGTGGGTTGAAGATGAACAACGTCAATCCGTTAAAACCATTCAGCTTTGGGTCGGTAAGGATGAGTGGCTCAAAGACATGCGCAGCTGGTGGCGAAAAGTGGGTCGTTATGATCGCGATCTGATTGACGCTGTGACGTCTGCGACTCGCCCTGCTGGGCAGTATCGATTTGTTTGGGATGGTACTAACGACGCAGGCGAACGCCTCGAGCAAGGTGACTATACCTTACATGTTGAGGTCGTTCGTGAACACGGTGGTCGCAACTACTTGCGCCAAAAAATGACATTAGCGGACAGTGAGGTGCGCTACCAACTCAAACCAACTCAAGAGACGGGGGTCATCACCGTCAATTACCAAGTTAAGTGATAGAAGGACACAACAATGAAAACCAAAATGAAAGCAGTGGCGTTAGCAAGCGTAATGGCAATGGGAATAGCTGCAGCGACAACGGCACAAGCGCATCCTCGTTGGGTTTTGCCTTCACACTTTACCGTTTCTAAAGAAGGTGGTGATTGGCTCACGTTCGATGTGACCGCTTCTCATGGCACATTTGTATTCGATAAGCCAGCAGGTAGCGAACAAGCTTTTGTCATCATGCCGGATGGCCGCTCTGAGCGCCCGAACTTTGTAATACGTGGTAAGCGTCGTTCGATGTTCGATTTCTTCTTTGTTGAAGAGGGCACGCATAAGGTTGCGATCAACAATGAGCCGAGCTACTACACCCAGTACAAAGCAGGTCGCCGCGATACTGTGAAGTGGGTTAGAGCCAATAAAGCTGAGCGCGCTGATGTGCTACCAGAAAAAACGCGTGATGTGGTGACTCAGCTAAGCTACACCCGCGCAGAAAGCTACATCACGGTCGGTAAACCAACAGAAAAAGCGTTAGAAATTGAAGGCAAATTGCTAGAGCTAAAACCGCTGACTCACCCATCTGACATCATTGAAGGTGAAGCGGTGACGTTCCAGTTCTTCTTCGATGGCAAACCTCAACAAGGTGTGACGGCAGAGATCACGCGTGAAGGTACGTTGTATCGCAACCATCAAGAGCAAATTGACGTGGTGAGTGATAAAGACGGAAAAATTACTTTTACGCCAGACGTGGCAGGGCGCTATCTAATGAAAGCGAACTACAAAGGTGAGTTGAACAATCACCCATTAGCTGACAAAACCAGCGCGAATGTACACCTAACGTTTGAAACTCTACTCAACTAATCGAATTAGGCTCAGCAAGCGCTGAGCCATTTTGGAATCAACATGAACAACACTTCTATTCTTAAAGCTGCTCTGCTATTGGCTGGATGTTCTTCCTTTCATGCTTCTGCTCACTTTCCTCTAATGAGTTGTCATTTATCTCAAGATAAAGTGATTTGTGAAACTGGCTACTCTGATGGCTCAACCGCGATTGATTACGATGTCGAAATGTACGACTACGAAGATAACCTCATCGCCAAAGTCAGAACAGACAAGCGTTCTATTGCCGAGTTTTCTCATCCAGAGACTGATTTCTACTTGGTTTTCGATGCCGGTCATGAAAGCCCAGTTGAAGTGGATGTGGTTGAGCTGAAAGAGAAATGATCACACAAAAAGTTCGTCCCGATAACGGTAGCCGAGAAGGAAAATGGGTGGCACTTACCATCGCTGGTATTCTTGCTTGCGCCAGTGTTTTGATGCCTCTGCACCAAGTTGATTCTCCCCATTCTGAAGTGCTTTCTCATCAAATTCGAATCACGGACTTGCGCCAAGAAGAGCTCGGTTTGATTGCCGAGCTAAAACTGGCGCATGAAGAACTGCGCGATTTACACGCAGAGTCCGGTACTTGGCCAGATACGGAAGAGATGGCGTCACTGTGGATTGCGCCCTTTGTTCAAGATCAAAACTGGAAGCGTAAAGGTTCGCATCAATGGCAGAGCATTGGTGACGGGATCTACTTGGGCATCAGACAGAGTGATCAAGGGGCGGCTTCAATGATTCTAGATAGTCGTCAAAGCCACGCCGACATTTGGCTAATTGATGCCCATGGTTTTGCGCCAACCCCAACATTGAGCGAAGAAAGCCATCGCCATCAACAGGGGTGGCAACAGCTAATTCTCTCTTCTCCATCTTCTGCTCACCCTTCGCACACTTAACTCAATTCAAAGAATACATATTATGATCACACGTTCGCTTTTACGTTCCATGTTTGCATCTTGCGCTTTATTGGTCGCTAGCACGTCCAGTTTCGCGAGTGACAAAATGAAAATTGGTATCACGCTTCAGCCTTATTTCAGCTATGTGCACGCTGTTGTTGGTGACAAAGCGGAAATCTTGCCGCTGGTGGATGCTGGCTTTAATCCTCATAACTACTTACCGCAACCGAATGATCTAAAACGTCTTAATGAAATGGATGTCATTGTGGTGAATGGTATTGGCCATGATGATTTTGCATTGAAGGTGATCAACGCATCGCAACGCGATGATCTCGTTGTCATTGAAGCCAACAAAGAAGTTCCGCTATTGCCAGCAATGGGACAATCAGTCGGGCAAGGCGCGGTGAATCCACATACGTTCGTTGGGCTCTCAACAACGATTCAAAAGGTTTATACCATCGCGAGCGAGTTGAGCAAGCTCGACCCTGACAATGCCGATTTCTACCGTAAAAACGCGCGTCAATACGCTAAAATTTTTCGCATGATGAAACGTGATGCCATGTTGTCGTTGGGCGAATTGGACACGGCGGGAATGAAGGTTGCGACAACGCACAACGCATACGGCTACATTCTGCAAGAGTTTGGTGTGGATGTTGCCGCAGTGATTGAGCCAGCTCATGGCGTGGAGCCGAGCGCGAGCCAACTGCAAGAGACGATCGAGAAGATCAAACGATCTGGCATTGATGTGTTGTTTTACGAGCTGAATATGCCAAATCGCTTTGTTGATACCATCGAAGAAGCGACAGGAGTTAAGCTCTACCGTTTTTCTCACATGACGCATGGGGAATACGAAGCGAACAAAGTGGAAGTTGAGATGCGCGAAAATGTTGAGACCTTAATTGAAGCGATGAAGTTCGTGGCAAGCAAACACGCACAGGAGAAAGCGTAATGCTTGGTCCTTCTATTTCGATAGATAATTTAAGTCTCCAATACGGTGACAACGTGATATTGCAGAATGTTACTACAACCTTCGAGCCGGGCAAGTGCCATGTGATTATGGGTCCAAATGGTGGAGGAAAAACCTCGTTGTTGCGCTCCGTACTTGGACTTACGCCTTTTACTGGCGACATTTCCGTTCACTGGCCGAGTAAGACTCACAATAAGCTTGGCGGAAACGTTGGTTATGTTCCTCAAAAAGCGATGTTTGAAGCCAGCTTACCGCTAACGGTGATGGATTTTGTGTTGCTGAACCAAACACGAATCCCACTATTCTGGCGCCGTAAAACCAAACAAACACAACGTGCGTTGGCGCAATTAGATCGCGTCGGCATGGCCGCTCGCTCAGATCGTCGTATGGGGCAACTTTCTGGCGGTGAGCAACAGCGTGTGTTGTTCGCTCAGGCTTTGTTAGATGACCCAAGCTTGTTGGTGTTGGATGAGCCTACAACAGGGATGGACGAGCAAGGTGTGCGTTACCTTGAAGGGTTGATACATGAAGTTGTCGCGCAGGGCAAAACGGTGTTAGCGGTTCATCATGATGTCACTGCGGTGCGTCGCTTGGATGCAGAAGTGCACGTTGTTAACCGTCAGATTGTGGCGTCCGGAAACCACTCGGATGTTCTGAGTCCAGATCGTATTGAAACACTATTTAAGCACTACACAACCAAAGCGGAGGCGGCGTAATGGAGTGGTTACGAGCACTGGCGGTGAGTGGTGTAGATGCTGGATGGTTGAGCGACAGCTTTGCGTACGCTTTTATGGTGAACGCGATGGTCGCTGCGCTGATTTTGGGGCCGCTACTCGGCGGGCTGGGCACATTAGTGATTGCTAAGCGTTTGGCGTTTTTCTCCGAAGCAGTAGGCCACGCAGCACTGACGGGTATCGCTATTGGTGTTTTACTTGGTGAACCGCCAGAAAACCCAATCATAGGGTTGTTTAGCTTTTGCATGATCTTTGCGTTGCTGCTGCACTTCGTGAGAAATCGCACCAATGTACCTTATGACACGTTGGTCGGTGTATTTCTGGCGTTAGCTCTGGCGGTCGGGGCGGCGTTGCTGATGTACGTCGCACGTAAGATCAACATACACATGCTAGAAAACGTACTGTTCGGTTCGATTTTGACGGTGACCGATAGAGACATCACGTTGCTTGCAGTGAGTTGCTTGATCATCCTGCTGCTGCTGATTCCGACATTTAATCGCATTTTGCTCACGTGTATCAGCCCAGATATTGCTCGCGTGCGTGGCTTCAATACCAGCTTTTACGATTACCTATTCGTCATGATGATCACTTTAGTGACGATCGCCGCAGTGAAGATCATTGGTGCCGTGTTAGTAGGTGCCCTGCTGTTGATCCCTGGTGCGACAGCTAGGTTGCTCACCAAGCGAATGGGAAGTTTTGTATTGCTTTCTTCTCTGCTTGCGACGGTTGCTTGCTTGGTTGGCACCATATTGCCAATGGAGCTCGACTTACCGGTGCCATCGGGCGCGTCGATCATCATTGTTTCCGCTGCTTTCTTCTTAACTGCAACGGTTTATCGAATTATTCGTAAGGCGTGAGCACGCTTTTACATACCCAACTTAAGTATCTCAACATGAAAATGAAAACTCTTACTTTAGGTTTAGGATTGATGGCGATGAGTACATTGTCATCATTGGCGATGGCCAAAGATATTTTAACCAGTACCCCTGTGACTTACATGCTGTCAGAGCAATTGATGAAAGGAACGGGCGTGGAAACCACATATCTGCCTCCCAAACGCTATGGCATTGAACGCGTGGCGAATTGGTTCGCCACTAAAGGTGCAAACCAAGTTTCAGAGGCAGGAAAGAGCGCAACCGTGGCCATCACCATGAGAGCCATTTGGGACCAAGACCCGACGTATGTCTACGCACGGCAAGGCAACATTCGTTTGATCGAAATTGATGCTTCACAAGCGATTTCCCCTAGAGCTCAAGGCGTTGCGGCCTTAAAGCTGGAAGATGGAGCCACATCTAAATACGTTTGGTTGAACCCAAGTAATTTAATTCGTATGACAGCGATTGTCGGTGACGATCTGCAAAAGTTGTATCCGCAGTTCCAAGAGCAAATCCAAAGTAATCAACAAGCATTAATGCTTAGCGTGCGTGAGTTGATTAACCAACAACAAGCAGTGATATTTGAAAAAGAGATCGATTCAATCGTGTTGATGAGTGAATCACTAGAAGATTTTGCTTCAGGAAACCAACTTTTTGTCGTCAAACGTCAGTTCAAACCAGAGTTAGAATGGAGTGAAAAAGACAAACTATCTTTAAAAGCTCAGTTTGAACAAGATAAAACACTATGGTTGGTGACGGATAAAAAACCATCAAAAATCTTAACTTCTTTGGTATCACCGGATCGCATACTGCAAATTGATAATATTGACCGCTGGGGCAGTAAGGGTATCAAAACTGAGAAGCCACTCGCACGGTGGAAGATGTAACACGTAAAATGCCACAGAAGTAATGATAGGGAATGAAAAGTTCCCTATTTTTTTGTGGTGTAGATCAAAAATTGAGCACAAATAACACCAGTTGCATAAGAAAGTATTTGTTTCATTTATATTTCATTACTACTTTGTTATCTGTTCGTTGCGAACGATTCAGTTTTATTCTGTTTTGAAACGAACCGGTACAAACAACTATACGGATGTTAACAATGAAAATGAAAACTCTAGCCGTTGCAGTGGCGGCACTAGCATGTGGTTCACAGGCCTTCGCAGCAGAAGTTTATAACAGCGATGGTACATCTTTATCGATTGGCGGTCACGTTTCTGTTGGCGTGGGTGAGTATTTCGAAGATGAAGTGAAAGTTCACCAAGTGTCTCCGCGTATCAACGTGGCGGGTAAAAAGGACATTGGCAACGGTGTTACTGTAGATGCGAAAGGTGAGTGGGCTCTTAACTACCTTAACGGTGGCGATCAGTCATTCAAAACTCGTCTAGGTTACATCGGCGCAACTCACGAGCAACTTGGTCGTCTTGTTGTTGGTACACAATGGGCACCATACTACGATGTTGGTGGCGTTGCGGATTTACCAATCGCGTTTGCTAACGATTTCTTGTACGACAACCACGGCAACCTAGGTACTGGTCGTGCAGACAAAATGGTTAGCTACCGCAAAGGTTTCCAATTTGGTGAAGGTTTTGCTTTCAACCTAGGTCTAGGTTGGCAAGGTGAGCAAACTTCAGACGCAACAACTTACGAGCAACGTGGTCAAATCGCACTTAGCGGTGCGGTAGCAGGTTTCGGTCTTGGTTACGTATACAGCGGCGGTGATGTTAAGAACGCAGCTCTAGGTACTAAAACAGCTGAATCACACCTATTCTCTGTAAATTACGGTGAGTACGGTTCTGGTCTATACGCAGCTGTTGTTTACGGCATGAACGATTACTTCTACGAGATGCGTGAAGAGACATCTCAGCTTGAAGGTCTGTTGGCGTACGGTGTAAATAACTGGACGTTCAGCGTTAACTACGAAGGCGTAGAAGACGACAAAGACAACAAGACAGTTAAGAGCGAAACAGCACTACAAGCTGAGTACTCAGTGACTCCTTCGTTCGTTACTTTCGTTGGTTACCAATTCGACCTAGGTAATGACTACAACAACGAAGAGAACGATTACTGGACTCTAGGCGCTCGTTACTACTTCTAATAAATAGGACAGTTTCTACTGCCTAAACACATTTATTGTGTTAACGCCTACTCGTTGTGAGTAGGCGTTTTTCTTTCCGCTTTGGTGGTGATTTCCCCCTAAGCTGGTGGAATGAGGTTTAGGCTTAAATTGCTTCTCTGCTTCGAGAACGTGTCCAAACAAAAATGCCCGCAGTGTGCGGGCATTTTTATGAGTGGCGTGTATATGCTTATTTTTTATCGAGCAAGTCGAGGAAGAACGCGTATTCCAGTGCATCTTCTTTCAAACGTTTGAATCGGCCAGATGCGCCGCCGTGTCCTGCTTCCATATCGGTTTTGAACAACAAGACGTTATCGTCGGTTTTTATTTCACGAAGCTTGGCTACCCACTTCATCGGTTCAAAGTACTGCACTTGAGAGTCGTGTAAGCCTGTTGTCACCAACATGTTCGGGTAGTTTTGCGCTTTGACATTGTCGTAAGGCGAATAACTCAACATGTAGTCATAGTATGTTTTGTTGTTCGGGTTACCCCATTCATCATACTCATTCGTGGTGAGTGGAATCGATTCATCAAGCATCGTTGTAACAACATCGACAAATGGAACATGTGCGCCAATACCGCGATACAACTCAGGGGCTTGATTAATAATGGCACCCATCAATAAACCGCCAGCAGACCCACCAACGGCGAAGACTTTGTCTTTCGCGCCGTAGCCTTGCTCAACTAAACCTTTAGTCACATCAATAAAGTCGTTGAAGGTATTCTGTTTGGTGAGTTTTTTACCATCTTCATACCAAGGTCGGCCTAGCATTTCAGAACCGCGAATGTGAGCGATTGCAAATACAAAACCACGGTCCAACAGACTTAGTCGTGCAGAGCCGAACGTCGGTTCGATGGTCGCACCGTAAGAGCCGTAACCGTATTGGTAAAGCGGATTTGTACCATCTTTCTTAAACAAGTCCTTACGATACACCAGTGACACAGGGACCTCTTTTCCATCACGTGCTTTGATCATGATGCGCTCTGATTGGTAGTTATCCGCATCAAAGTCACCCAATACAGGTGTTTGCTTCATGATTTCAGATTCGCCCGTTTTCAGATCGAAGTCGTAGTAGGTTCCTGGAGTAGTCAAGCTACTGTAGTAAATGCGAACTTTTTTGTTATCCAGTTCGAAGTTGCCTGTTAAGTATGCCGCGAACGCATCGTCATTAAATGTGAGCGGGAATTCTTTTC
The DNA here is from genome assembly GCF_043103065.1 of Vibrio sp. YQ_11. Taxonomy (NCBI): domain Bacteria; kingdom Pseudomonadati; phylum Pseudomonadota; class Gammaproteobacteria; order Vibrionales; family Vibrionaceae; genus Vibrio; species Vibrio sp. YQ_11. The sequence goes on along the minus strand of NZ_JBICJM010000006.1, from coordinate 544,977 downwards.
CTGTTGAAAGCTGACGCACAGCGACGCTCGCTAGACCGTTAGAGCGCTGCTCATAGACGAGGTGGTCATCGAATAGCTCGAAGTCAACAAGTTGAGTATTGTCGTCTGCGGCAATCACATCTTGCCATTTAGAACGATCGTGCATCTCCTCTTGCTTAACTTTCATCAAACGGAAGTTGACGGCTTGATAGTTGGTATAAATGTAATACCAATTGCCTAACTTGGAAATGCTGTATTCAATGCCATCTTCTCGAGGGTAGAACGGTTCCGCCTTCGCTTTAGGATTGTTCGCATCGATGATGGAGACGCCGCTTGTCTCTGTACTCGAATGCCAAATGTAAACCTCGTCACCATCTTTGCTTTTGCTTAGTGAGGTGTAATAGGCGCTGTCGGTTTCTTCAAAAATCAGCTCATCGCTGCTTTGTGGTGTGCCTAATACGTGACGATAAACTTGATAGCCTAGCAAGGTTTGTGGATCTTTTTTGATGTAATAGAACGCGTTGTTGTCGTTCTGCCATGCGACAGCGCTTGACGCCCCTTCAATTTCATCTTGTAAGTAATTACCTGTGGTCAGATCTTTAATTTTAATGGTGTAAACACGGCGGCTTAATGTGTCTTCGCCATACGCCAATAAGTTTTCATTCGGGCTGACGTACAGGCCACCAATACTGAAAAATTCATGCTCTTTCGCAAGTTCATTGACATCTAAGATGACTTGTTTGTCTTTACCAGCAAAATCTTTCGCTCGAAGATGAACTTCGTACTCGTTATCTCCGGTAACTTCACTTGAGTAGAAGTAGTTTCCTTTACGCACAGGAACGGAGTTGTCGTCTTTTGCTATGCGACCTTTAATTTCTTCAAATAGCTCATTTTGAAGAGCTTCAGTGTGCTTGAGAACGGTTTCCGCATACTGATTTTCTTGCTCTAGGTGCTGCAAAATTTCTGGATCTTTACGCTCGTCGTCACGCATCCAGTAGTAGTTATCAACGCGAGTATCACCATGAATGGTCATCGCGTGAGGGATTTTTTTTGCAACCGGGGCTTGAGTTTGCTGAGCAACGATCTGTGATTGGGAATATTGAGTCATGGTTGGAGTTCCTTGATTGCTGCATCCGGCGATAAGCGCGACCGATACGGCCAACGTAGTTAAAGTGAAACGCATCTGTTTATCCTTATATTTTATACCTAAGTTACCTCATCCTGAGGGTATGGACCTTGGTTTCATTGAGAGTTTTCAGGCTGGCCACGCTTTTGTTTTAGAGAGCAGAAATGTGGTTCGAGAAGTGAATACTCTCACCATTTCTGAACGGCTCATTGTTGTGACCTGTTGGCTTGAAAACCCATTGTGTAAGCAACTGTTATTTTTAACAAATATCACTTCTAAAGTTAAATCATTCTCATCAATAAATAGAGGGAGTGTGATATGAAAAAAGGGACACACTATTTCGTGTGTCCCTTTTCAATGTTTTGGTCAGATTGAAATGTCGGTTAAATGACTTGTGGCATTTCGTTTGAGTGATCGTGCGCTCTGTGTACCCACAATAGGCCAAGCATCGCGACAATTGACATTGCCATCATCAAAACACCAAGCGGCATTTGGTTATGCGCTGGGAATAACGATGCAAGCAAGGTTGCAATACCTGCGCCCAAGTTCTGCATGCCACCCAGAGTCGCACCAGCTGTCCCCGCGTGGTAAGGGAACGGAGCAATTGCGCCTGTTGTTGCTGCAGGGAACAGAATGCCCGCACCTAGGAAATAAATAGTTGCGCCACCAATTAACGTCAGTGCAGTTGTTACGCCAAACAAGCCTGGGATTAATACGACGGCTGAACCGATAAAGATCGACACCAAGCCAACATTTAACGCACGACGCTCAGAGCGACGCTGCGCGATATAGCTAGACAAACCTGCTCCCACTAAGTAGCCCGGGATCGGCAAGATGAACAGCAAACTTACGGTAGTGGCTGGTAATGCCAATACACCTCCTAGCAATACCCCAGCTGCTGCTTCGAACACACCTACGCCAGCAAACGTCGCAACTAGGCAGATTAAAAAGCCTTGGAAGCGGCGGTCAGACAAAACGTGCTTGTAGCTTTTTGCCACTGGTTCGAACTTGCGTTTCTCTTTTGGCAGAGTCTCCATCATGCTGGTCATCATGGTAATCACCACCGCGATGCCGAACAGGGCTAGAAATAGGTAGCTAGAGCGCCAACCAAATGCTTCTGTTAGGTAGCCGCCAAGTACTGGTGCCATTAGTGGTGAGAAAATCACGCACATGCTGATCAAGCTGTTTGCACGATGCAGCTCAGCACCTTCAAAGCAGTCGCGAGTTAGAGTTCGTGACATCGCGCCGCCACAACCGATCCCCAAACCTTGAATGAAGCTACCAGCCAAGAACCACTCAAATTGATGTGCAAATAGCGCCACCAAAGTACCTAGGATGTAGATAAGTAGACCGACGATGATGATCGGTTTACGACCTAAGCGGTCTGATAGCGTGCCGTACGCAAATTGAGACAAGCCATATGGGATCAGGTAACAAGCCATCACTGCTTGAAGTGATGACGCAGATACCAAAAACTCACCCGCCATATGACCGATTGAAGGCACGTACATTGTCTGGGTCATTTGACCCACGGCAGTCAATATTGCGATTAAAAAGGTAAGTTTCGCTAATGGAAACGAGGCAGACATTTGCGTATCTCTCCAAAAAATTTAAGACGTAAAACCCCTTAGCTCTCCAAGTCGAAGTGCCAATTTATTGCTGGTGTTACGGGGTTATTTGCGCGAGATATTAGTGCTTGCCTATACAATTAGCAATCTAAAAGTGTGAACTTGAGCAAGATAAAAATCTATGATTTGGATTAGAAAAACTAATCATTATTTTGTGGGGTAAACGCATGATGCCATTTTCTCAATTAAGGGGAGGTTTCTATGTCGATTCGACATATGGTACTTGCTAGATCATTGGTTCTACTGATAAAAACAGTAGATGAGAAAGTGCCAATCTTTAGTGGGGGAAAAAGCGAATCTAGGTGAGGAAAAGGCTTAACAAGCCGCGATAAAGAAAAAGGGAGCCGAAGCTCCCTTAGAAATGATTATGTTTATTCGCGGCCAGATGCGTATGCGTAAAGCATTTCTAGCGCAATGGTTGCTCCCGCTAGTGCGGTAACATCACTGTGGTCGTATGGAGGCGATACTTCTACAACATCCATTCCCACGATATTCATGCCGGCTAAGCCACGAATAATTTTCAGCGCTTTGTCTGAGTTCAAGCCACCACAAACTGGTGTACCTGTTCCCGGAGCAAAGGCTGGATCCAAGCAGTCGATGTCAAAAGTAACATACACTGGCTTGTCTGCTACGGTGCGACGAATCTCTTCTAAGATCTCGTTCACCGACATGTCATTCGCTTGCATCGCATTAATCACATTGAAGCCGTGATCTTGCTGTTTGTACTCAGTACGAATACCGATTTGTACTGAGTTCTTCGCTGAGATCAAACCTTCTTTCGGCGCATGGTAGAACATCGTACCGTGGTCGTATGAACTGCCATTTGCGTAGGTATCCGTATGAGCGTCAAAGTGAATCAAAGCCATTTGGCCATGATGCTTTGCGTAAGCACGTAGGATAGGCAGTGTGATGAAGTGGTCTCCGCCCAATCCCAACATGGTTTTGCCGCTTTTTAGAATTTCACTGGTTGCCGCCTCTAGACGGTAAGTGAAATCTTCCGCATCACCGCAATCGAACACAAGGTCGCCCGCGTCGATCACTTTCAGTTTATCCAATACGTTGAAGTCCCAAGGGAACTTCTTACCTTCCCATGCCAAGTTGACTGAGGCACGGCGAATTGCATCTGGACCCATGCGTGCGCCTGGACGACCAGATGTAGCCATGTCCAGAGGAACCCCTAGCACCACAACGTCTGCGTCTGCCGATACCGGATTACGAATGTACGGTAGACGTAAAAACGACATAGAGTTGGAGTAAAGAGAATAATCGGTTTTAGTAAACAAATCATTCATATCAGAAGTCCTCTAAATAGGTGTATCCCGCTAGACCTTGTTCTAGTTCTGCTAGGATTTGTGCTTGTTCATTGGCTTCAACTCGTTGGGAAACCAATTGTTTGTAATTGTCACGAATCGCATCCACGTCGATATGAACGTAGCGCATCATGTCTTCTACACTATCACCTTCATTGATGTAACTGATCTCAAATTGACCGTGTTCATCAACATTGACTACTGCACTGTGGGTGTCACCAAATAGGTTGTGCATGTCACCAAGGATTTCTTGGTATGCGCCTACTAGAAAAAAGCCCATTAGGTACGGTTTGTCTTTGCTCCAAGCTGGTACAGGTAGCGTGCTCTCGATGCCTTGACCATCAACGTAGTGATCGATCGCGCCATCAGAGTCACATGTGATGTCCAACATCACAGCACGACGCTCTTCCGCATCGCCAAGACCAGAAAGTGGCAGAACAGGGAACACCTGATCAATACCCCAAGCATCTGGTAGAGATTGGAAGAGAGAAAAGTTCACGAAGAACTTATCTGCAAGACGTTCGCTCAACTCGTCCAGAATTGGACGGTGGAAGCGATTCTTAGTGCTCATCTTGCGGCTTAGTTCGAAGTAAATACGCAGTGACAGTTGTTCTGCCCATGCACGTTGCTCCAAGTTAAGCACGCCAGTTGCGAATTGAGAGTGTACCTCTGCCAAATCACTTTGGGTATCGTTGTAGATCTCAATTAACGCACGAGCGTCTGTACCATCTTGTAAGTTTTCCCAGTTTCGCCACATGTTTTGTAGCAAAAGTGGTGCATCTACGCCCAGTTCATGCACTTCTTCCGGTTGGTATGTTTCGGTACCAATTACGTTCGAAATCAATACAGCGTGGTGTGCTGTCAGTGAACGCCCGGATTCAGAAATGATCACTGGCATTGGTTGTTCGTATTGCTGACACACATCGCCCACTGTGTTGACGATATTACGTGCGTACTCTGCAAGGCCGTAGTTCATCGAGTTTGATGATTGGCTGCGTGTGCCGTCGTAGTCGACTGCCAAACCGCCGCCCACATCGAAGTATTCGATGTTTGCACCCAGTGCGCGTAGTTCGCAGTAGAAACGAGCAGATTCGTTCACACCATTACGTACGTCACGGATGTTTGCCATCTGTGAGCCAAGGTGGAAGTGAACCAGTTGCATTGCATCTAGGCTGTCTTCGCGTTTCAGACGTTCAATAACGCTGAGCACTTGCGATGCAGACAAACCAAACTTCGATTTTTCACCGCCACTTGCTTGCCATTTCCCTGCACCTTGAGAGGCGAGGCGAATGCGCAAACCAAGGCGCGGTTTTACGCCCAAGCTTTTCGCTTCTTCTAGCACCAGATCCAGCTCAGAAAGCTTCTCTAGTACGATGAATACTTTGTGACCTAGCTTTTCACCGATCAGTGCAAGACGCACATACTCACGGTCTTTGTAGCCGTTACACACGATCACGGAGCTGCCTTGTTGAGCCAATGCAAGTACTGCCAACAATTCTGGCTTGCTACCCGCTTCAAGACCAAGCTGTTTGGTTTCTAGTTGAGCTTGGCTAGCTAGAATTTCATCCACCACTTCACGTTGTTGGTTTACTTTAATTGGGTACACCAACAGGTATTTGTTTGGATATTGGTATTCTTCAATTGCTTGGTTGAAAGCGTGGCAAATTCCATGCACACGTTGGTGCACGATTTGCGGGAAGCGCACTAATACAGGCAGATTTAACTGCTGCGCTTCTAGCTCATTTACAATGGCACTGAAAGGGATTTGATGTGCACGATCACTACGAGGTGATACGTAAACCTCGCCTTGGTCATCAATACCGTAGAAACCTTGGCTCCAGTAGTGAACGTTGTAGTCCGCGCGGATGCGGTCTAATTTAGTTGCTTTTTCCAACTCGATTCTCACAAAAATGTACTTAAGTCCTTAATTAATTAGAAGGAAAAGTACAAAAAAGCAAATCATGAGGTATTAACCTCATACCCTGACACGAACTCCGTGTGCGCGCATTAACGGATAAAAGTGCCTCTGAGTCTAATGATTAAAATCTATCATCTCGATTATGATTTGTTGTCGTAGTTGGGTGTGAACATTTGTTTACCGGAGCGTCGATTCTGCTGTTATAGTTGGTCTGACCAGCAAGGAAGCGGTCATGAAAAATCTCACTCAAATAAGGACATATTTTGCAGCTGCACAGAATTCAGGGATACATTCAGACCATGTATCTTGCCGAATATCCCGATAAATTAATGTTGCTTGATAGTGCAAGTCGAGCAGACATTCCTCATCTTAAAGATTTTATTGAACATCAACTCCATCGCCCTTTTTCTGACCTAAAGTTGGTCGTTGTGACTCATATGCATCCAGACCACGCTGGTGGCGCGCACAAGTTGCGTGATTTGACCGGATGCAAAGTGTTAGCCGCAAAGCGAGAAAGCCAGTGGTATGACGGTGTAGATGGTTGGTTAATGCATTTAACCGATTTGATGTTAGCGCACTGGATGGCGAACCGGATGCGCAAACCAAAGCGAAACCTGTGGTATTCGCGCAAGTTAAAGCCCGATATCGAACTCATCGATGGTGAGTGTATTCCGGGATTTGATGATTGGCAGGTGCTAGAAACGCAGGGACATACCGATAGAGATCTGTCGGTTTATCATTCTGAACAAGATGTATTGTATGTGGCGGATTTGATGGTGCAGGTTAAGAAACATCTTATTGCGCCGTTTCCCGTATTTCATCCAAACCAATATCGCCAATCATTAAAGCGCGTGTTTGAAATGAATCCGCAATGTTTGCTTTTGGCACATGGGGGAGAGGTGACTTTTGATGAGAAAGCGTATCAGCACATTCTGCATACTGCGCCGACTAAGCCGATGACCCATTGGCGAGTGACAAAAGTTAAAGCGAGGGGATTGTTGTTTGCGCTATTTCGTAGGAAGTAGACGAATGTAAAGCCAGACGAGTGATGCTCAACAAAAACGTTCGATCACTCATCTGAAGCTACGGGGTTAAGACGCCAATAAGTGAGATTGGCTAGGGTCTACCAGCACTTTGTCTGCCATACCCTGACGACCTAACAACATCATGTAAGTCATTTTTTCACGGTTAGTCAGCGTAATGTCGATTGGCCATTCTTGGTCGCCCAAGCGTAGCATCGTGGTGATGACGCAGCGGTGCTCAAAAGTACCGTTCGAAGACTTAACCTTGCGGTTTGCCTTTAGCTTCGCTGTGCAGCGAACCACTTGTTCTAAGTGATAAACATCCGGGTGTAGATCGAATGCAACGTAAGACTGACCATCTTTTTCAAAGCAATCAATGTTATCTACATGCAATGAAGATGTTTGTGCGCCCGTATCAATACGCGCTTCAAGGTGAGTAATCCCTAACTCTGGCAAGCAAATAGCTTCGGCATTCCCAATGATCATTTTCTGATTCATAGTGTCATCCTAGCGACGAGTAACAAGAGAGCCGGATTTTGGCTCTCTTGTGCGTTAAACAAAAATCAACCTTTACCGCGAGTACGGTTTGAATTTGGCTTAGCGTTTTTCTCGATAAAATCGAAGATCATACCAGCAACGTCTTTACCTGTTGCTAGTTCGATGCCTTCTAGGCCAGGTGAAGAGTTCACTTCCATCACCACAGGACCATTTTTAGATTGAAGGATATCCACACCACAAAGGTTCAAGCCCATCACTTTCGCTGCATTTACAGCGGTTGCGCGTTCTTCTTTGCTTAAGCGTACGAGTTGCGCAGAACCACCACGGTGAAGGTTCGAACGGAATTCGCCTTCTTTTGCTTGGCGCTTCATTGCAGCAATAACTTTGTTACCGACAACAAAACAGCGGATGTCCGCGCCTTTTGCTTCTTCGATAAACTCTTGCACCATGATGTTTGCTTTCAAACCCATGAATGCTTCGATCACACTTTCTGCCGCTTTATTTGTTTCAGCAAGTACAACACCGATGCCTTGAGTACCTTCTAGCAATTTAATGACTAGAGGTGCGCCACCAACGTTTTTGATCACGTCCTGAATGTTGTCAGGGTGGTGAGCAAAGCCCGTGCGCGGCAAACCGATGCCTTTACGTGATAGCAATTGCAATGAACGCAATTTGTCACGAGAGCGGCTGATCGCTACAGATTCGTTGACACAAAATGTGCCCATCATTTCAAACTGACGCACAACAGCAGTGCCGTAGAAAGTGATGGATGCACCGATACGTGGAATAACAGCATCGTATTGCGGCAATTCTTCACCCTTATAGCGGATCATAGGGTTGTTGCTCGTAATGTCCATATAACAGTGCAGAGTGTCGATAACATCGATTTGATGCCCACGCTCTTCACCCGCCTGTTTTAGGCGCATGGTTGAATATAAATTCTCATTACGAGAGAGAATAGCAATACGCATGGCAATTCCTTAGTAAGTCAGTACCAAATTAAAATATAAGTATAGAGTATAGAATGTAGTAGGCAGGTGATCATGGTATGACATAACCTACTTACTTCAACGATTTAGAAGTGTGGTTGAACAACCACGTCGTCAGAGGTGCGCACCTTAGGTTTTTTTGTTATAAGTTTAAAACGAAAAAAAGCATTCGTTACGACAAAAATTATTTGTCGATTTATCGCGCCTTACAGTGATTGTGTGTCAATAGTTTAGCGAATAAAACCAGTGAAAAAATCATGGGCATTGAGTTTGAAATTCGCGCAAAAAACGCTCGGATTCACTTGCGCAAGGCCATGCATATTGGCGTTATTGGAACAAAAATCACAGCAGAAAAGATTTTTTAGCCGCTATAAATTTTACGAAACTTATACAAAAGGTGGTCTTAACCGATGCACCCCCACTTTCTTTACGAAAGACGCTTATTTCCCAATGATGCCTGATAACACCTCTTTTATCGTGGTATAGCGCAGCGGTAATGTGCGCCCCCGTTTTTTGACTAAATACAAATCTTCATAAACGGTTTGTTTTAGCTGCGCGACGTGCAATTCTTCTCTATTTGGAAAGCTTTCTACTGCACTTTGAGGCAACACCGTAAATCCCAATCCTTTGCTAACTGGCAATAATATTTGGCTTAATTGATTGACGAAGCCCGAAAGCGGCATGTCACTCATTTTTGTCTCTTTTAATTGTGGCTCTGCACATTGGTCAAAAAACAACGTCATATAGTGCTCGGCATCGGGATGACCAATAACACCGCATTTTTGCAAGATCTCAGGCGTTAAGGGCTCGGCTTTATATGCGTGGGGAAGGATCAAGCACAGCGCTTCTCGACCGATTCGTTCGCTTTGGAAGAGGCTTTTGTTTGGAGCGTCAGTCACGATGCCGATATCAATGCGGCCTTCAGAGATACCATTAAGAATAGATTGGTTTGGCGCGGCTTCTAAGTGGATGGACAAACTAGGATGTTGCGTTTGTTGCTCTAATAGAGGGCCGTAAAGCATGAGGGCCAACGCACCGGAACAAGCGAGTTTACAATGGCCAGAATAGGCATCATCAAAGCTGAGTTCTTCTAGTAAGCTTTTTTCGCGCTCCTCTAGCTCCAACGCATAGGCGTAAACCATACGACCTTGTTCGGTGAGCTCGAAACTTTTGTTCTCACGTTTGATCAAGGCATGCTGACAACTTTGCTCTAACTTCTTGATGTGTTGGCTAACACCGGGTTGGGTCATGTAGAGCTTTTCTGCGGTTTGTGTAAAGTGGCCGACTTCGACCAGAGTCTTAAACGTGTGTAACCAAACGGGATTAAGCATAGTGCGTGTTGTGCTGTAAGCTTGCTAAGAGACGTTGAGAAAATAATAGCATGGCACTGCACGAAATAAATCGGCCGAAGTGATTTGGGGTGGTTCGCGAATGCTAAATAGCAGACAAAATAAAACCCCGCCTGGTTTCCCAGACGGGGCTTATTATCTTTCGCAGCAATCCAGCTACTAATAGGTGCTCCCTGCATCTATCCTTGATTGTGGCTAAGTCCTTTAACCGAGTTCCTTGTTCATCGCCTTCCTAGCGGTGTCCATTCTTGCCTATCATCCTGACGGGCGAACTCTATCCTAGAGCTTAACTACATCCTTGCTGATAACTCATCCTAAGCTACCAAATCTTCATCCTGAAGATACCTAGTCCATTAGGCTTTTTTCCTGTTCCCGCCAACATCCTGTCGACACAATCAGTATTGATGTTTTGCTGATTACTCTCAATCAGCTAGGTAAAAAAACTTTGGCAGCGAATATTATGAAAAATACTATAAGTTTTAATTTTCAACTATTTATATGCATTTTTTGATTTTATCTTAGTCAAAGATGGTCGTTTTGCTTACATCGCTTGTGAGAGATCTCGCACAAGGTGTCGAGCAAATGTCCGAATTGGCGTCGTTTTTATCCTGTTTAAGAATTTGCTCAAGATCACAACTCGATTTGTAACCATAAAATTTGGCGATGGTGTTAGGTGGGATTTCCATTTCTCTGATAGAGAATTTTGCCCATTCATCGCGTGTCTTGTGCAGGATTTGGCGTAGCTTGATAGTGAAGTGGCTCATGAAAGCTTCCTTAGTTAGCTTGTCTTTACAAGGCAAGAATAAGGAGAGAGACAACACCAAGTTGATAGTATGCCGTTTAATATCAATACTATTTCGGCGTGATGAAGATTATGCCGGCAATACTGATATTATTTGAGCGTGAAACAATACTATCTTGTGGAGTAGCCAATGGCGCACATCGAAAAAGTACCGCAGAGACCAGGTTTTTCTTGGCGCTATCGTCGCATTGATGAGGTAGAGAAAGAGTACGACCTCCATTTTCACGATGATGTGTTTGAGTTGGTCATCCATCGACACTTCACTGGCAGTTTGCATATTGGTCATCACGAATTAGAAGTGACTCACAACCAAATGCTATTGATCGCGCCTGGTGTGCCTCATTCAATTCACTCCACATTGGTCGAAAGCAAGTGCGAGACTCATGTGATTTGGTTTAAGCGTGAGTGGATTGCCAATTTGATGTTCTATTGCGCAGAGCTTAGAAAGCTTGACCCGCTTTTAAAGGCGGCCAATAAAGGTGTGGTGTTTTCTGAACGGACAGCTCAGCACGTTGTGGATCTTCTGCATGAGCTCATGACGTTTTCTGCAATGGAGCAACTATCGAGATTTCTCCATGTTTTGTCTCTGATTGCTCACGATGAAGGAGCAAAAACACTGATGACTCACTCATACTTATCGATGAGTGAACACGAGCTACAGGAAAGAGAGCGCGTGGCAAGTGTTAACGCGTATCTCGAACAACACTTTGCAACTAAGGTGACGCTCGCAGACTTGGCGAACTACTTATCGCTGAGTGAAAGTGCGGTCACAAGATTGTTTCAAAAGCACTTTAAAGAGCCGTTTAGCCAACGTCTAATGAAATTGCGGATCAATCATGCCGCAGATTTGCTGCAATCTACGTCGTTGCCGATTGGGATTGTGTTTGAGCGAGTCGGATATCGTAATCAAGCCCTGTTTAATCGCCACTTCAAAACGTACAAAGGACTAACACCACGCGACTACCGCCAGCATTATCAGCAGCGAATTCAGCCTTAATGGGAATGGTATGCAACTGCTAGTAAGAACGTGAAAAGAGTTACTCGACGGAAAGTGATGTGCAATTGGTATATTACTTGCAAAGTTTTTCAGGAATCATTATTAAGATTCAATGACAGTTAATTTAGGGAACTTGATTGCCATTTTTCTGTCATATCTCGTGAGTAATTTGACCGTGTCAGGAAGGTAATAATCGGTTTTAGGTGTCAAAAATGGCTGCAATAGAACCGTTTTTATCATTATGTTGTGAAATGAGTCACGGTTAAATAATTGGTTCCCTTATAGATTGAAGGGGATAAAAAACCTTAGACAATAAGCTCATAAAGAGCGTTACTTATAGAAGATGAGGGAGATTACTATGAAAAAAATGAGAAGAGCTCAGCTACATCGTGTTCGCATCCAGTACTGGAAAGATACGAAAGAAGCAACAGCTAAGAAATCATAGTTAACCATACTCGAAGTCCTTGAGCTGGCAATAGAATTCAAACGTTCTCTACGCATTGCCAGCTCCAAACACCACCAACACTTCAAATCTAATTTTAAATTCAGTTTCATCACCCATAAAAAAAGCCAGTCCGAAGACCAGCTTTCTCTAACGTATTTGCTTGCCTGCTATTACAGGTAGTTTGCGTCAAGCAAGTCGCCAGCTTTCGCGCTTTTCACTTCTGGACGAGCTTCTAACCAAGCAACGACTTGTGCTTTTTGCTCTTCTGTCGCGCTACCGTAACGTTCTGTAGAACATAGGAAGCCTTCAAATAGCTCCAGACCGCCGCCGCCAAAGCATAGACCTAGAGTATCAATGTAGTCGATAAAGTCATCAACGAATGCATCGTAACGGTCGAAGTCGTTGATGTCTGTTTCACAGCTGATCTCGAAACCTAGGATTGCGAACTCACCTAAGAACAGCTTTTTACGGATACGACGGTTCTTGTTATCGATTTTGTCTAATTTCATGATTCTCTCTCGTAGATGATTTGAGTACGTACACCTTATACCTTCTATCAGACTTTAGCCCAAGAAAAATCAGAATGAAGCGATACAGTTGGCGATTATGTAATCAAACCTAAGGATAGGTTGGCGTTGTGCACGATTTTTGAGCTCTGGAGTGTTGCATTGCTCGCTGTGGGAAGTGAGAGAGGAGGAATATATGAAGAGTCGATAGGGATACGGAGTTGCCGTGTCTCGTTTATTGAGTGATCACATCATTGAAATACAAGTTTCATATAGATTGAGCATTTCTGTCATTTTTCTTCTCCAAACTTCTTGCCGTTCAACAATTTATTCACTAACTATAAGATCGGGAAAGTAAAAATGAGCAAGGAAACCTTCGACGCAACGCGTTATAACCAAAGCGATAACAAGCCTTTTGAAGAAGTACTAGAAGCGAGTCTATCTCGTCGTAGCATCTTAAAAGGTGGCCTTGGTATCAGCGCAATGACTGCGTTTGGTGCTTTTGGATTGGCGGGCTGTAACTCTTCGAGCTCTGGCACGTCAGCAAGTAACGGTTCTGGCGTTTCGAAAGCGGTACTTAACTTTGACTCAATTCCTGGCTCGTTGACTGATGCCGTTTCTATTCCACAGGGTTATACCGCTCAGGTACTGGTACCTTGGGGTACACCGCTGAATGCTCAAGGCAGCGCGTGGAAAAATGATGGCAGCAATACCAGCTCAGACCAACTTAACGCGTTGGGCATGCACCATGATGGCATGCACTTTTTCCCATTAAATGACAGTACGACCGACGGCCTGCTTTGCATCAACCATGAATACATTGATACATCAGCACTGCATCCAAACGGTCCAACAGTTGCGAATGGCGTTCGCACAATAGTTGATGAAGTTCGCAAAGAGATTAACGCTCACGGCGTTTCCGTTGTTCGTATTCAGCTAGAAGACAATATGTGGAAATTGGTGGATACCGATCCGCTTAACCGCCGATACACTGGTGCGACAGTGATGGATTTATCTGGCCCAGTCGCTCACACGGCGCTTACTGTGACGCGTTTTTCGCCTGATGGCAGCCAAGCTCGTGGTACGTTAAACAACTGTGGCAACGGCTATACGCCGTGGGGTACTTACCTCACGTGTGAAGAGAACTGGCCTGGCTACTTCGTTAATGCGGGGACTCGTACAGAAGAACAAGATCGTATTGGTCTGGATGATAAGAGCACGCGTTACTTGTGGGAAACATTGGCAGGTAACTCAGAAGAGCGTTTAGATGAGTTTACGCGTTTTAATGTTGCACCAACAGGCACCAGCTCTGCAGACGATTACCGTAACGAAGCGAACGGCCATGGCTACATTGTAGAAATTGACCCATATACCCAAAACTCTCGTGCGAAAAAGCGTACCGCGCTTGGTCGTTTCCGCCACGAAGGTTGTGCTTTCGGTAAGCTAGAAGCAGGCAAACCCGTAGTATTTTACTCAGGTCATGATTCTCGTTTTGAATACCTTTACAAGTTCGAGTCTGCAGCGGCTTGGGATCCTGCTGATGAAAATCCTGCGAATCGCTTGGCGACGGGCGACAAGTACATGGACGAAGGCACACTTTACGTTGCGCGTTTCAATGAAGACAGCACAGGTACTTGGTTGCCACTAACGCTTGATAGTGTGACGACATCTGGTGGCACGCTTGCTGATCACTTTAACTCGTTAGCGGAAATTATCATTAATACGGCTGGCGCGGCTGACCTTGTTGGCGCAACGCCAATGGATCGTCCTGAATGGTGTTCGGTTGACCCGTTCACAGGCTCTGTATACCTCACGCTAACCAATAACACGCGCCGCACAGACGAAACGAATCCAGCAAACCCACGCTTAAACAACAAGTTTGGTCACGTTATTCGTTGGGATGAAGGCACTTCTGCGACAGACTTTATTTGGGATATCTTTGTTTTTGGTTCGCCTGCAAATGGTGATGCAGACACAAACCGTTCTGGCTTGAATGAGCTTAACCAGTTTGCAAGTCCAGATGGCTTGGCATTTGATGGTCGCGGCATTCTTTGGATTCAGACTGATAACGGCGCAGATGAAGTCACGTCTTACACCAACGACCAAATGCTGGCGGTTGTACCATCTAAACTCACGAATGAAAATGGCGATCAAGCAGTGATCGGTGCAGACAACCAAGCAGAGCTGAAACGCTTCTTTGTTGGTCCAAACGGTTGCGAAGTGACAGGCTTTACCATTAGCCCAGATTACAAATCGTTATTTGTAAACATTCAACACCCTGGTAACTGGCCATACAGTGATGATGCCGCGCAAGAAACTCCGGCTGGAACTACAGTTCGTCCTCGTGCTGCAACCGTTGTGATTCGTCGTGAAGATGGTGGCGAAATAGCGGTTTAATCTCATCGTGTATTAAGACCTTAAAACTCAAGCCCTGCAATTGCAGGGCTTGATGTTTAGGCTTGTGTTTCGCTGTCATTCACATATGTGCGTTAGCGTTTTAACGAACCACCTGCGGTACGAATCACATCCTGATACCAGTAGAAGCTCTTTTTGCGTTTACGTTCTAAAGTGCCTTGTCCATCATCGTGACGATCAACGTAGATATATCCGTAACGCTTGCTCATTTCTGCCGTTGAGTTGGCTACTAAATCAATCGGCCCCCAACTGGTGAAACCCATTAATTCCACGCCATCAAGAATGGCTTCGTGCGCTTGCACTAGGTGATCGTTGAGGTAGGCAATGCGGTAGTCATCTTGAATTTCGCCATTTTCGTCAAATTCATCTCTCGCTCCCAAACCATTTTCCACGATAAAGAGCGGCTTTTGGTAGCGATCGTGCAAGAAGTTCAGCAAAATACGCAGACCTTTGGGATCGATCAACCAGCCCCATTGGCTCTTTTCCAAATATGGATTTGGCACGCTCTCAACAATATTGCCGACTTCCTTTTGTTTCGGATCCGCGCTCGCACAGCCACTGGCGTAGTAGCTGAAGGAGATAAAGTCGACACTGGCCGAGGCAATGTCTTCTAAATCGCCGTCTTGCATCTGGATGTTGATGCCATTTTCACGGAAATAGCGCTTCATATAACCAGGATACTGACCACGAGTTTGCACATCACCGAAGAACAACCACTTGTTGTTTTCATGCATGGCGGCTAACACATCATCAGGGTTGCAAGTGTATGGGTAGTTCATGGCACCCAGTAACATGTTGCCGATTCTGCCATTCGGTACAATTTTCTGGCACAGCTTCACCGCTTTAGCATTCGCCACCAATTGATGGTGAATCGCTTGGTAAATCTCTTGCTCTGTTGCGTCTTCTGACAAACCAACCCCAGTAAATGGTGCATGCAGAGACATGTTGATTTCGTTGAAGGTAAGCCACAGTTTGACCTTATCTTTGTAGCGTTCTAACACGGTTCTAGCGTAGCGCTCGAAAAACTCGATTACTCGACGATCGCCCCAACCACCATAATTTTCAACCAAGGCGTAAGGCATCTCGTAATGAGAAAGCGTCACAAATGGTTGCATGTCGTGTTTGGCTAGCTCATCAAAAATTTTGTCGTAAAACGCCAGTCCTTCTTCGTTTGGCTCCAGTTCATCACCATTAGGAAAAATACGGCTCCAAGCGATGGACAAGCGCAGGCAGGTGAATCCCATCTCTTTAAATAAGGCAATATCTTCTGGATAGCGATTGTAGAAATCGATCGCAAGATCTTTGATACCGGGCGTTCGTTCTTCACGCGTTTGATGCGGGCTCAGAATGCCGTTTGGCAACATATCTGATGTTGATAAACCTTTACCCCCAAGGTTATATGCCCCCTCTACTTGGTTTGCAGCAATGGCACCACCCCAAAGGAAATTATCTGGAAACTTAATCATGTTTCTCACTCTTTTATCATTAGAAAATTGCAGTTACTTGGATTTTTCTTTGCTTGAGAATAGTGCAGGTCACATCACGATTCTTGTAGCCAGATCGACTTTCTGAAGGGCGATTGGTTCGGTTTTAGAAAAGACGCCAACCGAAGCTAATCTGGTTGGCGTAACTATTCAGGTGGTGAATCAGAAAGTGAAGGCTAAGTTCGCCGCTGCTCCGAATTGATTATCGCCTGCGTAAGAACCTGCTAGGTCAAGGCTAACAACATCAAATGGGCTGATCCCAATACCACCAGTGACGGAGTTATCTAGGTTATTCTCCAGATCTATTTCATAGCCTGCGCGAAGTTGTGCCCATCCCCACGCGTCGCCTTCGATACCGATGCGTACAAACTGAGTGTCATCATCAAGTTCTTTAAAGCGCTTTTGCGTGGTTAGATCGGCGTCTAAGCTCAGTGCTACGTAGTTACTCACGTAGCCAATCCCAACGGTTGCTTGAGGAGTGAGTTCGTAGGTATAACTACCGAGTTTGGTTTTAATGTCTTGCTTGAACACATCCTTAACGGACAAACCCGCACGAAAGGCTTCGTGATACCAAGCGATGCCAACATCCATATTGAAGGCGTTTTTTGAGACTTCGCTTTTGTCGTAATCTTCAATATCAAAGTCATCAAGCGTTGTACGTTGGGTGTAAGTTTTGAGTTGTTGATATTTAGGTGTGAGGCCAAAGGCGACGGTTTGTCCGCCAAGAGTATAGGTTCTTGATAGAGAGACGCCATATTCTGCGCTGCCAAATGCCGCCAAATTAACTGCCGAGTTCAGGTATCGCTCAGCGGTGTTGGTGGCGTCAGAAATATCAGGTGCCGCGAGAATCTCCACATAACCAGCGCTAAAAAGGTTCATTGACATAAAACGTGTTGGTATCGCGATGGCAAAGGTTAATCCACCGTTGATAACGATAGGCACACTGCTATCTAACTGATCTAACAGTCGATTCATTGCAGCTTCGTCTGCGGGAGTGGGTAGTCCCTGAATGCTGTCATACAAATCTTGTACGTCATCGACGGTCGAAAGAGCGTCATCTTCATCGTGAATATTGACGCCAAAGGCGGGGATCAGTAGACCAATATCATCATTTTCTCGATAAAGTGCACCAAGCGCAGGATTGTGAAGTGGAGCTGTCAAATAATCTGCCGATACCACTCCAGTATTTCCCATACCGTGACTGCGAGCATCGGCTGCATAAGGCGCAGCAAAGGAAGGAAGTGACAACAAAGTAAGGGCACTTGTCACTGCTAAAGTTGTTTTTCTCATAACGCGTCCATTCTTACTTGAAGTAAATACTTGTAATAAGTTAACGGTTGGATGCCAAAGCGGATGTAGACAACCAACAATTCCATTGATGAATGGCAAGGTGGTTATTCATCATGTTAAGCGTAGGTTAAGCAATCTGCTTTATAAAGCTGAGGGCGAGTTATTGGTCTGCACGAATAAAGAGAAATGCAAATAGTTTTTTATGTGGCTCAATCAATCGTATTGGCGAGCTGAAATCGCAAGATGAACGACATACCGGAACCAGGATTGCGTTGTGCTGTGACTTGTCCATTCATGTCTCGCATGTTGTTCGCGGTGATTGACAGTCCTAAACCCAAGCCCTCGCCGATTTTTTTGCTGGTTTGAAATGGCTCGAAAATGGTGTCGAGTTGTTCTAGTGCCACGCCACAACCGTTGTCACTGACCACCACTTCAACGTGGCTGTTAGTTGGTGTGACAACGATTGAAAGTTGGGGCTTGTCCCTAGATTGCATGGCATCAAGCGCATTGGATATCAGGTTGCCAAGCACTTGTTGTAAGCGTTGTTCTTCCCCCTGAATTTGCGGCAGATCGCTAGGTATTCGAACGCGAACATCCACATTCGCCAGCTGAGATTGATAGACACGCAGCGTCTCTTCCAACGCGCTGGTTAACGACAGTGCTTGTAGCTTTTCAGGTTTGTTGTACGCGAATGTTTTGAGCTGGCTCGTCATGCTTGCCATGCGGTCAATCAGCTTTTGCACGAGCACATTATTGGCCTTCATCATGGCGGTTT
The DNA here is from genome assembly GCF_043103065.1 of Vibrio sp. YQ_11. Classification (NCBI taxonomy): domain Bacteria; kingdom Pseudomonadati; phylum Pseudomonadota; class Gammaproteobacteria; order Vibrionales; family Vibrionaceae; genus Vibrio; species Vibrio sp. YQ_11. Next base: position 526,444 of record NZ_JBICJM010000006.1, on the reverse strand, counting down.
CGCCGCGTTCTGCCAATAACTCGTTGGTGGTGAGAAGGGTGCGCAATCCGGTAAGAGGTTGATTCAACTCGTGGGTAATCGCGCTCGACATGCGGCCCAACGCCGCCATTTTGCTCGACTCAATCAATTGCTCCTGAGCTTGACGTAGCGCTTGCGTGCGCTCTTCTACCCGCTGCGCTAGCTCTTGGTTGATGAGTTGTAGCGATTGTTCAGCCTTTTTGCGTTTACTGATATCGATGAGGGTGGCAAGAAAATACAGCTCTCCGTGCCAAGGAAAGGTCGTTAATGAGAACAGCACCGGGAAAACGCTCCCATCACTTCGCCTTGCCATCGTTTCAACGGCACTGATTTCTGCCAGCTCCTTATGTTTTGGTAGATCTCTGAGCAGTGTGAGCGTGGTTGAGTTGGGATTACCTGCATCAAACAACTCCCAAGAAAAAGTTTGACGATTGACATTTTCCGGCAAGCAAAACAGCCGCTTAGCCATTGGATTGAGATCGAATAGCTGTCCTTGCTCATTGATCAACAGCAACCCAACGTGAGTTTTGTTGATCATCTGCTTAAGTCGCCTTTGGGATTCCTCCAGTAGAGCCTGAATACGCTGTTGGTTCTGGTTTTTCTGGTGCCGTTGTAAACCGATGATGACCAACAAAATCATCAATAACAGCAGTGCAGCGACACTCCAAGCAATGACATTAATGGCTTGTTGAACTGGCTTGGTCGGGATGAGATAACTGACATACCAATTGAGGTCATCCAATTTAACGGTATGGGCAAAATAGCGTTGTTGATCCAGCGTCCAAAAATGGATCACGGTGTTGTCGTAGAGCTTTTGTGTTTCCTCATCTACTGCATGGTTTGGCTCATTGAACCAGTCTGCGTTGTAAGTGGTGCTGCTCGACAGGAAGAAACGTTGATGGCGGTTTTGCAGTGTAATAATGTCTTGGCTGGTGATGGTTTGTTCTGTCAGAAGGCTCAAGTTAATTTGTACGACGACAATACCCGCGATGTTGAGGCCATCAAAAATCGGTGCCGATAAATAATACAGAGGGCTTGAGCCTTTGGTTTTATTTACCAGAGAGACGCCTTCACCTTGGCGATGAATCTGTTCAACAATGGCACGTCGATCTGAACGGCTAAATCGTTCATCGATGAGGCTGGAAACCAACACTTCACCAGAGGTGGAGAGGATCAACCAACCTTCGGTATTCGCGGCTTTGTCGAGTTGGGTTAACTGGGCTTGCAGCGGTTCATAGTAAGTCAAATTGCCTTTCACAAACGCAATAGTTTCGGGATTGTTGGTGACTAAATAAGGCAGGTGATAAAAGCGTTTCAGTGCTCGGCGGACTTCGCCGATGTAATCCAGTAGTTTTTGTTGCGCTTCGGTTTGCGTTTGTGCGCTGAGCAATTGGTGGGCGATTTCACGACTAGCACTGTAAGAAAATAGCACCATCGCGCTTGCAAAAATCACAAGCAACCACGTTTTTCCTTTTCCGCTGAGCGTCATATCGACTCCATCCAAGTACTCGTTTTCTTAAGATAAGTTATTGATTTTCAGTTCTGCCTCGTCCTGATTGATGACCCAATCCACATGCAGGTTTGCCGATTTAGATTTTTCCTGTGCGGTTCACAGCGATTACTTATCCAGATTGAGACAGAGTGCGCCTAACTGATTGGATGTTAAAGAGTTGTAATTAAGAAGTGAGATCTAGCTCCTTTTCTCCCTCGTGGTTTTTGCTACCGTTACGAAAGACGTTTTAAACAGGCAGTAATTCATGGCTTTTGAAAGCACCCCCAACATCGCACTTATTGAAGATGATGACATTGTTCGTCAGGCAACTAGCCAATGGCTGCAACTGGCCGGATTTAACGTTGAGGCATTCAGTACCGGTGACGCTGGAAAGGCGGCGATACTAAGTCAAGAGTTTGATGCTGTTGTCAGTGATGTTCGCTTGCCTGATAGCGATGGCCTCTCGATTTTAGAAAGCCTTATTGACCATCATATCCAAACGCCCGTTATCCTGATCACCGGACATGGGGATGTGGATATGGCGGTGAGTGCGTTGCAAAAGGGCGCATTTGACTTTATTGAGAAACCATTTCAGCCAGAGCGACTCTCGCAACGTGTGACGGAAGCGGTCGAGACTTATCGAGCGCAGACGTCAACGCAAGATCGTCAAGAATATCTTGCGAGCGTAAGTGGGCTCGAAGAAGTGCTGATTGGCCGAAGCCGAGTCATGCAGCAATTGCGTGAACAAGTTGCAAAGCTAGCGCGTATTGATACTAACGTCATTATTTATGGTGAAACGGGCTGTGGTAAAGAGCTGGTGGCTACCAGCCTGCATAAAGAAAGCCAACGAAAATTACATCGTTTCGTACCGATAAACTGTGGCGCGATTCCCGAAAATCTGTTCGAAAGTGAGCTGTTTGGTCACGAGCCCGGCGCTTTTACCGGAGCAAGTAAACGACGGATTGGCAAACTCGAATACGCCGATAAAGGCACGCTGTTTTTTGATGAAATCGAGAGCATGCCGCTTTCAATGCAAGTGAAAGTGCTGCGCTCATTGCAAGAACATACTGTCGAGCGAGTTGGTGGTAACCAGCAGATCAATGTGGATTTGCGAGTGATCGCTGCCGCGAAAGAAGATCTCAACGATCATGAAGAGTTCCGCGAAGATTTGTATTACCGACTTAATGTTGCACAGATCTACTTACCGCCGCTTAGGGAGCGAGAAGAAGACGCGTTGATTCTGTTTGAGCACTTTGCATTGCAAACAAATCCAGACAGTCGACCGTTGAGTGATGCCGACAGAAATGCCGTGCTTTCTTACGCTTGGCCAGGAAATGTGCGCGAATTACGTAACGTCGCAATGCGTTTCGCACTGGATGATACGGTTTCTGTGATGGAAATTCTTTCTAGCCGCCCGTCGTCAACCACGGAAGAGACTCAAGCGGGTGTTCCGTTGATGATTCAGTTGCACAACTTTGAGCGCAAAGTGTTGCATGATTCATTAGTGAGGCACCAAGGACGGATTAATGAAGTGATGCAAGAGCTCGATTTACCACGCCGCACCTTAAATCAGAAAATGCAAAAATTTGGTCTGAATCGCTCCGATTACACCGATTCGTGAATGGAATAACAGGAGCGATGTTGTTGTACCTTTCCGTTATGCGCTTTTGGTCGGTGTTTGGATGAACTTGCCACCCTCCTCGCTTCCATCTTGGAATGTCGTGACTTGATTTCGCCCGGTGTGCTTTGAGCAATACAGTGCTTCGTCGGCTCGGGTGAGTGCATCTTGCAAGCTGTCATTGGGCATTAGCTCGCTGATGCCGAAGCTCATCGTGACTTGGTTTTTAAAAGCAAGCAGCGACGTCTCACGTTCAATGCTGCGGCGAACTAACTCGGCATAGGCTTTCGCGTTTTCGGCATTGGCAAGCAACACAATCATAAACTCGTCACCACCAAAGCGAACGGTACATGCTGACTCTGGTAACGTTTGTTTAAAAATCGTGGCTATGGTTGCCATGACTGAGTCGCCAGTGGTGTGTCCGTATTGGTCATTAATGGTTTTAAAATCGTCCACGTCAGTCATAACGATGCTGATAGGCGTATTTTTTTCGCGTGCTTGATTCACAAGGTTAGGCACAATGACTTCCATTGCACGTCGATTGTATAACCCAGTTAATGCATCCAAATGAGAAAGATCGTTGATGGATTTCACAAATCTTGCGTTGATCAACCACAACATACTAAAGCTCAAAGCAACAATGAGGCAGATACTAAATAGAAACGTCAGCTGGTGGATGATACCTGCATTCATAAAACTGGTGACTTCAGGTGCCCAAATGCTCCAAATGGTTCTGCCCGCCATAAAAGCACTAAACCCAAAGAAGGCGTACGCCATCACTTGAACGGGAAGTTTTAGATCGTCTCTTTTTCCCTTGATCATCGCAACACCACTGCAGAAGGTGACTAAGCTCAAATAGATACTAAGAAAAATGATTCGGATACGAATAGATGGCGAATAAAAGGTGAAGTAATAAAAAAGGCCACTGAATACTGGTACCAGAAACGTGAGTACATGAGCGCACTTGAGAGGGAATTTACGGAAAATGCTTACGCCATATAACGTGAGCAAAAAGCCGATGATAATGATGGTATTGGAAAGAATGATCGTCAGCCAATCTGGGGCTGAGTCACGAAATCCCAATAAAAAAGGGCCTAAGCCAATAAACAGCAGAGAAATGGCGAACGTTTTCAATCCTTTAATTTTGCTCTGAGTATATTGATAGCAAAGCAGGCTAATAGCATAGATACAAGAAAACAAAATGATAATAAAGTTGAGGGTTCTTATATCTAAATAGTGACTCTCCATATGTGCTCCACAACGAACCATTACTCGGGCAACTCCTTTGCCCGTCATCAATAAACGTCCAGTATGTTAGCGTAATTATAGAATGATGTCTTAAGTTAAGCGGCTATTCGTTGACCAGCTCGAATTCTTTGATGTCTTCTGCTTTTTTAGTGAACAAAAGTCCGACCGTTGCCATGATGACACTAGGTACAATCCAGCTCGCGAACTCATTATACAAAGGCATGTTGTGGCTCATCCATTGGTCTGCAGCTTCTGGCATGTAGCCCAAAATGTGCAGAGCATCGACACAACCAAATGCTAGTGCGGTGAACGCGGTAAGCACCAACATGAACTGAGACATTTTGTTGCGAACGGGCGCCATCATCATCAAAGCAATCGCCACAGGATGAAGTGCCACAACCGCAGGTAAAGTGATTGACAATAGCTGCTCTAAACCGATGTTGGCGATAAAGCCTGACAGTACCATGGTGATGACGACACAGCTTTTGTAGTTCACTTTGCTAAAGGTGTTGTCATAGAACTCGCTGCCTGCGGTTGTTACGCCAATCGCTGTGGTTAAACAGGCCAATACCATGACTGCACCCAACAACACCGAGCCAAACGCACCAAAGTGGTTGAAGGTGAACGCCGTTAAAATATCGCCACCATTGCTAAACTCTGAACCTAAATAAGAGCTAGTGGAACCGATGTAAGACAACGAAATGTAAACAAACGCCATCGCGACAGCGTACATTAAGGCTGCAATTAGAGTGTATTTCGCCGTTGCTTTCGGGCAGTCCACTCTCATGCTGCGAATGGCACGGAAAATGATCCAACCAAAGCCAATTGAGCCCAACGCATCCATCGTCATGTACCCTTGCGTCAAACCTTCTGCAAACGCACCACTCACGTATGGGCCACTGGCTTGTGTCAACTCACCTGCTGGGTAAATCAAGGCAGTGACAGACATGATGATCAAAATCGCCATTAACGCCGGTGTTAGGATTTTGCCTAAGTTATCAACCAACTTACCTGGGTAAAGCGCAAACCAAATGGTTGCTACACAAAAGGCAATCGTAAACGGCACTAATGCTGCCTCACCAAAGATTGGGGCGAAGCTAAATTGATAGGCGACGGTAATGGCTCGCGGAATCACAAATGCTGGCCCGATGACGATGAAGACCATCACCCAAAAACTGGTTGCTAGCGGTTTTGGTAGCGCAGCGGTTAGCTTGTCTGAGCCATTAACGATCGCCACCATTACCAGTGCTAAAGCAGGTAGACCCACGCCAGTTAAAAGGAATCCAGACATTCCACTCAAAAAGTTTTCACCCGCTTGGTAACCCAAAAATGGAGGGAAGATAAGGTTACCTGCGCCCAAATACATGGCGAAAGTCATAAAGCCTAAGGCGGCGATATTGCGTGCGCTTAACATTGTTATTCCTCTTACACGTTTCGCTTGGAAGAAACTGAAAGGAATGGGAGAGAGTATGTGGTTGTTCCCGTCAGCTTCTTCTCAAGCTGACAGAAATTTTAGATGTAGCCTGTCAGCTCTGAATCAGTTCCAGAGAGAGCAGGAGGATCGCTGCAGCAACGCCGGACGGGCGTTTTAATGCGAATGGAGATTGCGCAGTTGCTGACATGAGAGATCCTTAATGATGAAAAAATACCAAGGAATACGTTTGCCTTGGTGTTCATTTACCCTAACGAACTTAAGGGGATCGGCACAACCCCAAAGGAGAAAATAAGTCGATATGGTTAATCTTCATCAGTAATTTAGTGGTTTAAACTGGAATTTGAATCTTAAAATGGAATAAATAACTTTTCAGTCCGTTAACATGCCCGTGTTTGTTGGAATTTTGTTCATCATTTGGAGTTTTTATCTAAGCTGTATTGCTCAATAAGTGAACGCTAATTTATGGTGGTGCTCGACTTGATATGAACTCGATACGTTTTTAGACCTATTTCGCTAAGAGATGTTGCGTTGGGACACTCCGCGACAGAGTTGAGTGCTTGTTTGTTATCGGCAAAAACTTGCTCATGGCTAAAAAGGGCAAATCTTTTGTATCGATCACAATTCATTAACGTTTTGCGAGGTTGTACCGCTTAGTCTCATTCTATCGTCGGCAATATCTTGCTTATTGGTTTGCGGGTAAATGAGCGAGTTTTTGCTCATTTTTGGCTGGGAGATTATATTTATTAAATAAAAACAATGAGTTGAAAATTGGCATTTAAGTTGCTCTTAGCGTTTTGTTGTTAATAAAGATTTAACATGATGTAAATCCATAATCGTGAAACGACTACACGGAGAGTAATAATGAAAATGAATAAGCTCGTAAAAGCACTGGCTATTGCTGTGACATCTTTTGGTATCGCGACAAATGCAGCGGCGGAAGAGCGCAGCTACATCCTTGCAACCGCTTCTACTGGTGGCACTTACTACCCAGTAGGGGTAGCTTTGGCGACATTAAGTAAAGTGAAACTCGCACCAAAGCACCACTTCTCCCTTTCTGCTATCAGCTCTGCTGGCTCTGGTGAAAACGTTAAACTACTGAATGAAAACGAAGCGCAATTTGCGATTTTGCAAGGTTTGTACGGTGCGTGGGCTTGGTCGGGGGAAGGTCCTTACGAGAAAAGCGGTCGCCAAGAAAAGCTGCGTTCAGTCTCAATGTTATGGCAAAACGTTGAACACTTCATTGTTCGTAGCGATTTAGCAAAAACCGGTACGGTTAGTGATCTGAAAAACCTCGAAGGGAAAAAGTTCTCTATCGGGAAAAAGAACTCCGGTACTGAGAACTCAGGTCGTCAGATCATGAAAGGCCTGAATGTTGACCCAGACAAGTTCAACCTTGCCTTTATGGGGTACGGCGGCAGTGCAAGTGCGCTACAAAATGGCACTATCGATGGCATGAACACGCCAGCAGGTGTTCCTGTTGGGGCGGTGACGCAAGCATTTGCGGCGCTAGGCAACGATATCTCGATTCTTTCGTTCACTGACGAGCAAATCAAGCAAGCCAACGGCAACTACAAGTTGTGGACCAAGTTCGACATTCCTGCCAACACTTACCCAGGTTTAGATAAACCAATCACGACGATTGCTCAGCCCAACTTCCTTGCGGTTCGAGACGATATCTCGGAAGAGGACGTTTACCAACTGACCAAAGCCATTTACGAGAACCTTCCGTTCCTACAAGGCATCCACAAAGCAACCAAAGCGATGGCGATCGAAAAAGCGATTTCGGGACTTCCTTTACCGCTGCATCCGGGTGCGGTTCGTTACTACAAAGAAATGGGAATCGAAATCCCATCTGAACTGATGGCGCAATAACGCCAACTTCGCCCCGAGTGCATCTCGGGGTCTTTATTTTGTTTTGAACATTGAAAAAGCCGTTAGAGCTTGGAGTAGGATATGAGCGACTCTATGGAAAAGGAATTGCAGAAATTTGAGCTGCCCACGCGCACCGATTTCCCGTGGGTAACCACCACCATCACGGTGTTCGGCGTGGTACTTTCTGCATTGCATATTTGGTTTAACACCTTATCGACGTTACCGGAACTCTGGATATCCGCGACGCACTTTGCTGGCTTTGCGGTAATTTGTGCACTTTGGTATCCGGCTCATATCTCTTTGAAGCAGAGCAAAATGGCTCTTGCGGTCGATGTGCTCATCGCAGGAGGGGCTATCGCCTGTTTGCTTTACATTCCATATGCCGAAGATGCGTTGTATGAGCGTGGTGTTAAGTTTGTCACTAGCGACTGGGTCTTTGCCATTATGGCGATATTGATCGTCATCGAACTGATTCGCCGCACCATGGGGTGGTTTATTCCTGTGCTGATTGTAATCTGTTTGAGCTACGTTGTTTTGTGGGGAAAATGGGCGACGGGTATTTTTCATTTTCCGGGGTTGAGCATGGAAACGCTGCTTTATCGCAGTTTCTACTCTTCTGAAGGCATGTTCGGTTCTATTTCTCGCATCAGTTGGACATTCGTTTTTATGTTCATCCTCTTTGGTGCGTTTTTAGTACGCTCTGGCGTTGGGGATTACATCATCAATGTCGCTCGTGCAGCCGCAGGAAAAATCATCGGAGGGCCGGGTTTCATTGCCGTGCTTGGCTCGGGTTTAATGGGCTCTGTGTCGGGATCTAGCGTGGCGAATACCGTGTCGACAGGGGTGATCAGTATTCCGTTGATGCAAAAAGCAGGTTTCCCTTCACGCTTTGCTGCAGGGGTTGAGGCCGCGGCCTCTACTGGTGGTCAGTTGATGCCTCCGGTGATGGGCGCGGGCGCGTTCATTATGGCGTCTTACACTCAAATTCCTTACGTGGATATCATTGCTGTATCGTTTGTCCCTGCGTTGATTTATTTCTTATCGGTCGCGTTTTTTGTGCGTATCGAAGCGAAGCGTAGCGGCGTGCAGAAAATTACAACCAGTGACGAATCGCTTATCAAAGTTCTGGTGAGTGGTTGGCACAACCTCATTCCTTTGGTGGTTTTGGTGACGTTGCTCGTGAAAGGTTTTACACCCACTTATGCGGCAGGCCTTTCCATCATTTCTGTTGTTGTCTCTTCGTGGTTTTCGAAAGAGCACAAAATGGGACCAAAAGCGATCATCGAGGCTATGTCTCAAGGCGCGAAGAACATGGCAACCACCGCCGTCTTGCTGGTGGGTATTGGTTTAGTGATCAACGTAATCAGTACCACAGGCATCGGCAATACTTTCTCTTTGATGATCAATGGTTGGGCGAATGGTGATTTGTTCATCATGCTCGTGTTGATTGCTTTGGCATCGTTGGTTTTAGGTATGGGCTTACCTGTGACAGCGGCGTATATTGTTCTGGGCACTTTGTCTGCACCTGCCTTGTATAAGTTGATTGCCGAGAACCAACTTTTAGAGTTGATGGTTTCAGGGCAATTACCTGAGCAAGCGAAAGCGATCTTCATGCTAGCTGCACCAGATAAGCTCGAACTTCTCAATGCGCCAATGGCGCTGGAAACGGCGAAAGAAATGCTGTCGATGGTTCCTGCTGATTTTGTTGAAACGCTACTAGAGCAAAGTCTGGGTTTAGAGGCGGTTGGCTTGGCATTGTTGGCTGCGCATTTGATCATCTTCTGGCTTTCGCAAGACAGTAACGTTACGCCACCAGTGTGTTTAACCGCATTCGCAGCGGCGACCATTGCGAAAACGCCACCAATGCGAACAGGCTTAATGGCTTGGAAAATTGCGAAGGGGCTGTACTTGGTTCCATTGTTAATTGCCTATACCGGGTTGGTCAGTTGGGATGTGACATCAGTAATTACGGTCGGCTTCTTTGCGATAGTGGGTACTTACGCTCTCATTGGTGCCATTGAAGGTTATTTAGAAGGACCATTGAATATATTGATGAGGTTGGTTCTGCTTACTATCGGTGCGCTTTTGGTTTGGCACGACATTCCAATCTTAATTCGTGTGGTGTGCTGCGCGGTATTCGTTGCCGTGTTTGTTTACAGTGGGCGCAAGTTCAAATTGCAACAGTCTCAACTTTCGGTTTTATAAGAGGTCGTATGAAATCAGTCTATGACTACATTGTTGTGGGTGGTGGTATCGTTGGTGTGTCCACGGCTTGGCAGCTCCAACAACGCCATCCAGAGTGTTCTATTTTATTGGTTGAGAAAGAGGCTGGTTTTGCTAAGCATCAAACCGGGCATAACAGCGGCGTTATCCACGCGGGTGTGTATTATGCGCCGGGCAGCTTAAAAGCCGACTTTTGCAAACGCGGCGTAGAAAAAACGCTCTCGTTTTGCTCTCAGCATAATATTCCGGTCGAAAGCTGCGGCAAGTTGTTGGTTGCAACTAACGAGCAAGAAGTCGAACGAATGAACGCCCTTTATGAACGCTGTCACGTCAACGGGATTGATGTGGAATTGCTTGATGAAGCGCAGCTCAAGTTGGCGGAGCCGAATATCACAGGGTTGGGCGCGATTTACGTGAAAACCACCAGTATTGTTGATTACCGCTTGGTAACAGAGCATATGGCACAGGAGTTCCAAGGTTTAGGTGGTCATATTAGCTTGAGAACCAAGGTGGTTGCCGCCGATGAGCAAGATGAAGAAGTACAACTGACTTGCGTTTCCGATGGGCAATCTATGCAGTTGAACTGCAAGTTTCTAGTCACTTGCAGTGGATTGATGGCCGATCGGATGACAAAAATGATGGGCATTCCGACCGATTTTCAAATCGTGCCTTATCGCGGTGAATACTACCGATTAGACAGTAAGCATAACCAAGTGGTGAATCACTTAATCTACCCAATTCCAGATCCAGATTTGCCATTTTTGGGGGTGCATTTGACTCGTATGATTGATGGTTCTGTGACGGTTGGTCCAAATGCCGTTCAGGGTTGGAAGCGAGAAGGGTATGGAAAAGTGAACTTTAACCTGCAAGATACACTGCAAATGCTGAGTTTTTCTGGCTTTTGGAAAGTCACACAAAAGCACTTAAAAACGGGCTTGGAAGAGTTTAAAAACTCGTGGTGGAAGCCTGGGTATTTGAAACTGGTCAATAAATATTGTCCGAGTATTCGTGTTGAGGATCTCCAGCCTTACCCTGCAGGGATTCGCGCGCAAGCGGTGTTGTCGGACGGCACTCTAGTGCACGATTTCCTATTTGCAGAGAGCGCAAGAAGCCTTCACGTGTGTAATGCGCCTTCCCCAGCGGCCACATCTGCCATGCCTATCGGAGAGTACATTTGCGATAAGGTCGATGAGAAAGTGGTAGCTAAAGTCGTCTAGTCAGACATAAAGAGCCAGTTTTGAACACTGGCTCTTTCGTTTCATCAGGTTTTTGTTGGTGGCATTCTACTTCGGGCAAAGTTCGCCTTTTTTGGCGTGTCTTTCGATCATGTAATCGCCTCTTGCACTGCGTAAGACCATTGCGTTCCACACTTCACCGTCTTGAAGCTCGAACTCAAACGCATAGTGAGTGCCCGCTACCACTTGAGTGCGTACTTCGTTGATGTTTTTTAATTTATCTTCGGCGTTCATCTGGTACAAAACCATACTCAACGAGCGCTGCGCTTCTGGAGTAACTTGAGAAACTTGCCATCCACCGGGTTGACTCTTTTCTGCCGAACAAATTGCCTGCATTTTCTTTTTCATCGCGGGTGAAACTTGCTTGTCCACGGCGTAGACATTGTTGGTGATCGTGAGGATTGCAAGAGTGGCTGCGGCTCCCCAATATTTCCTAACACTCATAAAGACACTCCGTTATTTGTCCTTGATTGAGTATAAGCACGGCTGTGTTGCTTTACATAATGAGAAGAAGTTGGAACGGAAAGTCGTACAAAATAATGGTGAGTCTTTTCGATACATAAATGAGCGCCGCTTCACTGAAATTTGTCCGAAAAGTGCACTATATTGAAAGAGTCAGAGACATGGGGTTTCTGGCTTTCTTTTATCAGGAGGACGAAGACGATGAGAATTAAGGATATTCTCGATAGCCGTTTGGTGCTGTCGTTCTGGTACAACCTAGACTACTGCTTGTCTCTTCTTAGTAAAATCTCTTCTCGTTAATTTCCTCAATGCTCTCGCATTGAAAAGCATCTGATCTATTTTTTTCTACTCTTACGCTTTAGCGCGTAGGGCCATGTGTACAAGGAAATTAACAATGAAACGTATTCCAGAACCTTTCCGTATCAAAATGGTTGAGCCAATCAAAATGACCACGTTGGCTGACCGAGAAATCGCTCTCCAAGAAGCGGGTTACAACCCATTTTTATTGCGCAGTGATGACGTGTATATCGATTTGCTTACCGATTCCGGCACAGGGGCCATGAGCGATAACCAGTGGGCTGGCATTATGTTGGGGGATGAGTCTTACGCGGGTAGTCGTAACTACTACAACTTATGCAGCGCAGTGGAGCATTTCTTCGGCTACAAACTGACGGTGCCTGCACACCAAGGCCGAGGGGCGGAGCAGATATTGTTCCCTGCTCTGATTGAACGTATGCGCCAAGTACGTGGCGGTGAAACGCCGGTGTTCATCTCGAACTATCACTTTGATACCACTGCGGGGCATATTGAGCTCAACGGCGGTAAGGCTATCAACGTTGTGACGGAAGAAGCGTTCGATACCACGACGCCTTACGATTGGAAAGGTAACTTCGACCTTAACAAACTGGTAGAAACGATTGAAGAGCATGGCTCGAAGAACATCTGCGCCATCATCACGACAGTGACGTGTAACAGCTCGGGTGGCCAACCGGTATCGATGGAAAACATGCGCAGCGTGTACGAAATTGCCACCAAATACGATATCCCAGTGGTGATTGACTCGGCTCGCTATTGTGAGAATGCTTATTTCATCAAACAGCGTGAAGAAGGCTACGCTGACAAATCGATTTTGGAAATCATTCGTGAAATGTATCAATACGGCGATATGCTCACGATGTCTGCCAAGAAAGATCCAATGGTGAACATTGGTGGCATGTGTTGTATTCGTGATCATCAAGAGTTGTTCCAAGCGGTGCAAACGCGCTGCGTTCCTATGGAAGGTTTTGTCACTTATGGCGGCATGGCTGGGCGCGATATGGAGGCTTTAGCCCGTGGCTTGTATGAGGGCGCGGATGAAGACTTCCTGCATTATCGAATCAGTCAGGTGCAATACTTGGGCGAGCGTCTGCGGGAGGGGGGAATTCCAATCCAATATCCAACTGGTGGCCATGCAGTGTTTGTTGATGCGGCGAAAATATTGCCGCACATTCCAGCCGATCAGTTCCCAGCACAAGCCTTGTGTAATGCGTTGTATCTGGAGGCTGGGATTCGAGCTGTTGAGATTGGCTCATTGTTGCTCGGACGTGACCCTGAAACGGGTGAACAGAAAGCCTCTGAGCTTGAATTAATGCGCTTAACGATTCCACGTCGAGTCTATACTAATGACCACATGGACTATATCGCGGATGCGTTGATTGAGTTGAAGAACCGATCTCATGAATTGAAAGGTTTGACGTTCGAATATGAGCCTCCGGTTTTACGTCACTTTACGGCTCGCTTCCGTGAAATTGATTAACCTGAAGTAGGTTTGACACCTAGATAACTAGGTATCTAGGTACTTAAGTAAAGGGCAAAAGGCCGCGAGTTACGCGGCCTTTTTTGATTTTGTCTGTTCAGTTCATTCCGAGCGGATATTACGCCAGCTCTAACGTGATGCGCACGAACTGTTCGTCTTGATATTGCACTTCATAATTGAATGTGCCACTTGCATAAATACTACCAAGGAACAATGAGCGCTGACTCATTGGGCCACGGAAAAGCATCGAAATTGGTGCAATCATGGCGTTATTGTCGTCGAAATGTTGGTTTAAGTTATTTGATAACACACACAGCAAACAGCCATGCTGGTCATGCGATAAGTCGACATCTTCAGGACGAGAAAGCAGTACAGTGGTACCGAGTTTTTTCTCAATTTCGTTAATTAGTAGCAGGTAGCTATCTAAGTGAGGTTGCGGATTACTTGGTTTGTTCGCGTCAACGCAGCGTTCAAGTAAGGCTTCAAGGTTGCCATTTTCCCCTTTCGCCTGTTGAGTCAGAGACTTTAACGGCTTTTTAATCAGTTTGTAGCGATTGCTTTTCAGTTTAGGCTTTAGCCATTTTTGCAGCAGATCGTTACGCTCTGTTATAGGAAGAGGTCGTGAAGACGCATGGATTTTGAAGTGCAGGTGCAATAAGGCGTGCACTGCAAGCTCGCTCAGAAGTTGGTTAGCATCTGCGGATTGTCTTGCCTGCTTAGAACTTTGCATTACACTCAAACGAAATTTAAGAAGAAGGATAATGGTGCCGAGAGAGGGACTCGAACCCTCACACCTAAGGCACTAGCACCTCATGCTAGCGTGTCTACCAATTTCACCATCTCGGCATCATGATGCTCTGCATACACAGAGGCCTCAAAAAGAAGCACTCCAAATTGTATAACCAAACTCCATCTGTTGGCGAGACTAAAATTGCTCATTTTTGGTGTTTCACGTTTGATTGCGTATTTATTGGCCGTTTTTGATCTTTTTACCATAAAGAACCGTCCCAATGCCCTTACTTTCCCTACCAGTATGGCTGCAAAATAGCAGGTTTGCATAAATTTTGAACGCTTGAACGTTTGCGTCAATAAATGTGATGAATATCTCGTTCGCTTGGCTATACTTGCGTCCCGTTTAAGCGGGAATTAGGGTTTAGTTGTTCAGGACCCTTACCCATACAAGCCGTCACAAGGAGCAGGTCGAGTTATAAACTCACCAGCAGTGAATGACCCCACGGACCGGACCAGCTAAGTTCAATTGCTTGTATAAGGTAAAAATTAAGATGTCGAACTATCCGTTCAGTCTACATTCTGGATCTACGAGTGCTTTGCCACTCGATACGTTGTCCCTTTCTTCTGCCAATTCCTTTGGTTCTCTTTTCTTTTTAAACGTTCAGTAGGTCCGACTCATGAGTGTTCTATTTAGTTTATTTGGTATTGTTGCACTACTAGGTTGTGCTTTCCTACTGTCTGAGAGCCGTTCATCCATCAATTGGAAAACTGTGTCTCGCGCTTTGTTACTTCAGTTGGGCTTTGCCGCTCTGGTGCTTTATTTCCCGATGGGACAAGCCGCACTAGCGAGTTTAAGTAATGGCGTTGCCGGGTTATTAAGCTTTGCTGATGAAGGGATTCGATTCCTTTTTGGTGATCTCGCTTCTACTGGTTTCATCTTCGCTGTTCGCGTCCTTCCTATCATCATTTTCTTCAGCGCTCTTATCTCTGCCCTTTACTACCTGGGCATCATGCAAAAAGTAATTCAATTTATCGGCGGCGCTATCCAGAAATTCTTGGGTACCAGTAAAGCGGAATCACTCGTTGCAACGGGTAATATCTTCCTATCTCAAGGTGAGTCACCACTTCTTATTCGTCCGTTCCTATCAAACATGACTCGTTCTGAGCTATTTGCAGTAATGGCTGGTGGTATGGCATCGGTAGCGGGCAGTGTGCTTGGCGGCTATGCCGGCTTGGGTGTGGAGCTGAAATACCTTATCGCTGCGAGCTTCATGGCAGCTCCTGGTAGTTTGCTAATGGCGAAAATCATCGTTCCTGAGCGTCAAACGCCAAGCGATTACAACAACATTGAGCTAGACAAATCAGAAGAAAGTAACGTTATCGATGCACTAGCAAGCGGTGCGATGGGCGGTATGAAAGTCGCAGTGGCTGTCGGTACTATGCTGATTGCTTTTGTGAGTGTGATTGCGATGGTGAACACAGGCCTAGAAAACCTAGGTGAAATGTTTGGTTTTGCTGGTGTAACACTGCAAGCGATTTTGGGTTACCTATTTGCACCACTAGCATGGTTGATTGGTGTACCAAGCCACGAGATCCTAGCGGCTGGTTCTTACATTGGTCAGAAAGTTGTAATGAACGAATTTGTGGCGTTCATCGACTTCGTACAGCACAAAGCGACACTGTCTGAGCACACTCAAGTGATCATCACATTCGCTCTATGTGGTTTCGCGAACATCGGTTCGATTGCGATTCAGCTAGGTTCTATCGGTGTGATGGCACCTGAACGTCGTAAAGATGTAGCAAGCATGGGTCTTAAAGCGGTAGCGGCTGGTACGTTAGCGAACCTAATGAGCGCATGTCTAGCAGGTATCTTTATCTCGCTTTAATATGATTGAGCAATAAATGAAAACCCGCCAATGTGGCGGGTTTTTTTATGGTGTTGGGAAAGTCGTGTGAGTCAGTGCAAGAGTATTCCCGAACCATGTTTATTCTATGTTATTTGGGGGATTTAGGTACTAACCCATAAGGGATCGATTTGAACGCTTTCGGGTGCGCTTGATATGTTGGTGCCTTGTGCACACCTTTCCAATCTAAAAGCATAATCGCGAGCACATTGCGATGTTCCCCATACTTTAGATCAAAGTCACCATCAACGGATGGGATCATCCCTTGTTCGGTGCTGATGGCATCTCGAATCGCTTGGCGTGTTTTCTCAACGACGGGATCGTGGTCAAGGCCAGCCAGTAAAAATGAAATACCTACTTCGGCAATGATGTCTTCTTTTGCTCGCAATAAAATCGTGTCGATGTTGTCGCGGAAGTAATCATAAATCCATTGATGATCCGCTTCATTCACGCGCTTTTGATAATACTGAGAGTCGGCAAAGATGATGTGCGTCATGCCATAGATTTTGTTGCCGTATTGCTGAGCAGAGAGCTTTTTATCATTGTCGTCGGGGTAGGTCGCTCGGAATGCTTCAATGAACGCGTTCACCACATCTTGTTCACCCAGTTGACGCAGCCAATAGACCTGATTTGCCAACTGCGCCGCCCATGCTTCAATCATCTCTTTATCGGTGGCGTAGCGAGTAAAATCGTAACGACGAATGATTTCTCGCAGTGTTTTATCTTGTTGGTGCTTTAAGCCGTACTCATCTGCTCTCGCCATCGCGCCGAGTAAATCGACGCCAAGATACAAATACTCAGGGTGATGTTTTGTTACGGTATAACGACGTTGGCTGCGTTCGTCCTCTTTTTCTTGGTAGCGAGTCAGCCGCTCAGAGGAATATAAAATGATGTCTTCTGGTTTGACGACGTCATTCGCGAAGCGATTCAATCGGCTTGCGACTTGAGCCATGTCCGTCCAAATGGTTGCGTAGTATTTTTCATCTAAGGTTTGGCGGAACATACGCAGCCCAAAGTGGCCTTCCTTAAAAGGAGGAAGCGTGAATAACTCACGTTCGTATGTGTCGCGAATCAGCTGTGCTGATTGAGAGTAATTAAGTGCAGGTATCTCTTCTTGAGATGCCTGAACATTCAAGATGAGTGAGCAAGAGAGCAAGACCGCCAAGCTGATAGGTTTGATACGCATAAATCCATTCCCTGATATAACCTGGATGTAAACTTATCATCAATGTTTGTTAAGAATGTAAAACCTGAGTCAATAGTTCAAAATATGTCTAAAAGTCAGGTTGATACGTTCTCCTTTTGGTTTGGCTGTTTTGGGAACGCAGTGTCTCCAATGGTGCTGAAGCTCCCCAGCCATGATCAATAATGCGCCGTGGCCGAGCTCATATTCTATTTGAGTTTTACAATGTAAATTTCGTAGCACAAATCGGCGCGTATCACCTAAGTTCAACGAGGCGATCACCGGGTTTCTGCCCTGCTCTGGTTCATTATCTTGGTGCCACCCCATCGAATCCTGACCGTCGCGATACAGATTCGCCAATACAGAGTTGAACGGGGTGTTGGCAAGGCTTTCACAGCGAGCCTTGAGTGATAAAAGCTCAGACGTCCAAGGGTGAGGTGCCATGGTTAAACCCGAATAGGTGTAAGGCGCATCGCCATGCCAAGTCTGCAAACGAGGTTGAAGTACCGATTTCCCGAAAATGGTTATGCGTTCTTGTTGCCAAGGCAAGGTACTCATAAGCGTTGAAAAGTACGTATCCGCTTCTTGCTGAGAAAGAAAGTTTGGCTGATAAAAGAGCTTGCCTTGGCGTACCTCTTGCCAATCCGTACTTTCAAATAAATCGCCTTGTCCTTGCATCCCATTGCCTATTTAAACCATAAAAATTTCAGATAATTATTACCTTTGCAAAGGCTATTGGTTATTCTTGTAGATAATAAGAATTTTAACAATAAAAGAATAATTCTCGTAGTAACGGACGAGCTAGTGGGGAGCTAATGCGTTATTCACCCAAAAAGCAGTGCTATTTTGCACTGTTCTTTTTCGCTTTTGTTGCCTTGTGTGTTGGTGTTATTGAGCTGTTGCATCAGAATCAGCAAGACCTTCAGCAAGAGCGCGTGCAAGTTGAAGCCAAAGAACAACTGTCTATTCTCCGCTCCAATTTGGAAGCGGTACTCATGGCTGATATTTACAAAGCCAGCACATTAGCGACGCTAATCACTTTGCTGCCAAATAGCGAAGAAGAGGAGCTAAGCATTGCCGCCGATCGTATTCTTAACAAAAGTAAGCACATCACGGTCATCGGTATTGCGGAAAATGATGTAATTAGCCATATATTCCCAACTAAAGGCAACGAGCGCGTCCTTGGTCTGGATTACCGTAAAGTACCAGCGCAATGGGTACAAGTTCAAAAAGCCAAAGATATTCAAGAGATTTTCATCGCGGGGCCGGTGTCGCTTGTTCAAGGTGGGCGAGGGCTTATTGTACGCGTGCCAGTATTTCGAGACCCGCCAATCAACAAAGAGTATTGGGGGGTGATCAGCGCTGTGGTGGATTTTGATGGTTTAATGCGAGAAACCGGCGTATTCGACTTCTCATACCATTATCCTTTGACGATACGTGGTTATGACAGCGGCGGCGAATATGGGGATATGTTCTTTGGTGATCCTAATCAAACGGGCAAATTGTACGCCAAAGAGCATGTGCACTTCCCTTACGGTGGCTGGAGCATGGCGGCCTACGCGGGTGGGCAGCTTGAGCAACAAATTTCGTGGTTTGAACTGAACATCGTCAGAATCATTGGCTATCCCATTCTCATTGCACTGAGTATTGCGTTGATCGTGATTTACCGTTTGTACATCATTGCTGACGACCGTGCGCTGCATGATGAACTGACGCATTTGCCCAATCGCCGTTACTTTATGCAGTCGTACAAGCAGCAGTTTGAAATCGCTAAGCGCTATAAAAAACGTTACAGCTTTGCGTTGATCAATATAGATCTAGACCGATTCAAACACATCAATGATACCTTCGGCCATGACGCGGGTGACAAGGTGTTGATTGCTACCGCAGAGCGCATCAAAAGCAGCTTGAGACGTTCAGACATGGTCGCGCGAATGGGCGGTGACGAGTTTTTAGTGGTTGTACACAATTTGGGAATGGAAGAGCACGTGCAGAAGTTACTGCAAAAGCTCAGGTTGGCGTTGTGTTCGACGCCCGTTATTTATGACGAAGAGCTGATTTACCTACGCGTGAGCATTGGTTACGCCATCTTCGATCCGCAAATGACTTCTCCAGAACAAATGATGAAAATCGCCGACGAACGGATGTATCAACAAAAACACGGCGGATAAAAAGCGAAGCCCAGATTGATTCTGGGCTTTGTTGTATTTACAGAGTGAGAAAGATAGGGAAGGTAGAAAAGTGCGTCCCCAAGAATTCTCTATGCCAATTTGAAAGCACTTAGCTGATGTTTTAGCTCCATCGCTTCAGCTTGGTAACCGGAAACAATCTGGTTCAAGTCATCAGCGTGCTGACCCGTTTTGTGCGCGATGCTCGCCAGTACGTCGATATCTTGGTCGATGGCTTCACATGCTTTAGATTGCTCAATGGTCGAGTGCGTAATGGTGCTGATGTGATTGTTCACGTGTTCGATGCTGCTTTCGAGTAAAGACACACTCTCATTCACTTGTTGCACAGATTCAAACGTGTCGTCACTGGCTTGTTTGCTCTTTGCCATGCTTTCTACTGAGAAACGGGTTTTCTCGCCAATTTGGTCCAACAGTTTGCTGATGTTCTCGGTAGCTTCTTGGCTGCGCTGTGCCAAATCACGCACTTCAGAAGAGACAACCGCGAAGCCGCGACCATGTTCGCCCGCACGAGCGGCTTCAATTGCTGCGTTAAGGGCTAATAAGTTGGTTTGTTCAGAAACGCTGTTGATGGTCTCGACAATTTGGCCAATGCTCTGCGTGTCGTTCGCCAACTCTGCCATGCATTGTTCAGTGGCGTTGATTTGCTCCAACAAGCTTTGCACGGAGCGGTAAGACAATTCACTTTGGGTCTGGCAGTCGACCACTTTGTTATTCATGGTTGTGGTGTCACCCATTGCGCGCTCTGCGGACTGAGCGATTTCCACACTCGATTGTGCGAGTTCAGTCATCGCGGTTGCGATGTTGTCGCACTTCGCGATGGTAGAGCGGCTACTGCTATCAAGATCTTGCGCAGATTCAACAATGTTTTGTAGTCGATTTGAGCTCTCGTTATTGGTCTTAGTGACGTCAAACAGCAGCTTTCTGAAGTTAGAGATCAAGGCATTAATGCTGTTCGAGATGGAAGCGATTTCATCTTTGCCGCGAGAATCGAGTTCAACCGTCATATCATGGTGCTCAGACATACTGCGCAGGGTTTGTTTTAGGCGACCAACGCGGCTTCGTAGGCTTGCAACCAACCCCCACACCATCATGATCATAAGCAGAGAAATCACAGCAGTCGCAGCCATCAACAAGTTGCGATTTAACGTGGCTTGCTGCGCGGAATGTTCTGCTGCACTGAGCATCTGATCAACCATTTGGTTACGCAACTGGTTCATGAGACCGATGCGCTCGGTTGCCATAGGAAACCATTCAGTTGCTTGAGGCCCCTGAATGCTGTCTAGGTTGGCACTCTGGTTAAGGAAGGATTGCTGTACTTGCTCAACCTTCTTCCACGCAGGACTGTTTTGGTGTGATTGCAATGACTGTCGATATTGTTCTGGGAACGCAATTTGCGCTTTTCTTGATGCGTAATCCCCCGATTGGATGTATCCCTCAATGTTGGAGAACAAAACAGATGTGGCGCTTCCTTTCGCAAATACCCCATTAAGTGCGCCGCGTGCTTGGCCTGCACGCTCTTTCATCACGATCACAGAGATCAACGCATCGCCAAGCGTACCTAGCTCTCGGCTTTGAGTCTGTGCAATCAAAACGTCAATGTTGTCGATGATGAGCTGATTCAGATTGGAGTAATAACCAAAAGGTGCGATTTGAGGCGAAAGGCGATCAACCCCTTGTCGAACCTGATTGAGTCGATTGAGCTGCACTTGGACATCTTGGAGTAAGTCGTAGCTATCGCTGCTGCTAATTAATGGCGTGTTAAGTTGAACCAATGAATTGATCGCGTCATCGACTTTTTTTCTTTGCTGAGTCAGCTTTTGCACGATTTCAGTTTTGCCTTGGCTACCCAGTACGCCGGCTGTTAGTCCACGCTCGACAGCGAGATTATGCGCAAGGTTGTCGTAGTGGGTGATTAAGGTCACTAGCTGCTGATCTTTCAGGGCTTGGTGGGACTGAGTGTTTAAATTGATGGTGTGCTGAACCGCTAGAAAAATAGCAAGTAATAATGGGACGCCTGCAACAACACTGACCATGATATAGAGGGGAAACTGACGAACGAACGCAAACATAGAGCTCTCCTAGGTACCAACCGTGAAATCCATTTACTGAGGTATTTTTCCTCATTAATTAGCAGTATAGGGTAAAAATATGAAAGCTAATGGATAATCATAAAGTAGTAGTTGGTTTTTTGCTGAGAAAGTGATTAGTAGCAATGTGACAAGTGGCATATTTGCATGCTATTGCATTTTGCAAATGCAATTTGCGAAAGTGCTGGTTAATAATGCGTCGATATGCACCTGGATCTATTAAAAAACGGCTTTTTTAAAGTTGGCACGCATCGTGCTTTATCTAGAGTGACCCTTATTAAGCCGAGGGTCACCTAGCCAACTGACGTTGTTAGTGAATACACATTGTTCACAAGTATATACCGCCAATCACCTTTCTTGTGATTGGCGTTTTTTCTTTCTAGAGACCGATAATATTCACATTGTCACCCGTCTCGTCCGATTCCCCGCATTTGCTGTAACAGCTTGGTTGTCTTGGACATACCGCCCCTCTTGAACAAATCAATCTTGCTTGGCTTTGAATACCGCGTTCTATCCAATTGATATTTAAGATTTTAGCGATCGTAGTTAAGTCTTTTTTGATATGAGGCGGAATAACACTGCTTCCGCCGGAAGCGACACAGAGAGACTTCAACTCTTCCGCTATGGAAACCGCATCGCCACCTTGTGCTGAAATCGCAGGGTTTAAATCTATCCCCGCGCACAACACTCGGTTGTTCCCCGCCGGGTCAAATACGTTGACCGATTCGCAGCAATAAATGCGTGGCTCGTCACCCACATTCAAAATCGAGATTTGCGCAGAGCTCGTATCTAAAGGTTGGGATAGGCGTCTGAATACCGCCCAGTGTTGGCATGGGTCATTCACTTTGCGCATGTTGCCCCAAGGAAGTGGGATGCCATTCCCTCGATACACAGCTTTAAGCTTGCCCGGCCCGTACGCGTCGAAATAATGCCAATGGGGATATGGTGACACAACGGTCATGCGGCGCATCGCAACGGATGGCGAAACGCCTGCTTTTTTATGAACATCAATTTCGTAACCGGAGCGGTCGAGCAACTGACGAAATGGCACTTTAGGGCAAAGCAGAGCTCCTGCAAAAAAGCTGGACTCAAAGTCTCGCCAAGCTTGCAGAATGTCTTGCGAATTTAGCTCAGAGTTCGACACGGGGCTGTCCATTTGTTCCCAGTTATTCTGATGTCCGATGGAGAGCACGTTATTCATCGCGTCGCTGCTGTGCAATACGCGGTGGCCAATGTATACCGATAAGTCGTATTTTAAACGGGTAGGGTAGTCGCGCATCCGTTTGTTGAGATAAATGGTGCCCGGAGGTTCCATGAATGACGTAATCAATTGCTTGGCGTTTACGCCCAATTCATCGATGACATCTTGAGGCGCTCGGTCAACCCAGCGGATATCCAAGCCCATACTTTTGGCAATGTCGATCAAATCCTCAACCGACAAATTAAGGCGCTTCAATCCCACTTCTTCGGCGGCACGTTCTAAATCAGGAAAATGGTTTTGATGGTTCTCTTGGTGCGCGCGGATCAGCAAGTGAGCAAATTGACGACCTGTGATCCCGGTTTGAGACAGCATTTCTGGAATAGCAATCTGAAGAATGTCATTGGAAAACAGGAAGCTCGGTTCTAGCGCCATGCCATTAATCCCGCCTCGATTCCCTTTGTTGGGGGTAATGGCTTCTAATTCGGGCTCATCATCTAAAAACCACGCTGGATCTTTTTGAAAAACTTCTGCGATTACCTCGAGCATATCGATACTCGGGACGCGTTTTCCGCGCTCAATCATCGAAAGGTAAGAAACCGACGGCGCGTACTCAGGATTAATCCTTACACAACGGGCAGACAAATCTTCCATCGTTAAATGGTTGTTTTTTCTTAGGTTACGAATTTTCGTACCAAGAAAATGGGACTGACGAATAAGGCTTTTTGACACAGACATTTTGTAAAATTCACATTGTAAAATTTTTGTTGTGAAATTGTAGTCAATATTTCGCTAGTCTACATAATGAGCAGGCAAGGAAATTAACCATCAACTTCACAGAATTGCCTGAAACTTAAATAAAGGATTTAAGTTTTTACTCTAGGACGAGTTTTTAAGTGCGAGGATATGACGATGAATATGCTGAACTTCGATAAAAAAGAGATGCAACAACAACAACGCCCATTTATCGCTGAAGCCGTATTTGCCGTCGAAGCGGTAAGTGCTGAGCAGCAGAGTGAGAAACAAGTAAAAGCGAAGCAACTACTAGACCGCATGTTCCCATTGGAGAACGGGTCGCACCAAGATGTATCAAGTTACGTGATTGATTACCGCCATGTTTTGGCTTATTTCAAAGACGGTACACACAGCGGCCTGAAAAGCCCAAAACACTTCGTGGCGTACACTGGTGAAAAGGAAGACCCAAAATCGATCTTGTTCAAAGATGATTCAGGCAACCACGTAGAAGTGCTGTTTGGTTGCCATAAAGGCACAGGTTGTGTGGAGTTGATGGACATCGATGACATCCAATTGGAAACTCGCATCACGTTCAATCCAGAGTTGACTGGCAATGCGCCAACCGCGATGCGTCATTGGATTAGTCTTATCAAAGGCGACAAGAAAGGCAAACCGATGGCGTGTAGCGAAGACAAAGAGTACACCGCAAAAAATGGTGACGACTATGTTCTTAGTTACTGCTACAGCATTGATTAATCAAATATAAGCCCAAGTAGCCTGCTTTGGGTATGTAGGACGAGAAAGTAGAAACCCCGCACTAAACAGTGCGGGGTTTCTTTATTTGTTCTAACTGTCTTTACTGTATTTTCACAGAGGTTAGCTTAGATAGGCATCACTCGGTTTCGACCGAGCTGTTTTGCTTCATAAAGCTGTTTATCGGCTTTGTTGACTAATGAATCTACGGTGTCACCAACTTCGAACTCTGCCACACCAAAAGAAGCGGTAATGCTATGAACTTGTGTGCCCGAGCGTTTATCACGTACGCGTAGCTTTTCAATCATGCGGCGCAGGGTATCGGCATATTGGCGGGCGATTCGTAGGGATTTGTTTGGCACAATTAACGCAAATTCTTCGCCGCCGAAGCGGTACGCACTCACACCATCGCGACAGCTTTGTTGTAGTCGACGCGCGATCGCTTTCAATACTGTGTCACCAAATAGGTGCCCATAGTTATCGTTGAACGCTTTAAAGTGGTCGATATCCAGCAAGATGAGAGTCATCGCCTGATTAGCGTTAATCAGCATGCTTAAATCAGTATCAAAGGCACGACGATTGTAAAGATTAGAGAGTCCATCAAACAGCGCGTCTTTTTGTACTTCGGCTAATTGATTCTTCAAACGAGAAATTTCTTCACTCGCATTGGTGAGTTGACGGTTTAAGAATTTAGTTGAGTGGCGAATCTCATGAGATTCAGCAACGAGTTGGCGGATCACCACCATCACTTCTTCGATGCTCAAGCTGTTGTCTTCGACTTTTTCTAATTTGTTGAAGCTTTTATCGACCATCGCAGAGAAAGAAGAGGTATCTGACAAAGTATCACTCATGGAGCTCGACACTTCATGCAATAGCACTTCTACGTTGGTTTTGAGATCTTCTAAACTGGTTTCTGCTCTACTGGCCACGTAGTTGTTGTAAAGCTGTTTGTTCGCTGCTGGTGGACAAATACCATAGTGTTCTAACACTTCGTCCATCTCAAAATTGAGTTCTGGAATGGTTTTGTCTACGTAGGTATACCAAAGCGCGTAGTTTGCGGGGGTGGCAGCTACATGATTTTTGATCATTAGTGGCACCGCTTTTTTTAAGTTAGCGGTCGATTTCTTAAACTCGTCAGTCATTTCTGCGATGTTACTAGCAAAATGGAATTGGATTTAGATTACCGGATATTAACTAATATCGCTTTAATTTTTATCATTTTTGCTTGGTTTATATAAAAAAATGAGCAAATAGCGGTGATATTCATAAATCTGAAATTTGATTTTATAAAATTGTGGTTTAAAAAGTGAACGATTGAGGGTGGAAATACGATTTGGCTCCTATGTTCACGATTCATGCAAAGAGCATGGAAAGCGCTGTAGTTAGTAAGAATGGATGATCCGCTCGCGATGCCGAGCGTAAAACAAATCAGTACATTTAGCTCCTCGCCTAAGGACGTTTTTTGAAAAAGAAAATAGGGCTTTACTGGTTTACGTTTGACCTAAGACTTCACGATAACTCGCTATTGGTTGATGCCTCATCTTTTCTGGATGAATTGGTTTGCTTGTATTGTCGCCCTTCAGTAACTCCTTTTCTCCATCATTTTGCTCAGGAGGTAACTCTAGGACGAGCTAGGCAGAAATTTATCGATGCGTCTTTGTGCGAACTGAATGACGCACTCGGCCAATTAGGCCAGCGACTTTGGACGCTAGATTTACCCCCGTATCAAGCCCTCAAATATGCCATTCAATATTTGAGTGTCACTCATCTTTATGCAGACGCAATGGCTGGCTCGGATGAACAGAGCATATTGCACAAGCTGCAAGATGAATACCCACACCTTGTCATTGTTCAGCACTCTGTACGCAGTTTGTTCGACGAAAGCAAGCTGCCGTTTACGTTGCCTGATCTACCTGAGACTTTTACTCAGTTTAGAAAGTGCGTTGAAGGGATAGACATCGCCCACCCAGTAGATGCGCCGAGCCGCCTACCACCAATGCCAAAAGGCGCTCAACTGCCAACTTTATCCTCTTTTTACTTTGATGAGTCGGCGCTGTTTTCTGGCGGAGAATGGAGTGGTCTTGCGCATTGTCGGCGTTACTTTTCTTCTGGCTTGGCAAGCTCATATAAAGAGACGCGCAACGGACTCGACGGGATGGCGTATTCCACCAAATTTTCACCTTGGCTTGCGCTTGGTTGTGTGTCGCCAAGAATGATTTATGCCATGCTCAAACAGCATGAACAAACCCAAGGGGCGAATGATTCGACTTACTGGATTTACTTTGAATTGTTGTGGCGCGAATATTTTTATTGGTACGCAAGGTGTTATCAACAAAGGCTGTTTCGGTTTGGTGGTATTCGCAATCAACCGCCGTTAACCAGCTTTTATGCGCATCGTTTTCAGCAGTGGAAAAACGGCACCACACCGTATCTCATTGTCAACGCGTGTATGCACCAACTGAATCACACTGGTTATATGTCTAACCGTGGACGCCAGTTGGTTGCAAGTTGCCTTGTTCATGAACTGGGGTTGGACTGGCGGTATGGCGCAGCCTACTTTGAAACGCAGTTGATTGACTACGATGTCGGCTCTAATTGGGGAAACTGGCAATATTTAGCGGGAGTAGGGGCAGATCCGAGAGGCTCTCGTCAGTTTAATTTGGAGAAGCAGACACAAATGTACGACCAAAATCATGAGTTCATTGAACGATGGCAAGGGCGTGACAGCCGAGCGCAGCAAGACGTTGTCGATATGGTCGACTGGCCAATCACAACGCAGCAAGAAAATGGAGATAAATAAATGCGTTATGACACGGTGCGATTGATTCTCGGCGACCAACTCAACAGCGAGCATTCTTGGTTTCAGCAAGCGGATGATACCGTGCTTTACTTGATTGCTGAGCTCAAGCAAGAAAATACTTACGTTACGCATCACATTCAAAAGGTGTGCGCCTTCTTCTCCGCGATGGCTATTTTTGCTCAAGAGAAGCAAGAAGAAGGGCATCATGTTCTGCATCTAACGTTGGATGACACTGCCGCTTTTGACTATCTTGACCAAGTATTGCAGCACTACGTTCGTGAAGTAGGGGCAAGCAAATTTGAGTATCAACGGCCTGATGAATATCGACTGTTGGAACAACTGACCAAGTTGAAATTAGAAGGTGTTGTCAAACGTTGCGTCGATACCGAGCATTTTTTACTGCCTTTTGCAGAAATAGAACAGCAGTTCCCGCAAGGCAAACACGTTATGATGGAGCACTTTTACCGACGGATGCGCAAGCGCTTTGATATTTTGATGCAAGACGGTAAGCCAGTGGGTGAAAAGTGGAATTACGATGCCAACAACCGTAATAAACTGAAAGTGAAAGATATCGAGCAATTACCCAAACCGCTGATGTTTAGCCTGAATGTTGACGAGATTGTAGAGCGACTAACGCGACACAAGATCTCGACCATTGGTTCACTAAATGGTGATTTGTTATGGCCAGTGAATCGCGCTCAAAGCCTATCTTTGCTCGCGCATTTTTGTCAGGTTTGTCTCCCTCATTTTGGTCGGTTTCAAGATGCGATGACGGCGGAGCACGAATCCAAATGGAGTTTGTATCACAGTCGTTTGTCGTTCTCGATGAACAGCAAGTTACTGCACCCCAAAGAGGTAATCGATGCTGCACTTAGTGCATACCAATCTAACAAACACATCGATATTGCGCAGGTAGAAGGATTCATTCGTCAGATCTTAGGTTGGCGGGAATTCATTCGGGGTGTGTACTGGGCGAATATGCCGCAGTATCCGCAGAAAAATGAGCTCGAAGCATCACGTGATTTACCCGACTACTTTTGGACAGGAAAAACCAAGATGGCTTGTATGCGCAATGCAATAGGCCAGTCTCTCGATTATGCCTACGCCCATCATATTCAGCGTTTGATGGTGACGGGCAACTTTTGTTTGCTCACCGAGATGAATCCTGACCAAGTAGATGCTTGGTATCTCGGCATTTATGTCGATGCGATTGAGTGGGTAGAAATGCCCAATACACGCGGTATGGCATTGTTCGCCGATGGTGGCATTGTTGGCACCAAGCCTTATGCCGCAAGCGGGTCGTACATCAACAAAATGAGCGATTACTGTAAAGGTTGCCACTATGACAACAAGGCGCGCAGTGGTGAAGGCTCTTGTCCGTTTAATAGTCTTTATTGGCGATTTATGGACAAGCATGAAAAGCGACTCGCTACCAATCCACGCATCGGCATGATTTTCCGGTCTTGGGACAATATGGAAGCTTCGCAGCGTCAAGCGATTCTTGAGACGGCTGAACGCTATATCGCGGATTTGGAGCATTTGTGATGAACATTTTGATCGTCGGTGGAAACGGAGGGATTGGTTTGGCGATGGTCAAAGAAGCACTAGTGCGCTTTCCGCTGGCACAAATTCACGCGACCTATCGGCGCACAACACCTGATTATGAACATTCAGCCTTGATTTGGCACCAGGTCGATGTCACGGATGAAACGCAGGTCAAGAATTTGAGTCAAGCGGTTAACAGCATCGATTGGGTGATCAACTGTGTCGGTATGCTGCATACGCCAGACAAGGGGCCGGAGAAAAATCTCAGTATGGTGGAGCCTGACTTTTTTCTGCAAAACATCGCTGTTAACACTTTGCCAAGCATGTTACTTGCGAAGTATTTCTCGCCACTTTTAAAGCGCAGTGGTGCACCTAAATTTGCGGTTGTTTCGGCCAAAGTCGGCAGTATTAGCGATAATCGTCTTGGCGGTTGGTACAGTTATCGAGCCTCGAAAGCCGCGCTGAACATGTTTCTCAAAACCATGTCGATTGAATGGCAACGCACGCTTAAAAATGGCGTGGTCTTGGTATTGCATCCGGGCACGACCGATACCGCGTTGTCTGAACCGTTTCAAGCGAATGTCCCTGAGGGCAAGTTGTTTACGCCAGAGCGTGTTGCCAGTGATTTAATGGGGCAGATAGCAAAAGCCGCCCCGCAAGATAGCGGGGCGTTTTTGACGTACGATGGTGAGCGTTTGCCTTGGTAAGCGTTACGGGTTTTTCTCTGGTTTGCTGCGTCGGCAGCGTTCAGAGCAATAAATCACCGTCTCCCAATTTCGCGCCCATTTCTTGCGCCATGAAAAAGGTCGCTCACAGACGGGGCACAACTTCGTTGGTAAGTGCGATTTAAAGCCTTTCATCATGCTAATTCTCAAACGCTAACCAGTCTTTATTATTGTTCAAACAAGAACAAATAGTCGCCGTAACCCAATTGTGCCATTTTGCTTACTGGCACAAACTTCATCGCTGCCGAATTCATGCAGTAACGCAGCCCGGTTGGTTTTGGGCCGTCGGTAAATACGTGTCCTAGGTGAGAATCACCAAACTTACTGCGAACTTCTGTTCTAGGATAAATCAACTTGTAATCGGTTTTTTCGACGATGTAACCTGGGTTGATTGGCTTAGTGAAACTTGGCCACCCCGTACCCGATTTGTACTTGTCGGTAGAAGAAAACAACGGCTCACCAGTTACGATGTCGACGTAAATGCCGGCTTCTTTATTGTCCCAATATTCGTTATCAAACGGGCGCTCGGTACCTTCTTCTTGCGTTACGTAGTATTGCAACTCAGTCAACGTAGACTTGATCTTCGATTGAGACGGCTTGTTGTATGCTTTTACCTTCGACAGCAGTTTTTTCTCATCGATAAGCTGACGCAGTGTTTTCGGATGTTCTTTGCGATCGTCACCAAACACTTCATCCAAGTATTTGTCTCGACCGGATGCGTAACGATAGTACTTGTACTTCAGGCTGCTCTTTTTGTAGTAATCCTGATGGTACTCTTCCGCTGGATAGAATGTCTCAAACTTGATCAACTCAGTTTTAAGCGGTTTTGGATAAATCTTCGCATTGTCGATTTCCATCATAAATTGCTCTGCGATCTGCTTTTGCTCTGCGTTGTGGTAGAAAATAGCAGGTCGATACTGTGGACCTCGGTCGACAAACGATCCTTTATCGTCGGTTGGGTCAATGTGGCGGAAAAAGTAATCGAGTACTTGTTCGTAATTCACCACATTCGGGTCGTATTTCACTTCGATGGATTCAATGTGTCCGGTTTTTCCAGAAGATACTTGGCGATAGGTTGGGTTTTTCACGTGCCCGCCGGAGTAGCCAGACACCACATCCAAGACGCCAGGAAGCTGTTCTAAGTCCGATTCCGTACACCAAAAACAGCCGCCAGCCAGTGTGGCGATTTCTGCATTCTCTAAAGCCTTCATCTTATCCATCGTATCGGCGGTGCCTGTTTTACTCAAAAGTAGAAACAAGACAGGAAGTGCGAAAGAGAATCCGACCAATAACTTAGATATTTTCTTCATAGCTACCTCAACGTTGTTTTCCGTAGAAAGTGTGACTGAAATAAAAAGTGCTACGTAAATAGAAAGGCAACAGAGCGAAAAAATTACAGCGATTTTTAAAATTCCGTTGCCCTTTTTGATAAGAAAGATACAGTATCGGCACGAAATACACCGCTCAATCGGGCAAAAGTTACACCCAACGAGCGATGCCAAAATGAGGTAAACCATGCAAGCAGAAGTTAAATGGGTCGAAGATTTTAAATTCCTCGGTCAATCGCAGTCCGGTCACTCAATCGTGATGGATGGTAACGGTGGTGCAACGGCACCAAGCCCAATGGAAATGGTGCTAATGGCCGCTGGTGGTTGTAGCTCTGTGGATGTTGTGGATGGTTTAAAAAGCGCAGGCCAAAAGGTGGTATCTGTTAACGCTAAGCTAACCACTGAGCGTCGTGAAACCGCACCACGTATCTTTACGCAAGTGAATATCCACTTTGAAGTTTCAGGTGACGAGCTTGACCCAGAAGTCGTAGCAAAAGTGGCGGCTGACTCGCTAGAAAAATACTGCTCGGTTTGCTTAATGCTAGGTGAAGGTGTTGAGATGACCCACAGCTGGGAAATCGTGTAAGTCGACAGACTCCACAAAATATAAAAACAGGAAAGAGAAAAGTGCAGGCTTTTCTCTTTTTTTATTCCGCAATTCACGTACCGTGTGATTAATCTGAAAGTAGTAATTGCAGGTTTTAGGAGTCTCCCAGTGACAGAACTCGAAAAAATGATGTCTGGTCAAATCTTTGATGGCATGGACAAAGAAATTGACGCAATTAGAAGTCATGCTCTTCAAGCACTTAGAGCGCTCAATAACAATACCGACGAAAGTCAGCGCGACGAATTACAAAAACAGCTGTTTGGCAAAGCGGGTCTTTGCATTGTTCAAGCACCTTTCCATTGCGAGTTCGGTAAAACCATCGAAATCGGCGAAGAGACCTTTATCAACATGAACGTGGTCATGCTCGATGGCGCTAAAATTACCATCGGGAACCACGTGCTAATCGGTCCAAGCGTGCAATTGTATACGGCTTCTCATTCTGTTGATTACCGAAGTCGCCGACGTTGGGAGACGTTTTGTAAACCTATAACGATTGAAGATGATGTGTGGATTGGTGGTAACTCCGTCATTAACCAAGGTGTAACGATTGGTGCTCGCTCGGTGATTGCGGCGAACTCGGTCGTCAACCATGATGTGCCGCCAGATTGTCTATACGGAGGCACACCTGCTAAGTTGATTCGTCGTCTCAACGAAGAAGAGTAAGAATCGATAGTGATGGTATGATGACTCGCTTTACAGGCATAAGAGAATCATGCCATCAGAAAGGGATAATTCGCCAAGGAGTCTAAGGTGTCGAACAAGACAGAAGTCCTCATGTGCCCTAAATGTGGGGTAGAAACGCATCATGTAGTGGTGTTAGTCAGAAAGAAAAGTGGCTTTGAAGGCGATAAAAATCGCAACAAGAAAGAGTTCATTGCTGGCTTTCTCAAAAGCGTAGTATTCGGCGCCTTCCTTGCTTCTATGGATGAATTTGAACGTCACTTGATCTGCGAAAACTGTGGTCATAAAACCATTCAACAGTAATTGATAGTCTTTCTTTCTCTGCATAAGTACATAAGTGCGGTTTGAAGCACTGGTTATTCAAATCGCATTATCCTCTTTTAGTGCTTTTGCTCTTCTCATGTTCCTCTCTCAAAAGTGAGTCACATCAGTACGCATTTTAACCGCTTGGGTACAGGTAACTCACTGCTATGTATAATAAATTTCGGTGGGAAATACGTGTTTCAGCTCGATGTTTAATCTCTGTTCTATCGACACGTTTTGGGTCCGTAAACACTTAAATTTCGTTTGCTTTATGTTGCATGCAGTGCAATTGTGTGAATCCGGTCACGTTATTGTTTAATTCATAAAAAAATATTTAATGAATAGTAATTCACAAATATGCTGACCGTATGTGCTATTTAGTTTTGACTTATCTTTTGAGTATTCACTTAGTGAATGTTTTGTTGATTTTAGATTGACTGAAAGTTTGATTTTCTATTCAAACTTGTCAAGGGTTGAATAGATATATTAGAAAACATGAATTTGATCTTGTTTCTATCTTTTGTTTTAAATGCGAAATTCATTATTAACAACGGATGGTTTTGATGATTTCTCTTATGTGTATCCCACCAATTTTAGAAATTGAAAATTAAACTTTCTCAATACAATAACGACTAAAATTAAACGGAATGATGTTCTTATATTTTTTGTATTTTAACTTATACATTTTCACTCATTCATTTTAACTGTTTTTGTTGATTTTAAGTTGTTGATAATAATTGTCTTTTAACTTTTATTTTAATGGCGTTGCTTTGCTGCTTCTTTAATGTTGTGGTGAGTGGTTTTATTTATAAAAAGTCATTTTAAAGTACGTTTTTAAGCAAAGTAGAACGCGACAATACTCAGATAAATAGTATTAAAAAATCAAATAAGGATTTAACCATAAGAGTAATCTTATGGTTGATAGGTTTATTGGGGTTGATTATCTGAATTTTTATGGAATTTCATCCCAATAATCTGTTTGTCTTTAAGTTTATTCTAATGAACTTAATTCTCATGGAAGTTTCAAAACATGCAGCACACAACAAAGTGGATGATGACGCCGCTTGCAATGTTGTTGGGTACGCTGTTTTCAGCGCCATCATTCGCGTTGGAAACGAGTGTAATTGATAGCACCAGCACGCCTGAATCTACACAAAATGAAGGAGACACGTCCTGTATTGTTTGTAAGTTTAGTGGGGCCGTTTACCTATCTTACGATACAAACATTTACGATAAAGACGACTACCGTTCTGTCCGCAATTTCTCGTGGGGAGGCGATCTCGTTTATTCCTTTTCGAGCGACACAAAAGCCTATTTTTCTACGGGGGGCTATCGTGCCCTAGAAGATGAAGTCGGCACCTACGCGACAGATTCGGTGTTGGGCTTGCAATACACGAACCTATATCGCTTTGGAGATACAGGGAAAATCGGCGTTGCGGGTCAGCTCACCATTCCAACTTCAGAAACATCTCGTAAAGATGAACTGCACACCGCGGTTCGTTTAGATGTGCCGATCTCTTTTTCAGCTTGGAGCGTCGATTTTTCGGTTTCGCCAAGACTGAGAAAAAATTTCCACGAATACAAAACCATGGGGGGACGCTCGCTGACTGAGTGGACTTACTCATTGTTTGCTGTTGCGGAAAAGTCGTGGGAATCGTTCGCAGTGGGGATCACGGCGTTAGGTGGTAACAGCATCAGTTATCAAGGTACGC
Source organism: Vibrio sp. YQ_11 (assembly GCF_043103065.1). NCBI lineage: Bacteria > Pseudomonadati > Pseudomonadota > Gammaproteobacteria > Vibrionales > Vibrionaceae > Vibrio > Vibrio sp. YQ_11. The sequence goes on along the minus strand of NZ_JBICJM010000006.1, from coordinate 492,564 downwards.
GCAGAAGCAGTTGGCAGTATGAAGGGGCGTTGTACGGCACATACGAGTTTGATGAAAGCTGGTCATTGCTACTCGCGGCGTCATCAACGGGTTTCTATCAAGATGCAGAGCGAGGCACCTTGGGCAACATCGATTTGTTGGACCAAGAGAAAGCGTCTTACATCGCGACAGTGACTTACTCCTTCTAGGAAAATAACAACAATTAAGGATATCCAAATAATGTTTAAAAAATTGACTCTGGTGTCAGCAATAACGGCCGCACTTGCAGGCTGTGGCGCAGATGATCAGGCGTATGACTATGTCGAAAGAGATGCAAAAGAAGTCGCAGTAAAAGATCTTAAAGACGGTCGTTGGTTTTACGTTCCGACGACTGGTGCCGCGCCACGCTTTGCTCTGAACCAATTCCCATTCTTGCAAGGTTCACCTCGTTACGTTGAGCTTTGTTTTACCAAAGAAGGTCTGGAAGTTCGCAGTTACGATAAAAACTACCCAGACGCGCATCTAAGCAAAGATGCTAATAACTACTGCGGTGAAGAGAAATTTGTCGCAGACGACGACGGCGTTAACTTCGCGCAAGTGCTGACGATTCCGGGTGACTTTGCGGCGTATCGCTGTCAAGAAGACGCGCATGGTGATTGCACCAACAAAGAAGAAACCAATGAAGACGCAAGCCTAAACTACAAGAAGAAAACCCACTTCACTCCTCGCCCTGAAGATCTCGAAATTGCAGAATTCAATATGGAAGATCTGTATGGCATTACCGAGGGCATTGATGAAATTGGCGCACCACGATTGATCTCGTGGGACTTTGACCCTAAAAACGGTCTTCTCAATTTCGAACTAGAGCGCACGTTCCGTATCGATTTAGATAATATTTCCGACTACATCAACTTTGCAACGAAAGCGAGCTTGGATGAAGCGCTTGTAGATGGCGCGTTTAAATCTCGTTTCTACTACTCGTTAGTGCACGAAAGTGAAGTGGCAACCGAAGGTTACCAACCGATCTTGTACCCAGTGGGTGATGAGAACGACATTGGTTTCTTCACCACGTCGACGAAAAAGCTTAATCCAGTCACGAATAAATACGACCGTGATGTGGTTTACCTCAATCGTTTCAACCCAGATCAAGGCTCTATTAAATATTACTTGAGCGACAATTTCTTTGAAGAGAAGAACAAGTTGTTCTTGGATGCAACACTGCAATCGATCGACAAGATGAACCAAGCGCTGCATGTATTTGGGGCGGATGCAGGCAAGCCTGAAATCGAGATTGTGAACAAAACCAAAGCGGCTGGCATACACCCAGGCGACCTGCGTTATAATGTGATTAACCTGATTGACGAGCCTTTAGCCAACGGTCTACTTGGTTACGGCCCATCGGTTTCTAACCCGATGACGGGGGAAATTATCAAAGGTCACGTGAACCAGTACGCAGGCGTTGCAAGAACGGGTGTACCTTTCTATTGGGATAACTTGGCGCGTTTCTATAATCGTAATCAACTGGACTTAGATGGCTTAGAACCATTGCCAACCAGCAGCGAATCTGTGAAAACAGAAGTTGCGGATAGAATTGAAGCGCTTTCTACAATGGCGGCGATGGCGAGCCTGAAATCGGATGAAAACATTCATGCGCCGCTCGTTTCAAAAGAAGACATCGTTTCTGGAAAAGCGGCGACGAAGAGCCCAACTCAGCTCATGAAAAACTTCAATGATGACATGGAGTTTGAAAAGGTGGTTGAAGCTGAAGAGAACCGTTTGTCTTTCTGGGCAGAGAACAACGTCTATCCAATCGAAGCGTCGTGGGTTTCCTCAACCAACAAGGCCATGTTGGACAACTTGAAGTTGGATGACGAGCGTTACTTTGAGATCAAACTTGATGACGCAGGTAACGAAGTATCGCGTCAGCTTAAGCGTTGGAAATACCTGCCAAAAGAGTTGCAAGTGAAAGCTGCTGATGCGATTACGGTTGCGACTTACAGCAATACGCTTGTTCACGAGCTTGGTCATAACATGGGTCTGCGCCATAACTTTAAAGGCTCAAATGACAAAGCGAACTACTACACGCTAGAGCAAGCGCATCAACTTGGTTTGAACAACATTCCTGCTTACAGTTCGACGATGGACTACGCACCAAGCATGTTGGATGAAACGCCAACTTGGGGTCTGTACGACATTGCGGCGTTTAAGTTTGGCTACGGTCGTAAAGTCGAGACGATTCAAGATTCTTCAGGTTCAGCTCCTGCACCTGTTGCGAAACCGGCAGACAGTGCGAGTGATGAAGACAAAGCAGCATACGCTCGTTACCTCGCTGATCAGCAAGCCTACCAACAAAGCTTTGCATACAAGTTTGGCAACAATCCAGACAACACATCGCTGATGGTTTGTTCTGAAGTGAAGGCACTAACGGGGAACGAGAAAGGCAAATCACTCTACAACTGTGACTTCAGCCGATTCGATACCGCTGCGTTGTCTGATGATCCAGAACTGAATGCGAAAACTCGTTATGGCGCACTTTACTACCTAGATAAAGTGAATGAAATTGAGCGTAAGTCTTACGATTTCTGTACCGATGGGAACGTTTCTCTAAACAGCGACTGTAACCGTTTTGACGAAGGTACAAACCTAGAAGAAATTGTTTCTTACGAGTGGCAGAACTATCTCGATAGCTATGATCGACGCAACTTGGAGCTATATGGGACGACGGGATTGTTCTCGTCCGATTATCCTGGTTACTTAGTGCGCCGTTACATGGAAATGAGCGCTATCCGTGACAAGATGGAAGATCTTGAGCGCATCGATAACCTGTACACCAATCTGGGTTACACTTCGTCAACGGATAAGCCGGGTGATTTCTTATTGCGCCTTGCTTCAAACCCTCAATACTGTAGCGAAGGCAAAGCCGATAACTCATGGTTCTGTGATTACGCGAATGGGGCGAAAAAATCCGCGGCGTTCTTCCTTGATATCTTGCGCACACCAGAGCATCAATGTGTGATAGAAAATGCGGCAGGCAACCAAAAAGTGATTTCTTTTGGTCAACTGTTAGACAACAACTCACACCAAATTCCGGCTGATTACGATCTTTCAACAGCCAGCTGTTTTGATGATTTGGCAGCACGCTTTATCGAAGATTCAGATGAGGGCTATATAGCTGTTGCGGAAACTGCGAATGGACGCTTCCTAAACTCAATTGGTAGCTTTGACCCTGATTATCCTTGGTCAAATGCGGTGTCTGTGTTGGGCAACTGGCCAGACAAAGCGTTGGCGAGCCACTTCTTAGCACGTCGATTCTCGAACCGTTTTACCGATGAGGTGAGCTTTGCATCGCTGCTTGATATCCCTGGGGTGCAAGCTGAATACGAAGACATCATGGGCAACATCGTGGCAAATGACGCGTTAAATACGCCAGTTAAATTGGTGGGTAAAGACGGTAAGGAATACACCAATCTAAAAGGTGTTACCGTGAACCTACACATCACTGAGCAAATGGAGTCCCTACCACCAATGCCTCGTGGTATTGCAAGATTTCTTGATATTGGTGCAGAAGGCCGCGGACGTGTTGGCGATGTCATCTTGAGAATGGGTGTGCGCCAAATGAAGTCTTACGACTACACAGTGAAGACTCGTGGTCAATCTCAGTTTGATACGTTTACGAAGCAACAAGACCGGTACGGTATCATCGCGGGTGACAAAGTTGAGTTTGTTATCGACGGCGAGAAGTTTGTGGCAACAAAAGCAAACAAGCTGGCTTACGACTACGCAAACCAACTGGTGACGTCCAAAGGTTACGATCTAAAAACGTACCTAGATAGCTATGAGCCTGCAACACTAAACAAGGTCGCAGAGAGCATCGATAGCGCTTGGGGGCCATTCCGAACAGCGATTGTCCCAGCGTTCCACGATCCTGTATTGCTGCTGGATGCGCCAATGGTCAACGCAATGAAGCGAACCATTGATGCGGATATCGCAGCAGGTGTGCTGTCGTTCAGCCAGTCTTTCATCAACTTTACGACAGCGAATGTGACTTCGGGTGATTTGGTCATCGATGCAACTTCGGGCACATTGAGCTACAAAGGTGGTAAAGCGCACGATGAGCTGAAAGCGTTCGAAGCTTACACTGATGCGATGCTTTTGATTTACAACGATCACGCCGAAGACATGATGTTCGCGGTCGACAATGTGTACTCAGGGTACATGGCGTCTTCAGATGCTGACAAAGAACTTTGGCTGAAAGATCTCAATATGATTCAAGCGTATTTGCGTGGTGATATCGGCGCTGTGGCTGGTGATTACTACAAGATGCTTGATCGCCTACCAACTGCTGTGAGTTTCCAGTAAATAACTCTTAATTCACTCATACAAAGGCCTGCAGCAATGCAGGCCTTTTTCGTCATAGGACTGATGGAATTTAGGAGTGAAAGATGATCTGTCCGTCTTCTGTCATCACAAGTGTCGCTTTGCTTTGTTCGATAAGTTGGGCAGCATAAGAAGGGGTAACGGCCTGCATATCACCTTTAGATCGAAGAGTTAAAGACTCCCACGCTTGATCTCGATATTTCCCTGCTTGGGTGTATTGAATCAGTACTTTCATAGCTTCACGCTCCGGTGTGGTTGACGTGCTACTTAAGTTAACGATCTTAGGTTGGTTGCGCATCCGTTAAAAATGCAACATTAGTTTAACCAAATGTGCCTTTCCAAATATCGCGCATTGAGCAGAGCAATTTGGAATCCTTGTGATGGAGGGATGAAAAATACTCAATCTTTCGATTCATACTGCGCAATATAATGTTTGAGAGATTTGGTTTCCGCACTCTGAAACTCTTCATCGTGCATACGCAGTGCTTGGATACGGTCGAGGCGGAACTGGCGATAGTCATCGCGCAATTCGCACCAGGCGACCAGCGTCCAGACTTTGCCCCAAAAGAACTGGCCTAACGGTTGGATTTTTCTCTCGGTCACCTGTCCGCTTTCATCTTGGTAATCCAAACTGACCTTAAACTGATGATCAATCGCGTGGCGCAGAAGCTGCCCTCGTTTGGCAGTCTCGGATTGGGTGTGATAATCGGGCACAATCAGCGGACAATCTTCCACTTGTTGTTTGAGCTTATCTGGCAATACCGAAAGTATTTTGGTGGACGCAGAGTGAGACGCTTCGGCGAGTTCGGCGTCCGACCAGGCTCGAACCATCCGCATACCCAGTTCAAGCGCCATCATCTCTTTTTCTGAGAACATCAAAGGCGGCAGATGAGAGCCAGCTTGCAATAGGTAGCCAACACCTGCTTCACCTTGAATAGGAACACCAGAACTAAGCAACGACTGAATATCGCGATAAATCGTACGTTCGCTGACTTCCATTCTTTCTGCGAGCTCTTTCGCTGTCACGGCGTAACGCTTTGCGCGCAGAAGCGTCAGTAGCTCAAACAGTCGTTCTGATTTGCTCATGATGTTCCTTATCTAGACCTACTGGTTGTTAGTGGTAGTGTGGCTGATTACTTCTCTAGCTCACTGCACATTTTTAAGTTGTGATGTTTAAGCTCGAAGCTTTCGCAGTCAATCATTGATAACAGAGGCTGAAATTCAACGGCTTGCTTAATCTGTTTTCCCGCCTGTTTTGCATCGTCCATTGAACGCCAGTAAATGATGTCTGTCCACACATCGTCCGTCGCTTCGTGACTGAGTGAGCGATACAAAAAGCCCGGCAGATTCTTCACAAACGTTTGTGACTGTTTGGCAGCAGCGATCACGTCTTGCTCTGTTGTGCCTGCGGTTAGACGAAATTGCACAGTTTCGATAACGGTTTCCATATTGTGATTCCTTATTGGTTTTGGCGGATTGCCTGTTGAGTTCCAAATAAGGTTACGCGGATGGAATGTCAGAACATGTCAGTAGTGAAATCTCACTCACTTATCATCAATATGGTTATTTTTCTGGGCTGTTGTAACGATCCCAGTAAGGTAAATCTGTGCCGAGTTTTTCGCTGATAAAATCGATAAAGGCTCTTACTTTCAACGGCATGTGCTTGCGCTCAGGAAAAACCGCATAAATGGCGTGTTCTGGTAGAGAATACTCTTCCATCACCGGTTTTAGATTTCCTGCAGCAAAGTCTCTTCCTGCAATAAACGTCGGCAGTTGAGCAATGCCCGAACCTCTTAACAGCAACTGGCGAATGGCTTCGCTGTTATTGACGATAAAGTTTCCTTTTGGAAGCACCTTGTATTCGCTGCCGTTGTTGATGAACATCCATTCGACGCCGCCACGGAAATAGGAGTAGCGCAGGCAGTTGTGACTGACTAAATCACTTGGTTTTTGTGGTGTTCCAAACTCCGCTAAGTAATCTGGCGAGGCACAAAGCACACTTTTACAAGGGGCGAGGCGTTTTGCGATTAGATTGGAAGAGGTGAGTTCACCAATACGTATCCCCAAATCAAAACCGTCTTTAACCAAATCGACCATTTTGTCTTCGAGGTTTAAATCCACTTCAATTTTCGGGTAACGAGCGAGAAACTCGCTGATCAAAGGCGCGATATGCAGTACACCGAAAGACATCGGCACGGTAATTTTGAGCCGACCTTGTGGAGAGCCTTGCAGTTCCGATACCGCGTCTACGCCTTGCTGGGCTAGGTTGAGCGCTTGAGAGGCGTACTCAAAATAGCGTTCTCCTGCTTCGGTCAGGCTCAGCTTACGCGTAGTTCGATTAAGGAGACGAATGCCCAAATCGTCTTCTAGTTGGTTGATGCGTTTGCTGATCGCCGATTTCGTCAGATTCAGCTGTTTGGCCGCAAGGGAAAAGCTGCCGCATTCGACAACAGCAACAAAAACGGGCAGGGAGGCAATCGCGTTCACATCAATCTCCTATTATCGTGAAGCATTTATTGTTGAGCACAAGGATACAATTAATTTCCAATTATAGAGATTATCTTCAAGAAGAAAACAATCTAGACTATGCACCAGTATTACGACCTTGATTTTGGGAAGAAGAAAATGAAGTACGATTGGATCCTGTTTGACGCTGACGAAACCTTATTCCACTTTGATGCTTTCAAAGGTTTGCAGCTTATGTTTTCTCGCAAAGGTGTAGATTTTACTGAACAAGATTTTGCTCATTACCAAACCGTAAACAAACCGCTTTGGGTGGATTACCAAGACGGCAAAGTAACGGCAGATGAGCTAAAACATAAGCGTTTTACCGAGTGGGCTGAGAAGCTGCATACCACAACAGCAGATCTCAATAGCGCATTTTTAGAAGCAATGGCCGATATTTGCAGCTTGTTGCCAGGTGCAAAAGAGCTGATGGAAGCGCTGCAAGGCAAAGCTAAAATGGGCATCATCACCAACGGTTTTACAGAGTTGCAAGCAATTCGCCTTGAGCGCACAGGGATGACTGAGTACTTCGATAAAGTGGTGATCTCTGAACAAGTGGGCGTAGCAAAACCGGACTTAGGTATTTTTGAATACGCGATGCAGCAAATGGGCAACCCATGCAAAACGCGCGTACTGATGGTGGGTGACAACCTGCATTCCGATATTCTGGGTGGTAATAATTTTGGTATTGAAACTTGCTGGTTAAATACCACAGGCGCAAGCGTCGATGAGCGTATCGCACCAAATTACACCGTTGAGTCTTTGAGTGAACTAAAGAACATTTTGGTGGCGTAACTGAATCGGGTATTATTCCGCAGTAACCCTCAGAAAAATCAAGGAATAACCATGTCAGACATCAAACAGCTAGACAGCAAAGTCGTTTACCAGAATAAGTGGATGACGGTGCGTGAGGACAAAATTTTACGTCCGAGTGGCGCAGAGGGCATCTATGGTGTGGTCGACAAACCTGATTGTGCTGCGATTCTGGCTATCGATAACGGGATGATTCACTTGGTTCAGCAGTACCGTTACACCGTAGGTCAACGTTGTTGGGAGATCCCACAAGGGGCGTGGGAATCAAACCCAGATGCGGATCATCTTGAGCTTGCCAAAGGCGAGCTGCGTGAAGAAACGGGCATGCAGGCGAGCGCAATGGCGTATGTCGGCGCGCAGTTTATCGCATACGGCTTTTTGAATCAGACATGTCACGTCTACTTCGCCACTGATTTAACGGACGTGGGCAATCAACTCGACAGTGAAGAAGAGGATTTGATCACTCGCGCTTTTTCTGTTGAGGAGTTCGAACAGATGATGATCGACGGCACGATCAAAGATTGTGTCACCATCGCCGCTTATGGTTTGGCGAAGCTGAAGAAATTCATTTAGTTATCCATGACGATTTTTTAATGAAAACAGCGGCCTAGTGCCGCTGTTTTTAGTTTGGGTGAGCTCGTTGAGCCATCGCTTACTCGTCGATTTTCTTACCTAAGATTTCCACTTGCGCTTTTTTAGTCACCCCCGCGACTTGCAGCGCTGTGCTGCCAACCGATTCATAGTTCAACTCGATCTTGTCTAATTTCGCGCTATCTTTTGTTGGTAGGCTTAAGCTTCTTGATGACATGCCTTTAGTCAGAACACCTAAACTGTCGAACGTCTTTTCCTGACCATCTTTCATGATTACTTTAACGCTTTTCAGATCGACCGTACCTTGCGTACATTTGATTTTTATGTGGCTGAAACGAGTGTTAGCAAATGGTGACAGTGGATTGACTGTGTCGGTTTCCGATTTAAAACTGACGGTTTTATCTGCAATCTTGTCCCAATCGTTGTCTCCAGCAACCGATTGGAAAGAGGCTACAGCCGCTAAAAGACAGAGTGCGATGGTGTTGAACAGTTTCATAGCTTTTCCTTACCTTAGGTTTAGATATTCTGTTTAATCAGTTCGATGACGTGTGTGACTTCGTCTTGAGTTAAAGCCCCTTCTTTCACGAATAAAATTTCGCCTTGTTTATTTTGTACGATAATCGCAGAACTTTCTTGCTGCAGATCCCAAGTTGTTGCTAATACGCCATTTTTGTCTAACACCATGGAAGACCAAGAGAATGTCTTTTTGCTGTCCTCTGCCGACGATTTTACAAATGTACCGGTTCCCCAGATGGCGTCTTCTTGGTTGATCACGGTTGTGGTCTGATACTGACCTTCAGGAAAGTGAGCGGCAGTGATTGCTGACATCAGCGGCGCGTTCATCTCTTTAGCTTTACTACGACCTGCAATGGCTTGTATCACACGGACTTTGCCTAACATCTGCTGAGTTGCCCAAGGTTGATAAGCCACATCGTCTCCTTGCAGCGTCATTTCGCCATAGGTATCAATGCTGACGGAAGGGGTGGTTTGACCGACAGAAAGGTTATGAGAGAAGGCGAGTGTCGGGGCGAGTGCGAGTAAGAGTGACAGAACAGATGGAGTTTTCATTGGGGGTTCCTGTAACGAAGTGAGGTTAGAGCGAATCAAAATAAGGGGCAAATACGATGCCCCTTATCGGATGTGGCGTTTAGTTAGAAAGTACAACGCGCGCATTTAGCGGTTGCAGCGGACGATTGTTTTGTCCCATGACTTCCATCAGTTTCGCGGCTTGATCTTTGGATAAGGTTTGAGTGTCTTTAAGCACAAACCAGCGCACACCTTCTGAACATGGCGGTGTGGTTAAAGAGCCGTTAAATCGATAGTAGTTTGCAGTTTTTGGCAGTAAGTCGTTAATCTCAAACGTATCTTTAAAGAACGTGGTTTGATTCTCTTGTGGGATTGCGTTGATCAGTTTAGACAGCGCTGCGTTTTGATCGCCAGCATCAAACATCACCGAAATTACCGCCAACTCGCCGTCTGCGTTGGCGTGTACAAAGTGCGCTTCAAGTGGATATTGGCGGCCTTTGATTTGGTTTTCTGAAGGTGTGTGGAAATGGAACTGTTGCAGCTCGAACGTCTCGCCATCGATGGTGAAGCTATTACGTCCGTTCACTTGCGCTTGCAGCGTATGACCATTGTTGGTTAAACCAATGACCTGACCAGTGTACGAAAGGTTCAGTGCTTCCAGTTTTGCATCGGCTGGGTTGTCGATGTTGATTGGGCTTTGGTTTTTCGTGGTTGCGCAGTCTTTGGCGATTTCTCCCCAGTGCTCTGGCCCGTGTTTGTCATTGCCATAGCCCCATTCTGAAGCCTGAGCCGCGCCTAGAGTGAGAAGTGAGAGTGAAAAAGCAAGTAGTGTTTTGTTCATAATAATGTCTCTGTTCGGTCGCTTTGATAAGCGTTGTTACAAGGCAATGACCTAGAGGTTTGATCACTGCCTGACAAATTAGAAACGGTGGCTGAGTTGGGCACCAATTAGGAACGCATTTGAATGGGTCACGCCCGTTACCATCGGTGCAGGAACACCTTCATACGCGTACTCTTCTACGTTGACATCTTCACCAATCAAGTACGTCATGCCGATGTCAACCGTGGTATCTGATGACCATTGGTAAGAGGCTCCCGCAGATAACCAGTGGCGGTTCGAATCTGGAATAGAAAGCGAAGTCAGCTCATCGACAGGTGTTTTGTCGAACATGTAACCCGTGCGAAGTGTCCAACGTTCATTGGCGTACCAAGTCGCACCGATGGAGTAGTGCGCGGAGTCTTGCCACTGAAAATCTTTTAGCAACTGATCATCAGCTTTCAAGCTGTCAAATGCTGACCAACCAATCCACTGCACAGAATAGTGCAGGGCAAATTTAGGTAAGACGCGGTGATAACCGGAAAACTCCGCAATATCCGGTAGCGGCATAGCAAGCGAGTCGTACGATTCGCCAGCAAAGTGGATGTCACCCTTGGCATCGATGTTAGGGCTGTGCTTGTAGCTTAAACCTAAGCGATGACGTTCGTTAAACTCGTACATCATGCCAATGTTCGCGCCAAGCCCAATGCCGCCAGCTTCCACATCAAGTGCGTTGCCTTTTACGGATCCACAGCGTTGTTCTAGTTCGTTTCCAAGTATGTTCCCACCAACGCAAACACCCACGTCCATATCGCGGTACAGCTCACCAGAGCCGTAAATCACATCAATACCACCACCGATACTAAAACGATCGTTCACCTTGTATGCCAAGCTTGCGCCAAGGTTGACACTCGCTACGCTGGTGACACCGCCAAAAACAGGTGCGCCATAGTTTGGTTTAAACTCCATGTCGGTTCCGAAGTTGGAGTATGCCGATAAGCCTAGATACCAGTCGTCGTTGATAGGGTGAATAAAGTAAAAATTGGGTACAACGGCTGGTTGACCAACGCCATCGACGTCATCAATGTCGGTCACGGTTTGAGAGAAGGACGGGGTAATTTCAACTTGAGGGGACGGAGGAAAACCGCCCATACCAACATTGACATCCGCATTAATGTTAGCTCGATGATATTGCGCATTTTTAACGGTAACGTCAGGTTTGACGTAAGTGACACCGAACGATAAGGCATTTTGTTTAAACAGCGTCATCGCTGCGGCGTTACGGCTGACTACAGACGCATTATCACCAATGACGGCATCACCAGCAAAAGCACGACCAAGACCCGTCGCCGAATGTTCGTTAATTTGAAAACCACCGGCATACGCCGTCGATGAGGCTAACCCGATTAATAAATAAATCGGTGAAAGAGTTAATTGTCGCTGCATGTTTTTTTCTCATGAATTAATTAGAGGTTGTATTGCAACGAAAAGCAGTAAAATAAACAAATCTGACCAGTATATTTAGGAGTAAAACTAACAGTATGTTGACAATAAATAAATTTAACTTAATAAATATTTATTGATGAATTTATTAATGGTTCATGTCGTGAATGTGGTGATTATTTTACGTGTAAATTAAACTCAGAGCCAATATTTTTATTTTTGCGGTATTACTTCTCTATTTTTATTGCGCTGACTGTTCCCTAACAAACAGAGGCAAATCCAGCGATAAAGTGTCCGTGATGGAAACTCTGAGTCATTTGTATTTCCATTGCATCCCAACGTTGGTAGTTCGAATCAGCAAGAGAACTATCGTTTTAAACCCACATGACACACTCCTCTCGGTCTTACCTGTGTTATGTGGGTATTTTTTATTTAACTTATCACTTAACTCCTCTTGAAATTCAATAATTAAAAAATGTTCATAATGAAATTTAAATTAATGGAATGTTGAATAATTTTGGATTTTACTGGTTTGTTAGTATTTAAAAGTTTTGTTTATAATACTTATAACTTGAAATTTTGTATTTTAATTATTGTTCATCTATATTTAAATATAAAAGTAGGCTCATATATGTTAATGCAAAATGACCACGATATTTCGTGGCCATTTTTAATCATCAACGTATTTATGATGATTAAGAGTTTAACCTATAAGAAAGTATTATTAAAAGCGAAACTCTTCTAAGTTATTGCTGCTTTCCAACATTTTTTCAGCAACATAACGATGCGTGGCTGTAGTTGGGTGAGTCACATCCCAGAACACAAATTTCTCAGCACCAGACGCCGCACACTCAGAGCGCAATGCGTGGGTGTACATGTAATCGACAGACGATGAGCGGTTGATGTCCAAACAAGGATCGCTCGCGTTCACGAAACCGTGCTCTTCTGGCGCAGAAGTTAGCGTCTCGAACAAGGCGTGAGTATCAAACAACGTGATGTTGTAACCTTGCGCTTTGTAGTACATCGCTTGTGCCTTGATGAACTCGTTCATCTCAAGCACTTTCGCACGAATTTTGTCGATCTCTTCTTGTGTTGAGTACTTAAACTGAGGCGCTTTCGTCGCGTCTGGCAGTGTCATCAACATGAAGTTCTTCGCACCTGCGTCCGTCAAACGAATCAGTGCTTCTGCATAATCCGCTTTCACTTCTGGAACGCCACGGTTGTAGTTCATGAAGTCATTCAAACCAAACTCAAGCGTAAACAAGGTGTTTGCTGGTTTGTAGTTCTTCGCCAGTTTTGCGTAGGTTAAGTACGAAGAAACTTGATCACCAACCCCTGTTAGCGCGATGTATTGGTTCTCACCAGCCGCACCGCCAACAGCCCAGTTGTAGAGCGGAAGGTTCTTCGCTTTGGCAATGTATTCTGTCCACACAAAACCGTTGGAGAAGTGACCTAAGAACCAGCTGTTCGGGTTAGGGAAGCGCCATTGTGATGCGTTAAAGATGTTGCCTGTATCAGACAAGCTGTCACCGAGAGCAACCACTTTGTTGATTTGATCTGGCTGCATTGCTGCGTCGTTGCTCCAGATCGTGTGGTTGTATGAGAAGCGATTGTCAGCGGCGAAGAACGTAATGTCTGCGTTCTCGTTCGCCAAATCTAATGTGGCTTCACAACGCTGACGGATAACGTTTTGCGACGTGTTGGTGTAGAACATGTTTTTAAATGAAACGGAGCTCCACCAGTAGCCGTCAATGGTGAAGTAGCTACCATCTTCGTTTTTTGCCCATTCCCAATCGGTCGCCGGATCATCTTTCGAGTAGCTGGTGCGATACCAACAGCGAACATAGGTATAGGTTTGGTTTTCTTGCGTGCTGATCACTTCAGACGCTGAAACCATTTCTGGTGATAAGGTTGGCTCTTCGGCAACTGCAGAAGCAAGCGGGAGTAATGCAGTTAATAGTGTGATTGTTTTTTTCATCATTCACTCTTCTTGTAATGGTTATTGACCCAAGCACATTGAAAAAATACTTGGCTATAACATTGTTTAGATGAGAATTTTTCTCACTAAACCCTCTAATTCTGAGTAAATACTCCAGACAGTCAACAACTAAATATTCATTATTTTGATTTTGGCATCACGGTCAAAAAATTCATTCAGCATAGCAATCGATTAAATGGCTTATATTTAGAATAATTACTCACTAACATTAATTTAACATGCACTCTTTGTTAAATAAGTAATTGCTTTATAAGGTTTTGTTGATGCTTTTTGATGTTAACTGAAAATGTTGATTGAATGATATTTTGTACAAATTTGTATATTCATGAAACAAATTGTTTGGCATTTTTGGACGATGAACTATAGCTGAGTGACTCATGTATACATCGCAATGATGATTTTTCATGAGGATATAGTGAATAAAAATTAGCTCAACTAAGGAATAGGGCAAATGCACTACACAACAAGTAAAAAACAAGGCTTATTTACATTGTCTGCTGTCGCCGTCGCGCTGACTGCTTCCATGTCAGCATTCGCGGCTCCACCGATGGGATTCGACGAATCCAAGTTGCCGACGAAATACATCGTCAAATTCAAAGAAGATCCGGTAAGCCGATCTTCGATGGGGGGCAACTCGTTTTGGGGACCACGTATCGCGCAAGAATCTGTTTTGCAACAGGTGAAAGCACGTAAAGTGGAAAAACTGGGTAACCGTGCCATTTACAGCGTCGAGCTGGATGGGGATGATCTTGAACCACTGCGTAACCGTGGTGATGTGGAATACGTGGAAGTCGATCCTCCGCGTTACCTGCTAAGTGAAACGGTACCTTGGGGTTACAACGCAGTGAATGCTCAACAGTTGGATGACTTCAATGCAGGTAACCGCACGGTTTGTATCATTGACTCTGGCTACGATTTGTCGCACAACGATCTGAGCGGTAACCGTGTTGCTGGTACCAATGATAGCGGCACAGGATCATGGAGCGATCCTGGCAACAACAACGCGCATGGTACTCACGTAGCGGGCACAATCGCTGCGATCGCGAATACTGAAGGTGTGAAGGGCGTGATGCCAAACCAAAACGTGAACCTTCACATCGTGAAAGTGTTTAACGAAGCGGGCTGGGGTTACTCTTCTGGTCTTGTGAAAGCGATACAAACGTGTGCTGATAATGGCGCAAACGTGGTGAACATGAGTCTCGGTGGTAGCCAATCGAGTCGCACGGAGCAAAATGCGCTGAAAGCGATCTACGATCAAGGCGTACTGTTAATCGCTGCGGCGGGTAACGACGGCAATACTGCGCACAGCTACCCAGCGTCTTACGATTCTGTTATGTCAGTTGCAGCGGTCGATAATCAAAATGATCACGCGGCGTTCTCGCAAGCGACGGATCAAGTTGAAATCGCGGCGCCGGGTGTGGCGATCCTGTCCACCGTAACAGTAGGCGAAGGTAAGTTATCTGACATTACGCTAAACGGTGTTAGCCAGTTTGACCGTGGCATCGTGCCTCATAACCGTTTGGTCCATAACGGCACGGAGTTTGTACCAGCACCAGTTGCAGGTTCAGTCACCGCGACATTGGCAAGCTGTGATGTTTCTGGCGGTAACTTCAACTGTGGCGACATGTCAGGCAAAATCTGTCTTACTGAGCGTATTGGTAATCAATCTTCAGGTACATACCCAGAGGTGGATGCAGTCCGAGCATGTTACAACGCAGGCGCAAGCGCGGCGATTGTATACAGCAACGCGGCATTGGCTGGGTTACAAAACCCATTCTTAGTTGACCAAAACAACGCTTATCGCATGGTGTCGGTGACAGTTGATCGTGCATTTGGTCAAGAGCTATTGGGTTACGTAGGCCAAGAGATCACGGTTGCAACTACATCAGGTGAAGACTACGAGTACTACAACGGCACTTCGATGGCGACTCCGCACGTAACGGGCGTAGCTGGCTTGGTGTGGAGTTACCACCCAACGTGTACCGCAGCGCAAGTACGTAACGCGTTGATCAAAACCGCGACAGACATTGATGTTGCAGGTCGAGATAACCGCACTGGTCACGGCCTAGTGAATGCGGAAGCGGCGAAGCTGTTCTTGGATGCGGGCTGTAATGGTCCTGACGGTGGCGGTAGCTCTGCAGATTCTAGCTACTCAAACACTAACCCTGTTGCGATTCCTGACAACAAAACCTCTGGTGCCATCAGCGCACTGAATGTCGATCGCACTGGCGACTCAGGTACTGTAAGCATTGACGTAGATATTAGCCATACTTACATCGGTGACCTACGAGTGACTCTGACTTCACCGACTGGTGGACAAGTCGTGCTTCACGACAATACTGGCGGCAGCGCTAACGATATCAAAACCACTTTCCAAGTTGATTTCTCTGGTTTTGAATCGCAAGGTTCTTGGGAACTAAAAGCCGTCGACAGTGCCAGAAGAGACACAGGTACAATCAACAGTTGGTCTCTGACATTTCAATAAGGAGTGACTATGAAGAAGCTGACCTTACTTTCCGTAACGGCGGGGAGTTTGACCGCGCTATTGGCGATTGGCATGAGCGCCACCAGCCTTGCCAACAACCAAGGCTTTCCTCTTGTGGATGAGCGTCCAACAAGTGCAGAGCAACAACCGGCTCGCTATTTTGTGAAATATCACAAAGGGAAAGAAAGCGAAGTGAGAGCGCTTCTTCGTCACAACAACCTTGAAGTGGTCGATGCTTTGGTGAAACAGCAAGTGTTGGTAGTAACCGGCTCTCAAGAAGACGTCGACAAGCTTTCCACTAGCGATGCGGTTGAGTACACCGAGCAAGAACCAACGAGAAAGTTGCTGTCCCAATAAGATAGCCTCAATAAGAAAAACGCCCCTCACGTGAGGGGCGTTTTTTTGAGTGCTTTTCTATGGCTAAAGCCTCTCAGAGATGAATGCCGACGAGCCTAATTCCGTATTCATCAGAGAGAAAACTTAGCGAACAATCAAACCAAGTAGGATACCTACCGCGCCGAAGTCAGCATCACTGAATGTTGTGTTTGCAAAGCCAAGATCACCCAGTACTGGCATTAGGAATACAGGTAGGAAAGTAATCAGTAGACCTTGTGCAAACGCGCCTAGAATTGCGCCGCGGCGACCGCCTGTAGCATTACCAAATACACCTGCCGCAGCACCCACAAAGAAGTGTGGAACGACACCTGGGATAATCACAGTAAGACCCATCACGTACAGCAGGAACATGCCCACTAGACCGGCTGCAAAGCTCGATAGGAAGCCCACCAATACCGCGTTTGGCGCGTATGGGAACACAACCGGACAATCCAGTGCAGGTTTTGCGTTTGGAACCAGTTTGTCTGAGATGCCTTTAAATGCAGGAACGATTTCTGCGATAACCATACGTACACCTTGTAGGATGACGTACACACCACCTGCAAATGTGATGGATTGCATTAGCGCAAACATAGACCAATGTTTACCGCCACTGACTTCACGGACAAAATCGCCGCCAGCGAACAAACACGTCACCATAAAGATGATGCCCATTGTGAACGAGATAGCCACTGGCGTATCGCGTAAGAACAACAAGCTCTTAGGGACATTCATCTCTTCTGTTGAATGCTCTTTGTTACCCAACTTGCTGCCAATGAAACCAGCTAGGACGTAAGAAAGCGTTGAGAAGTGACCAATCGCAACGTCGTCTGAACCTGTTACTTGCTTCATGTATTTGTGCGCAATTGCAGGGAAGAACACCATTACAGAACCCACAACCACAGAGCCAAGAGCGATCAGTGGAACACCTTTCATGCCGCTAGATGCCAGAATCGCCGCCACCATCATCGACATAAATAGTGTGTGGTGACCTGTTAGGAAGATGAATTTCCACGGCGTGAAACGAGCGATCAGAATGTTCACCAACATACCGAAGAACATGATCATCGCCATCTCTTTACCAAACGCTTCTTGCGCGATAGAGACGATAGCTTCGTTGTTTGGAACCACGCCTGTAATGCCAAATGCGTGTTGGAAAATGGTCGCGAAGTCGCCTAGCGAGCTCACAACTAAGCCTGCACCAGCGCCAAGCACGATGAAACCAAGAATGGTTTTTACCGTGCCTTTAATGCACTCGGTGACCGGTTTTTTCTGGGCAATTAAGCCGATTAGAGCGATGAGACCGACCAGAACCGCTGGCTCTGATAGGACATCGTTCATTAAGAAACTGAAGAATTCCATAACGCCACCTTATAGAGCGCCAAGCTCTTGAAGTGCCACAGATAAACGCTCTTTCATTGCGACTTTGTCGACCATGTTATCAAGCGCTACGATACGTTGCTCAACGCCAAGAGCTTCCAACTGTTCTGCAATGTCTTTTGTGCCGATGAAAATGTCGCAACTTATGCCTTTTGCAGAGCCAAGATCGATGTGATCTACAGCGGCATCGACGTTCAATTCTTTTACGATGCTTTTGATGCTCATTTCCATCATTAGGCTAGTACCAAGACCGTGACCGCAAACAACCATAATTTTCATAATTCAGACCTTTTCTTTTTTATAGGGGGTATACCCATTTGTGAATGGGGTATGTCAGGAGTAAAACTTAGTATTTGTCGATGATCGCAAGAACATCTTCTTTGCTTTGAGCGTTGCAGATGGCCTCTACATGCTCTTCATTCATAAACAATTCCGCCAGTTTCGAAATCGCATCAACGTGGCTATTACTGTCCGTTGCCGCTAGCGTGACCAGCATTTTTACTGGGTCATTTTCTTCAGAGTTAAAGTTGACGCCGTTTTGGATCACCGTGATCGCCAATGACAAGCGGTTAACGCCATCTTCAGGGCGAGCGTGTGGCATCGCCATGCCCGGACCTACCACGTAGTAAGGGCCAAGCTCTTCGTGCGAGCGGTAAATTGCTTCAGCGTAACTTGGTTCTATCGCGCCATTTTCAATCAAAGCTTCACAAGATTTGCTGATCGCATCTTTCCAGTCGGTTGCGTCAGAATGGATGCGAATGACATCAGAGGTAATCAGTTCACGTAGCATTGGAATGTTTCCGATTTGTTGTTTTGTTGCTGCGTACTTTATCGATCAATTTGCCAGAAAAACCTGAGAGTGATCACAAATGGTAGCGCTATCTGATAGCGCTACCATTAATTGTGATAGCGCTACCATTAATTGTGATAGCGCTATCATTTTTATCAGGCATCGAAGTTTCATGTGCTGGTGTTCGAGTTCTAATGCGCTAATATCAAAACCATTAAAGCGCTGTGATAAGATGTCGCAGCTGAAATTAGAGAACATTAAATAAAAACAATGAGCGAACCTCGCAAACGAAGAAGTACCGGCAATGTCACTTTGGCTGATGTCGCCAAACAAGCAGGCGTAGGCACGATGACGGTGTCGCGAGCATTACGAACGCCAGAGCTGGTATCCGATAAGCTGAGAGAAAAAATTCAACAAGTGGTTGATGAGCTCGGCTATATCCCGAACAAAGCCGCAGGAGCACTCGCATCTGCAGAAAGTTATTCCATCGCTCTTATCATTCCGTCACTGTTTGAAAAAGCATGCGCGCATTTCTTACCAAGCTTCCAACAGGCGTTAAACAAAGCGGGGTATCAACTATTGCTGGGTTACAGCGACTACTCGATTGAGCAAGAAGAAAAGTTGCTTTCGACTTTTTTAGAGAGCCGTCCTGCGGGCGTTGTACTGTTTGGAAGTGAGCATAGTCAGCGAACGCATCAACTGTTAGAGGCGTCAAATACGCCAGTGTTAGAGATTGCCGAACTGAGCTCAAAGGCCAGTTATCTCAACATTGGCGTGGATCACTTCGAAGTGGGTAAGGCCTGTACCAGACACCTGATTGAACAAGGTTTTAAGAACGTTGGTTTTATTGGGGCGCGCGGGAATCACTCAACGTTGCAACGCCAGTTACACGGTTGGCAAAGTGCGATGATTGAAAACTATCTCACCCCAGATCATTTTCTAACGACTCATGAAGCGCCATCTTCACAATTGGGTGCGGAAGGATTGGCGAAGTTATTGCTGCGCGATTCAAGCTTGAATGCTTTGGTGTGTAGCCATGAGGAGATAGCAATTGGTGCGCTCTTTGAGTGCCATCGCCGCGTGCTCAAAGTCCCGACCGACATTGCCATTATTTGCCTTGAAGGCTCTTCTATGGGGGAGCACGCATACCCAAGTTTGACATCGGCAGAATTTGATTACGAGCGCATGGGCACCAAGGCGGCAGAAAAACTGTTACATGCCATCAAAGGTGAGCCAGAAGAAAGACCAACCAGTATGGGCTTTAAGCTAAAGCGTCGAGCAAGTACTGCGATTAACTGACACTTCCGCTTTCCATAAATGTAAAAAGCCTCTCAATATGGAGAGGCTTTTTACATTCTGAATTCACGAGCGAAAACTACGGACGTTCGCCCGCGGCTAGGCGTTGTTCGATATCTACGATCACCTCTGGCAGATCGGAGATGGTATCGATTAAGTAGTGAGGTGCACTCTTGATAAACTTCGCGCGTGCTTTTTCACGAGCTTTCTCTAAGGTTGCTTCGTCTGCGGCTTGGTATTCTTCAAATGTCAGACCCGCTTCGTTACCAGAAAGCAGCAGACCCACCGTCCACATGCCCGCATTGTGACCTTCAAAGATGCCTGGTGCTGAATCGTCCACTTTGACGCATGCTTTAACGTCGGTTACACCAAGCTCAATCACGTTTTTCAGTGCCATAAACGGCGCAGGGCGACCACCTTGGGGCAGATCGTCTGTCGCGACAACGTAATCTGGTTGGTAGCCGTAATTCGCTGCAACTGGAATCAATACGTCCATCACCTCACGCGGGTAACCAGAACAAGAACCGATCTTAATGCCTTTGTCTTTCAGACCGTTCACAACTTCAATTGCATTGAGAATTGGTTCTGCGTGGTCAGCCACTTTTGCTTTTTGCAGAGGCATAAATGCTGCGTAAATTGCGTCGATGTCTTCGCTGGTCATTGAGCGCCCAAACTTCTCATTCCAACGTTTATCAACCGAAGGGATGCGACCCACAGCTTGGATGTGGTCCCATTTACCAAGCCCCATTGGTTCACGCGCTTCTTCAAGATCGATATCAAAATCAAAGCCTTGTTTGAATGCTTCGACAAAGATGCTGGTTGGCGCGAAAGAGCCGAAATCGACGATAGTGCCAGCCCAGTCAAAGATCACTGCTTGAATAGGTGAGTTGCTCATGTTCAATCCTTTTTCTTGCTTGCCAGGGCGCTTGCCTACACGCTGGAAGCGCGCTCTGGGTAAATTGGTTTTTGTTGAGGTCTATTGACCCTAGGTTTTGTTGACCTTTTGCGGTTAAATTTTGTTCGAGATAAAAGCGTTTTAATCGCGGCGAGAGGTTTGTAGCCTAGTCATTCTAAGCACAACACCTCACAACAAAGAGTAAAACGCTTTTAGCCGAACCCTTCGGGCAGCGTTTGTGGTTCCTTTCTTCTGCGTTATCGGCTTATCAGGTAGAACAGCTACAACTCAAAGCCTCTGCCTTGCATAAAGAACCCACAAACTGCTGCAAAAATCAGCTCAAAAGGTCAACAAAACCTAAAAGTAGTTAAAGTCTTTACACACGTTGGCGATCGCTTCTTCGAAGATCGCCAACGCTTCTGTCAGTTGCTCGCGAGTGATGATCAGCGGTGGGCTGAGTTGAATCACATTGCCTTGTGACACCTTGAAGCTCACGCCATTGTTGAGGCATTGGTACAGCACAGCTTCCGCTTCGTCATACGCACGCGCTTTGCTTTCGTGGTCAGTGGCCAGTTCAATGCCCCACAACATGCCGATGCCACGCACATCACCAATCACTGAGTATTTGGCTTTCATCTCTAACAGCTTTTCACGCATGAACTGGCTGTCGGCTTTGGCTTTATCTAGCAAGCCGTCTTGCTCAATGGCTTCCATGGTTGCCAGTGCCGCAGCACAACCGATAGGGCTTTTCTCATGAGTGTAATGACCCATGGAGATTTGCTCGGCAGTGTTGTATTTGTCTTTGGTTACCATGGCTGCGATAGGCACTAACCCTCCGCCCAAACCTTTACCGATGCAGAGCATATCTGGCTCGATGTCGTAGGCTTGGTAGGTGAACCATTCACCGCTGCGACCCATGCCATTCGGGATGTCGTCGATGATCAACATGACATTGTGTTTGTCACAGATTTCACGGATGCGTTTCCAGTAGGCTTTGCTCGGCACTTGTACGTCGGTATTCCGAACTGCTTCTGCGATAAACGCGCCCACGCCGCCTTCTTTCTCGATCACGTATTCAAGGTAATCGGCGTAATGCACATCGCTGCCGTCCGCGACTGGGAAAGCGCCACGGTAAGACACTGCTGGTGGAATGCGCTCAACACCTGCCATTAATGGTCCCATGCCTTGGCGGAAACACGCTTCACCACCCACTGAGATGGCATCTAACGATGCGCCGTGGAAGGAATCCCACAACGACACCACCTTGTAGTTGCCCGTGATGTGGCGTGCTAATTTAAGTGCCATGCCGACTGCTGATGTGCCACCTGGCGCAAACAATACGCGGTTCAATTCGCCGCCACAGATTTGGGTGAGTTTTTCGGCACATTCAATCGCGGTCTCGTTGGTAAAACGACGTGGTGAAAACGGCAGTTTGGCAATTTGCTCTTGCACGCGTTTAATCACATGCGGATGACCGTAGCCCAGCTGATGGACGTTGTTGCCATGGAAGTCCATGTACTTTTTGCCTGTAGCATCTTGGATGTAGATGCCTTCCGCTGCTTCCAAGGTATCTAAGCAAGGCGTCGACATAGCTTGATGCAGAAAGACCTCGGAATCACGCTTCAACAATACTTGCGTGCGTTCATCGTCCATCGATGCATTCCAAGCTTGGCGCGCTGGCGTCGTGTTGACATCGCCTTCGCTGCGAAAATGGATCGGTTTGATATTATGAGTCATAACGCTATCTCAACCAGAAAACAGCTTTACGCAACTTGCCAGTACATTGCTTTTTCAATCGCACCGATTAAGCGCTCGATATCTGCTGGGTAAACTTCACCAATGTTGCCAATACGGAAGCAGTCTGCGTTTGATACCTTACCCGGATAAATTACAAAACCTTGCTCTTTCAAACGTGTGTAGAACGTTTTGAACTGGTAATCACTGTGAGTCGGAGAGTAGAAAGAAGTGATGATTGGCGAGTGAAGCTCATCACTCAGTAGTGGCTCAAACCCCAAAGAACGCATACCTGAAACCAGTGTTTTCTGGTTAGTTTGGTAACGGTTATGACGCGCTTCAATGCCGCCTTCTTGTTCGAGTTCTAACAATGCTTGGTAGAAAGCGCGAACCGTGTGCGTAGGAGACGTGAAACGCCATTTGCCGTGGTTCACTTCCATGCAGTGCCACTGGTCGTAAAGGTCAAGGCTCAAAGAACGTGCCTGACCTTGGCACTTTTCGAGTTCCGTTTGTTTCGCAATCACAAAGCCGAAGCCCGGTACGCCTTGAATACATTTGTTAGCAGAGCTGATCATAAAATCGATGCCTAGCTCTGCGATATCGATAGGAATGCCACCAAAGCTCGACATGGCATCGAGAATAACCACTTTACCGTGCGCTTTTGCAGCAGAAGAAAATGCCTCAATTGGGTTAAGCATGCCAGTGGTTGTCTCACAGTGAACAATCGCCACGTGTGTGATAGCAGGATCCGATGCCAATGCAGTTTCCACCTCGTTCAAGTGTGGCTGTGATGTTTCGCCTGGGGAAACTACATGGCATGGAATATTTAGGTATTCAGCGATCTGAGCGATACGCGCACCGTAAGCACCGTTGTCGACAACCAACAACTTTCCATCTTTGCCAATGGCACTGCCAATCGTTGCTTCCACTGATGCGGTGCCGCTACCTTGCATTAGTACACTGGTGTAGCCGCTATGCTTTGTTGCCAGTTTTACAAGCTTAGTGCGGATCACTTCGACAATGTCTTTGTTGTATTCATCATCCCAAGTACACCAGTCTTTTAGCATGGCTTCACGTACTGTTTCAGAAGTAGATAGAGGACCTGGAGTCAGTAGTAGGTATTCGTTTTTCATCTCGATTTCCATCAGAATAATTTAATTGGTCTACACCAGAAATTGGATTCACTCTAGCAAGGATGAAAAAGGGTCGTAAATAGCCATTCAGTGAATTTCATAAAACTTTCATATCCAAAATTTCACCGATCAGTTGGTCGCCTATTTATCGATAATTTTCTCAAAACTGCCATTTTATGGTCATGAATTCGTCACATTGGCGAAGTAGGGTAATTAGCGTCAACTGGTACAGACCAGAATGAAAACTTAGCCAAATTAACTGGAGAAAATGATGAAAAACCGTTTGATGAAAGGATCGCTGGCTGTGCTTGTCTCTCTGCTTGCTACCAATGCAATGGCTGCACAGGAAGTGACGGTTTACACCGCTTTCGAAACTGACATTCTTGCTAAATACAAGTCTGCGTTTGAGAAAGACAACCCAGATATCAAGATTAAGTGGGTTCGTGATTCAACAGGTATCATGACGGCGAAATTGCTGGCAGAAAAGAACAACCCTCAAGCGGAAGTGGTTTGGGGTCTTGCTGGCTCGTCAATGGCATTGCTTAAAGATGAAGGTCTTCTTAAGCCTTACACACCAAAAGGTTTGGAAGAGCTGCACGCTAACCTAAACGACCCTCAATCAAACCAAGCTTGGTTCGGGAATGATGCGTTCTTTAACGCAGTTTGTTTCAACGAAGCGGTAGTGAAACAACTTAACCTACCGAAACCAACGTCTTGGGAAGACCTAACGAAGCCGGTTTACAAAGGTCACATTGCAATGCCTAACCCCGCTTCTTCAGGTACTGGTTACATGCAGGTGTCTGCTTGGCTACAAAACATGGGTGAAGATCAGGCATGGAACTACATGCGTGACCTAGACAAAAACATTGCACACTACACACATTCTGGTTCTAAGCCATGCGTTCAAGCAGGTATGGGCGAGGTGGCCATTGGTATTTCGATGGCGAGCCGCGGCGCGAAGCTGAAAACACAAGGTGCACCACTAGCGGTTATCACACCAAAAGGTATCGGCTGGGAATCAGAAGCCGTTGGTCTAGTAAAAGAATCGGATGCAGCGAAACGCGTTGTGGATTGGTCAATCTCTAAAGCTGCAAACGAGCTTTACGTAGAAATGTACCCAGTGGTTGGACATAAAGACGTGAAAGCGACAGTATCTAACTTCCCTAACGTTCAAGAGAACATGGCGAAGATGGACTTTGCGCAAATGGGCAGCAAGCGTGCAGAAATCTTAGCGACATGGTCTGAGAAATTTGACGCGAAATCAGAGCCAAAATCATAAGGGTTACGACAAATCCGATTGTCAAAGGAGAGCGGTTGCTCTCCTTTTTTGCATCTTGCGACAAGTAGAGGCACATTAATGGCCGGATACTCAGGTAGAAAAGAGGAAGTGCATGGAAATCCAACGTATTAATGCGGAGCAGACACTGCCGCTTCGACAGCAGGTTTTATGGCCAAGCAAAAGCATTGAGTTTTGCAAGGTTGATGAAGATGAAACTGGCTATCATTACGGGAGTTATGTGAACGGAGAGCTGGTGGGTGTGGCGTCAGTCTTCTTCAACAATGGCGCAGCAAGACTAAGGAAGTTTGCGGTATCTTCAAGTCAACAAGGTAAAGGGGTCGGCTCTCGAATGTTGGAGACGATGATTGATGATGCCAAGGCGTTGAACGCAGAGGTATTCTGGTGCGATGCGCGTGAGTCGGCATTGAAAATTTATCAGAAGTTTGGATTACAGAAGGAGGGCGAGCGCTTTTATAAATCAGACATTCCGTATTTCAAGATGAGTTTAGATTTAAGCGTTTAATGTCGAGGGCGTTCATCTATTTGTCATCTTCTGGCTATAAATTTGTCATTGGAACGTAACACATAAAAACTAAAATTGGTATATACCATTTGGAGTGTGTGTTATGTCAATTAACCAACCTTATCTGAACATTAAAAATGTAGTGAAACAATTCGGACAGTTCACTGCATTAAAGCAAATCTCACTGGCGATCGAAAAAGGCGAGTTCGTTTGTTTTTTAGGCCCTTCTGGCTGCGGTAAAACTACGTTATTACGTGCAATTGCAGGTTTAGATCTACCTACTTCTGGCGCGATTTTTCAAAACGGCCAAGAGACCACATTTCTACCACCAGAAAAGCGTGATTTCGGCATTGTGTTTCAGTCTTACGCGCTGTTTCCAAACCTCACCGTACAAGAGAACATTGCGGTGGGTTTGAAAAACCAAGGTATGTCAACCAAAGAGGCGCTGGAGAAAGTAGAGCAGTGGCTCGAAACGATAGGCTTACCAACCTCAGGGCAGAAGTTTCCTAACCAGTTGTCGGGCGGTCAGCAACAACGTGTGGCGTTAGCGCGAGCGCTTGCTTTATCTCCGGGACTGCTTCTTCTTGATGAACCTTTATCTGCGTTGGACGCGAAAGTACGTGTTCACTTACGTGATGAAATTTGTAAGCTGCAACGCAAGCTGGGCATCACTACCATTATGGTTACGCACGATCAGGATGAGGCGCTTTCGATGGCAGATCGAATTGTGGTGATGAACCATGGCGTAATTGAGCAAGTCGGCACGCCTCAAGAAATCTACCAACAACCGGCAACGCGCTTTGTGGCCGAGTTTGTCGGCAGCATGAATTTTATCGAGACATCTGTCGTGACCGAATCTCAGGTGCGTATTGCGGAGACTCTACTGCCAGCACCAAGTTTAACCAATCGTAAGATTCAACGTGGTGATCGCTTTGATTTGGCGGTGCGTCCCGAGAACATCAAGTTTGTCGAAAACTACCGCAACTCGCTGCCTGTACGCATTACCGCTACCGAGTTTTTGGGCGCATTTTTCCGCGTGGATTGTGAGCTACAAAACGACAGCCAAGCAAAACCAATCGTTGTTGATGTGCCAGTCGAGACGGTGCAAAACCTCAATATTCGCATTGGTGATGTGCGTTACATCCAGTTCTTGGAAAGTGGCTTGCACGGCTATGTAATCCCTTCTCAGGGGAATGCGTTTACAAAAGCGTTGGCGGCATAGGTGCAAACATGGATGCGAAGACAATGACGATGAATAGCCTGACGACTCAAGACAAAGCGAAATCAATGATGGGACGCATTAGCCGCGACAATCTCGTGCTGTTTGGTTTGTTGGCGGGTCTTTCCACGATGATGATCTTGTTCATCTTGATGCCATTGTGGGCGATGCTGGCCAAAAGCGTACAAAACAGCGATGGAGAGTTTGTTGGGTTAGCCAACTTTGCGACTTATTTTTCTTCTTCAAGCTTGTGGGTTTCCGTTGGTAATACGTTTAGTTTGGGACTCGTTGTAACGACGGTGGTCGGTATTCTGGCCTTTGGTTACGCTTACGCACTCACGCGTTCATGCATGCCATTTAAAGGTCTATTTCACATCTTAGGTACCGCGCCAATCCTTGCCCCCTCACTTTTGCCTGCGATCAGCTTGATCTTCCTCTTTGGCAATCAAGGGGTTGCAAAAGAGCTACTTGGTGGTCACTCAGTGTATGGTGTGATTGGTATTTCAATGGGGTTGATCTTTTGGACCTTTCCTCATGCTCTGATGATTTTGACCACTTCGCTGCGTACTTCCGATGCCCGTTTGTATGAGGCCGCTCGTGCTCTAAAAACCTCACCGATGAAGACCTTTTTTATGGTGACGTTACCTGCGGCGAAATACGGTTTGATCAGCACTCTGATTGTCGTATTCACGTTGGTGATTACCGATTTTGGTGTGCCGAAAGTCATTGGCGGAAGCTATAACGTTCTGGCGACCGACATCTTCAAACAAGTGGTGGGCCAGCAAAACTTTGCCATGGGTGCGGTAACCAGCATCATGCTGTTATTTCCTGCGGTAATGGCGTTTGGTGCGGATCGTTGGGTGCAGAAAAAACAAAAGAGCTTATTCGACACACGTTCAGTGCCTTATCAGCCAGAACCCAACAAAACGCGTGATGGCCTTTGCTTCGTATACTGTTCACTGATTTCTGTCGCAGTACTGGCAGTGTTAGGCATGGCGGTGTACGGCTCTCTAGTGACATTTTGGCCGTGGAATAAAGCGCTGACGCTGAACAATTACAACTTCGCAGAGATGAGTACCTATGGCTGGAGCCCATTCTTCAACTCGTTAACGCTGGCAGGTTGGACTGCGCTGATTGGTACCGCTGTGATTTTCGTCGGTGCCTACTGTATTGAAAAAGGTCGTGCGTTTGGGCCAGTTCGTCAGGCGATGCAAATGCTGAGCGTGGTACCAATGGCGGTGCCGGGCATGGTTTTGGGTTTAGGATACATCTTTTACTTCAATGATGTGAACAACCCATTGAATGTGCTTTACGGTACGATGGCGTTTCTGGTGATTAACACCGTAGTGCACTATTACACAGTCGGCCACATGACAGCGTTAACCGCTCTCAAGCAACTGCCTTCAGAGATAGAAGCGACGGCAGCATCGGTCAAGTTGCCTCAGTATAAGTTGTTCTTCAAAGTGACCTTACCGGTTTGTATGCCTGCTGTTTTGGACATCGCAACCTACTTGTTTGTTAATGCATTGACCACCACTTCTGCGGTAGTATTCCTGTACTCAACCGATACGATTCCTGCTTCGGTATCGATTCTAAACATGGACGATGCAGGCCAAACGGGCGCAGCTGCCGCGATGGCCGTGATGATCATGATTGCAGCCGCGATTGCGAAGATCGTGCAGATGACGTTGGGGAAGTGGTTAGAAAGTCGCACTCAGGCTTGGCGTAAAAGATAAGGACACCTCGTGCAGTACGTAAAAATTAAAGATTCGATTGTTGAACAGATTGAAGCGGGCATGCTATCACCGCGTCAGAAATTGCCTGCGGAGCGCAAGTTGGCGGAGTCGTTCGACACAACCCGAGTTACGTTGCGCGAAGCGTTGTCGTTATTGGAAGCTGAAGGGCGAATTTATCGTGAAGATCGCAGAGGCTGGTTTATTTCACCTGAGCCACTACGCTACGACCCTACTCAGACACTTAATTTTCCGAACATGGCGAAAGCGCAAAATCGCGTGCCAAAAACGGAGCTGATTGCGGCAAAGGGCACTTTAGCTAACAAGCAATCTGCGCGCTTGTTACAACTGCAGCCGTTTTCTGATGTTTTTCGTGTCGACCGCGTTCGATATTTGGAAGAGAGACCTGTTGTGTATGTGACCAACTATATTCGTCCAGAGATCTTCCCCAATTTATTGAGCTTTGATTTGACCAACTCGCTGACCGACATTTATCGCGAGCACTTTGGTGTGGTGTATCAGAAGACGCGTTACCGTATTTCTACCAGTACCTTGCTTGGTGAAGTCGCGCAAGCGTTGCGAGCAACATCGGGCACTCCGGCAATGGTTGTTGAACGTACTAACTATAACCAACATGGCGAGTTGATTGACTGCGATATTGAATACTGGCGTCACGATGCCATCAGTATTGAGTCGGTGGCAGAGCTCAATCACTAACGTTCGCATTTTCATATTCAAAGGCTCCATCTCGGAGCCTTTGTTTTATCTGAACAGGAAAACAAATGGATTTTTTGGCAATCGCACTCGTTGTATTTTCTGCGGTTTTGCATGCAGGCTGGAATATCTTGGGTAAAAGCCATTCCGGATCAGGCATGGCATTCACGATGGCTGCAAGCCTGTCTGCTTGTGGAGTGCTTACCCCATATCTGATTTGGTATTTAATCACGCTCGGTTGGACTTCGTTGCCAGTTGAGTTTTGGGGAATGCTGGCTTTTAGTGGAATAGCGCAAATTGTGTATCTCGTCGGTTTGATCATGGCGTATAAACATGCCGATGTTGGTGTGATTTACCCAATTGCACGCGCTTTGCCGGTCATGATGGTGGGAGGGTTCAGTGTTGCACTCGGCCATGCGCTTTCATCTCAACAGTGGCTTGGTTTTTTGTTGATCACCTTTGGCTGCATTTTGGTGCCGTTGACTCATGTTCGCCAAGTTTCTTTGGTGGCGTATCTAAATGTAGGCGTGTTTTGGGCGTTGATCGCGGCAATTGGCACGACAGGTTACTCTGTGGTGGACAAAGAGGCATTAACGTTACTGACTCAGCAAGCATCAACTGTTTTCAACGATCAATACAGCGCGATCTTCTATCTTGGTGCGCAGTTTTGGGCGATGGGCTTACCCGTTTTACTTTGGTGTCTGATCACCAGAAATGAGCAAGAGTTGCAAGCGGCTTGGCGAATCCGAAAAAGTGCAAGTATGGCTGGCATTATGATGGCATCGACTTATGGATTGGTTCTGTTTGCGATGACGATGACAGACAACGTGAGCTTAGTTGTCGCGCTGCGCCAGATCAGTATCGTATTTGGTTTATTGATGGGCATTTGGTTGCTTGCAGAAAAATGGTATCTCACCCGAGGTATCGGTGTGGCTTTCATCCTGGCAGGCATTGTGTTGTCTTTAGAAGGTGCTTGAAGCACATAAACTAAAGGCACCGGAATTAAGGTGCCTTAGAAAAGAGGGATGAGTTAGAAACGCATTTGTGCGCCAAACATCACGCCACCAGAATCAAAATCGCTGTTTTTGGCGTAATTGTATTCTAAGTTCAAACCAAAGTGTTTATAGCCCCAAGCGACACCTGCTGCGGCTTCTCCGCCAAGGCTAGACTCGTCATATTCTTTATTTTGGCCATTGTTTTTAAGCGTGTAACTTAACGTGTAGTAAGTGATACCGCCTTTACCGTAAAGCTCAAAACCAGCACCCAAAGGGTAGCTTACGTAACCGCTGATTCGCGGACCGCCATAACTCACGTCGGTGATTTCTGATATTGGGCTAATGAGTACAGAACCAATGCCGTTAAACGCGCCTTTGTAACCTGCTTCAAGGCCGAAGTTTTGGTCGAACATGTAACGGTAATACACATCCCCTAAGAACATGTCGCCGTCATCATGGCCATTATTGACGTCGTAACTGAAGTCACCATAGCCTAAATTCGCCCCCACAATGTGTTTGCTTGGCTCGGCATAAGCGGTGACAGAAAGTGCAGACAACAAGCATGCTACGGCGTACTTGTAAGACATAAGGACTCCGAATAGTAAACGAATAAACAAGTATCGCGTGATACGCTGGATTAACGCAGACGCGTCGCAAACTCGGCTTTGGTGTTGTCTAGCCACTCATAACGACGGCGGTACATCGAGCGTTTGGAGCGAGACATTCCCTCAGTATCGCGGCGCGTATCATTCACTTTTAATGCGTAGAAATGGCGGTTGTATTCAATGCCCCCCAACTCTTGCCATAGTGCGTCGTAGTCGGTTTTGATGCGTCCTTTACTGTAACGTCGTGCTGCGTATGTGTGAGATTGCGTTTTTACGGCGAGTATGGTGTTTACTTCCCAGACTTGAGCGATGAGTGTTAGCAAACTCACCATCAAGCTTTTTGGTCGCTGACCGTACAGTTTTCGAGTCAGTTTTTTGATTTTTGCGTTGTTTTCTTCACTGCTTCGAGGGCCTTGTAGGCCACCTATCATAATGCAGCGCCCAGTGTCTACATGACCAACGGTAAACGAAAGTGTGTAGAAGTTCCCGTCTTCAGCGCTGTGCAGCACAAGGCTCATGTCGCCTTCTTTTTGGTAACGCGCTTCGTAAACCAATCGAACCGAGTACTCGATGTCATCGATTTCAAATGAGGTCAGCGTTAAGCCTTTTGAATCGGTGTAAATCTCGGCAATGGTCTCTTTAGAAAGCAGTTCTGAAATCGTTTTGTAGTGATCAACCACCAAGTTGGAGCGATCAAAAGCAGAGTTATTCTTAATGATGTACGGGCGAAACGGTTTTTCTAGGAATCGGTGTGTACGCGTACAAAGCATGTCTAACAAAGACGATTCAATGTTGTTCGCAAGGTGTTTGAATGCTCGTTTGTAGTAAAGCGCACGCATGATGAACTTCATTCTATATACCCAAATAGGGTTATAGGTGTTGGCGTACTCATCAGCATAGATCACTTTGGTATGATCAAAAATGGATTTATTTGCAGTCATTTTCACTCCCGACTCACTTAAGAGCTTGTCTTAACTGGGGTTCTGTTTTAACAGCACGAGAAATAACAGCGAGGAACACGAAAATGGAGAGATGCACAAGGCATAAATAGGAGGTGTGTTCTTGCTGATTCCAACGTACTCAACATTAATTTTGAACAGTGTTCGTTTGTTCGGAATTCTAAGAGAAAAACCGCGGCAGGTATTGTATGAGTGAGTAAGGAAGTGTCAGGGATAGGTCTTTGCTAGAGCATATTTCAAGTTTGAAAAAGATCGAATTGGGTCATAAACAAAAGCATGCACAGAACCAAATTGAACAAAAAATGAACATAATTTGAAATTAATTTGACGTGCTACAGGTCTTTATACGTAACTTATAGGTATCGAACCAATGCAGGTTCGATAGTAAGGAAGTAAAGGAGAGGTTTATGAAACGCTTAATTACTTTAGCAAGTCTTCTCGCTCTGACTACTGCACCTTCTGTTGTATTTGCTGGTGGCTATCAGTGGACGAACAATACGCAAACTATTCACGGTGCTGTCGTGGATAGTAAAGAAGCGGCTTACGATATGGGGCGAGTTATGCTCCAAGATTACCAGAACAAATCGTCTGGCCAGCTTAGAGACGAATTTACTCGTAAGTCTGAGTTTGTGGATCGTCAGTCATTTTCGATTACCGATTCAAAAGTGACGGTCGATGAATTTATGGAAAGTAATGGTCAGGTGACTTACCAGCCAGTAGTAAATGTTACATACGAATACCGTATGCGCGAGCCTGGTAGGTACTAACTGACGCTATTCCCCTTAATCTATCCCTAATAGTTAATATCATTGCATTTTTTGGAGGAGCCACGCTCCTCCTTTTTTGTGCTTTTCGGTTCTTTAAAATCTCCCGTCACTTTGCCGCGTGGCGTCATTTTTTCTTACGCGCAGCGATAGTTTTTCTTGCTCGTTGAAACCGTGCATCGTTTGTACAGTGAGCTTCTCGAAAACAAGTTCATGAATGACACGAAGGAAAAACAATGGCACACCTATCTTACTGGTTTAAGCAAGCGCTTGAACTTGAACGACCTCAGCCGGCTAAGCCACTGAATGAAGATATCAACGCTGATGTCGCGATTATTGGTGGTGGTTACACCGGACTTTGGACCGCCATTATGATCAAACAGCAAGCACCGAAAAAGCATGTTGTTGTGATAGAAAAGGGGCTGTGCGGTAGTGGCGCGTCTGGAGCGAATGGTGGTTGCATGCTGACTTGGTCGACAAAGTTTCCGACCTTAAAACGTTTGTTTGGTGAAGCTCAGGCTGCTTGGTTAGTCAAAGAGTCCGAACAAGCCGTGCTTGAAATTGACGCGTTTTGTAAACAGCACCATATTGATGCTCAGTTGTCGCTTAAAGGCGTGTATTACACGGCAACAAATCACGCGCAAGCGGGCTGCATGCAACCTGTCGTCGATGAGCTTTCACGTTTAGGCGTCAATAGTTGGCGTCGCTGCAAAGAAGATGAGCTGCACGCAAATACAGGCTCGCCCCGTCATCTTGAAGGTTTCCATTCTTCGGTTGCTGCTAGCGTCCAGCCCGCCTTGTTGGCTAGAGGTTTGCGCCGAGTCGCATTAGAAATGGGGATCGAAATCTTCGAAAACACACCAATGACCAAATTGGATTTTGGCCAACCAGCTACCGTGTACACTCCTGACGCACAAATACAAGCAAAGCAGGTTGTGCTGGCATTAAACGCATGGATGGTGGAGCACTTTACACAGTTCAAAAACAGTATCGTGGTGGTTTCTTCCGACATGGTCATCACCAAACCGCTTGGTGAGTCGTTACGAAAAACGGGCTGGCAAGCGGGAACGAGCGTGTTAGATTCGCGTATTTTTGTTCATTATTACCGCGATACGCCAGATGGTCGCCTCATGTTAGGCAAGGGAGGCAATCAGTTCTCTTTCAACAACCAAGTGGACGTGATGTTCAATAAACCAACTCGTTATCAAAATCTTCTAAGGAAGTCATTCGATAAACTTTTCCCGAGTTTGAAAGAGGCGGAGTTTGAATACTCATGGACAGGAGGATCCGATCGCTCAACCTCCGGCTTTCCATTTTTTGGGAAGTTGAACGAGCAACGTAATGTCTTTTATGGTTTTGGCTATTCAGGTAATGGTGTTGCGCAGACTCGCATGGGCGGAAAAATCCTCTCTTCTATGGTGTTAGGGTTGGATAACGAATGGACTCGAAGTGGCTTAGTCAAAGGACCATTGGGGCATTTCCCTCCAGAGCCGTTTCGCTGGATTGGCGCAATGACGGTGCGTAATGCGGTACGCCGAAAAGAAGAGGCAGAAGATTGTGGTCAAAAGCCATTTATCTGGGATAAGTGGCTGGCAAAACTTGCAGGGCCAGCAGGCAAAGCGGATAAGCTCGACTAAACTGAAGACTTTAGCCACAAACGAGACAGTTTGCAGTGAAAGTCGTTGGGGCGGACTTTCGCCTTGTGTTAGCCTCTCTCTTTCAAGCTCAGATTCAAAAGGTGAGTAACAGAATGAAAATATTCAGCAACTTCGACAGCGGTAGCATCCATGTCGTTAAAGCGGATGATAAAAATGACATCCAACTGAAAATCCCTAACGACAACATGTCGGAATTCTACCAATGGTTCCACTTCCGCTTAGAAACTGAAGCAGAGCAGTCACACACCATCAAACTGCTCGATCTAGCGAAGTCAGCATACCCTGAAGGTTGGCAAGGTTACGACGTTGTTGCGTCTTATGACCGTGAAGAATGGTTCCGTATTCCTGCTGAATTTGATGGTGACACATTAACGTTTACTGTGATCCCAGAGCGCAGCTCTATCTATTTCGCATACTTTGCACCGTACACTTATGATCGCCATCTCGATCTACTGCACATGGCGCAAAGCGCGCACCACTGCAAGCTAGATACACTGGGTCATACCCTAGATGGTAACGACATGAGCCTACTGACTTTTGGTGAGCCAGAAGAAGGCAAAAAGAAAATCTGGATGATCGCGCGTCAGCATCCGGGCGAAACCATGGCCGAGTGGTTTATGGAAGGTATGATTCAGCGTCTGCTGGATGAAAACGATACGGTTGCCCGTGCATTACTTGAGAAAGCAGTGCTTTACGTTGTACCTAACATGAACCCAGATGGTGGTATTCGTGGTCACCTACGCACGAATGCGGTTGGTGTAAACCTAAACCGTGAATGGCAAACGCCTTCAATGGAGAAAAGCCCAGAGGTGTTCCTTGTTCGTGAACGCATGCTCGAAACGGGCGTGGATATGTTCTTAGATGTTCATGGTGATGAAGCGATCCCATACAACTTTGTTGCAGG
Source organism: Vibrio sp. YQ_11 (assembly GCF_043103065.1). Lineage (NCBI taxonomy): Bacteria > Pseudomonadati > Pseudomonadota > Gammaproteobacteria > Vibrionales > Vibrionaceae > Vibrio > Vibrio sp. YQ_11. Next base: position 457,573 of record NZ_JBICJM010000006.1, on the reverse strand, counting down.
CTCTGAAGGCATCCCATCGTACGATGAAAACTTAGCGGCGCTGGAAGATGCATTCAAACAAGCACTGTTGACAATTACGCCAGAGTTCCAAGATGAAATTGGCTACGACAAAGACGAACCAGGCAAGGCAAACCTGACGGTTGGTTCAAACTGGGTTGCCGAGCAATTTAAGTGCTTATCGTACACAATTGAGATGCCATTCAAAGACAATAACAACCACCCTGATCCGTTGTACGGTTGGTCTCCTGAGCGCAGCGTGATGTTTGGGCAAGATGTGCTTGCAGCAACACTTGCGGTGACTGACAAAATTTAAATGCAATAGTTCCACAGCATTGATTCATTACCGAACAGCTCATCTTTGATGGGCTGTTTTCTTTCCTGTTATTCGCATTTCTTATTGTAAAAATTAGTTGCCATTCATCCATTTACTGAGTTCTTCTCAAGTTTGAGAAACTGCAAAAATAGGGTGATTTGCATCACAGAAAAGTGCTAAGAGTGTGATATTCTCCGCAACGAATTGACTATGGCTAAACCAATGTCGTTGGATTTTCTCCTCAAATGAGAGCCCACGTTTAGATAATTAACGTGTGATCGAGAGGTGGTGTTATCCGTGTTACATCATTGGCGTTCGAATATCATTTTTTGATTCCTTCCTACGAAATTTAGCTGTTTCTATTCAACTAAAAAGAGAAAGTTGCGGCTTCACATGATAAGCAGCGACTTGCTTAATTTGTGTTGCTTTGTGTACAAGAAAAAGGAAAAAAATAATGAAAAAAATCGCTATTGCAGTGGCTACTGTACTTGCTGGTGGTGTGATCTCTAACGTTGCACTTGCTGACACTTACATTGGCGGTAAAGTAGGTTACAACGCTCTAAACGATGCATGTTACCTAAACGAACCTTGTGACGACGACAGCTTTGCAGCTGGTATGCACATTGGTTACAACTTCAACGAATACGTTGCTGCAGAATACGGTGTTGATTACCTAGGTGATTTCACGGCTAACTTCAAAAAGCCTGGTCTAAACACAGTTGATGGTGACCTTTGGGCGTTGACTCTAGCTCCTAAATTCAACCTACCTCTAACAGATTCTTGGAACCTGTTCGCTAAAGTAGGTGCGGCATACATGATGGCTGGTGACGAGAAAGACTTCGTTCCAACTGGCTCTCTAGGTGCTGAGTACAAAATCAACTACAACTGGAGCCTACGTGCTGAATACCAACGTTACCAAGACATGTCTGACGACATCATTGATGACATGGATTCTGACTTCTTCGGTATCGGCTTCAACTATAAGTTTGGTTCTGAGCCAGTGGTTCAAGAAGAAGCAGTTGAAGAAGTGGTAGAAACACGTCCATCTACTCGTATCGTTGAGCACGTGTACCCAGCTCAAACAGCAACAGTACAATTCGGCCTAGAAAGCGCAGAAGTGAAAGATGCATCAGCACTTTCTGGTACAGTTGATCTAATGAACACTTACCCACAAGCTAAAGTTGAGATCACTGGTTACAGTGACACAACGGGTTCTGCTCAGTACAACCAACAGCTAACTGAAAAACGTGCTAAAGCGGTTGCTAATGAGTTTGAAGCGAAAGGTATCGCTGCTGACCGTATGACAGTTAAAGGCATGGGTGAAGCAAACCCAGTTGCTAGCAACGAAACTCGTCAAGGTCGCGAAGCGAACCGTCGTGTGGAAGTGGTTGTTCCTGCGTTTGAATACCAAACGACTGAACAAGCTCAATAATTTGTTGCTATAGCCAACAAAGCAAAAAGCCAGCGTTTATCGCTGGCTTTTTTGATCTTGTCTTCAAACTTATGCTTGGATGGAACCGAGACGGTTGTTGGGCTGTATATTGAAATGACGGCGGCGTGCGCTTTGCTTGTTGTTCATCATTCTGTCATCACAGATTCATAATATCGTTGCTCCGTTTAGTAGGAGAGCATGATGCAAAACCTCCCTCCACTTAATGCCCTGAAAGCCTTTGAAGCAACAGCCCGTTTGCGAAGCTTTACAAAAGCTGCAAAAGAGCTAAATGTCACTCGCGCGGCGGTTAGTCAGCAAGTTAAATCGTTGGAACTTCAGTTAAACGCGATACTTTTTGAGCGCAATGGTGCGCAGCTTTTGTTAACACAAGCTGCCCAAGCCTACTTGCCTGTTGTTAGCCAGACTTTGCAGATGCTATCTGTAGCAACTCAACACCTTTTTGCTCGCCAGAAAAACACTCAACTGACGCTTCATGTCGCTCACAGCTTTTGTTCTCAATGGTTAATGCCGCGCTTGGCTGATTTTCATCGTCAGCACCCTGATGTCGTGATAAAAATTTCAACGACTGCCAACACGGTGCCGAATGCTAGTGCCATTGCGGATGTGGAGATCATCAACGGTTATGGAGAGTGGCAATCAGAACAGGCTGTTCAACTTACCCAAGAAAACTGGATAGTAGTGGCGAGTCCTGGTTTTTTAAATCTTAATTCGGTCATTCATCTTACCGATATCGCGCTAGCGCCAAAACTGTGCACGGGCGGATACCATGAATCGTGGCAAGCTTGGCTGCGTTTTCAGGGCTATGAAGGCAAAGTGAGTAAACCTATCGCCGAGTTTGAACATTCCTTACTAGCCATTCAAGCGGCGGTGAATCAGTTAGGTATACTGCTTGTTAGGGACTTTTTAGTGGAGGATGAGCTACAACAAGGACTTTTGATTCCGATTGGTGGATGGTCAATGCCAAGCGCCAGCGCGCATCATATGGTGGTAAGGGAAAGCGATAAATCGCAAGTTGAGGCTTTTACTCATTGGGTCATGCAAAGTCTATAAGCTTAAAAGTCCAGCATCTTCGAATAAGTGAAAGTGGTTTCCTGCGATTGAGCTAACAAAGTTGGGTGCTTTTTGGTCGGTAGTTAAAACAAGATTCGTTACTTAAGGTATAAAATGACGCTTGTTTCAATCGTCGCCCCAAATCTGATCGAACAAGGAAAAGTCATGGAAATGCTACAAGGTGGTCGGGATAATGCCATTTATCGTACTGGTGATCGCGTTAGTCGTCCGGCAAGCTCTTGGACGATGACCGTCCACCAGTTGTTAAATCACCTTCATTCCAATGGATTCACGCAATGCCCCAAAGTGATTGGGATTGAGGGTGGTAAAGAGTGGTTGAGCTTTGTGGAAGGAGATACCTTCAACTATCCACTGCAAGGTTCTATTGCTTCTGTTACTGCACTTTTATCCGCGGCCAAAATGTTGCGTAGAATGCATGATGCTTCAGAAGATTTTCTCATTTCACATCAAAGCGAAGTGTGTCATTGGATGTTACCTGATCGAGTCCCCCAAGAGGTGATTTGTCATGGGGATTTTATGCCATACAATGTTGCACTAAATGGTGAAACCGTGGTTGGTGTATTCGATTTTGATACCGCACATCCTGCTCCTCGTTTATGGGACGTTGCTTTTTCCATTTACGGTTGGGCTCCTTTTAAAACGGATGAAAATGACCGAATGGGCAACTTGGAACAGCAAATTCAACGCGCCAAGCTGTTTTGTGACGCGTATGGCTGCTCGAAATTAGAGCGAGAAAATCTGGTGGATGTGATGACGTTAAGGCTCACGGCTTTGGTTGATTACATGAGACTGATGGCAAGCTGTAGGGATGAGAGATTTCAAGCTAATTTGGAAGAGGAACATCACATCGCGTATTTGCAAGATATCGATTATCTGCGTCAACATCACCAAGCGATTACTTTGGGCATACTAAAAGAACGTTAGTTTGCAATCACGTGTTTAATCTTATCAAATAACCATAGATTTAATGGTGCGTGTTGCTGTGAACGCCGACAACTCATCACGTAGCTGACATTCAATTCTAAGCGGTTCGGTAGTGCGATACTTCTGCATCCCTGCGGGACATGGTCACTCATCGTGATACCGAAATGATCGGTTTGAAGGATGATTTTGTGGATCATCGCAGGGTGTTCTATTTCCACTTTTGGCGATGCATTAAAGCCAATGTTCTTCAAGCGTTCCAACAGAGGGTATCGGTAGTCATTCCATCCTGGTGTTTTGAAGAGTAAAAAGGGGTAGAGCTGCAAGTCATCAAAATCTTGCGCTGGATGCTCTTTGCGAACAAAAAAGACGGCCTTTCCTTTTCCCAACTCTTTTTGTGCGACCGATTGAGGTAAGTCCTCATCAAAGTAGTGGATTGCGACCGCATTTTCACCATCTATTAAACGGTTTTTAGCTTCGTTTCCCCAGCGCAGAAACGAAAATTTGGCTCGAGGTGCTTGTTTTAGCAGGCTCAGGTAAAGCTCATCGCCGAAGTAATCCCAAAATAGCGTGTTGGCATAAATCGACAGTTGCCCATCAAAGCTCTCTGGGGAAAAGTTTTGCGGCTTAATGGAGTCCACACTCATCAGAATCTGTTCGAAGTGTGCCATGTTTGTTTCGACAAACGTCGTCGGCTCAAAGCCATGTTTTGTTTGCACAAACAGAGGATCATCGAACTGGGTTTTCATCTTGGTGAGGTTTTTACTGATGGCTCCGGATGTTTTTCCTAACGACTCTGCGACTAACCGAACATTGCGCAGCTCATACATGCGCTTCAGCACAAGAATGTTTTGAATATCCAGATTAATCGCCATTCTTTACTCCAACAATTCGGCTCGCTTCACATCATAGCGTTGAGCTGATCATCCAAAGACAGCAAACGGTCAATTTTCTTGAGGCATCTATCGGAGGTGAAGAAAGGGGATTTCCATTTGGTAAATCAGGAGTTTCCTCGTCTCATCCCCTTTGCGTTGATACAGTTTCTACATCGACACAGGTACAGACAATAACAGAGGTGATGTATGAAAAAACTAATCGCATTAGGCTTGATGGTTTGCTCAGCGAATGTGGCATTTGCTGCGGATGGTTCATACACAGGTACCATTGACATGACAATGAGTAATACGAACCAAGTGGATGTTGAACGCGCAAACTCGCAACTTACGTTGAAAGGCCGTAATGAAGCGATGTACGGTGGCGTGATGATTCAAACCGATGCATCTACCCAACCCATTGAACTTCGTGGCCGCCGCGATTAATCGGTCACGTTGTCATTACGAAAATGCCGCGATGAATTCGCGGCATTTTTGTTTGTTGATTGCGTATGTAATCAAGTGGCGGTGCGAAAGCGATTAGCTCTGTACCTCGACACCCGCTTCAATCTCGACAGGTTGCGCTTGTGCTTCGCTTTCTTTTGCCGCATCCAGCATTTTGCGAATAACAACCGATGTTGCCATAGCAATCGCCACCATCACAACCGCTAGTACAGTAAGCAGTTGGAAGTAATCACCGTATACCGTTTGTACGATTTCTTGAGTGATCTCTTGGCCTTTTTCCATCGCAATTGACGTTGAGAAAGCGGCGCCAACGATACCACTCAGTGCGATAGCAACGGAGAATAGACTAACCGAGAAGTTCTCGATATGTTTTGGTGCTACAGACAGAATGAATGCTACTACCATTGAGCCAACGATAACTTCCGCAATGGCTTGGAAGAAGTGAATCGCCAAGAAGATTTCAGGCATGATCACCACATCTTTACCAACGGTTGTGACTGCAAACGTTAGGATGCCAAATGCAATTGCAGTGAGTACAAACGCCATCGCGATTTTAGTTGCTGTCGAAAGGTGGACGTCGCGTTTTTCAAGCATACCGAAGAAGCCCGCAACAATAGGGCCACCAACCATACACCAAAGTGGGTTCATTGCCATTGCTGCTTCTGGCTCAAGTGGGATAAAGCCAAACAGTGAGCCTTTCAAAGTATTGATTGCCACCATGTTCATTGACGTCATCATTTGTCCGTAGTAGACGAAGAAACACGTAGTCAAGAAGGTCACAATGAGGATGGTGCCCATCTTCAATGACTCAGCTTTGCTGGCTTTCAGCATTAAAGAGACGAAGTAAAGAATCGCAGCGCCACCGATGGCATAAACGATGTTTTGACCAATATCCATGTTTGAGAACATGAAGAACACCAACGCGATCATGGCGACGGAAATCAGTGCGAAGAATACCCAGTTTTTCAAGCTTACCGCTTTTTGGTCAAGTTCAGCAGCTACACCAGTTAGGCCCTTTCTGAACATCAATAACATCACAAGTGCAGCGCCTGCCATGACGGCAGAGATGGTAAAGCCGCCGTTAAAGCCAATTACCAGCACGATCATCGGGAACAGGTACTGGCCTAAAAAAGCGCCGACATTGTTCACTGAATAGTTGATTGGGTAACCTTTTTCGAAATCTTCTTGTGATTTAAAAGTGCGTTTGTAAAGACTTGGGTAAGAAGGTGACATCAAACCACGGCCGTAGCTTGCTAGAGCGATACCACACATCGATAAAGGAACGTTTGTCGCCGAAGCACCAAGTACCAGCAAAACGTAACCCGCAGCGAACGCCAGAAAGGCGATGGACAGAGAGCGGTAAGCTCCTAAAAACTTATCCGCAATAAATCCGCCAGCGATGGCAAACAATGGCCCAATGGCAGAAAAAGCGCCCACGATCATCATCGTATCGGCTTCGTTGTAATTTAGATCTTCTAGAAAAAAGCGAGTTAAGCTCACTAGCACGCCATAAAATGATAAGCCAAACATCATTTGGCAGAACATCATAGATTTGTTTAGTTTATTCCACATAATTTTGTACTCACATTAGCGGAGAAAGATAGTGATTATTTCTGTTAAATGTTACTTAAACGAGATATTGAGTATTGAAATAATTGTCGCATAACTAACAAAATGCGCACTATATTTTCTAATGTGAAGTTTGTTATTTGCTTATCCGTTGTTCTAGATCAAGTTGAAAAATGCAGTTATAAAAACCAATTTATAAATTTTTATCAAAATAAAATGCTAATAACGAATTTAATGTATTGAAAAATAAATGATGGAAAGCAGACGAGTATTGATACAAGGAAGGGAAGAAATCGCACTGTTGATGCTGAGTGCCACCAACAATGCGATGTGTAAAGAAAGATGCAAATTATGCGTACTTATTATTCACATGGTGGTGCCATATGGATAAACTTGTGTCAATAACACTACTATAGATTTGAGAACAAAAAAGAGACACTCTACAGTGTCTCTGTCTTCCCTATCAGTAATGTGATTTCCTCTCCTTTCTCAATCCAACCAGCAGCTTTCTTAGCGAACGACAAAAATTTGGATAGCTTTGTGAGAAAGCATAACCTTTCGCTATCTCATCATAGTTTGTAGCGTTGACTAACACAGAACTCTTGTTTTGTTTTTTAACATGGTCAACAAGTATTATGTAGGCTTCCAAATCTTTCTTTGTAATTTTTGAACAAATGTAATTTACGATAATTTTATTTGCATCATAACAAATCATTTTTTTCTCCTTGTTTATTGTCATTGTTGATAATTTTCCATTTAAATTAAAGTTGTCAACTTTGACAATAACGAAACTTAAGTTATAACTTTTTAATAAAGCGAACGAAGTGAGTTTATTACAATAACCATTTATAGTCCTTGACCCCGATTTTTGTCCTTCGGCCAAATAATCGTATTCAAGGTAAATGGTAAACTTGCAGTTTAATCGCTAAAAGACAAAAACGGAGAATAATAAAATGTCTACCTTACTATTTAAAAATAACAGAATAAGAGCAAAGCACACAACTCGTTTGAAAAATCTAATTAGGCATCTAATTAGAAATTACAAACCTGAAACACGACAAGCAAAAGAAGATTTCAATCTGAATGAAATCCACAATAATTTTATCATTGATGCAGATTTCAAACTGTCAAAATTTGGACCTGACTGGCTTGATGGAAAGGTGGCAGATGAGAAGAACCTTATCAACTCTCTGATTGAAAATGTTGTTTCGAAGTCGAACGAACACATTCAAACAGAGCTTGAAAAAGCTGATATCCTCACAGTTAAAGAAAAAAAAGCTGTTAGAAAATCAATCGATTACTACGCAAGGATTAATCCTGAATCGATGAGCGACAAGGAAAGAAATGCACTGCAGCCGTTAATTGAAGAATGTAAAACCATCAAAGAGCAAGGCAAGTCAAACAAAAACTATGACATATCAGAACAGGCGATCGTTAGGGCGAAATTATTCTTTGATGAATTAACTCCTGATACAAAAGTTAAATCGTTAAACGCTAAGAAAAACAATCTTATGAAAATTAAAGATGGCATTTCTGGTATGCAGTTAAATACCAATAATATAAAAAATACTGAATTAAAACCTAATTCAATTATCGTAGAAGAAAGGCTATTTAAAATCCCTAAACACAATAAAAAAGGCTTAACTCCTGAAATTATGACAGAAATTATGCAGAGTTTTCACGAGGAATACTTCAGTGATTACGATGTTTTGAGAGGATATATTCATCTGGATGAGCGAACATCAAAAGGAAATGAAGTAGATGATCACGTTCATTTTATAGTTAGTGGATATAATAATGAAACTAAAAAGTTTGATATTACTGAACGCAGTCATAATCTTGGATTAAAAATAGCACAAAAGACTCATCTAAAAAAAGATAGATCTGGCGTTAAAATTGATGTTGAAGAAGCATTAAAGAAGCCTTACAACAAAGCAACAGATGAAGAACGAACACTTTCTGGTGAAATGATACAAGAAGCTTTTTACAGAAAAGCAAATAAGATTTTGAAAAAACACAACATCGATATTAAGTTTGAAAAAAAAGAACTTACAGATGAAGAGAAAGAATTGAGAACATTTTTAGCAAGTCAAAGTAATTTACCAAAGACTGAAAGAGTTGGAAATATGGTTAATTACATGTCGGAGAAATCCAAGAAAACAGCTAAAAAAATAAATGATTATAAAGAAAAAAATAAGGGATTAATCAAAGAAAGAAATGATCTAATTGTTGAAAAAGGAAAATTGGAAGTAGAAGTTGAAGAACTTCAAGAAAATATGAAAACTTTATCACAAAGATTTAAGGATTTTATAAATCAAGCTTGGGAATGGATAAACAACAATAAAAAGGAAAGCTTGAAAAATGCAGCGGTTGCGTACAATGATATTGAAGATATTGGTGATGAGTATGCCACTCAACAGGCATACGAAATCAAGGAGTCTATCAAGGGTGATGATCAGGCTATCGATACAGAAATCAAAAAAGAAAGAAGAAAGCGTAGTGGTTTGAGGCGTTAACAGATTTAGATACATTAAACAATGAAGATGTCAAAGTTCAATTACTTTTATAAAGGTTCGTTTTTTCTGTCGTTTTATCTAAGTATATGAAGAAACAATTAATAAATTTAATACCATTAAACGACAGAATTTTTTAATGTTGTTATTAAAAGTGATGTATTTATAAAGTTATTATTTTTACACCTAAGTCATGAGCTTTTTGCATTTTACTTGTTATCTCATACTTACCTGTATTTCCCATAAACAAAAATGAAGTATTTCGGCTTACAGAGCCTACAACGGTTGCACCTTTACTTTCAAGTAACGCTCTTACTTCACTACGTGGCAGTGGAAGAGTTCCAGTTATAGCAACTTTTAAATTACTAACGTTGATTGAATCCAAGACTTCATTTATTGTAGCGTACTCTCGTTCAATATCTTCAAGATTTATATTTTCCTTAGCTTCTTTTTGTATGTCTTTCCGTGAGTTCCACTCATTAATTTTCTTGGATATATATGGAATATCTTGAAGGGATATTATTTCGCCATTAGACATAAAAATATCCCAATCACCACCAACGTAGCGAATATCACCATAGCGGCAGTCTATAGATCGGATAGAAATACCATTTCGAGATAAAGACAGTGGAATAACTTCTCTCGGACCATTACCTGACCATGGGTTATCAACAGTTATAGCATCACCAGAATTAATACCTAAAAGCTCAAAAACTGAAATATCCTCCATAGTTATCCCTCGATTAGTAATTTTAAAAAGTCTAATTGTGTTAAGCTTTTAGTTTCAGATATACCTGTTGATGAATCTACATCGATAAAAGTAACACTACCGTAAAACATTTCCTGCTTGGCTTCATCCCAACCCATAGGCGATGCATACTTCACTTGTACATATCGCTTCCCATCCTTAGAGTTAATAAGATCACCTTCCTGAAAAGATAGAATGCAGCCTTGAGTCCATAAGTTGACTTTCCTTTTGTCCCTGGTTCTTTCCATAAAAATGAGATCAAGCGCTTCTCTAAAGGCATAGCCAACTTTAAAGTACCAGTGTTCATTGTTCAACGAGCCAACTCTATTAGTGTTATCCCATGTTACAGAGGGCACAACGAAAGGGACGTTTTTGTCTTCATCCAAACGTTGAAAAGTTGACTTCCCACTCTGAATCCGTGTATCAACTATGTACTGAATGGCGTCCACACCTGCACCATAACATTGCTTTTCTAACAGCATTTATTACTTTTTAACCTAATACTCGTTTAACTTAATGACAATATATGCAAACTAAAGAGAAAAACCAATAGTCGATATGTGATCCAAGTCAAAACCCAAATTAATGACAATTCTGTTATTAATTTACCTCGTATTATTAAAAATATTCACAATTAAAAATAAGAATATTGATATATGAGTGGAAAAAAGTGAGTTAATATTTTTATTAAACATAAATCACCATTAATTATTCAACTTCAACTAATTGACAATTAAAATATACATGATAGCCTTATTATTAGAAGTAAAAAGGGCTTCGAAATAAACGAAGCCCTTTTTAAGATTGTTGAATGTTTGGCGACAGCTCGATAATCTCATTTATTGTTTTACCACGTCTCTCAAAACTTGCAAGACACAATAGTAAAAAAATGAGATTATTTATAAATCTGGCCAGCATAATTCAACAAGAGTTATGCTTTTTTTGTTTTAACTCTTGTAAAAATCAGCAATACGGTTCATTTTGGAAATAAAGATGTTTTGGGATGAACTGCTTTAGTCTATAACAAGGATTACCGTCAATAGACAACCTACGAGGACACTCGTTTTAATTAGAAAAAAGCAAAGAGGCGAGAGGTGTACTACCCAGATGCTCGACTTTAAAAGTAGTCATAAACAGGGTTAATTAAAACAATATGAGTGGTTGGAAAGGGTGCGGTGGCAGACAAAGCTAAGTCTGAATAGTTTCCAATGTTTTAACGTTTAGCAAATGATTAAGACCTGCGAAGGGCCCAAGAGTGACCTGAAGCTGCAATCCGACATGTGCAAATCACTACTAAAATTATATATTTTTTTAGTGAAATGCATAGGGACTCGGTTTGCTGCATCGGGTCCCCAATAGAATGCTAAAGCATTCCCTTAAATATAAATCTTAAGATCTTTTCTTATAATACTGTAGTTCAATTATATTATAGAAAAAATCACTTACACAGATGCTTGTTATCAATTTTGGTCCGTTCGAACCTTTTTTTGTTATCTATATTGATAACTTATTTTTTTGTGTTATATTATTCTCATAGACAAAGGAGAAAATATGCAAAATCAAAATATACAAATAGAAGATTTATTAGGCATGATGGAAGAGTTTTTTATGTGTGATATTTCAAAAAGTGATTTATTTGTTTATTACACATTGTTAAAACAAAAAGAAGAATACAGCAATAGCGTATCTTTCACCAAATATTCAGATATTGAGCATCTATTTAACGGAATGAATAAAACAAATTTTTCACGATGCTTAAAAAAACTCAAAGAAGCGAAGTTTGTTGATTTCGAAAGGAAGACAAAAGAAACTAATAAGACGAAAATAACATTCTTGCCATTAGCTCCCTTTTAAGTTGTCATTTTTGATAACTTAATTTAAAGAAATAAAGACAATAATATATGTTACATTGTTTTCTAACAACGTCCTACAAGGTTTTCGAAGGTTCTTGCGGGACAGGTGCGGGGATTTTTAAAAAGACAACTAATTAAAGTTGTCAATTTTGATAACTTTTTTCAATCGAGGTATTCAAAAAAGAATTAAACTCAGATATTAGCTCTTTATTTTTATTATCCATAATAAACTTACTCATCAATAGACTTATTTTCCTTATTATTTTATTTAGTTCCTCATTTTCCTCATCAATACCATTGATAAAATCAATTGCATTACCAAACATTTTCCAAATCATTTCATCAATAGCCTCTATTTCTTCACCATTTAGCCTTATTAGCTTGTCTTTTTCATTAGGCAAGGAACAGCCCCCAAAATTATAACGCTCGTCTAAAACAAGCACATGGACGCTCTTGTTATTCATTTTAAACGCTATACAAGGAAATAAACCAATTGAATACAGGTAAGCACTATCTATTTTTTTTCGTAGATAGCTATTAAACATGGATCTATTTGAGAATTTTTTGAGTAGATCGCTTTCTAAAACAGCGTCATGATACAGATCTTCATATGTATAATCAGGCTTTATAGATAGTAATTTATCTTCAATTTCAGCTATTTGATAACTATATTGTTCTACATCATTTGTTAATTCTTCGATTTTTTCCAGTATGATAGGTGCAGTAAAGTTTTTTTCAAGCAGCACAGAAAGCTTTTCATTTGCTTGTTCTTTCTTTTCTTTTATGATTTCTAATTGTTGTTCTAAATCACTTGGTTTTTCAGGTTTTGGAAGGAAACCGTTAGCGGTAGATAAATGAATTAACATATGCTCTAACGGCAAATAACGATAGTGCTTTGAGTGATTACAGTCACCGCCACGCTTTGCATTACTACAAGTCAAATACAGCGTAGAGGCTTGTTTAGCGGCTTTGTTGACATATTCAACAGGCGAATCACAATGACCACAACGTAAAAAACCACGAAAAATATTTGAAAAAGAATCCGCTTTTACTTTTCCCGCTCCGATCTTTCGTGATTTTAGTGAAATTTGCGCATTAACAAACGTCTTTTCGTCAATGACTTGTGGAAAATAGTCTTTGATCGGCTCTCCAACAGGCTCACGCTTGGCGTGATGCCCCTTGTAAAGTTGGTGTTCCCCTAATAATCGTCGATCAGACAACAACCGTTTTACGGTTGATCTAACCCAAAACTCTTTTTTTTGTGATGGTGGTGGGTATCTCTCAATATTTTGGTTCAAAGTACGGACTATTTGAGTAGCCCCAAGTCCGTTTATGCACATATCAAGCATATCTTTGATGATTTGCGCCCGATCTTCTTTGACGAAAAACTCGGTTTTATCGTCAGATCTCACTAACCAATGAGGATAACAACCGCTCATTTTGACTTTATGAGCGTTTTTTCTTTGGTTTGCCCAAGATTCTTTTAATCTTTTTTGCTTTGTAAGGCTTTCTTCGTGCGCGCGCGACATGATGATAAGGCTTGTCATTATGTCTAATAGTTGGTTTTCACTATCTCGCCCGTCATTGTTCGAATAGTGCTTCTTGTCTTGTAAGGTGTAAATATCAACGTATTCGAGAAGACTCAGAAATTGTCGCATAGCGACATTAATCGCTTGTCGAGAAAGCCGATCAAGGTTTTCGACTACAAGCAAGCTCCCTTTCTTAACCTTTCCCGTTTCACAATCATTGATAAATTGCTTTAAATGCTCTTGGTCGCCCTTGAATCCACTTACACCAAGTTCTTTGTAAATGGATAGCTCAGTATCAAGCTCGTAGCCATTGGCATCACAATAGGCTTGTGTAGCCGCCAGTTGGCGGCGATAGCTATCACCGCTTGCTTGTTGAGGGGAAGAGTAACGTATGTATGAGTATGCTTTTTTCATATCACTACCATAAAATCCATTTGAGTAGTGATATTAACATATGTTTATGATTGCCAAACCACCTAGAGATGTCTCGCGATATTTCTTATTCATATCTTTACCAGTTTGGTACATGGTTTCGATAACTTTATCTAATGAAATAAGACATTTGCTAGTGCGCTTTAGTGCCATTCGTGATGCGTTAATCGCTTTTACTGCGCCCATCGCATTGCGTTCAATACAAGGCACTTGAACCAGTCCCCCTATTGGGTCGCAGGTCATACCGAGAGAGTGTTCCATTGCAATTTCAGCTGCGATACAAATTTGCTCGTTGCTGCCTCCTCGCAAGGCGGTTAGGCCAGCCGCAGCCATAGAAGAGGAAACTCCCACCTCACCTTGACAGCCGACTTCCGCCCCAGAAATGGACGCGTTGGTTTTGTATAAAATACCAATCGCTCCAGCAACGGCGAGAAAGTCTTTTAGTTGCTTAAGGTCCAGCTCTTTGATGAATCGATGGTAGTACATCAATACTGCTGGGATAACACCTGCGGCACCGTTAGTTGGTGATGTGACGACTTGCCCGCCTGCCGCGTTCTCTTCGCTGACCGCAAAGGCAAACAAGTTAATCCAGTCCATGATCTCCATTGGATCATTTTCTACTGCTGCATTCGCTTCTAGTTTTTTCAACAGATTCGGAGCTCGGCGAGTGACGTTCAAGCCCCCTTCAAGGATCCCTTCAGTATCGAAACCACGCTGCATACACAGTGACATCACTTTCCAAATTTGTTCAGCTCTTTGGTCAATTTCTTCTTGCTCTCGAAATGCCAGCTCATTTTGCAGGATCATGCCACCAAGGCTGAGGCCATTTTTCTCTGCTTTTTCCAACATTTCGTCTGCGGATGAAAAAGGGAAAGGTACTTCTGCGCTGGCTTGTTGGCCGCCATGTTCGAGCTCTGCCGCTGTCGCAATAAAACCACCACCGATAGAGTAGTACGTCTCAAAGGCGACTTGAGCTCCTGCGGCATCGAGCGCGGTGATCGTCATACCATTTTCATGCAGCGGCAGGTTGTCGCTGTGAAATACAATGTCGTGGTCGTAGCTAAACTCAATTTGATGAGAGCCAGCTAACGATAATGTATGGTTTTCGATGGTGTGTTGCAGTGCACTTTTGGCACTGGTCATTTTGATGGTATCGGGCTTATTGCCCATCAACCCTAGCACCGTGGCTCGGTCGGTGTGGTGTCCTCTACCAGTCAGTGATAAAGAGCCATATAAGTCAACTTGCACCCGACGTACTTTCGCCATAGAGTCGCTAAGTAGTTGAGTGAAATGGAATCCGGCGAGCATAGGACCGTTAGTGTGGGAGCTGGATGGCCCAACACCGACCTTAAAAATATCGAAAATCGACAGCATAATTGACTTCCTTCAGCAATGAACCTTTCATAGGTCTCTAGAACAATATTGTTAACTAGATGTTAATGCCAGTAAGGCGGTTGGCAAAGAAGATTTTTGTAACTATGCCAAAGACCACACAACAGTGACTTTGTCGCAGGGGAAATTGAGAGAGAAGTATGAAGTTAGGTAACGTGGTCATCGTACTAGGTAAGCGATTGGTTAATAACCAATTGAGTGCCGAAGGCATCTCGAGAGTCGAAGCACTAGCCGCTAAGATCCTCGAAATGCCAATGGAGAATACTGCTCTTGTATTTTGTGGTGGAAAAACGCAAGGACAAAGCATTTCGGAAGCAGACGCTATGTATGCATATTTTCAGACCCTGAATACGTCGCTGGCCAAGCCTTTTCCGACAAGCCAAATTCTGCTTGAAAATCGCTCTTTGAATACGTTTGAAAACATGCGAAATGCAGCGAAAGTTCTGTGTGAAAGCGGTTTATTTCCGTTACCGTCCCAAGCGGCAGTTGAGGTCATTTTGCTATCAAACGCCTATCATCTTGAGCGCATATTAGAAATTCAAACGCTAATGGATGAGCAAGGCTTACTGCGCGTGCTCAAATCTCAATGCACGTCCGTGGGTTTAGACTTACACATTTCTCTAGATATTCAGAAGCACATTAGCGTGCCATACCCACATCAAGGACCACAGGCAGAAGCGTTTCTTTTACTTGATGAACTGACGACGTATCGAGTGTATCTGGAGGGCGTTAAAAGTGGGGCATTTCAACGAGATTTAACTAGCGTTCGAGCGCAGCCTTTGCTGCGGGCTAAACAAGCAATAAATCAACTTCGCGCTTTACCGTTAGAAATGGATGTTTTGCAGCAAATTGCGGAAATGAAAAAGGCCATCGAAATGACGGCCTTTGATGAGTCGGTTGCAACAGCAGAGCGAGCATTGGAAGTGTTTCATCCCATTTTAACTGCGCTCAATCGCCGTTTAGATCCCGAGTCTATTCAGTGATTTCGCGTCGCATACGAACAGCACTCAACGCAATCAGACAGTAGCAAAGCAGCTCCATGCCTTCTTCCGAAATGTTCTTAACATCGCGGATGTAGCTTTCATTCATGACTTGCTGCCAGAAGCTTCCCATGCCGTAAAGGCGAGAGAAAACAAGCAGTAGAACGACGGCACCAATCAAGAGCTTCATGTGCGGAACTTGTAGAATACGTGCCATTTCGTTCACTGTACCTTTACCACCTTGGTAAGCTTTTGCGCAAGCCAGAGCAGTGATGGTTAACGCAGGGAATACCCACGATCCGTGACGGATCATATCCATCCAGTAGTCCAGTTCGCGAATGATCAACACAGCGAAGAAGCCGGAAATCAAAATAGCGGCGTGTTTAACTTGTTCTTCTTGCTTAGAAAGCTGGAAGAACGACCATGAAGCAATCGCCAGCATGATCACCTGTAAGGTTTCAGTGATAGAGACTTCACCCAAACTTGATCCCAATACTACGTAATCAAGACGAATACTCAGATTGACGAGAATACTGATCGCAACAATCATCAATGCGCTTAAACACGATTTGTAGATGATGCGTTTTGACTCATCAGTAATCACGTTGTTTTGTGCCGTTTCGGCTTGTTTAACTATTTGTGTTTTCATCCTGACCACCTGTTTCCAGAAAAATGTGGAAGAAATGTGAATTTGTGTGATGTTTGGCATGATTTTATTGACCAAGTGGAAAGTATTGTCAGAGAAATGTCAGGAATAGAACGCTGTTCGATATTATATTTGCATACGGTAAAGTCAGAGTAGTGTGAAGTTCATGTAGGAAAATGCGGATACCAAAGAACAAAAAGGAGCCGATTGGCTCCTTAGTTATTGAATAATATTACTATTTATTAGATTCGAGTTTATTGCTCGTCACTCTCTTTGTGGTTGTTACGGTAGTATTCCCACTGTTCAACACGTTCATCGTCAGAAAGCACACAGTAAGTTACACGCTCACCATTCTCTGACACAGTGTCCAGTTCGCCACCTTGTTGTACACAGTAAACGGCCGCCGGATTGGCAACAGAGGTGTACTCTGTTGAGCGAGTTGCGCCGTCATAGGTTGAACAACCAGCAAGTACCATTGTCCCTGCCATAGCCATCATTAAACTTGTTTTTTTCATCTTTATCTCCGCATGGGATAGGCGAGTATTGCCTTGATTATAGGCAACTTTCGTCAATTATTGTCTTATCGATGTTAAAAGTAAGAAGGGCGTAGACATATTTAGAAGAATTTTAGACATTTCTCATAAAGAGCTTGCTAGTACGTCACATCTGTTGCGGATACATGGTGAATGTACCGAGCGTAAGCCGCTCAACAAAACGCGATCTCGTGAACGGTTTAGTACACTTTAATTGGGTTAGGTATCGCTACTTTGGCTTGCTTATTAACACAACGATGATTTAAAGAGTGAACTCCGGTAGTATGCGCGCATCATATTTACGGCGGTATTTTCGATGAGACATTTACAATCGACCATTCATCCAGAACTCGACCATCTGGACGATAAAATTATCTTTCAGCGTAATGCAGCGCGTGCCATTGTACTTGATGGTGAAGATGTGTTGTTGCTCTACACAGAGCGTTATCACGATTACACGCTACCTGGTGGCGGAATTGATGAAGGTGAGGATGTGATTGCAGGGCTAGTCCGTGAACTCGAAGAAGAAACGGGGGCGCAAAATATTCATAGCATCAAACCATTCGGCATTTTTGAAGAGTTTCGTCCTTGGTACAAAGACGATGCCGACGTGATGCACATGATTTCGTTCTGTTACACATGCAAAATCGATCGTGAGCTGGGCGAGACAGCGTATGAAGATTACGAAGTGAAGAATGGCATGCGTCCAGTTTGGATGAATGTCCATGAAGCGATAGCACATAACGAAAAGACGATGGCAGAAAGCCCGAAGAAAGGAATGAGTATCGAACGTGAAACGTTCTTACTTCACCTGATCGCTAAAGAGTTGCTTTAGCTGTCACCAGAGTGCCGAAGACTGAGCTCATACCTATTGAATGGGAATGAGCTTCAGTAAGCGTTGTTTAGAAGTGGTTAGGAAGATGTGTTTAGGGATTTCATCATTCACTTCTTTACGCAATTAAGCGCAATAAAAAAGTCCGAGCTCCCCCCCGGAACCCGGACTTATTCCAGACGCGCAAGCGAAGCGTCATCTCGATATTCTGAGTTTTGTTTCAAACTATGAAAACAATAGCCGTTTTATATTTAGTGTGTAAATAATTAATAGGTCCAACCATTGGTTTTCATCTTTTTTGCACACGTAATGTGATGCATATCTATCCAATAAACAAGTGCAAATTGGACTATTATCAGTAAACCACTGCTCTTTCTTATTCTTGAGATACATTACCTTAACTTTTTTGCACACGTTTGCATCGAGATCACGAGTTTTTAAATTAGCAGAACAGGATCTTGTAATTTTACGTTCTTCTGACATTCGTTGTTTTGGTGATTATTATCACAAATTAACGAGTGGAGGAAGTCGACTAAAGTCGATCAGAGGCTGTGATGGTGCCGCAGATTCAGCAGCAAATAGAAGCAATGGCTGAAAAGAAGAGTGTTGTAACTGCCCGATATCTATCAGTTTTTCCAAGGCGAAGAAACGACTGACGTACTGATGTGTTTCTTTTGGCAGAGTGAGCTGTTGGAAGTCATCGGTGCCCGCTTTCTTTATAGCGCGAGCAATTCGGCCTTCTCCTGCATTATAGGCCGCCAGCGTTAATGCGAGGTTTTGATCAAACTTGTTGTATAAAAACGCCAGATAGTCCAATGCAGCTTTCGTGCTGGCTTGGGTATCGAAACGCTCATCCACATTCGAATCAACCGTTAAACCAAAGCGCATCGCTGTTGCAGGAATCAATTGCCATAATCCCGCGGCGTTGGCGTGAGAAACGGCTTTTGCGTTGTAAGAAGATTCTAGCATTGGCACCAAAACGAGACTTTTGGGCAGTGACTTGCTTTTGAGTTGCTTAAAGATGTGGTCGAGAAGTGGATTGACGGAAGTGAGACGTTGGTCGATTTGTAATTTGTAAGGCGCGAGAACCTGATACTGCTGCTCTATATCAGTAGTATTGGGTTTTGCCTGGCAAAGAAAAGAAGTACTGAACAACAAACAGGCAGAAATAAAAAGGCCTACAGTATCCAGCCGAGATGGCGGCTGAATCTGTAGGCAAGACGACCATCGTTTAAAACGATTTATCTTCATAAGTGTGTTGCACAGGTTGTTTGAGTTGACTGACTAACTCATGGAACGCAGCAGAGCTTTGGCCATTGCTCTGGTTGTATTGTTGGCACTGCTTGATGAGTGTCTCCAATAACGTCCACTGTTTTCTCGCTTGCGCACCAATCTTGGCAGGCAAAGCGTTGAAAATTCTTGTTACGCTGGAGTCATTACACGGTAACCCCAGCTCACGCATGCATTGGCTTCTTTCATTGGAAGAGCGGCTCAGTTTATTGAGTATTGGTGTTTGTTGTTGAACGTTGGTGTTCAGTGCTTCACCATCAAACTTCAAATACAACGCCTTTTGTTGTTGAAGTAGGGTCAATAATTGCTGATACAGTTTGATGTCTTCAGAAATTGAACGAACAAAATACTGAATTCGCTGCGATGCCGCGCTTGCCATGGTGTATTCCTAATGCTGTGCTTTTACTCGTGACCAGTATGGAATTGCATAATTGCCTTAGATAGCGCTTTTGTATCTAGGCTCAATTCGCCGCGTGCTAGCGCGTTACGAACTTGCTCAACTTTTTCCATATCGACGTCTGGTAGCGATTTCATTTCTGCTTGGGCACGATCAATTGCTGCTGTGTTTACTTGAAACGCAGGCTCGCTTACTTTGGTTTGTTCCATTGTTTCAACAGGCTTTTTGCTTGCTTGTTGGAAATTTGTTTGTGGGACATGACCGCCCGCGACTTTGTCGATTTTCATGCTGTGGTCCTCATCATCATGTTCTAAATCCAATAGGCGACAAGGATGTGGTGAACATTAAATTTTATTTTTGTACTCGATACTCACGTGATGTGACGAGAGGCAAAATTGAAAAATGTTACGTTGAGTCCAAAATCAAAACTGAGTATGAACTTGGTTTCTTCCTGTCACAACCGCTCGAATGACTCTTCCAGAACTGAGGTTTTCTACCTCAATCTGTTGGCCTTGCGCTCCATCTTCTAAGGCGACACCTTTGGTGCTTGCACTAAATCCATCTTTGCTAGCAATGATGATGATTTCATTGCCTTTCTCAATCAAAGCGGGGGCACTTAAGTTGGTTGGATCGACGACTTGTCCGGCGCGGAGTCGACGCGTGGTTTCCAAGCCGATGGCGCGTTTAGGATCGGTGTAGAAATCGTCTGAGCGCGAAATGGTTCGAGTTTCCAATTTCAGATGATTGGCTGTCACCACTTCACTGCGACCTACAGTCGTCGCCGCAACCACCACTGGCAGTGTGACCGAGGATTTGATCGTGACATTGATTCGCCAAGGAGCAGTAAGGTCTTCGCAACTGACGGAACGCTTTAAGTTACCGACTGGCAAAGGTTGGTTATCGCGACCCGTGATCACCAATTTGGCATCGCATTTGGGTAAATGGTTGGCAGAACCTGGCACCCACAAATCGTACTCCAGTTGATACTCGCCCCACTGGTTAGACTTGGCTACGCGGTCTACTTCTTGTTCAAAATGTTTCGCGACAACGGCCTTTAGCTCCTCCGATGAGAAGGTGGTTTGGTCCGGACTGGCGAAAGTTTGTCCTGTCGAAAGAATTCCTAATAACAGTATCCACTTTGAGGAAATTAGAGTTTTCCCCCTAATTTTTTTGCTTTCCGTAAACCGGAAGTTTGGTTTCCACTCTTGCTTGTAAGTCATTGATAAATATAAATAAATTTTATGGCACGTATCTTGTTTGTATCTTGGCGTATTCGAGCCGACTGTAAGGAAAGATGCATGGCGATCACATTTGAAAATGCTTTAGGTGTACATCCAGATGCACTCAATTTTCGCGTTCAGCGTACCAAAGTCCTCGCCAGTAACCTAGCAAATGTTGACACCCCTGGGTACTTGGCGAAAGACCTAAGTTTCACCACTGTTATGAACCAGATGTCGACAAACGGTGTGAGTAATTCTGTACCTAAGCTGCAGGTTCAGGCCCAGTATTCGGTGCCGTACCAAAACAGTAAAGATGGCAACACTGTGGAACTTGGTGTTGAACAAGCGAAATTCACCCAAAACAACATGGACTTTCAAACCAGCCTGACGTTTCTGAACATGAAATTTAACGGCTTGGCGAAAGCGATTGAGGGACGTTAATTATGTCATTCACTGATATTTATTCGATTACTGGCTCTGCGATGACGGCACAAACCGTTCGCCTAAACACGGTTGCCAGTAACCTTGCGAACGCGGATGCGGTGTCTGCAAACCCAGATGATGCTTACAAAGCACTTAAACCTGTGTTCGCTACCGTGTATCAAAAAACGCAAATGACGACAGAAAACGGCATTTACCCAAATGCTGAAGTGCGTATTGTCGATGTGGTGCAAAACAAAGGTCAGGCGGAAAAACGCTTTGAGCCAAATAACCCACTCGCTAACGGCGAAGGTTATGTTTACTACCCAGACATCGACGTGGTTGCGGAAATGGCGGACATGATGTCAGCGACTCGCAGCTTCGAAACGAACGTGGAAGTGTTGGCAAATGTGAAAAGCATGCAGCAAGGCTTGCTTCGTTTAGGGCAGGGTAGCTAATGAGTCTTGCACAGTACACGGCATTATCGTCGGACGCTCCAGTTAAAGCGGCAGCAAAAGAAAACAGTGGCATTGCGCCAAACCCAACGGATAAGAACAGCGCGTCTTCACTTCAAAATGAGTTCATCTCTTTGATGGTGGCGCAAATTCAAAACCAAGATCCGTTAAACCCGTTAGATGGCACAGAGTACGTCGGTCAGTTGGCGCAGTTCTCTCAAGTTCAAAGTACCGAGAACATGTCGAAGGTCATGCAAAACAGCATGGTGCTACTCGACAACATGCAAGTGCTATCGACCGCCGGTTTGGTTGGTCAAACGGTTTACGTGAATTCAAAAGAATTCGAACTGGGTGATGGTGCGCAAAACGGCAAAATCGAACTGAGTCATGGTTCAAACCAAGTGACTTTAGTTGTGAAAGATCAGTTCGGTCAGAAGACGAACGTACCACTTGGCGCTCACGGCGCTGGTGACGTTGAGTTCTCAATCAATCCAGAAGAGCTTGGCTTAAAGCCGGGCAAATACACGGTATCTGTAGAAGTTCAAGAAGGCCAAGCGAGCCCGAATGTTCTACTGGCTGGCACTGTTGAACAGGTTCGTATTCCGAGTTCAGGTGGCGCAGCATTGGTCAATGTTAATGGCGTTGGCAACGTTCCTTTCTATCAAATCACTCAGTTTGGTGCTTAACCAAATAAGCAAATCAGAGGTCTTTTATGAGTTTTAACATCGCACTTAGTGGTCTGGACGCGACCAACACAGAGCTAAACACGATCAGCCACAACATTGCCAACGCTTCAACGTATGGTTTTAAAGGTGCGCGCACAGAGTTCGCAGCGGTATACAACGGCATGCAACCTGGCGGCGTAGAAGTTGCGTCTATTTCGCAAAACTTCGATAAAAACGGTTCAATCACGGGTACTGGTCGTTCAATGGACTTGGCGATCAACGGCAGCGGCTTCTTTGTGACAAAAGATCACATGGGTCAAACGCTTTACACTCGTTCTGGCGTATTTGGTACGGATAAGAGCAAC
The DNA here is from genome assembly GCF_043103065.1 of Vibrio sp. YQ_11. Classification (NCBI taxonomy): domain Bacteria; kingdom Pseudomonadati; phylum Pseudomonadota; class Gammaproteobacteria; order Vibrionales; family Vibrionaceae; genus Vibrio; species Vibrio sp. YQ_11. The sequence goes on along the minus strand of NZ_JBICJM010000006.1, from coordinate 434,639 downwards.
TTTGTAACAGCGAACAATGGCGCGAAGTTGCAAGGTTACAGCGTAGATAGCAACAACAACTTGATGACGGGTTCTGTAGGTAACATCCAAGTATCAACATCGTCACTCAACGCGAAAGCGACAGATAAGCTTGATTTTGTTGCGAACTTCGATGCAAGTGCAAAAGCGATTGATAAAGCGGTAACGCCGTTCGATCCAGCGGATCCAACCTCGTTCAACTCTTCTTACACGACACAGGTGTACGATTCACTTGGCAACTCTCACACCGTGACGCAGTACTTCACTAAAACGGCAGACAACGCATGGGAAGTGAACGTGCAAGTCGACGGTGGTAAAACTCCTGTTTCAACCATTCCAGTGACGTTTAATAAAGACGGTACGTTAGCGGCGCCAACAGGCTCTTTCAATGTGGCATTCCCAGCTGCGGGCGCAAACGCAATGAGCGTTGATATCAACCTAAAAGGTAGCACGCAATTTGGTGCCGCGTTTGGTGTGAGCACAAACAGCCCAAACGGTTACACATCTGGTGAGCTTGCAGGTGTGCGCGTAGAAGACAACGGCATGGTTTACGCAACTTACACTAACGGTCAATCACAGCTTCAAGGCCAAGTGGTTCTGGCTGATTTTGCTAATACGCAAGGTCTCGCAAAAGTGAGCGGCACTGCTTGGACACAAAGCTTTAGCTCTGGTGCGCCGATCATGGGCGTTCCGGGTTCTGGCACGCTGGGTAACTTGACTCCAGGTGCATTAGAGGGCTCAAACGTCGACCTAACCAGTGAGCTTGTGGCACTGATGACAGCACAACGTAACTACCAAGCGAACGCAAAAACGATTTCGACCAGCGACAAGCTCACTCAAGCCTTGTTCAACGCGGTGTAATAGGAGTTCTGCATGGATAGCTTGTTATTTACAGCAACCTCCGGTGCAAGCCGAGTTCTTAAAGCGCAACACGTTCGTTCGAATAACTTGTCGAACGCGGATACCGCAGGTTTCCGTGCGGATATGGAACGTGTTCGTAGCGTGGAGTTACAAGGCCCGGGCTTTGATGGCCGAACCATGGTGGTCACAAACTCTGCATCAACGCGTTTTGATTCTGGCGACGTTGTGAAAACAGGTCGTGCGCTCGACGTTGCCGTCATGGGTGAAGGTTATCTTGCGGTAGAAACGCCAGCGGGTAACGAGGCTTACACGCGTGCCGGTAACATTCAAATCGATACCTTTGGCGCAATGTCTATCAACGGATTCCCGGTTGTGGGTGAAAACGGTCCGTTGGTGGTGCCTGATTATCAAAAAATCGAAATCAGTGAGCGTGGCCTTGTCTCGGTCATTCCACCTGGTGGCGGTGCAGAAATCGCAGTCGGCACATTGAAACTGGTGAAGCCAGAAATCAATCAGCTGCAAAAAGAGAGCGACAGCTTGCTTCACAGTGTTGATGGTGTGCCATTCGCAGCGGATGAAACCGTGCAATTGGCACCAGAACACATCGAAGGCAGTAACGTATCGGCGATCGATGAGCTGATCGGCGTGATGTCGCTAACGCGTAACTTCGAGATGCAAGTACGCATGATGAAAACTGCAGAAACGTTGGCGCAAGCCGGTAACAAATTAATGGCGGCGAGATAAGTCTCGCCCCAAAAGGAGATAACCAATGCATTCGGCATTATGGGTAAGTAAGACAGGTATGGCAGCGCAGGACACGAAGATGACTGCCATTTCCAACAACTTAGCAAACGTAAACACCGTCGGCTTTAAGCGCGACCGCGTTGTATTTGAAGACTTGTTCTACAGCATTCAGCGTCAGCCTGGTGCACAGGTGGATCAGGTAAACGAGCTGCCTAGCGGTGTTCAACTGGGTAGTGGTGTGCGCGTTGTCGGCACGCAAAAAGTGTTCACGCAAGGTAACACACAAAACACGACTCAAGACCTAGATCTAGCGGTAATGGGGCAAGGCTTCTTCCAGATTGAAAACTCTGACGGTCAGATTATGTACACGCGTAATGGTCAGTTCCACATCAACTCAGAAGGTTTGATGGTGAACAGTCAAGGTCTACCGCTTGAGCCACAAATTCAAATTCCTGACAACGCGATCTCTTTCTCGGTTGGCGTAGATGGCACAGTGACAACAACAACGGCAGACGATCCAACACCTCAGCAGCTTGGTCAAATCACACTAGCAAAATTCATCAACCCAGCCGGTCTTGAAGCCGTTGGCGGTAACTTGTTCCGCGAGACGGAAGCGAGTGGCCCAGCCGATGAGCTGATTGCTGGCGCAGATGGTGCAGGCAGTATCAAGCAAGGCGCGCTAGAAGGCTCTAACGTGCAAGTTGTGGAAGAAATGGTCGACATGATCACGACTCAACGTGCTTACGAGATGAATGCCAAAGTCGTATCAGCAGCAGATGACATGCTGAAGTTTGTCTCGCAATCGATGTAATGATGAAGTTGGTGATGATGAAGGAAAAAGCAATGAAATGGCTTTCTAAGAGTTGGGCAGTAGCCGTCGTGTTGCTGGTGGGATGTGCCGGACGTCAGGAGTTTATTCCGCCTCAGCCAAATGCTGAGGAGTATGCGCCGCCGAAGTTGGATTACACCTTACCAGACGCTCAATCTGGTAGCCTTTATCGTCACCAATACACGATGACTTTGTTCCAAGATCGTCGTGCGTACCGAGTCGGTGATGTGCTAACCGTGGTGCTTTCTGAAGAGACTTCTTCAAGCAAAAAAGCCGGAACCAAATTTGGTAAGAGCTCAGCGGTGAACTTTGCTGCGCCAACCATCGGCACTAAAAAGTTTGATGAACTTGGTGTGAGCATTGACGGCAGCCGAAATTTCGATGGCAGCGCGTCTAGCTCGCAAGGCAACAAGCTCCAAGGTGCTATCACGGTCACGGTGCATGACGTGTTGCCAAATGGCGTATTGCGCATCAGTGGCGAAAAGTGGCTGCGCCTAAATCAAGGTGATGAATTCATCCGTTTGACGGGCATTGTTCGCGTCGATGACATCACTCGCAATAACCAAGTTTCTTCTCAACGAATTGCGGATGCTCGCATCACTTACGCTGGTCGTGGCGCGTTGGCAGACAGCAACGCTGCTGGGTGGCTGACTCAGTTCTTTAACAGCCCATGGGTACCATTCTAATGAAGCCAATCAATACCTTATTTTCGTCTTTCCTACTGGCATTGACCTTAGGGCTTCCTGCGACTTCACAGGCTGAAGTGGAAATTCCTATTATGGATTTGGTGGATGTTCGAGGCATCCGCGAAAATCAATTAGTCGGTTACGGTTTGGTGGTTGGTCTTGCCGGCCAAGGTGACCGCAACCAAGTAAAATTTACCTCACAATCCATCACCAACATGTTGCGCCAATTTGGTGTTCAGATTGATGACAGCATGGACCCTAAACTGCGTAACGTAGCATCGGTAAGCGTGACGGCATCGGTAGACCCTATGGCAGGGCCGGGCCAAACCTTAGATGTGGTCGTGTCATCCATTGGTGATGCGAAAAGCTTGCGCGGCGGTACGCTGCTTCTTACGCCGCTACGCGGTATCGATGGTGAAGTGTACGCCATCGCGCAAGGTAGCGTTGTTGTGGGCGGTTTATCTGCTGAAGGTAAAAGTGGTTCGAAAGTCGAAGTGAATACGCCAACAGCGGGTCGTGTGCCGAATGGTGCGACGCTAGAGCGCGAAATCAAAACAGACTTCAACCAGCGCGATGAAATCACGCTGAACTTGCGCAAACCAAGTTTCACCACTGCAAAAAACATCGCACGTGAGATCAACAATACGTTTGGTCCGAACGTGGCTGTTGCGATCAACAAAGCACGCGTGGATATGCGAGCGCCGAAAGACACGCAACAACGCGTGATCATGATGTCGATGCTGGAAGAGATGAGCGTCGTGGAAGGTCGTAAGCCTGCACGTATCGTCTTTAACTCCCGTACAGGCACCGTGGTGATTGGCAAGAATGTCAAAGTTGGCGAAGCGGCAGTAAGCCACGGCAACTTGACGGTGCGAATTTCAGAATCAGAAAAAGTCAGCCAACCGAATGCGTTTGCTGATGGCGAGACAAAAGTCGTGAATCAAACGGATATTGATGTAAACGAAGAGCTCGCTCAAATGGTGATTTGGCCTCCGGGCACTGAGCTCAATACCATTGTCGATGCGGTCAACAGCTTAGGCGCAACCCCAACCGATTTGATGTCTATTCTTCAGGCACTAAATGAAGCGGGCGCGTTGAATGCTGAACTGGTCGTGATTTAAGGAGTGAACGATGAAACTAGACGGTAGCAGCGATCAAGCTCAATTGAACTCAATGCTTTATCACGACAACAGTGCGTTGGCGAACATCAAGCACAGTCGTGATCAAGAAGGCGCGCTCGAAATGGTGGCGGGTCAGTTTGAAGCTATGTTCTTACAACTGGTGCTGCGTCAAATGCGCAGTAGCAGCGACGTGTTAGCGGACAAAGACAGCCCATTTTCAAGCAAACAACAAGGCGTTTTTCGCGACATGTACGATGGCCAGTTGGCGATGGAGTTGGCGAAAAAACAAAGCTCTGGCATCGCCAATATGCTGATTCAGCAGTTGAGCCCTTCAATGCGCGAAGTGGCCTTCGATTCGGCGCGCAATGTGTCTTCTGCAAATGACGGTAAACCGGTCGATTCTGAATCGATATCACAGCTTGAACTCGAAGAAATTGCCGACCCATTTAACTCAACGGCTCAAGCGGTCGCCTCAGTTAAACAAGTGCTTGGAGAAGCCGGCATGACGACCGCTTTTTCTCAGCCGCTGATCAGGAAAATGGAGCTGTAAATGAACCTAGTTAATATCGCCCTCTCAGGTTTAAACGCAAACCGCGTTGCACTTGACGTGACGGCGCAAAACGTTGCGAGCGTCAATACGCCAGGATACAGCCGTCAACAAGCGTTGATGGCGACAGTTGGTGATGGTAAGTCCAACCGCTTAAGCTCTGGTATGGGTGTGGAAGTGACCAGCATCCGCCGTGTAACTGATCAGTTCTTGGTTAAACAAACTTGGTCTACCAATAGTTTGGCGGCTTACGCGGCTGGTTACACCAGCAGCATGAGCCAACTAGAAAACACCCTGGGTGCAGACGGATTTAGTATCTCTGCTGGCTTAGATTCGCTTAACGCCGCGCTTAACGACGCGACAGTGAAGCCAGAATCGATGCCTTACCGCCAGCAAATCATCAATGAATCAGAAGCGTTGGCTCGACGCTTCAACACACTAACTCAGTCTTTGCACAACCAACATAAAGACATGAATGATCAGCGCAGTGCTGCGCTGACTCATGCAAACAGTCTGATGTCGAACATCGCTCACGTGAACAAGCAAATCGTTGAAATGCAAGGTACAGGCGGTAACCCTGCTCAATTGATGGACAAGCGTGAAAATCTGATCGGTGAGCTGTCACAAGTGATCGAAGTGAAAACAACCGATCAACCGGATGGCAGCATGCAGGTGACGTTGGTTTCTGGTCAGCCGTTAGTCATGGGCTCGGACTTTGGTCAACTGTCTGCGATTCCTGATCCAAGCGATCCGTATCTTGCGGATCTGCACGTGAATTTTGCTAATCAAAGCTTCGCTATTGGCGATTCGGTCGGGGGTAAGTTGGGTGCCATCAACGATTACCAAACCGACGTTCTAAAGCCAAACCAAGTGGCGCTTGATGACATGGCAAAAGCTCTGGCAGATGAGTACAACGCGGTACTTGCTACAGGTAAAGACTTGAAAGGCAATGCTGGCAAACCACTGTTTAACTACGACCCTGACAACCCAGCGGCAAGTTTAACCATCACAGATTTGAGCGCGGAAGAATTGGCGTTTTCAAGCGATGGTACGCCGGGTAACGCGAATGTTCTTAAATCTCTGATTGATTTGAGTAACAAACCGGTTGCGGTAACGGGCTACGGCTCAGTGAGCTTGAACGATGCCTTTACTTCAATGGTTGGCCAAACGGCGATCAAGGCGCGTCAGGCCGATGCGGATTACCAAGCAAAACTGGCAATGAGTAAGCAAGCGCATACCGCTCGCGACAATGTAAGTGCAGTGAACAGCGATGAAGAAGCCGCGAACTTGATGACGTTTGCTAACGCGCACAATGCCAACATGAAAGTGATCAGTACGGCGAACCAGCTGTTCGACTCTGTATTGCAGTTATTCTAGAGGAAACCCAGATGCGAATCAGTGATAACCAATTCAGCCAAATGATGCTGCAAAGCCTGCAGAGCAACAGCGCAGGCCTTGGGAAAGTACTTCAACAAATGTCGACACGTGAGCGACTGACTAAGCTGTCTGATGATCCAATGGCGTCTATCAAGCTGCTTAACTTGGAACGCGAAAACAGCGCGATTGCTCAATACCAAAGCAACATCGCAAACCTGAAAACAACGCTTTCAAGCCAAGAGACACACCTAGACTCAGTGAGCGAAAGTTTGAAAAGCATGCGTGACATTGTTCTTTGGGGCGCGAACGGTTCGTTAACGGATCAAGACCGTAGCGGCATGATCACCGAACTGAAAAGCTACCGTGACTCCATCGAATCGTCTTTCAATGCGCAAGATGAAGAAGGCCACTTTCTGTTTTCGGGCACAAAAACCGATACCGCGGCTCTGAATAAATCAAGTGGCGCTTATGTGGTCGAAGGCAACAGCGATGTTCGTGTGGTGACGGTGGCAAAAGGCGTGACCATGGATTCGAACATGACCGCACAAGAGATCCTAGATATTGGTGGCGGCAAGAACGTTCTTAACCAAATTGATGCTTTGATTGCAGAATTTGAGAAGCCGAGTCCGAATTTTCAAGCCGAAGTGGACGCTAGCCTAAACGCCATCGATGATACGATGGCAAACGTACTAGGCGCGATGACGGAAATCGGTGGTCGCCATAACAACCTAGATTTGATGGATGGCGCACACAGCGAAAATAAGTTGTTTGTCGACAAAGTCTCTGGTGACTTATCTGCATTGGACTACGGTGAAGCTTCGGTACGTTTAAGCAACTACATGGCTGCTCTGCAAGCTACGCAGGCGAGCTACGTGAAGATCAACGATCTTTCATTGTTTGACCGTATTTAAGGTTAGGAAGTTCTTTTATGGTAATGAGTACAGTAGAGGTTAGAGCTCATAGCATACGCTTGGGTGGCCAAGAACAAGCCTCTATCATGCCAACCCGCTCTGCGGATTCAAGCAGTACGATCAAACCGCGTCCAATTCAAGTTCAGGCTGACACCGCGTCAGCCTATTCTGTTTCAGGCATTCAACTGACTCAGGGACAGCAACAAGCAACAGCGGTCCAAATTGCTTCAAAATCACTGCAAACCATTGGTAAAGAGTTAACGCACATTAAGCGTGGGTTAACTCAAGCCGTTACGCAAGGCACACAAAATGTGCCGGGGTTGCAAGATACGCTTGTGCGCTCTAAAGCGAACATTCAACGTGTTGTGGAACAAGCACGCTTTGATGGCCAGAAGGTGATTGATAACGAGTTGCATCTCAAGTTGGATAAGGCCGATATTCGTCGCTTCTCTATCCCAGGTTTGAATGTGCATCGTCTCAGTGACCGAGCGGAACAAATTCGTTTGGATTTCCCTCAGGGCCAAGCGGTGATGATTCAGTTTGACGGTCAATCGGACGGCGCACGCACGGTGAAAATGCTCGACCGCAGTTTAATTGCAATGGGCATGCGCGCATCATTGGCTGAAGACGGCACCATTTTGTTTGAAGCGCGCGATAACGCTTATCAACAAATGCAGCAGAAGGTTTTGGTCACGGGCGAAGGGCATCGCTTCCCAGCTGGCCAGCCAAATGTGCTGAACTTGAAATCTGAGCCGGACGGCATTGCAGAGCTGAGTTTTGATTTAGGCTCTCGTGATGGCATCAAACAGACCATCTCGAAAGTCAATCAGCACTTAAGACAAGTGCAAACCAGCTTAGAAGAAGCGAAAGCTTTTCATGGCGAGTTGAACACGCAGATGCGCTCAATCCAAAGCAAAAGTCATCAACTTTCGGTAGATGAAGTGAACGCAAAACTGGATGGTTTTATGGAGACGTCTGGTCAGTTTACCTCGACGTTCCAAGCGTTAAATGCGCAAGCGAATGTTCGTCGCCATACGGTGGTTGCATTGTTGAAATAACGCCGTTTCAAAGAACACTCCAATGATTCCCGGCTTTACATTTTTGCTGCCCCCCAATAACGGCGAAAATGCATTGTCGGGAATCTCTCTTTTCCGCTTATCTTTTTGTGTTGAAGAACGTCGATTATGGCTCAGAGGTCTGAGTGACTGAGCGATGCAGTTTTTGAAAGAGCCACCCCAAAGCAATAAGTGATGCCCCCAAGCCTAAGAAGCTGATGGCGCGCCAGAACCCGTCCAAAGAGCTTACATCCCACAAGAAGACTTTCAATGCCACAAAGGCCAATATAATTAAGCCGATGCGTTGCATCATCATTGCCTTGTGAGTGACGCCACGCCAAGTTAAAGCGCCACCAACCATTAATCCTGCCACTGAGTAGCTAAACAATTCCGCCATACTGGTCGGCTGAAACAGCGTCATTGACGTGGTTTGCCAGAACTGTCGAATCGACATCCCTAGCCAAATGGCCGCTAATGCAAAGCCAAGACATGCGACCGCTAATCGGTGTACACGCAGCGTATTCCAGCGTCTAACGACCGCAGCAATGAGAATGCACGCTGGCAGAAGCCAACCTAAACTCAGCATGTTGAACACAGGCATGGCTAGTGCCGATATGTTGTTGCTGATGAGTGGCGATTCAACGCTGTTCAGCCATACCGTCAATAGCGCGAATACGCCCCACAATAAGTAGCTGTAGGCTTGATAAACAAGGGTGAGCTGTTGAGCAAATTGGCTGCGATAACTGTAAACCAAGCCCATAACCAGTGCTTGGTTGGCAAAGACCACGGCACTTGTGAAATCGATGTGCCCCAAATAGCCGTATTGTCCTGTTAACCAGTAGTTGGTTTGGGTGAACAACGCCATTAAGAACACATGCAAAAACGCCCCTTCGAACCAGTTGGTCAGTTCGGAATCTTGTTTCGCTAGCACGCCTCGGGCATAGGCTAAGATAGCCAATGACGGCACGTAACTAAGAATGACCCAAGCCCAATGCCCACTCTCAACCGGCTGCCATTGTGGAATAAATGGCAGCAACGTGAGACGAACCACCAAAATACCCATCACGATTTTGACCGCCCAACTTGCTGGGCGAAAGAACCCGGCTTGGATTTGCAGTGCCATCACCGCGACTTGTATCGAAATGGCAGTGGTGAGCCAAGTGTCGCTTAACCAAACGAAAGCGACGCCAGAAATCAGAGCGTGAACGACCGCTGAACATTCAAGTGCAAGAGAGCGAAGGCGCTGGCTAAGGAACGCATAATAGGCTGCGATGAGCGCGCAGAACAACGTCCAGTACAGGGCGTAACCGTGCATGAATTCGTCAGCATAAAACAACGTGACCAAACCCATCGTTGGTGCTAGCACCAACAAAAGCACGTTGCTGATTTGCGAACGGTCACTCAAAGATTGGCAATAGGCTCTAAAGCCAATCAGTGCAATACTCACCGCCAATGCGAATAGGATGCTGGCTTCTCTGTCTAACATATACAGCGCATCAAACGCGATGGTGAGAACAATCAGCGCGGTTGCCGAGACGAGTATGGATGGCAAAAATACACGTAACGACCAGCCTGTACGCAGTGCAGGTAGCCAGATGATCGCCAAAAGCAGCGTATAACAGTACGCCATTTGTAGAGTGTTCAGTTCCGGCATTCTGGTGATAGCAGAAAAGGTCAATAACGCTACTGCAAGAGAGGTCGCGGTTGGTTGATTTGTCCACTTGCTTTGATAGTGGCGAAAACGAGGATTGAGCATCCAACCCATTCTCGGAACCGCGAAAATGAGATACAAAGTGATGGAGAGATAAATCGCGAGCCACGAGAACAGCAGTTCAGTTGGAATACTCTCAATCAACAGCAGCATCCAAATGACATGCGGAACGGCGATGCTTGGCGCAATCCATGCCCGATGCACTTTTTGCATCAATAAGGTCGCCGCGAACGAAATCGCGCAGATGTATCCGGCTAACAAAAAGTAGTTCGGTTCATTACCTCCAATCCAAAGTGGAGCTGTGTAGCCACCGATTAAACCGAGCACCGCCATTAACGGCCCTTGTCGCAATGACAACGCTAAACTGCAAAATGCCGCCGCAGCCAAGATGATCAACGAGACACTTGGCGTCAGCATTTGATAAACCACAAAAGCAAAAATGACGGTGCAGTAAATGCCCGTTAGCCCCGTTCCGGTGACAGCAGCAGGCACATAGGTAAAGCCTTGAGCGCGTGCGGCGCGATCCGGGTTGTTTTGCTCTTTTCGATGGAACCACTCGCCAGCGAGTACCATAAGTAACGAGAGTGAAAAGGCAAAAGAAACACGCATAAGTGGCGAAAACTCAATATGGCTACCAATCACTTGTACCAGATAGCCGCCACCGATCAACATGGCTAATGCGCCGACCCAAACTAGCCAGTTCTCTTGGAAGTTAGCAATGAGTTTTTGCGCGTGCTTCTGGATTAGTGGGTCTTCTTGCTCAGTAAACGTCGCCAACTGAACTTGTGTTTGCTGGCTTTGGTTGAGTTCGGTTTGCTCTTGCTCGCTATGGTGCTGCTGAGTTGCAAGGTATGAAGGCTCAAATTCAGGCTCGATATTGCTTGGAGCGCTTAACGCCGAGTCGCCAGAATCTGAACGCATCGAAGAGGCCGCTCCAAGGCTGGATTCCGATGTGTCAGGCTCTGGTTGGGAGGCTTCGAGTTTCGAATCGCGACGCGTGCTGACGCGAAGAGAGGCAACTTCTTTCTGTAATTTCGACAGCTCTTTTTCCAGCAACGATATCCGACTGGCGGCTTTCAAACCGATCAATATGGCAAAAAAAGCCGTGATCAGTGCAAGTGTCGTAAACAATCTATTTCTCCCTATCCTTGGTCGTTTGTCTCACACGATAGATGATTCTTAACTTTGAGCACGTACACTAAAGCTTAGTTCATGCTCTATGCCTGAGCGTTTTATGATGCTAGGTTCCGCGTGAAATTTTGTACCCACTTTACCTTGCTCTGAGGGGAACTGCGAGAATGACGCAAGTCTTGATGCAGTTTCTGGACGACTTTTCGGCACACATCGCCGCTAAGTCACTGGGTATAAACTATATTCATAATTCTAAGGGTCAACGCATCCTAGCGCTGTGACGCTAAAACAACGATAAAAATAGGTGACGATAGATGCAAGTGGGTAATGAAGCGCTGGTGCTGTCAGCGGTAGGGGTCATTGGTTTGGGCTGTCAGTGGTTAGCTTGGCGGCTGCGCTTGCCAGCCATTTTGTTTTTGCTGTTGGCTGGCCTCATCGTCGGGCCATTTATGCAATGGCTCAAACCCGATGAAATTTTGGGAAATTTGCTCTTTCCGTTGGTCTCATTAGCGGTGGCAGTCATTTTATTTGAAGGCAGTTTGACCTTAAATTTTAAAGAAATTCGTGGCGTGAGTGGGTCGGTATGGAGCATTGTTTCCATCGGGGCGATCATCTCGTGGGCGGCAACCAGTGTTGCGACACACTATTTCCTTGGTTTTACTTGGGAGCTCGCCATGTTGTTCGGCAGCTTAACCGTCGTCACGGGGCCGACAGTTATCGTGCCGCTGCTTCGGACGGTAAGGCCTAACAGTACACTTGCCAATATTTTGCGCTGGGAAGGGATCTTAATCGACCCTCTTGGTGCGCTATTTGTGGTGATGGTGTATGAGTTTATCGTGTCACACAGCGCCGTAAACAGCATGGAAGTCTTTGGCACCATCATTGCCGTAGGTGTCATTTTAGGTGTGGCGTCTGGTGCAGCAGTGGCGACGGTATTGCGTCGAGCGTGGTTGCCGGAATACTTGCAGCCTTTTGCGGTTTTAATGGTGGTACTGGGCGTATTTTCGGTCTCTAACCACATCGAATCAGAAGCAGGGTTATTAACCGTTACTGTGATGGGCATGTGGCTTGCCAACGCGAAAGACATCAACATTCAGCAAATTCTGCATTTTAAAGAGCACTTGACCATTTTGTTGATCACTGGCTTGTTCATCTTCCTTGCGGCTCGAATCAGCTTGGATGATTTTGCAGCGCTGGGTAGTGGTGCATTGCTGCTGTTTGTCTTTATGCAGTTGGTGTCGCGCCCGTTATCGATTTTTCTTTCTACGATGCGCAGCAACTTGAACCTTAAAGACAAGCTCTTTTTGTCTTGGGTTGCACCACGCGGTATTGTTGCTGCGTCGATTTCGTCTCTGTTTGCGATTAAGTTGACCGAATACGGAGTTGACGGAGCAAGCTTGCTGGTACCAATGACCTTTATGGTGATCATCGGTACGGTGGTATTACAAAGTGCCACTGCTCGGCCTATGGCGATTGCATTGGGTGTCGCTGAACCTGCGCCGAGAGGCTTCCTACTTATTGGGGCGAACCGAGTCGCACGTGAAATTGGCCAAGCGTTAGCGCGTTATGATCGACGTGTATTGATGACGGACTCGAACTGGGAGTACATCAGCCAAGTTCGTATGATGGGCCTGGATTATTATTACGGTAACCCAATTTCTAGCCATGCGGATGACAACCTGAACATGATTGGCATTGGTCAAGTGGTCGCACTCACGCCAGATCAACACTTCAACATCATGGCTTGTATGCAATTTGTCGACGAGTTCGGCGAAGATAAAGTACATTGTCTGCAAAAAGCGAAGACGAATGGAAACGGCAGTGAGAAGCACTCTGTTGCTCAGGAGTATCACGGCAAGCTGTTGATGGGGGGCAATGTTAGTTACACCCAGTTAGCGAGCCTGTTAAGCCGAGGCGCGGAAATCAAGCACACTAAACTGAGTGAGAACTTCACTTACCAAGATTATTTGGAACATCACAAGACCAATTTGGTGATCCCGCTGTTTAATGTCGAAGACAAAGGCAAAATCCAATTCTGTGATGATCCGGATCAGTTTGTGCCAAGTACGACAAGTACTATTGTGTCGCTAATTCTGCCTGAAAGCGCACAATAGAACGTAAAACATCTATTTCACCGCCTTTAAGTTGGCATCCTGTCCGTTTGTTTTCCAAGCTTAGGGAGCAACTCGCCGTTATCGTTTTAAACGAGAGGGTGGGTTTCTCTTCCTATAATTTCAGAGTAAATAACGATTCATTGCTGGTTTCGGAAATGCAATGCGCCTATTTCAGAAAATTCGCATTGACGTTACTGATAAGGATGGCAATACTGCGCGACTGTTTTACTTTAGGGTGACATTATGGCTCCGCAAACTAACCGAAAAGACTTACATTTAGACGCTGTTTTACATCATGACATGAGCATGAAAAAGAAAACGGTGGGTTTTGAGTCTGTCGAGTTTGAACATTGTGCGCTGCCAGAATGTGACTTCAACACTATCGATTTATCGACTGAGTTTCTTGGCCATCGATTGGCGCTGCCGTTTTTGATCAGCTCCATGACGGGGGGAGCGAGAGACGCCGAAACGATCAACTGCCGCTTAGCTGAAGCCGCAAGCGAGTTAGGTATCGCGATGGGTGTGGGCTCTCAGCGGATCAGCTTAGAAGAAAGCCAGCACTCTGGCTTGGGTAAAACCATCCGTGAACTCGCAAAAGGTGTGCCGCTGTACTCAAACTTAGGAGCTGCTCAACTGCGTGACAAAGGCAAATTGGATAACGCGCAACGTGCGGTTGAGGCGATTCAAGCAGATGCCTTGTTTGTGCACGTTAATCCGATGCAAGAAGCGTTTCAGAAAAACGGCGATCACAATTGGATTGGTGTATTGCACGCTATTGAGCAACTAAAGCCGCGCGTTAACGTGCCTATCATCATCAAAGAAGTGGGTTTTGGTATTAGCGGTGACGTGGCGCAGCGACTGGTTGATGCGGGCGTGGACGCGATTGACGTCGCGGGCGCTGGTGGCACAAGTTGGAGTGCGGTTGAAGGGTATTGCCAAGACAACCCTCACATGCAGCGTGCAGCCGAGCTTTTCCGTGATTGGGGTATTCCGACGGCAACGTGTTTGGCTCAAATACGTGCGCAGCATCCTAAATTGCCTTTGATCGCCTCTGGTGGTATCCACAATGGACTTGAGGCGGCGAAAGCGATTCATTTAGGCGCGAACCTCGTAGGTCAAGCTGGTGCAGTATTGAAAGCCGCAACCATCAGCACGCAGTTGGTGGTCGATCATTTTGAACAAATGGCGTTAGAGCTGCGTTTGGCCTGCTTTGGCACTGGATCGGCGAAGGTGAACGCGTTAACTAAAGCACGTCGTCTGTAAGACCAGATATGGTGTGATTATCACAGCGTCGCTCAATAAATTTTCGGTGTCTTAACACGTAGACTGATAATTTCGTTATAGTTGATACAAAAGTCACTTTGATGAACAACGCTTGTTGAAGTGATGGGTATTTAATTGTTTGCAACTGGAACCTGAATTTATGAAAAAACTAGTCATGCTGATGTTAGCTGTGTCTGCTTTAACTGCTTGTAGCGATGAAGTGGGCACCGAAGGCTGGTGTAACGACATGCGCGATAAGCCAAAAACAGAATGGACAGCAGACAATGCCGTCGATTTTGCAAAGCACTGTGTTCTTCAAGATGGTGTTGGCAGCGAGCAATGGTGTGAGAGCTTGAAAGACAAGCCAAAAGGTGACTGGACAGCAAACGAAGCAACCAGCTTTACTAAGCACTGCATTTTCTAAGCACTGAACTTGCTTAACACGATGTCTCTTATAAAGAGCGATGGCGTGGTTAAACAAAATATTAAGAAAACACCAAGCATCTTGCTTGGTGTTTTTGTATCCGAAAAGCCCGTTTTACATTTTCGTTTCATTTTTGAAAACCTGCGTTACCCGTCTTTAATTTGTCGTCTTGTGGTGGCATGGTGAAGAGACCATCACCAACCTCACGTAGGTTCATAATAAAAAAGGGACTCAAATGGAAGTACTCAAAGGCTCATGTCTGTGTGGCAAGGTAAAACTCGAAGTGGCGGATGAATTCAAATACATGGGCAACTGCCATTGCTCTGAATGTCGAAAATTTACTGGCTCTGACTATTCATCGGCGGGCGGCATTGCTCTGGATAAGTTGCTTGTTATCCAAGGGAAAGAGGATATTCAAACTTATCAGAAAAGTGAAAATACCGAGCTATGTTTTTGTCGCCATTGCGGCTCAAGTTTGTATTCGAAAAAGAATAACGGAATCGTCAATATTCGCTTAGGTGTGTTGGATGATGCCCCATCTCACAAACCAAGTTTTCATATTTTCGTGGCGTCAAAAGCGCCGTGGTTAGAAATAACCGACAACCTGACCCAGTTTGAGGCAGGGCCAAAGTAGTGATGTGACAGAAGTTAAGTATTAAACAGTAGAGCACGTTGCCGCTAATCAGCAACGCGCTCTGTTTTTCCAGATGAAAAACGAGTCATGTAGTAACAAAACGAGGGATTATTGGGCGTTTTGCAACTCTTCCAGGCCGCCTGCATTGTGCAGATTTGTGAACCCTTGCGATTGCAAATATTGATAGGCTTGGCCCGAGCGGTTACCACTGCGACAATACAGCACAATCAATTGATCTTTTTTGACGTCTTTAAAATGTTTATCAAGCTCAGATAGAGGGAAATTCACCGCATTGTCTAAATGCCCCTCAGAGAACTCTTGCGGAGTGCGCACATCGACGAGCATTGCGCCTTGCTCTATCAGTTGCCATCCTTGTTCCGCGCGTTCAGAAGCCGCTACATTAGGAGCGAGCAACCCTAAGCTCAGCGTTGCAAGAAACAGAGAAATTGCCTTTTTCATTCTTTCGTCATCCTTATCAAACTATGTGTACCACTGCGTAAAATAGCCTCCATCATAGACTCATTATGACGGATGGTGAATGAGAATGTTTGATAGAGAATTTTATTTAGTTCGATAAAAAATTTTTATTAAATTTCCCCCTTGAACTCCAATTTTTCGACCTTATTATTTTCATCGAAACGAGCAGACGACTCGTTAATCCATCTTTATGTTCAAACTATGTCTTTTATTTTTGGTTCTAAGTAGGAGGCACTTCAAATGAAAATTCGTCCTTTAAATGACAAGCTAATTGTTGAAAGACAAGAGGTGGAAAATAAATCTGAAGGGGGAATCGTTTTAACTTCTCAGTCGGTTAAAAAATCAAACCGCGGGAAAGTCATTGCTGTTGGTTTAGGTAAACGCCTTGAAAATGGCGAACGCGCTGCGATGGAAGTCCAAGTGGGCGACCAAATCATTTTCAATGACGGTTACGGCGTGAAAACCGAGAAAATTGACGGCGCAGAATACTTGATTCTGTCCGAATCTGATGTGTTAGCAATCGTTGAGTAATTATTTTTGTAGTAGTTTTTTGAGGAGATAATTATGGCTGCAAAAGACGTATTATTTGCTAATGACGCACGTCAAAAAATGCTGAAAGGTGTGAACTTACTGGCGGACGCAGTAAAAGTGACACTAGGCCCTAAAGGCCGCAACGTTGTGCTTGATAAATCTTACGGCGCGCCAACGATCACTAAAGATGGTGTGTCTGTAGCGAAAGAAATCGAACTGAAAGACAAGTTCGAAAACATGGGCGCACAAATGGTGAAACAAGTGGCGTCCAAAGCGAATGATGAAGCGGGTGACGGTACAACGACGGCTACTGTACTGGCACAATCTTTCATCAATGAAGGTCTTAAAGCGGTAGCTTCTGGCATGAACCCAATGGACCTAAAACGTGGTATCGACAAAGCCACTGAAGCGGCGGTTGAGAAACTACGTGAAATGTCTAAGCCATGCAGCGACAAAGAATCCATCACCCAAGTGGGTAGCATTTCTGCAAACAGCGATCGCGCGATCGGTGAAATTATTGCAGAAGCGATGGAAAAAGTGGGTCGCAATGGCGTGATTACGGTGGAAGAAGGCCAAGGTCTAGACAACGAATTGTCTGTGGTTGAAGGTATGCAATTCGACCGCGGTTACTTGTCGCCATACTTCATCACTAACCAAGAAAATGGCAGCGTAGAGCTAGACAACCCTTACATCCTATTGGTGGACAAAAAAGTCAGCAGCATCCGCGAGCTATTGCCAGTGCTAGAAGAAGTGGCGAAATCTTCTCGCTCGCTATTGATCATTGCTGAAGACATCGAAGGTGAAGCGCTAGCGACATTGGTTGTGAACAACATGCGCGGCATCGTGCGTGCGACGGCGGTGAAAGCACCTGGTTTTGGTGACAACCGTAAAGCGATGATGGAAGACATTGCGGTACTAACCGCAGGTACGGTCATCTCTGAAGAAATCGGCCTAGAGCTTGAAAAAGCAACGCTAGAGCAACTAGGTAGTGCGAAGAAAGTGACCATCACCAAAGACACAACAACCATCGTGGGTGGTGCAGCAGAAGCAAGCGCGATTGCTGATCGTGTGGCTTCGATTGAAAAACAAATCGAAACAACCACTTCTCAATACGATAAAGACAAGCTTCAACAACGTGTTGCGAAGCTTTCTGGCGGCGTAGCGGTGATCAAGATCGGCGCTGCAACCGAAGTTGAGATGAAAGAGAAGAAAGACCGCGTGGACGATGCGCTACACGCTACACGCGCCGCGGTTGAAGAAGGTATTGTCGCTGGTGGTGGTGTTGCCCTAACTAAGATCGCGAAAGAATTAGCGGATCTAAAAGGTGACAACGATGACCAAAACGTGGGTATCCGAGTTGCGCTACGTGCAATGGAAGAGCCTCTTCGTCAAATCGCAACCAACGCAGGTGACGAAGCTTCAGTTGTGGCGAATGCTGTCAAAGCGGGTGATGCCGATTACGGTTACAACGCTGCGACAGGTGAATACGGCAACATGATCGAAATGGGTATCTTGGACCCTGCGAAAGTAACACGCTCAGCGCTTCAATTCGCAGCGTCTGTTGCTGGCTTGATGATCACCACTGAAGCGATGATCACCAACCACGTTGAAGACAAAGAACTTGATATCTAACGTTATCAATCGTTAGTGATTAAGTAAGCGTTAAAACAACAATAACATTGCAAAACCTAAGCGGGCTCGCTTGAGCCCGCGAATCAGTCATTTGAGGTAAGTGTTATGACCCGTTTGCCTGCGTTTTCTTTCTCAATATCTGAGCCGGGCGGTAATGAAGCTTCGTCAACGTGGCCGACTGCTATTCACTTCCCCCTCGTTCCAGCTGGGCCAGAGTTTTCGATCGAAAATGCTCTGCCTAAACGTCCGACAGTGACGATATTCACTATCGATCTGTCTCAGTTACTTAAAGGGGACGCTCGGGTCATTCATTAACTGCATCGAAACAGCCAGCGTAAGTTGGCTGTTTTTTTTTCATTTCTGAGTGTAGATCAAACTATTGATAATGTGAATCGTTTTCGTCACGTTGATGCAGTGTATTCAATATGTTAGCTTGATTTGGGACTGTTCCCAAGTAAGGTAATAAAATAATGAATAAGAAAATACTGCTTCCCCTAATGTTAGGGATTTCCGCTACTGCTGCTGCTTCTGATAACAAGGTTGTAGAAAGTGTCTTGATTGATAACATCGCGCTAGAAGGTTACGTGAAGAAAAGTTATGAGGTCGTGATGCAAAGCGAGCCTGAGCTTTTCCCGTACGAGTTTCGTGGTAGCCGTGTGCAGATGAAGTTACTGGTTGAGTTATTCCATAACTCAAAGAATGACAAAAAAGCGGCTCGCGTGATCACTCTAGGGAATGGTTATGTACCAGGTAAGCCGGGTGTAAAACACACTTTTGATGCAGCGATTGTTGACCGTTTTACTCAAAACTACCCAGTTGCGTTCGATTACAGCATCTATCAAGCTGGTGGCACGCCTGTATTTAGTGAGGATTACTCACCGCAAAACGAAGCCAATGATGTTTCGATATCGACAACCACGGTTGCACCGTCTATCGGCTTAACCGCGACTGCAACACCGGGCTCGGCACCAAGTTTTTCTGGCTCGTTGACGACCGACCTAGGTGTGGCTTATACGTCTCGTTACTCGAGTAAGGATTACGTCACCGCAGCCAAGCCAAAAGCTTCCATGGAACGCGGTATGGGCGTTAAGTGGACCACCTCTCTTAGCCAAATTTACACCAACGACTACCAGTATTACGGTAAATGGGCGGGTGTTTACCACTACACAGGTTGTTCAAACGAAAACCTATTACCAGAAGAGAACTTGCCGCGTTTGATCTACGGTTTCAAACCGAAATTCCAGTACGTGTTCACACCAGAATTTGAGCGCGGAGAAGAGCCCAAAACGGAGATGATTGCACGAGCGGGCATGAAAGAAGTTGACGAAGGTTTCTCTCGCAATGCGTGTAACTGGTACGATCAAGGCACAACGAGCCATTACACTGAAGCGCAAATTCGCTTCACGATTGATTGGGATAAGCTCACCGTTATCACTCAATAAACGTTTCACTTACCAGACCTAAGGTTTGTGGATTGTAATGCGGCTCCAGTAGCCGCATTTTCTGTGTTCAAAATCTGACCGCAAACGTATTAAGCCTTTAAGCCCAGCATCGCGCCGAAAATGACCAAACCCGCTCCACATGCTTGATTGAGTCGATGCTTAATCTTCAACAAGAAGGCTTGTAATTGGGGGGACGTGAATAAAACAGCAACGATAGAAAACCAAATACCGTGCAGCGCAATCATATAAATCCCGTAAAACAAGGCGATATGTTGCTGACTAGAATCGGGAGAAATCACTTGGCTAAAAATACTCAGAAAAAACAGCATCGTCTTAGGATTGAGTAAATTACACAGAAATCCCTGCATGAAAAATCGCCACATTGAATACTCGCTCTGTTGAATGGTTTCTGAGTTTGACGCAGGCTGCGAGGAGAATATTCCTTTAATCCCAAGGTAGACAAGATAAGCAGCCCCAAGATAGCGCACGAGATTAAACAACCATTCATTTTGTGAAATTAAGTAACTGATCCCCAGCATGGAGTAAGCGATGTGGATGCTTATCGCCATGCTGATACCAATCGCACTGTACACGCCAGCTTCTCGTCCTTGATTTAAGCTGTTTCTTAATACCAAAACAAAGTCTGCGCCAGGGCTAATAACAATAAGTACCCCCAATAGCGCAAGAGTTACAAATTCCATATCGGTTTCCTGTTTGAATGATGAAGTCTGTGATGTAGCGGAATTGTAAGCGTCTTTGTTACTGACTATAATCGAAAAATATTCCCATATTTGTGAGAAAAACTCACAAATGCGTCACCTAAAATCTTTCTATGTCTTCCACGTTGCGGCGAGCTCTTCAAGCTACACTGAAGCGGCTGACAAACTGAATATCACCCACGGAGCCGTGAGTAAGCAGATCAAGCAACTTGAGCAATATCTGTCGCAACCTTTGTTTTTGAAAGAGGGCAGGAAATCCGTGTTGACGGCAGAAGGTGAATTACTCAAGACATACACAAAAACGGCATTCCAAACGCTAGAAACAGGCGTGAATACACTCATTCAAGAAAAACATCAGCATCTTGAAGTGTCTTGTGAACCGACATTAACCATGCGTTGGTTGATGCCAAGGCTTGCTGCGTTTAATGATGAACACCGTGCTGATGTTCGTTTGTCGACGGCGGGAGGCCCGGTAACATTAGGATCAACAGGGCTTTCGATGGCGGTTCGTCGAGACGATTTTGCTCAGCAGCACGATTACAACAAAACCATTCTTGTTGAAGAGTGGGTGGGGCCAGTATTTTCTCCTGAGTATTGGCAATCCATTCAAGACGATTTGGATGCAGTTCGATTGTTGAATAGCCAAACTAGACCGCATGCTTGGGCGGATTGGCAGCTATCAACACGTTGTGAAACCTTCAACGGCAACACTCAGCAATCATTTGCGCATTTTTATTTTTGCATACAAGCCGCGGTGGATGGCTTAGGCGCGGCGATGGGATCGTATCCTTTTGTTATGGACGATATTAAGCGCGGTAATTTGGTCGCGCCATTTGGTTTTGTGCTATCAGGTTGCAATTATGTTTTATTGAGCCAAGATAAAAAGCGTACAGAACTCGAACATAAATTCATCACGTGGTTACAAACGCAAATGGTAGAGTGTGTTCCACTACCATCGCAGCAAAATACGCAAGGCGAATAGAAGGCGTAGAGCGTGATTACGTCAGTCAGTTTGATGGAAAAGGGCTTAGGAAATTGGAAATGGAAAACCTCAATATTGTTGAAATCAAATCATTTGTTCCAGCGAAAGATTACGCGCTCTCAAAACGTTTTTATGAGGCGATAGGCTTTGATATGGCGTCAGACTTCGGTGATGTGGCGTACTTCTCTCAAGGCAGTTGCGCGTTTCTTTTACAGAATTTTTATGAGCCAGAACACGGCAACAACTTCATGATGCACTTGCTCGTAGAAGACGCAGAAAGCTGGCATCAGCACTTGTCCAAAGTGGGTCATGAAGAATTTGGTTCGCGTTTAACTGAGCTGGTCGAGCAACCTTGGGGTATGCGCGAATGTTGTTTGTTTGACCCTAGTGGCGTTTTATGGCGAATCGGTCAGAACATGAATACTGATTAACGCCAGTCCTCTTTTCACCACATTTATATCGCGCAGGTATTGAGATCTCGATACTTGCGCGTTTTGTTTTTTGCTTAACCTTGCCAACGTTTCTCGCGCACTCACGCCTTTTTCGAGGTGGTGTGTGATGGACTGACCCCAAAAAGCTCCTCAAGCAACATGGCTTTGAGTTCTGCTCTGACTTCTGCCCCACCGATTAACGCCAAAAGTGCGAGTCCACCTGGTATGAGAATCACCATCAATATTGGTCTTAAAATATAAGAAAAGCAGAATATGGTCGGCAAGAAAATCAATCCTTGGCCTAGTTTGTTTAATACGTACATGAGCGATTCCTTTTGTTTTTATATAAAAATTGAGCGTGCTCATTTTTTATAATTGAGCGCGCTCAATTTGTCAATGTCAGCCGCTCAAGGTATGATCCTTTCAGGCTCATTAAGCAGATACATCAATGACGAAGCGACAACAAACCAGAGACAAAATCCTAAAAGCCGCGTGGGCATCTTTTGCTCAGAATGGCTATGACATGACGACCACAAGGCAGATTGCGAGAGAAGCAGGAGTCGCCGATGGTACGGTGTTCAGCCACTTCCCGACCAAACTGTCGATTTTGCGCGAAGGGATGCTGACGCAACTGCAACAGATCAGCCAAGAGACGCTAGTCAGTGTGGAAGGTAAGACAGATATAGACATTGGTTTGGCGCTGACGGAGAAATACTATCGCTACTATTTTGCGAACGTCGAGTTGAGCCGAGCCTTGTTGAAAGAGGTGATTTGGGATTTGGATTATTACCAGTCGTTTAACCAAGCTTTGTTTCAATCTGCGAGCGTAAGTTCTGTTCTTGAAGACAAAATGCCGTTGATTTTTGACTGCTACTTCATGACGCTAATCGCACATTTAAGCCGAGCAGAACCAGATGTTGAAGCTGCGCTTACAGATCTTCATGCTAAGTTTCAGCAAATCATTCCCATTAAATCACTTGGCTAATGGCTAAAAGTCGAATCTTAGATCCAGCATTTCAAACAATATCGGTTTTGATGAAGCCTTCTTGTTCGAGCGTTCAAAGGTGTACAGGAGCGTTTACCGAGCGGTTGATTGATTCGGCTATGCTATCGACGCGAGACAGGTCGATCTCATCCACCCCAACTTTTGGTGGTGACTGCATGGCTGAGTAGTTATAGAGAAATCGATAAATCGCTTGCCACTGTTTGATGCGCTGCAAACTCAAGTGGGCAGCGTAGCTTGGTGGTAACCATTGGGTATAACGGTTCCAAAACTCGCTGTTCCAATTCGGGTGTGTCGGGATTAATTCGTCTATCGATTCCGATGGTCTTGCGCTTTTTGGAGTCAGCCAACCCATCCCCACTTGCCAACTCCCATATTGATTTTGGATGTTTCCACGACGCCACGTTTCATCCCACCAACTCATCTTTTACTTTGCATGATTTAAGCTCAGGTTTTCCTCACTTTGTCCAATATGGCAATAACAGAGTTGCGTCGTGCCCCGCTTAATGGCGGAGGTAAAAGCGGTGATCGTTGCCCCTCGTAAAAAGCTTTCATGTTCGAGGACAAAGCGTTTCGGCACTTTGTTAGCAAAGTATTTCGCCAAGTTTTGCATGTGCGCGTGTGCGGCAAAAACAGGGCGAGTGAGTAGCACTTCTTTTGATTTCGCGTGCGAACCATCGCAGTAAGCGAGTTGGTCAAATTGGCTGCGGCTAAGAATTTTGTCGTAAGTGCGCTGTGCTTGGAGAAATACATCTGATTCGTTTGGCATTTCTTCTTGCTGCGTTAATTGGTAACGGCTTTGCTCCCAAAGCGGTTGAGGAATGATGTGCTCTGACATCTCTGTCTGAGGAAACCAAGCGTTGTCACTGAGCAAAAGCACGTAACCCTTTTGGGCATCGGCGCTGCATAGTGTCCAAACATGCGCTGCACGTTGTTCTCGGCCATGGTGGCGAAAACCAGAGCGCGCCACTTGAACAAAGGAGCGAGTTTGGATATTCGAGAACGATAAGTGACGTTCGTATAAGCGACTAAAAGTGTCCAGCATACTTGCTAAACGCTCAAGAGATTGTGAAAAACGGCGATGATTTAAGCCCAGTTTATACTGTAAATCTTTAGGTGAAACCTCGGCCAATAGAGCATCAAGCAGTGGTTGGAGTGAGTGGGATTCTTTGTTCGGGTTCAGCAGCGTTGCGGTTTTTTGACAGCAGCGACACTTTACTCTTGGGCTACCGACGGCGGTTCTCCCGTAACGTTGCCAAGCAGGTAATCGGCATTCGCAATGAGGCAATAGCTTCAACTCAAAGGTTTGCCAGCCGTATTCAAATTCGTGGTTACCGAGCGTTATCGCGTCGTAGCCCATCGCGCTGTACAAATCGAAAGAGAGCTTGCCTTGCGTTTTTTTCGCGAGTGACCCAGTGAAAATGTCCCCCGCATCGAACAAGAAACTGGTCTCCTCTTGCGCGCGGGTTTGTTTGATCAGTGTGGCAAGGTAAGGAATACCGCCAATGCGGCAAATGTCTGGATTCCAAAATGCGTCAACGGGCTCATAAACGCTTTCAATGTCATTGGTGTGCAGCAACGTGACGTTGCGAATTTCCGCAAAGGAAGAAAATGACACGCCGATAGAGAACGCCGCTAACGCATACAGCAACGGCTTTTTAGAAAATGTCTTCATAGTTGATCCGGTAAAAGTTGAGTAAGAAGTAAGGTTTCGCGAAACAGAGCAACTTTAAAAAAGCACGTAACTCAGGCGATTGAATTGGATCACATAAATTCATGTCAGTAATCGCTAATTGACGCGGAATGTCATTTTGAGTGGGCGTTGAGTGCACAGAAATAACAACGCAGTTGGGTGAAAATTAGCCGATATGAGATAGTGGACATATTGATGCGTATCAGTGAAAACGCGCATAAAACAACAAAAACTCAGTTGGATGAACTCAAGGAAGAACGATGAAAAACAACGCATTTAATGCACTTTTGGGGACAGAGTTACCGATTATTCAAGCCCCAATGGCTGGCGTGCAAGATAGCCAAATGGCCATTGCTGTGAGTAATGTTGGCGGGCTTGGCTCGTTACCTTGTGGAATGCTGAATAAAGACGCCATCGTTAAAGAACTTCAACTTATTCAACAGGCGACCAATCGACCGTTCAACCTCAACTTCTTTTGCCATGAAATGCCGAAATACGACGCTAACAAGCACGAAGAGTGGCAACAAACGCTGCAACCGTATTTTGCTGAAGTTGGTGCAACCGTACAGGCTCAGCCAAACGCTCCGACAAGGATGCCTTTCAATCATGATATTGCTGACGCGATTGAACCATTTGCACCGCCAGTGATCAGTTTCCACTTTGGTTTGCCTACCGATGACTTGTTAGCGCGAATTAGAGGCTGGGGAGGGAAGATCCTTTCGACAGCGACCACTGTGGATGAAGCTCTGTGGCTGGAAGCAAAAGGCGTTGACGGCATTATTGCTCAAGGCTTGGAGGCTGGTGGACACCGAGGCATGTTTTTATCGGATGATTTATCTACTCAATTAGGCTTGATGGCGTTGTTACCGCAAATCGTCAAGCGCGTGAATTTACCTGTTATTGCAGCAGGAGGAGTTGCCGATAGAAACGGTGTTGAAGCCGCACTGAAGTTAGGAGCAAGTGCCGTGCAGGTTGGCAGCGCCTATTTGTTGTGTGATGAGGCAAAAACCTCGTCTTTACATCGATATGCGATTGCCAGTGAGCGCGCGCAGCATACGGCGGTGACTAATGTTTTCTCGGGCAGGCCAGCACGAGGCATTGTGAATCGCGCGATGTCGGAGCTAGGCTACATCTGTGAGTCTGCGCCGAAATTCCCATATGCTTCCATTGAAATGACTCAGTTAAGAGCGCTTATGGAGAAGCAAAACCGAGATGAATTTACGCCGTTGTGGTGCGGACAAAATTCGTCGGGTTGCAAAGAAGTTTCGGCAGCAGAAATGACACTGTCATTAGTGGAAGGGATTGATTTGAGTTTATGTTCCTCAGACTGATTTGGCCTGAGGAACACATTTCAAGTGAAGGTTATTGAGGCGCTTTCATCGCTTCTGATTGATCGCCCGTCATCACGAAGTGCAACTCACCACCCGGTTTGAACTCGGAATGGTCGAAGAAGAAACCGTTATCCAAAGCTTTGCCATTGATGGTGACAGACTTGATGTACATGTTGTCATCGGCGTTGTTCTCTGTGGTTATGGTGAACGTGCCGCCTTTCACCGGAATCACCGCTTTGTCGAATAGCGGACGACCCACAGTGTAAATAGGTTCTGCTGCGTTCACTTGGTAGAAGCCTAATGCAGACATCACATACCAAGCGGACATTGCGCCCACGTCTTCGTTACCAACTACGCCTTCTGGGGCAGCGAAATACATGTCATCAAGAATGTGGTCGACGACTTGTTGCGTCTTCCATGGTTCTGCGGTCCAGTTGAATAGGTAAGGAATGTGGTGTGAAGGCTCGTTACCAAACGCAACTTGACCAATCAAACCAGACATATCCGGTGTTTCAGTGCCTTGGCTTTCTGCGGTGAAGGTTGCTTCTAGGTTCTTCTGGAACTCAGCATCGCCACCCATGATGGTCTTCAAGCCCGCGATGTCGTGCGGTACAAACCAAGTCCACTGCCACGCGTTACCTTCGGTGTAGTTGCCTGTCTCGTGTTCTGTGCCGTATGGGTCGAATGGCGTCATGAAGGTTTCATCAATCATCACTGGGCGCATAAAGCCCGTCACACCATGCTCTGCGTATTCCGTTGGGTTGTAATCGAAGTACTTTTTGTAGCCTTTCGAGCGTTCAAGGTATTGTTCTTCCGCTTGAGTATCACCGGCTGCTTTGGCGATTTGCGCGATAGCCCAATCGTAGAACGCGTTTTCCAGACCGTAAGAAACAGACTCAACCGTGTAGTCTTCAAATACTGGTTCACCATCGACACGTTGGATGGCAGGCGTGAAGCCGTTTTTCTCAATGTAATCGATGTGCTTGGTTAAAGTGCGATCCAATACGCCTTGATCCCAATCGGCTTGCAGTGCCGGGTAGTTGTCGTAAGTCGAAGAGTCGATCGCGGCTTTCAGCGCCAGCTCTTTCTCTTGTTGAGTAAACTCTTCTGGGAATTTGGTCATCGCATCCGCAATCACTGCTGCCGCTGGGTAGCCAACCATGGTGCCTGTTTCGTCACCTAAGTGCTCCCATTTCGGCAGCAAGCCGCTTTCAGTGTACTTCTGAACTAGGTTCTTCGCGTACTGCACCGCGCGGGTTGGCTCTGTGATGGTTTTTAGTGGGTGCAACGCACGTTGGGTATCCCATAGAGAGTAAACCGAGAAGTTTGGCTGTTCTTCCGTTGCTTGACCGTAAGCGATGGAGTATTCCCCTTCGCCTTCACGAATTGAGCCTTTGCCCATGCCACGGAATCGACCGTCTACATCTTGATGCACCATAGGTGCAATTTTGGTGTGGTAAAGCGCAGTGTAGAAGATCTCTTTCTGATCTTCTGTGCCCCCTTCAATTGAGAAGTTGAGTGCTTTTGCCCATTTCTCACGCGCGTTGTTGCGCGCAGTATCGAAAGAGACATTCGCTTCGGCATCGTAGTTGTTTTCTGCACCTTGAGGGTCAACCGCAGATAACGCCACTTGCGCATTCAACTCTTGTGAGCCTTCATCTTCAAATTCGATGTAGGCAGTGACGTCCGCTTTGACACGTTTGATAGCATTGCCTTGGTCATCGTAAATCAATTCAGAAACGTGCTCTGCCGTTAGGCCGTCAACAGGCTCACCATTGGCAAGGATGTAGACGTCTTTGATCTTCTTATCGAAAGTCGCATAGAAGAAGATTTTTTGGTTTTTTGCCCAGCCAGAGAAGTGTGCTGCATCGCGCTCGCCCGTGATGGTATGACCGTCTTCGCTAACCGTCAGTTTGTTGCGCAGAGAGGTCGAACCCCAGTCGCTGTTAAGGATGGAGTTGAGGTCAATCTTCAAACGTTGTGGTTGACCTTGCGGGTAGGTGTAACGATGGAACCCGACACGTTCAGAAGCCGTAAGCTCAGCTTTGATACCGTTCTCTGCAATTTTCACCGAGTAGTAACCCGCTTCTGCCACTTCTGAGGTTTTGTCCATCTTGACCGAAATCGCTTCGCGGTAGTCGTCGCTGTCTTCGATGTATTTAGCTTTATCTTCGGTAAACGGCAGGAACAGAATGTCACCTAAACCGCCCATGCCCGTGCCAGAAAGGTGAGTGTGGGAGAAGCCAAATAGGGTCTTTTTATCGAAGTGGTAACCTGATGAAGAGTGCCAGCCGATCAGCTCGGTATCTGGAGAAAGTTGCACCATGCCTTCTGGCACAACAGGACCCGGGAAGGTGTGTCCGTTAAAGCCGGTACCAATGAATGGGTCGACGTATTTTAGGTTGGAAGTATCGACGCTTGGTGAGGTGTTATCGTCGTCATCGTTGCAGCCAGCCAAACCAATAACACTTGCAATCACAGCGGTGGCGATAGCGGTTTTCGTAAAGTTCATAATCTTGATTCCTTAGGCAGGAAGCGCGTCACTTCCTGCCACTGAGTTAATCTATCTGCTTATTCTTTAAACACGAATTACATAAAACGTTACTGAGCTTGAAGCGCTTCTTGCTTGTCACCCGTCATGACGAAGTGAAGCTCACCGCCCGCTTTGATTTCGCTGTGTTTGAAGGTGAAGTTGGCATCTAGCGGTTTGCCGTTGATGGTTACGGACTTCACGTACTTGTTGTGTGGGCTGTTGTTGTCTGCGATGACTGTGAACTCGCCGCCTTCCACTGGAATGGTGATTTCATCAAACATAGGACGACCGATGGTGTAGACCGGATCCGCAGGCGTCACTTGGTAGAAGCCCATTGCCGACATCAAGTACCAAGAGCTCATCTGACCCACGTCTTCGTTGCCAATCAAGCCAGTTGGCTCGCTGGTGTACATCTCTGACATGATGCGGTCTAGGTACTCTTGCGCTTTCCATGGCTCATCCGTTAGCGCATATAGGTAAGGAATGTGGTGCGATGGCTCGTTACCGTGCATGTACTGACCGATGTAACCCGTTAGGTCTGGTAGCTCTTCGCCTGTGTTTGAAGAACGCGCATTGAATAGCTCGTCCAAGTCTTCACGGAAGGCTTTCTCTGGCGTGGTGTCTTTGCCTTGCGCCAAGTCTGCTTGGTAGATTTCTTGTTTCAGGCGATTGAAATCGTGCATTGGTTGGAACTTCCATTGCCACGCGTTCCCTTCGGTGTAGGCAAACTCGTCCACGTAGTAAGGGTCGAATGGTAGCAGTGGGCATTTCTCTTTCATCACACCTGAGCCTTCAGGCCATTCAACCATTTCACACTCATCCAAACGCTCTTCATCAATCGGTTGGTTGAACTCCAAAGGCGGTTTGTTTGGTGATGAGCTCAGCGGGTGGTTTTTCGGGCGTAAAAAGCCCGTCTCTGCATCCCAATGGTTAAGCCAGTTGTCGGCACGAGTCATAAATTCTTCTTGCAGTTTTACATCGCCAGCCATGCGCGCGATTTCTGCCATTGCCCAATCGCCATATGCAAACTCAAGCGTGTAAGACGCACTGTTCCAGTAGCCGTGATGAACAAAGCCGTTTTCTTCGTACACCTTCACTTGCACAACGTTTGCGGCGCCGATGTTGTTGTCTTCCGTCCAATCTGGGAACTCAGAAGCCTCGTGGTAGCGCACCGTAAACTCAGCCGCGTCTTTGGCAAGTTGTGGGTCGATGTCTAAGCCTTTCGCCATCGCGTCAGCAATGATAGAGACAGCAGGGAAGCCGATCATAGTGCCCGTGTAATGGCTGTGCAGTTCCCATTTCGGCAAGATGCCACCGTCTTCGTATTTACGAATTAAGTCGTTGGCAAACTCTTCGGCACGTTCTGGGTCGATGATGGTTTTCAGTGGATGCGCAGCGCGGAAAGTATCCCACATGGAATACACGGAGTAGTTTGGTGTGTCGCCCGCGTCTTTTTGAATGCGAGTACGCATCGCTGGGTATTGACCGTCGACATCTTGGAAAATCATTGGCGCGATAGAAGCGTGGTAAAGCGCGGTGTAGAAGATCTCTTTTTGATCTTCCGTGCCGCCAGATACCATCATGCGGCTGAGCTCTTGGTGCCATGCATCGTTGGCTTGAGCGCGCGCAGTATCAAATGACACACCTTTCGCTTCTGCTTCTAAGTTCTTCTCCGCACCTTCTGTGCCTGTTGGTGACAAGCCTACTTGGATTTCTAGCGGTGTTGATGATGGTGCGAATTCTAGGTAAGCGATGGTTTTCACTGCGTCGATGTTGTCGTTGTTTACATCGATTTCCGTTTCTGCGCCGTCAACTAGAGCAATGGCTTTGACGATAGGTTGGTTGAAGGTGGCGTAGAAGTACACGTGTTGGTTGTTCGCCCAGCCGTTTGAGCTACGTAAACCGCGGATGGTGTAAGCGTCGATGAACTCCAAATCGCCCTTCATGGTGCGGTTGTTGAAGTGACCTTTGTTGAGGGTGTGGTCTAAATCGAACTTGATGTGTGGCGTTGTGCCTTCTTTGAAGGTGTAGCGGTGGAAGCCAACACGTTGCGTGGTGGTTAGCTCGGCTTTGATTTCGCCTTTGTTCAGTTCAACCGCGTAGTAGCCCGCTTCTGCAGTTTCGTTGTCTTTATCGAACGTGTTGAAAACGGCGTTTTCTTTCTTCGTAAAAGGCAGAACTAAGATGTCACCAAGGTCAGTAATGCCTGTGCCAGAAAGGTGAGTGTGGGAGAAGCCATACACTGGGATTTCAGTCAGCTTGCCGTGGTCGAAGTAACCGGCGGCAGAGCCCCAGCCTTCCATTTCGGTATCAGGAGAAAGTTGTACCAAACCGTAAGGCACAACCGCCCCTGGGAAGGTGTGACCATCTGCGCCTGTACCAATCAATGGATTGACGTATTGAGTTAGTGTGGTGTCGAGGGATGGAGTGCCAGAGTTGCTGTTGTCGTCATCGCTGTTACAACCAGCAAGACCAAACATGGCAGCGAGTATAGCGGTAGAGATAAGGGTTCTTTTTAGTTTCATTTTTATGGTTCCACTGAAGTGAAGTTTTTTAGGGGGCTAGGTGCCCCCTTTCGTTATTTGGATAGGTATCGGTTACTGCGCTTTCATCGCTTCAGATTTGTCTGAAGTCATAACGAAATGCAGCTCACCACCGTCTTTCAAATCGCTGTGCGCGAAGCTGAAGTGGTCACTCAATTGTTTGCCGTTGATGGTCACCGACTTCACGTAGATGCTCTCTTGGCTGTTGTTTTCTGAGGTGATGGTGAATTTACCGTCCGCGACTGGAATCACGGCTTTGTCGAACAGAGGACGACCGATGGTGTAACTTGCTTCGCCCGGTGTGACTTGGTAGAAGCCCAATGCAGACATCACGTACCACGCAGACATTTGACCGACGTCTTCGTTACCAATCAGACCTTCATGCGTTGGGTGGTAGAACTCGTTCATCGCTTGGTCGACAATTTCTTGTGTCTTCCAAGGTTCCGCCGTCCAGTTGTATAGGTAAGGAACGTGGTGATCAGGCTCGTTACCCATCACGAATTGACCGATGTAGCCAGACATGTCGTGTGATTGGCTCGTATCGGCGTTGGAGTCCGCATTAAACAGCGCATTCAAGTTAGCGAGGAATGCCGCTTTGCCTTGTTCGGTTATGTCTTCAGGAAGAGAAAAGTCAGTGCGGTCGATGTGCTCGCCACCCATCACGTTAGCCAGACCGTTCAAGTTGTGCGGTGCAAACCATGTCCATTGCCATGTATTGCCTTCGGTGAAGTCTTCACCACGGTGCTCGGCGCGGTAAGGCCAGAACACGTCACTTTCGTTGAGTGCTTTGCGGTCTTTACACGCGTTGTAGTCCATACCGTCTGGGATAGACAGCGCCATGTTCTCGTCCAAACATTCGGCTTTCAGGTTGTTCGCCCAAACCTTGCTGCCGCTGTTCATGTAAGCCGGACGCATAAAGCCCGTCGCACCCAATGCGTTGCCTTTGGTGTCTTGCAACTTGCCGTATTGCTCTGGGTTGTAATCGAAGTAGTTCTTGAACGATTCAGAACGTGCCATGTAGCGGTCGTACTGCTGGTCGTTGCCCGCAAGTTTAGCGATCTGAGCGATACACCAGTCGTAGTAAGCGTTCTCAAGACCGTAAGACACCGACTCGTTCACGAGCTCGTCGTACTTATCGACTTTCAAGCCTTCTACGTAACCCGGTTTGTCACCAGAATCCGGCGCCCATTTGGTGTTAGCTGGAATAAAGCCGACGTCTTCTTGGTAGTCGTTGTGACGCGTCATGATCGTGAAGCGTTTGTCACCGTTCCAAGCATCTTGGTAAGGCACCCAGCTCTCTGTTTTATCAAGGTTGAAGTTGACTGTTTCGTCAGCAGCTTTTAACGCCAAATCAAACTCAGCGGCAGTAAAGGCTTCTGGGTGTTTAACCATGATATCGGCGATAACCGAGACCGCAGGATGACCGACCATTTCACCGGTGTAATCCGAGTGCAGTTCCCATTTTGGCAACACGCCGCCCGTTTGGTATTTGTTCAATAGATCGCGTGCGTGTTCAATCGCGCGGTCTTTATCGATGATGGTTTTCAGTGGGTGTGCGGCGCGGAAGGTATCCCACATTGAGTACACAGAGTAGTTCACTAAGCCATCTTCTGCTTGGTGCACTTTGCCATCCATGCCACGGTATTTGCCATCCACGTCTTGGTATAGGAATGGGGCAACAAACGTACGGTAGAGCGAGGTGTAGAACATGGTTTTGTCAGCTTTGTTGCCGCCTTCCAGTTCAAACTCGCCAAGGATGTTTTCCCAAGCCACGCGGTTTTGTTGTACGACGTTGTCGAAATCCCAGCCGTTGGTGTCTGCTTCTAGGTTTTTCAGTGCGCCGTCAACGCCAGTGCCAGAAATCGCTACTTTGACCACCAATGGCTCATCGCTCTTACCAAAGTTCAAATGCGTCAGGACATCGTTTGCGCGTTTTGCCAAACGTTCTGGGTCAGGTTCTGGTTCGCCTGGCATTGGTTTGTGCTCTGCGTAACCACGGTAATCTTCCAAGCCGACTTCCGTAGCGTCGGTTGGAGTCAGTTTGCTTTCAGAAGCCAGCTTGGTGTACAAGTTCTCTTCAATGATTGGATCAGAGAATTCTGCCGCGAAGAACACGGTTTGCCATTGACCCCATTCGTTTGAGGTACGCGCGCCTACGACTGTAGTGTCGTTAACGCGTTTGTAGTAAATGCTGCGAGAGTGGTTGCCGTATTGCTCCAACAGTTCGTGTTGCAGGTCGATACGTACTTTGCGGTCTTCACCCGGTTTGAAGGTGTAACGTTGGAACGCCACGCGGTCGGTTGCAGACAGTTCAGCTTTTACGCCAGTTTCCACCAAGTCAACCGAGTAGTAACCAACCTCCGCGACTTCCGAGCTTTTATCCATGGTCACGGCATCGGTATTGAAGCCTGTGTATGGCAAGAAAGCGAAGTCGTTTAAATCGCCTTTACCTGCGCCAGAGATATGGGTCATTGAGAAGCCAGAAAGCAGGCTGTGCACAGGATCGTATTCGACAGGTGAGCCTTTGCCATTCCAACCGTTTGGATCGAAGTTATCTGGTGAAGGTTGAATCATACCTTCTGGCATAACTGGAGATGGGTTTACGTTGCCAAGACCTTTAGTGCCGATCAAGGTATCAACGAATTCCAAAGTAGGGGTAGAGATAACCGGAGTTTCTGGGTCAGAGTCGCTGCCACAACCAGCAAGACCAAGCATGGCGGTTAACACTGCGGTAGAGAGTAGGGTTCTTTTTAGTTTCATTGTTTTTATTCCACGAGAAAAGGGGACACGAGGTCCCCTCAAAATCATTATTCGCCAAGGTTGGCTTGCATTGCTTCAGACTTGTCAGCTGTCATCACGAAGTGCAGTTCGCCGCCTGCTTTGAATTCGCTGTGCTGGAAGGTGTTGTACACATCCAGAGGCTTACCGTTGATGGTCACTTCTTTGATGTACATGTTGTCTGGACCGTTGTTTTCAGCCGTTACCGTGAAGGTGCCAGAGCCAATGTCTACCGTCGCTTTGTCGAAGATTGGACGACCGATGCTGTAGGTTGGATCGGTTGGCGAAATTTGGTAGAAGCCCAGTGCTGACATCAAGTACCACGCGGACATTTGACCTACGTCTTCGTTACCGATGATGCCGTCTGGCGTCGGTTTGTAGAACTGGTCGTAAACTTGGTCTAGGTATTCCTGCGCCTTGTAAGACTCTTCAGTACGGTTGTACAAGTAGATGACGTGGTGCGAAGGCTCGTTACCATGAATGTACTGACCTATGTAACCTGTCATGTCTTGGTGCGCTTCGCCGCCATTTGGATCGGCAGTAAATAGGTTGTTCAGCTTGTCGTTCAGACCTTGCGTGCCGCCCATGATTTCAGTCAGCTTGTCTAAGTCTTGCATGAACGCCCATTGCCATTGCCACGCGTTACCTTCTGTGTAGTAGAACGCGTCAGACTTGTAAGGGTCGAAGTCAGTTGAAGCGTATTTCAGTGCACATGGGTCACCTTCTTTCAGTTCGGTCGGTACAAAGAAGCCCGTGCCGTCTGCGTTGCCTGCTTTCGCATCCCAGTGTTTCAATGAGTTGTAAGAACGGGCTTTGAACTCTTCATACGCGTCCATATCACCAGCGGCTTTTGCCATTTCTGCGATCGTCCAATCGTAGAATGAGAATTCCAACGAGTACGACACTGAGTTCCAGTTCGGGTAACGAACACACTGTTCTTTCTCGTGGTAGTTCAACTGACCTGCCATGAGTGAGCTTAGGATGTCGTCATGAATCTGTGGGTATTCATGCGGTGTGTAGCGAGCTGATTTCACTGATGCGGTGTAAGCCTGCTCGGCATCAATCAAGCCTTTGGTTACCGCATCGCCTAGAATCGCTGCCGATGGGTAGCCGATCATGGTGCCGGTTTCTGAGCCATGTCCTTCCCATTTCGGCAATAAACCAAACTCGTCGTTAGATTTACGAATCAAGTCTTTAACGTATAGCGTTGCTTGATCTGGGTCGATGATGGTCCACATTGGGTGAACCGCGCGGAACGTATCCCACGTTGAGTAAATCGAGTAGTTTGGTGTGTCGCCATCTTTCAGTGTGCGCACTGTGCCAAGCATATCCACGTATTGACCATCCACATCATAGAACTCGATTGGCGCGATCATCATGTGGTACATGCCAGTGTAGAAGTTGGTTTTCTCTGCGTTTGTGCCGCCTTCGACTTTGATTTTTGCTAGCTTTTCAGCCCATGCGTATTCCGCGTCTTCTTTCACTTGTGCTAGGTCGAAACTTGGTGCTTCCGCTTCTAAGTTTTTCTGTGCACCTTGCCAGCTAACTGGAGAGATACCGACGCGGATTTCAATTGGCTCTTCGCCTGTGCCGAAATTTAAGTAAGCGGTAAGATCATCGCCTGAGTAAACCGCACCATTACGCATTTCGCGCGTTGGTTCTAGGTCTTGTTCACCCAAAAGTGCTTTGGCGATTGGTTGGTTGAATTTCGCGTAGAAGAAGATGTCTTGACCTTGGTGATCTTGTCCTTGGAACCAGCCTGTTGATGTTTTACGACCGCGAATGGTGTATTCGTCCACCACTTCTACTTTGTTCTTCAAAGATTTGCCGTTGTTGTTCATTAGGGTATGACCCAAATCGAACTTCACGTTACGGTCCGCGCCATCAGCAAAGGTGTATTTGTGCAAACCAACGCGTTTGGTCGCGCTCAGTTCTACTTCGATTTGACCTTGGTTTAGTTTGGTTTTGTAGTAGCCTGCACTTGCTTCTTCATTGGCTTTGTCGAAAGAGTTCAGTTGTGTGTTCGCCATGTCTGCGTATGGCAGAACCAAGATGTCGCCTAAGTCCGTTGCGCCTGTACCTGAAAGGTGAGTATGTGAGAAGCCGTACAGCGGAACGTCAGTGTTAACCACTTCGCCAGTTTCGTAGTTGGATGAATCCCAGTAGCCAGATGCCGAGTGCCAAGGGTTAAGTCCTGATTCATGGTCTGTGTTAGAACCGATGAAAGTATCTGGAGACAGTTGAACCATACCTGCCGGTACCGTCGCGCCCGGGAATGTATGACCAGAAGCTGCTGTGCCGATCATAGGATCGACGTATTTCAACACCGCAAGATCAACAATTGGATCGCCCGGCAGTGAAGAGGAAGAATCGTTGTCGCTGTTACAGCCAGCCAAGCCACCCGTCAGACCAACCAGGATAGCCAAAGAGATAAGATTACGTTTAAACATGTGCATACCGTTTTGTCGTTATTCGTATATAAAAAGTGTTTATAAGAGACTGTTTATAAAGGACTGCTTATAAAATTTGCTTGTAGGGATAGCCGGGAGATGCGCTCCCCCGGCTGAGTTGTCACTATTGGGATTAACGAGAACCTGCTGGCATCTCGTCTTCATGCAAGAACTCACCGATGCCTTGTGCTGGTGGAAGATCTTGCTCTAAAGAACCCCAACGTTGATTTGGTTTGTCGCCCATCACGAACTCCAATTCACCGCCGTACATGATTTCGTCATGAGTCAAGTAAGTACGGTTGAAGTCTTTGCCGTTGTAGCGAGCCGATTGAATGAAGATGTTTTCGCGGCTAACGTTCTTCGCGGTCACCGTGAACTTCTGGTTGTTGCCGACATCGATAGACGCGCTTTCAAACAGCGGAGTACCGATTTCGTAGATGCCAGAAGAAGCATTCACTGGGTAGAAGCCAAGCGCACGGAACACGAACCACGCAGAGAGCGTACCGAAGTCGTCGTTACCACAAATGCCGTCAGCGGTGTTCTTGTAGCAAATGTTGGTTGCTGCGGCGATAGCTGCCTGACCTTTCCAAGGTTGACCTACGTAGTTGTACAAGTAAGGCACGTGGATATCTGGTTCGTTGCCTTGAACGTGCTGACCAACGTTACCTGTGTTGAACACTGGGAATTGGTTGTCGCCTGCATTGCGGTCTGGGTAGGTTGACCAGTACTCATCCAAGCGCGCTGCGAACAAGTCACCGCGTTCTGCTTCAGGGTTTTGTGTCTTGTCGAAGCGTGTCATCAGGTCAATCAAGCCATGAATGTCGTGCTGAACACTGAACGAGTATTGCCAGCCGTTCGACTCAGAGAATGACCAGTTGAACATGTCTGGACGCCAGTCTTTACCCACCGCGCGACCGGTGATTGGGTCTACCCAACCTGCATCGATAAACTCGCCATCGTAGTCACGGGCTTTGAACCAACCTTGGTATTGCTTACCACCGAAGTCGAATTGCGCTTGCCAGTTTTTAGAACGGTTAGCGAACTCGGTGTAGCGTGGATCTTCTTCACCAAATACTTCTTTGATCGATTGTGCGATTGCCCAGTCGTTCATTGAGTATTCAAGCGAGTAAGATGCTGTCCAAGAGTCTTTAAATGGTGAGTGACCGCCGTAAGAATCTGGTGGAGTGTCGTGCAATTGCGCTGGCACGTAACCTTGTTCTTCGTACTCTTTGATCCATGCTACGCCTTGGCTCGTTGCAGCGCGCGCGTCAGTGATCATTGCTTCAACTAAGCGTTCTTTAACGTCTTTGCGCTCTGCTTCTGTGAAGCCAAGGTCGATCATGCGTTTTTCTAGTGAGCCTTTCGACAACACATCATGAATCACAGGCGTTGAGTGCATGCCCATCATCATGCCTGTTTCGTTGCCTTTGAATGTCCACTCAGGCAGACGACCTTTGCGCACGTTGCCTTTGTCATCCACCCATTCTTCTTCTGCGTAAGACAACATAGACAGCACCACGTCGGCTAAGCGGTCTGGCTCAAGAATCGAAGACAGCGGTTGAACTGCGCGGTAGGTATCCCACAAAGAGAAAGTGTCGTAGCGCGTGAAGTCTGCTTTGCCATCTTTGTTAGCATCGGCTGTGCGGATTGACTCTTTTAGCGTATCAATCTTATCGCCCCAAGGGGTGTTGCCATCTGGGTAAGCGTTGCGACCTTGGTGAACTTGGCGGTAGCGACCATCTAAGTCAGAGTGAATGGTTTGACCTAGGTACGAGTGGTACATCGCGGTGTAGAACGTCTGTTTGTAATCTTCGTCGCCAGAGACTTGGATCTTGCCGAGTTCGTCTTCCCATTTCTTCGTTGCCGCTTCGCGTACTTGGTCGAAGTTCATGCCAGCAACTTCTGTCATGTTAAGAGAAGCACCTGATTTACCGTTCTCGCCAATCTCAACGTTTGATAGCGCCAATTTTGCTTCAACCGTTAAGCCGTCCTTTGAGGTGTCGAACTCAACGTAAGCGCGCGCGTATTGGTACTTGCCGCGTGTTTCGTTACCGATTTCTGTAATGCCTTCTGGCACGTCCATGTAACGACCTTGCTCTTTATCGTAGTAAGCAAAGCGAACGTTTTTGATTGGTTGGTCGAATTCCATCACGAAGAATTCTTTTTGGCTTGGTGCCCAACCATCAGAGAAACGGTGACCTTCAAGACGGTTATTGTCTTTGTCCCATTTCAAGTAAGAATCTGAGGTGTAGTCCCAGTTAATTTTGAAGCCAGTGTTCACGATGATTTCTGACTTCTCATCACGAGGGAAGGTGTAGCGGTGTACACCAACGCGATCAGACGCCGTCAACTCGGCTTTGATGTCGTAATCCAATAGATCGACTTTGTAGTAGCCTGCCGTCGCTTGCTCGTCACGATGTTGGAAGCGAGACGCTTCTAGGTTTAGCGTTGCCGAACCTTCATCAATCATGTAGTCCGAACGCGAGTTGATTGGCATGACGAGAATGTCGTTCAAGTCGCCAGCACCTGCTCCGGAAAGGTGGGTATGAGAGAAACCGGAAGTACGTGCGTCGTGGTAGTAGTAGCCTGAAATGTATTCCCAGCCGTTAGAACCGTTGTTTGGAGAAAGCTGCACCATGCCGTGTGGTGTGGTTGCACCAGGGTAGGTGTTGCCTAGGTTACCTGTGCCGATGAATGGGTTGACGTAGCGTGTTACGTCCATATCGGCGAAATCTACCGGGATATGAACGCCCATGTCGATTTCAGGTGTTTCTGGGTTTGGCTTGTCATCACAGTCGCCATCGCCAACTGGAGGACATACTGGCTTGCCGCCGTCAGGAATATCCGGTAGTGCAGGGTTGGTATCACCGCCTTCATAAATGTTGGTTGTGTCGTCGTTACAGCCAGTCAGACCGACTAGACCACTGAGAACTGCGCAAGCGAGTAGGGAAGGTTTGAATTTCATTTTTAAAGCCTTGTAAATTGTAGGGTAATATAGTTAAAAAAATCAGGGGTATTACTAAAACTTAAAAACTTGAAATAGAGCCCTTTGGGGGAAAGGGCTCTTAGGGGGAGGAGCTTAAGGTTTAAGCTTTCACAAGAGTCGCTGCGTTACGCATCGCTTCTTTCGTTGAACACTCAACAACGTTTGCTTTTGCAAAGCGGTGAGCGTCTTTTACTTGGATATCGTGAGCTAGAATAACCAGCTTCGCGTTTGCTACATCTAGGTCAGTGATGCGGTTCTGGATACCGTTTTGACCTTGAGTTTCTACTTTGATTTTCAGACCAGCTGCTGCACCTGCTTTCTCTAGTGCTTTCGCTGCCATGAATGTGTGTGCTACGCCAGATGGGCAACATGTTACTGCTACGATGTCGTACTCGCCTTCGCCTGCTGCTGGAGTCGCTTGAGCTTGTGCAGGTGCTGCTTCAACGATTTCGTCTTCTTCTTCTTCAGCAACTGGTTTCCAGAAGCCAACGATAACTGCTGTTGTTAGTGAGCCTAGTGCGATACCTACAACGTACATTGGGATGTTGCTTGATACAGGTGCTGTGATTAGACCGCCCCATGGTGCGTGTAGTAGTACGTCTGTTAGGAAGCCGAACACACAGCCAACGATACCACCAGCAACGATTGAAGGAAGAACGCGTACAGGGTCGTTTGCTGCGAATGGGATAGCACCTTCAGAGATACCGATAGAACCCATGATTGCTGCTGCTTTACCTGCTTCTTGCTCTTGCTTAGTGAACTTCTTCTTGAATAGGAATGTTGCTAGTGCCATACCTAGAGGAGGCGTACAGATTGCAATACCAACACCACCCATTAGCCATGGTTGTGTATCAACTTGAGTTTGAGCGAATAGCGTTGCTACTTTGTTGATTGGACCGCCCATATCGAATGCCGTCATACCACCAAGAATCGTACCTAGAACCACTTTAGAAGCGCCAGCCATAGAAGCTAGGAATTCGTTCATAGAAGCCATGAAGATCTTGATTGGCTCACCGATACCCCATAGAACGATACCTGCAGAGATAAGCGTACCAACAAGTGGGTAGATGAAGTAAGCGCCCAACGCAGTCATGTTAGCAGAAAGAGGGATCTTCTTAAGTTGGAATACCACACCACCAGCGATGAAGCCCGCTACGATACAACCAAGGAAGCCGCCGCCCATGTCAGCCATGATGCCAGAAGAGATCATCGCTGGAGCAAGTGCCGGTTTGTCTGCAATTGAATAACCAATGAAGCCACCAAGAATAATTGGGAACAGCACCAGACCTTTAATACCGATATTAGAAATATCCGCCAATAAACCGTCCGCAGGAACCGCACCTTTACCTGATGCCATTACCGCCAGCGCCAGTAGTACACCACCCGCAACGATAAATGGAAGCATGTGAGAAGTACCGAATAAAAGGTGACCTTTCATGGTACTGAGTAGTTTTTTGAAATCGCTATTATTAGTAGCTTGAGCTGTGATTGTACTCATAATTTCACGCCTTATGAATTAATTAAAATATTTAGTATTTGGTTTTCGTCTTTTGCGTTATGAATATCTTCAATAAACTCTTCGCTAAATTTTCCGAATAATTCTTGAAGAACATAAATATGGTGGTCGGCACCGTTATCTGGTGAAGCAATCATGAAGAATACGGTCGGTTTGACTCCCTCTTCGTCGCCATACTCGATGCCTTCGCGCTTTACGCCAACAGCGATTGCAGGCTCTGTGACCGCTTTGCTTTTTGCGTGTGGGTAGGCGATGCCGTCCATTGAAGTCACGCTTAATGTTTCACGTGCTTCTATGTCGGTTAAAAAAGCCTCTTTGCTGCTGATTCGATTATTTTCGAATAGCATTTGCACTAGCTCTTCAAAGACTTCTTTTTTATTATTTGCTTGAAGGTTGCCTTTAATTAAATTGACGTTTGTTAGTTCTGTAATCATTTTGTGACTCATTGGTACTGAAGTAATGAGTCAAATTTAATTAATGAAGTGGTTTTGGGAAATAGTAAAAAAAATACAATAACTATACTTTTGTATCACCCAAGCTTAAGTGTGATTGCCGTCATTAATAACGCTGAATATTATAAAATTTATTATGTGATTTATATTCCAGTTATTTTGAAATTAATAATGAAGCTTGAAAATAAACGAGAAGGGAATCAAATATGATTCAATTTTGCTATAAAAAAGAGGCTTTGTGCTAAATCTCCTCCAATAACCCTTTTAATAGCTCTATTTTCTATCTCTTTAAGAAAAGACATAAAGCGAGCAGCACTCTTGTTTTGAGCGCTTGTCGGGTTCAATGGTACAGGTTGCTCGTTGGCAATAGATTTATCACCACGCTCTTTCGTCGCGGAGCGGAGTGATGGCTTAGGAGAACTGATAGTGAACTCAGCTAGTTCCTCCCCTTGATACACATTGGTTAATGTAAGCTCCGAACTAGAAGCCAAGGGGAGGTTAGGGAGGGTTGTTACGCTGAATTTGATTAATCCATTAAGACGGATTTTTGTACTTATGCAGCAAATCTAACGGGATGTGGCAGTAATCGTTTGGGAAACGAGTGAGCCTATCTTGATGCTCTTCGTCGCTTGGAACGTAGTTTTTTAGTGGTAAGACTTCAACCGCAATCTTATCGGCATCGTATCTTGTTGCTATAAACGATTTGGCGATTTCAAGGTGCTTGGTATCACGGCTGTATACGCCGGTACGGTACTTTTCACCAACATCGTCCCCTTGCTTGTTGATGCTATATGGGTCGATGATTTCAAAGAAATAGCCCATTAAGGTTTCAAGCGACACTTGGCTTGGATCAAA
This sequence comes from Vibrio sp. YQ_11, assembly GCF_043103065.1. Classification (NCBI taxonomy): domain Bacteria; kingdom Pseudomonadati; phylum Pseudomonadota; class Gammaproteobacteria; order Vibrionales; family Vibrionaceae; genus Vibrio; species Vibrio sp. YQ_11. Next base: position 392,859 of record NZ_JBICJM010000006.1, on the reverse strand, counting down.
CTCGGTGCGAACGCATTCTGCGTAGCCATCGTATTCAGATTGAGTGTTATCCGTCTTGCCATTTGCGCGTCCAGCTTCGGTGCTGATTACGCCCGGCAGGTGGCGCATAAATTCTTGAACACCCCAAAGGCAGCCGCCTGCGAAGTACATCTCTTCCATCATTTTATCCTGTAAAACTTTGCGCCATTATGGACAACACCGTCATGCAAACACAACTCCTACCATAAAACAGGAACAAGGTTGCAGTGATTTGCTCTCTTTTTCATTCAAGTCGTCCTCGTTAGATTTGATGCCAATGCCAGCAATTATTGAATCACAAATACTTACGAAGAGAGCCAATATGAAAATTGAACATATCGCGATTTGGACAGAGCGTTTGGAAGAGCTAAAAGGCTTTTATGAGAAATATTTTAACGCCGTATCCAACGATAAATACCACAATCCAAAGAGGCACTTTTCGTCTTACTTTCTTTCGTTTGAAAGTGGTGCTCGATTGGAGTTGATGTCGATGGAGGGTGTGACCGCTTGTGAAAACTTTCACTCGATGCAGGTAACAGGGTTGGCACACTTTGCCTTCGCATTAGGATCAGAGCAGGCAGTTGACCAAATAACCAAAACCTTGGTGGAAGATGGTTATCGAAGGATTGACGGGCCGAGATACACTGGCGATGGTTATTACGAGAGCTGCGTATTAGATCCAGATGGCAACCGTATTGAGCTTACCGTTTAACGCGACTTAGCTTATTGACCCTGTTCACAGGCTGCTTTCATATGAAAGTGTTCGGGCGTATACTGCAAGCTCATCAATAAGGAGTGAGCCTGTGAACCCAAGACAAAATGAAATCCTGCAATTAGTGAATGACCGTAAACGCGTTCAAGTCACGGAGCTTTCTGACATCATCGGCGTGTCGGGCGTGACCATCAGGCAGGATTTGAATTTTCTTGAGCAACAGGGCTACTTAAAGCGTGTTCACGGCGCTGCTACCGCACTGCAAAGTGATGATATAGATACCCGCTTAGAAGTGCGTTTTGATATTAAACAAACACTTGCTAACAAAGCCGCGGATTTGGTCGCACCGAATGAGACGGTGCTGATTGAAGGTGGCAGTGCAAATGCGCTATTGGCTCGTACGTTAGCCGAGCGTGGCGACGTGACCATCATTACGCCATCGGCCTATATTGCGCATCTTATCCGCAATACATCGGCCAACATTATCTTGTTGGGTGGCGTGTATCAGCACCAAGGCGAAAGCCTCGTTGGCCCGCTCACCAAACTCTGTATTGAAAACATTCATTTCAGCACGGCTTTCTTAGGCATTGATGGATTTCACCAAGACACAGGTTTTACTAGCCGAGACATGATGCGTGCCGACATTGCAGAGGCCATTCTGGCAAAGAAAAGACGCAATATCGTACTGACGGATTCCAGCAAATTTGGTCAGATTTATCCTTCGTCGATTGGCAAGACAAACGAAATCTCAGTGTTGTTAACTGACAAAGCCGCTCCGAAAAGCGACCTCGAACAGTTGAAAAAACTCGGCGTTGAAGTGGTGTTGGGTTAACAACACAATACCGCTGAATCAGTGACTCTCTGACCACACTGCAAACTCGTTTCCGCTTGGCTCAGTGAAGTGGAAACGACATCCGCCCGGAAACTCGAAAATAGGGCGGATGATTTGTCCGCCAAACTTCGCTACTTTTTCTAACGTGGCATGAATATCAGAGCTATAGAACACCAATAGTGCTGCGCCGTTTGAGGTTTGACTGACTTGTTCTGCCGAATAAAATCCACCATCCAAACCTTGGCCAGAAAAGGCCGCGTAGTCAGGGCCGTAGTCGACAAATTGCCAACCAAAAACGTGCTCAAAAAACGCCTTAGTGGCACCGATGTTGGGCGTACCAAATTCAACGTAGTTCAATTTTTCATGTTGATGCATGCGATATCCTTTCTGCTTGGTGATGTTTATTCAGTGTAATCACTCTCGCCACGAGATTCTCATGCTTTTGGTTTGTTTTTTAATCTAAATAGATGAAAAACGAAAACTTTCATCGTTTATCCCTATCAAATCTATCGCCAATTCCCATTAAACAAATGGAATCTTTGAAGATATATTCTTCGTGGGCAGAAAAGAGCTTTTGAATATCCATTTACCACTCGTGGACTAAATGGTTAGCACGCATTGGAGAGCAACCATGCAGATGTCAAAAAGCTTTTTATTAATTACAGTTGGCTTAGCCAGCACATCTCTACAGGCGCAACCCCTGACAAGAGATAACGGTGCACCAGTCGGTGACAACCAAAATTCAATCACAGCAGGTGAAAACGGCAGCGTATTGCTGCAAGACGTTCACCTGATCCAAAAATTGCAACGTTTTGCCAGAGAACGTATTCCTGAGCGAGTTGTACACGCTCGTGGCACGGGTGCGCACGGTGAATTTGTTGCGTCTGGCGATTTTAGTGATTTAACGGTATCCGCTCCTTTCACTGAAAAGGGAAAGGTGACTCCTGTTTTCGTTCGTTTTTCGACCGTTATTCACTCAAAAGGATCGCCAGAGACGCTGCGTGATCCACGAGGTTTTGCAACTAAATTTTATACTGAACAGGGTAACTGGGATCTGGTAGGGAACAACCTGCCTGTGTTCTTCATCCGTGATTCGATCAAGTTTCCGGATATGGTGCACTCTCTAAAACCATCTCCTGTTACCAACGTTCAGGATCCAAACCGATTCTTTGACTTTTTTAGTCATGAACCAAGTGCGACTCACATGCTGACTTGGGTGTACAGCAATCTTGGCACGCCAGCGAGCTATCGCACAATGGATGGCTTTGGCGTTCACGCTTACAAGTGGATCAACCAACAAGGTGATGTGAACTATGTGAAGTTCCAATGGAAGAGCCAACAAGGCATTAAGAGTCTTCGTCCTAATGAAGTGACGGAAATGCAGGGTAAAGACTTCAATCACCTTACGAATGATTTGTATGCCGAAATTGGTCGCGGAAACTACCCTAAGTGGGATCTGTACGTGAAGGTGTTATCGCCAGAAGCGTTAAGCAAGTTGGATTACAACGGCCTTGATGCAACCAAAGTGTGGTTGAATGTACCGGATCGTAAAGTGGGCACCATGACGCTTAATCGTCTGCCGGAAAACTTCTTTTTAGACACCGAACAGTCGGCATTCGCACCTTCAAACCTGATCCCAGGTATTGAGCCATCGGAAGACCGTTTGTTGCAAGGCCGTGTGTTTGCTTACGCCGATACTCAGCTTTACCGCTTAGGCGCGAACTTGTTCCAGCTGCCAGTGAATCGTCCGTTAACGTCTGTTAGTAATCACAATCAAAATGGTTTGAGCAATAACGCGCAGCTGAGCAATGGGGACGTAAATTATGAACCAAGCCGCAAGCTTAACTTGGCTGAAGACAATCAGTTTAAAGCGGTAGAAACCAAGCTCGTCGGTACGGTTCAGCAAAAAGCGATCAGTAAACCACGAGATTTCTACCAAGCTGGCGTGTTGTACCGCAGCATGAATGAACAAGACAGAAGCGATCTGATTGCTAACCTAGCGGGCGACCTGAATAAGGTAATGGATAAAGACATCAAAGCGACGATGGTGATCTATTTCTATCGTGCCGACAAAGAATACGGTTCGCGTCTTGCTGAAGCGACCGATACCAATCTCTCGCAAGTGAAAAACAAAGCGATGATGTAAGGCGTAAAGTTTTGGCCTGCGGGAGAAGTATCTGCTCTTTTCTGCCCGAAAATCAGGGCTCCCGTAGGCCATTTTCTGTCATTTTTAATGAGGATGGGTGAATGAAAAACGTATTCTTGCTCAGCTCTGTACTATTTTCTTTGGGTTTATCTTTTAGCTTGTTTGCCTCTCAAGACAAACTAGAAACTCAATATCAATCCTTAGTAGAGCTCTTTTTTGATGCTGCGCGCATTGGTAACAATGAAGTGGTTGAAACCTTTGTATCGCAAGGTTTCCCGATTGATCAGCGCAACAACGAAAGTTACACCGCGCTAATGGTGGCGGCATATCAGGGTAATAAAGACACGGTACGGTTACTGCTCGACTCTGGAGCGAATGCCTGTTTACAAGACAAGCGTGGTAACACGGCCCTGATGGGGGCGCTGATTAAGCGCGAAATTAGTATAGCGAAAGACTTGTATCAAGCGGAATGTTCGCCCGATTTGCGCAACAAAGCCGGACTCGACTTGAAGACGTTTGCAGAGATTTATGGCCAGTCGGAAGTGTTGAAATCTCTTCAGAATAAATAGAGCAAAAACAGATCAAGAAAAACCAAGCAAGCAAATGATGAGTAAGACGCGATCCCAAAATAAGCAAATAAAAACGGCTCAGAAATCTGGGCCGTTTTTACACAAGGAAAGCAGTTAATTACGCGAAGCGCTCAACAATAATTTCATCGGCATTTGCAACAAACAGTGCGCCTTTTTCTTTCATCTCTGCGATCACGCTGTCGACCGTATCTGGCAGAACGGCGCGAGTTGCAGCTAGATTCACAATCACCTTAAAGCCGAGATCTAACGCTTGCATAACGGATTTCTTGACGCAGAAATCGAGCGCTAGTCCACCAACTACGACGGTATCTATTTTATTGCATTTCAGAAACTCATTTGCGCCCGTAGTTTTGGTGTCAGCCACGTCATGGAAGAAGATACCGTAAGGATGCGCGTCCGGATCCATCCCTTTATTGACTTGGAAATCGTAGTCAAGCACTGGAGGTAACCCATCCAGAAGCTCTACGCCTGTTGTGCCAAGCACACAGTGGCGATTCCATTTTACGTCGACATTTGGCAAGCCAACGGGCTCTAGCATGTTCGCGGGCGTTTCTGCATCCCAAGCGGCTTTTGGTGGGTGCAAGTCACGGCTTACTAGCTTCAAGCGACCTTTCGCATGGTTTTTTAGTAGCTCCGGCACGATGTCCAATGCGCCTGCTACAGGTAATTCATCTGGACAAAGCTCACTAAAGCCTTTCTCTGGATCAACGTCGATCACGGCTGTAGTTTGATAGTTAACTCGAACAGTCATGGCAGACTCCTTGCCTGTCTGATTGTTTGCGTTTAGCCACGCAAACAGTTTTGAAAAAAGGTCACTTCATCGCTTGTCAGCGTGTACACCATGGCTGGCTTACCGCCTTTGCCTTTGTTGGTGGACGCGACTTTGTTGGTCGGCTTCAACACACCTGAGTCGATCAAACGGCGTTTAATGGTCATGCGGCTGATGTCGATACCAAATTCTTGATATGCAGAAATGATGTCTGCGACCAAAAATTCTTTATCGAGTGCGAACAGCAGCACTGATGTGTACTCAATCGAAGCACGCAGTTTCTGCCATGCTTTTTCGATGGTTTTTTGGTGGTCAAATGCTAGGGTTTCTTCTCCATTGAGGATCGCCTGCAATGGGAACCATTTGAGCTGACACTCGGGCACGCCAGCATTGTTGATTTGCTCGACGTTGTTGCGGTCAACTAATGCGTAATGGGTGATGTTTAAGCTCCAATCTTCTGGATCGCGCTTAGGATCACCGTCGATAAACGCTTCGCTGAAGTGACGAGGATAGGTATGAATCTTCTCGCGGCAAATGCGTCGGCGCGCCGCTTCAAAGTTTTCATCTGCCGGACGCCCGCCTTCGCTGGTCAAGTCTTTATCAAAGACAAACCCGCCCGGTAATGCCCAGACACCATGGTAAGGCCGATTCGGATTTGAACGTTTAATCAGCAACACTTCCAATCCTTTATCGGCACAGCCAGATAGCCTGAATGGAATAATGTCGACAGTTACGATCATGGTTGGGTCCTAATATTGATTTGTAAGTAATCTAGCGCATAACAAGTGGTCAATCAATGGGTAAGTAACGAGTTGTTAGAAACATTGTCGACGCTGTTAACGAAATCGATTGAGCATAACAATGCGTATAAATCTGACTTATTCACAATCAATGCTGAATTTTTAAACGGAAAAACCATATAAAAAAGAGTGGTTAGTAACAAAAGTTGACAAACTAAAGATGGGTGTTTATTGTTTACGCAAATTAGTTAGTAACAAAAAGTTATATACCCACGGAAGGGCATGTAGAAGGGCTCCGAATGACGACCACACTATTTTCTTCTCGCATCATTCAAAGTGCATTGGACTTTGATGTGTACAAAGTAAACATGATGAGTGCAGTTGCCGCACTTTATCCTGATGCGATGGTGTCATACAAATTCATCGTGCGTAGCGAAGAAGATCTGTCGGAATTGCTGCCAGAGGTAAAGGCAGAAGTTCTTAAACTTCAAGATGTTCGCTTTACTGAAGATGAAATTGCGTACATGAAGCGCGTTGCGCCGTACCTAAAGCCCGAGTTTGTCGAAGCGTTACGTCACTTCCGTTTTAACCCGCAAAGCGATGTCTCTTTCCATAACAAAACCATGTCGGATGGCTCAAGCCAGTTACGCATTACAATCAATGGCTTGTGGAAGGAAACCATTCTGTACGAAACCATCATCATGAGCATTGTGTCGGAAGTTCGCAGCCGTCAACGTTGGTCAGATATCCCGTTCGAGCAGTTCCAAACCGTATTGGAAGACAAAGTTTGCTATTTGAAAGCCGAACTAGAACGTCGCAACATTACTAACTTCAAATTCGCAGATATGTCGACGCGTCGCCGTTTCTCTTTTCAAGCGCAGCGCACCATGTTGGAGTACTTAAGCAAGGAATTGCCACAATGCTTGACGGGAACCAGTAACTACCATTTGGCGAGAGAGTTAGATCTTACCCCAATTGGCACGGTTGCTCACGAGTGGTTTATGGGCCATCAAGCGTTAGTAAACGTGCGTGATTCGCAGAAAATTGCCCTGCAACGTTGGCAAAAAATGTTTAATGGCGCACTGGGTATCGCACTGACGGATACCATCGGAATCGATGCATTTCTCAAAGACTTCGATGAAGAGTTGAGTCATGCGTACGTTGGCGTTCGTCACGACAGCGGTTGCCCATTCACTTGGGGCGAAAAGATGATTGCGCACTATGAGTCGCTTGGCATCGACCCGATGACGAAGACGCTAGTCTTTACGGATGGTTTGAACTTCGAGCAAGCGCTAGACATTTGTGAGCATTTCCAAGGCCGTGTGCAAGTGAGCTTCGGTATCGGTACGTCGCTGGCAAATGACATGGGCAATTACGTTAACGATCAAGGCGAGGCGTATCAGCCGCTTTCCATCGTGATTAAAATGGTGACCTGTAATGGCTCTCCAGTCGCTAAAATCAGTGACGAGCCAGAAAAGGCAATGTGTGAAGACATTTTCTTTTTGATGAATCTTAAACGTCGTTTTGAACAACCGCTTGATTTAAATGAATGTCGTAAGCTTATTGATCGCCTCGAAAGCGAAGGGCAGAACTACCTTATTGATGCGTAAATACCGCTCTTTTTAGCTCCTTTCTTGATAATCACCCTCTATCGTTTCGATAAATTTATATCGGTAAACGAAGAGGGTGATTTCGTTATAGTAAGTCTTATATCAATCTTTGCTCCCTTGCGTTTTTTGACTCGCTAGAGACTATGATTGATAGATACTCCCAACGTTGCGGCATTGTGGAAAGTGTTCTTTCGCAGAGCACTCACTTAGCCTGATCACATAGTTTATCTATGCGTTTATCTGCTTTTTCATGACTTTGGGCTTCACGTAATAGCTTGAATCAGGAGTCAAAAATGAATTTAGTTGTACATTTGCAAAAGAAAGCGATAAGAAAACACGGCTATGAGATGGCAACACGCCAAGCCTGGAAATGCGGTATAAAAGCGAACCTCGTGCGACGTGTCATTGGCTTGTTTAAAGGCCAAATCGTCTGTGTGGTAGAAGGGTGCCGCGCCGAGTTATCTTCAGTTGTTAACAATCAACTGCATGATGAAGAGAAGCAAGGCCGCTACGTATTTGTCGGCGGTGTGTGCTGGGAACCAAACAACATCATCGCCCCTGGTTTTCCGGATTTTATGTTCATGCATGTTCGCAATTTGAGTCATCGTCATAAGTACCTCACAGACGACGAGCTGTTTTTGAGTTTGGCGTAACTCAAATGTCTTTAGTGATGGTTTTGCCCAAGTGCAAACCATCACCTCCCACAGTGAATAGCGCAAAACAATAAACTTCAGTGATGTGAATTGGCCTCAATTAACCTCTCGCTGAGATTGTTCTGATGCTCTCTTTATAAAACACCGTTTTTTTACTCCGTAATGACAGAGGCTTTGTTTTCGCCTGATGTGAATTTCTCTTCGCGATTTACTATACCGTTCATCAAAGCAAACCATACTGGGATGTAAATCATGAATATGAAATCTATCGCAATTGCAACGGCAGTTGTTGCTGTACTAGCTGGCTGTAGAGACAAAACGCCACCAGCGCCAACTCAAGCAAACATTACTTTGGTGGAAGCGGTCACTGAAACTGTGAAAAATCCTCACCAAGTATGTAAAGACGTGGTAGTGACTCAGCAAGTTGAGCCAACAGATGACAACAAAATCATCGGTACGGTAGGCGGCGCGGCAGCTGGTGCAGCACTAGGCAACCAAATTGGTGGTGGCTCTGGTAAAGTCATCGCAACCGCAGCAGGCACGATCGCAGGTGCATTGACGGGTCGTAAGATTCAAGAAAATGTGCAGAAGGGCGATGTGATTACGACCACGAAGAAGCAGTGTCACACCGAATACACGACTTCTGAGAAGGTGGTAGGTTACGACGTAACGTATGAAGTGGCTGGTGCACCAACCACAATTCGTATGGCAAGCAAACCTGCGACGAAAACTTTCCCAATTCAAGATGGCAAAGTGGTTCTGCCACAATAATCTACGCTTGAATTGAGTGATAAAGACAAGCCCTTTGGTCTGATAGACGAAAGGGCTTTTTTGCATTCATCGTATTTTCATTTTTTTGCTCGCAAGAATGTGTAGCTAGAACCCGCTTAAATTTCTCTGCTCGATACAATAGAACCTTTGAAAATACACACGGAATCAGCATGGAAGATTTTTACCTAAACAGTCGAGGTTTGGCGGGTTATTTTGAGGCACAATGGTTCGATAAATTTGTGGAAGATAAGCAGATTGATGCGATCACCAGTGAGTCGAAACTTGTTCCACTTTCTTTTGCTAAATCATCCCATTGTTCGCAAGTGGCGGATTTTATTACTCAAGCGGTATCGAAGAATGGAAAACCGCCTCATGCTTTGCTTGAGGTTGGCGCTGCGTTAGGTAGAAACTATTATGAGTTAGTTCAGCGATTAGATAGCCTAAAACAAGCAACGCTTGTTGAGCCGTCAGGTATGTTGTTGAATGGATTGAAACAGTTGTTGGTGGAAGAACAACAGGTCGAGCTGACTTATATTCATGGGCTCAACACGTTCAAAACTGTTGAGGTAGATAATCGAGAGTTAGTGCAAAATTGCGCGCACGTCGATTTAGAGTTGATTAATCAACCGTTAGAGAAAGACACAGTCTCTAAGTTTTACGACTTGGTGGTGTGTTTAAACGTGCTGGATCAGTGTGAATCGCCATTAAGACTTATTAACGCGTTGAAACAAGCGACGCAAATCGGTGGCGTACTTGTTGTTTCCTGCACATATCAATGGAATGCTAAGCATATTAAGGATCGGGCAGAAGCAGTCGATGACATCAAAGCGTATTTTGGTGAAGACTGGCGTTTTGTTTCTGAAGCCGAGCACGAATATAGAATGCGATTCAATGAACGTTATGCCATGCAGTTTTTATCTCACGTGGTTGCCTACGTAAGAACAACCTAGCGGCTTATTCGATTCTCGATACCAACAAAAAAACCGAGCACAGAAAGCTCGGTTTTTGTTTTGTAGGCTTTATTAAGCAACGTGTGCTTGTTGCTGCTCGTGCTCCTTTTGAGCCTGAAGCTGAGCATGTTCTTTCTGCTTGCGACGCTCGCGTTTCGATAGCCAGATCAGTGGCACCACGATCATCACCGTACCGATGGCCATGAAAATATCTGGTATTTCACCAAACCAAATAAAGCCAACGACAACCGCACCAATCAAACCGCTGTATTCTGCACTCGCGATTTTGTTGCTATCGATAGAACGGTACGCCAGCACACAAGTCGCCGCATAGATCATAATGAACAAACTTGACCCTGCCGCGACAGGAAACGCGTCCCATTGCCAAGGTTGATCCTCTATGAGCACCAACAGCAACGCAACCGGAATACCGGCCAAGTTGGTCATCAGCAAGGTTTGCATCACTGATTGGTTTTTTGGCAACTTACGAATCAACAGATTGTTAATGGCTAACGTTAACGCGACTACAAACGCTGAGATTGCTGCCCAATCAATTTGATCTGGGCGAATAATCACCAAAACCCCTGCAAATCCCATTACCGCCGCTGCGACCGATTGTTTAGATAGCTGTTCACCGAAAAAAATCGCAGCGAGAGGGAGCATGATTAATGGCGCGGCATAAAAGATCGCGTTCGCAGTTGCGAGCGGCAAAGATGAGATCGCCATGACCATAAATACCGCGCCCAACAGCCACACGTGAGCACGAACCGCATGCCATTTAAATCCTTCCATAAAGTTGGTTTGTTTTGCTAACAAACAGACAGGAAGGAGAAACATAACCGCTGATATTTGTCGAAAAAAGACAAACTGAAACATCGGCACTTCATTCGCGACACTTTTGATCAAAGAGTCCGAAAGCACCGCAATAAGATTCCCGACAATTAATAGCAGCATTGCTGCCCCGACAGATGTGACTTTCACATTTTTCTCCTCATTCTTTGCCAAAGATTAGGTGATGTCATAGGATGAAGTGAAGTGATATTTATTAGTTTAAGTATGAGATTTTTAGATAATGAAATTGCCACCATTGCGAGCGGTTCACTGTTTTGAAGTTGTTGCGAGAAATCTGAGTTTCTCCCTTGCTGCCGAGGAGCTTAATGTGACGCAAAGTGCGGTGAGCCATCAGATTCGTTTACTTGAAGATTATTTGGGCGAATCGCTTTTTATTCGCCAAGGTCGCAAGCTTTCACTATCGGATACGGGCGCGCGGTATTTAGAAGACATCAGCCCGGCTATTAGTTCAATTGCTATGGCGAGCCAAAAGGTGCGAGAAGGGGATAAAGGCAGTATTCGCCTAGCGATTTACAGCTCGTTGGCGGTGAAGTGGTTGATCCCACGTTTGGCAGACTTTAAGCGCTTGTATCCTGAAATCGACCTCACACTCAATATGGTCGCGGGCGATCCAGAGCAAACGGACAGCGTGGGCGACTGCTTTATTACTGTGCAAAAACCGAAACGAAACTATATGGCGGTTAAGCTTTATGCTGAAACGCTGTACCCAGTTTGTAGCCATAAAATTTGGAAAGAAATCCAAGACCAATCTATCCCCGACGCACTGTGGCAATATCCCATTCTCTCTACAGATTCTATCTATCGTGAACGAGGGAAAGATTGGGCCGAATGGTGCAAAGCAGGTGGTTACACGTTACCAAATGATGTCGATGTTCAGCATTTTAGCCACATGCTCTTGGCGATCGAGGCTGCAAGGTACGATCAAGGCATCGCGTTTGCCAATGACTTCATGTTGAACGAGCGAGATAAAGCACAAGACTTGGTTTACATCCCATCTCATGGTTTAGAAACCGGCGACAGTTTTTATTTTGTGCACAAGAAGAACCGAGCAAAGCAGGCCGAGATCGTCAAACTGACCAACTGGTTAAAGCAGCAGTGTCTGTAATTAAGACTAAATATTCTTAATTAAGAAGGAAAATAGAAAAGTTGCGTCTAATTATTACGTGTTTTATTGAGTTTTTATTCACTAACATCTCGCTCGGTTTAACGCCAAGCGAGATGGATAACGCGACATGCTTAAGGAAGGGCGATACACAAACTCAATAATAAAACAGGCAGTGAAATACAATGTTAAAGAAAACATGGCTAACAGCAGCCCTTCTAGCAACTTGTTCTATGGCAAACGCCGCTCCTTACATTGGTGCATCGATCGGTAAAGCAACGTTTGATGATATCAGTGGTTCAATCAAATCAAATACCTACAACGCAAGCGAGAAACTTGAAGTTAAAGACAACGAAAGTCTGTCTGGCAAAGTTTTTGGTGGTTACACATTCAACGAGTATATCTCTCTTGAAGGTGCGATCGGTGGTTACGACGCTCTAGACGGCTCTGTCGTTACCGTTGGTGACATGAAGTTTTTGGCTATCCAACCTAAATTAACGCTGCCAATCGGTGACCGTTTCAATCTTTTCGCGAAAGCGGGTCTTTCTTACTTCAACGCGGAATTTAAAGTAAGCAATTCTGTGCTAACTGGTGACGAAGGCCACACGACGTTTTCTGAAACGACAGTAACCGGACTTTACGGCTTAGGTGCTGAGTTCGCGATCACAAAAAATCTAGCACTACAGGTTGAATGGGAATACATGAAACCTGAGTTAGACGTAGCGAAACTCGGCAGTGAAAAAGTCACCGTTGAAGCAGAAATCAGCGCGTTCTCTGTTGGTATGAGCTACCGTTTCTAAGCATTTTTATTCAAGTTCTTTGGGCTTAACCCAAGCGGTGTGCTGTTGTTTGTTCAGTTAAGCCCTCAGTTTGAATTCATATAGATATGACACAGGAAGTTTGGTCACTAAGCTTCCTGTGTTATTTTTGGTTTTTAGAAAAACGCTCAGGAAGCACTGTGAACGATGTAAATCTTAGATATTTAGATTTTCTGCTCAAACATTTTGAACCGCATAAGCATCATTTAGTGACGCTTAGCGAACTCGAATCTGTGATTTGCACGTCCAGACGTAACGTTTCCATTGTGATGAAAAAGCTGGCGGCTTACGGTTGGGTGGATTGGCAACCGGCGATTGGGCGAAGCAACCCAAGCCGCTTGAGTATCACCATTACTTTGCAACAAGCGATGACCGAGTTTTTGGTGGAAGAGCTTGCTAGGGGCAGAATGAATTCGATAACAAAGCTTATCGATTGGTTCGGCCAAACGGCGGTTCGTTCGCTTACGATTGCATCGGAAAAAGTGAACGAGCTGAATGAGTCTAAAAACGCCATTCTTATTTCTTCTTATCCCTGGGTTTCAAATATCGATCCCGCAGAGACCTTCCGTCATACCGAATTACACGTAGTCAAAAGTGTTTATGATGGGCTGCTAACACAAAACTCCAATGGTGGCATTGAGCCCGCTTTAGCGCATGAATGGAAAATGGAAGAAAACGTCATGACGTTATGGTTAAGGCCGGGCATTTTTCGTCATGATGGTGAGCTTCTGAGTATAGACGACGTGGTTTGGAGTTTAGAAAGACTCAAGCAAATTAAAGGGCCGGTTCATGAGCTTTGGCAATGCATTGAAACCGTCACAGCCGAAACTCCGAACTGCTTGAAGATAGTGCTCAAACGCGCAAACCAATTCTTTCCATACATGTTAGCCACGCCACATGCCTCAATATTGTGTCGAGACACGGCCTCTTTTGGCTCGGGTTATTCATATCATATCGGTACTGGGCCATTTCGAATCAGCAGTTGGAACAAAGAGAGCATCACGCTGCAAGCGCACAAAGAGTATTTTTCTGCACGCGCGCTTTTGGATCAAATTACGCTTTCTCACGGCGATGTTCAAAACTTGAATATGCTGAGTTTCAATCAAGTCTCAGACCATGTTGAGATTGAAAAAATCAGCGCACTTTCCTATCTCACCTATCGTGAGAGGCGAGATTCGCAACTGACGAAACAAGAGTGGCGCCAGCTTGCCAACTATATTAATCAGCAGAAGCGGCACCATGAGCCACAAAGTGCCGTCGACAGTATTCAGTTATCGCCTCTTGAGCCAGGTTGTAGCGCTGAGACAGCGCCAACGCTACAAGGCAAAGTCGTGCTTGCTGAACCGATATGGACTATCCCGAACTTGATGCGACATTCTGAATGGTTGCATGAGGTGATTCGTAGCACGGGGCTAGAGTTAGAGGTCATCAAAGTGGAAGACATTAGTTTTCCCGAGTCAGTTTCACACTTGGCGGATTTATTGTTCATTGAAGAGGTCATGGAAGCGCCATTTGAATATGGGGTATTTGAATGGCTATCGGTGGCGACTGGCTTACGTTTTAGTTTCGAACAAAACCAGATGGAGCGTCACCGCGAGCAGCTTCAAGAAGCCATTGCCTATGAACAACCGATTTCTCATTTGCTGGGTATTGAAGAAGCGCTGCGCGCGCAATATGTCTATTTGCCTTTGTTCATTGGCTACGAAGAAGTGACAAAAACTCAACAAGTTCGGGGCGTGCAAGTTAAGAATACAGGCTATAGCGACTTACACCGACTTTGGCTTGCTCACAGTAGTTAGCCCGTTTGATGCCAATCGCATCATCATATCCTAGAAAGAAAAAAGCCATCAGTACGATGGCTTTTTTAGATTTTAAATTAAAATCTGAGTTAGAAGTTGTAAGACACGCTTGCGCCAACAACCCATTGGTTTGCGCTATCTACAACAGATGAATCACTGATACCACTGCCTAGACGAGTGTATTGAGTTGTTTGGTTAATTTGCCAGTTGTCATTAATTGGCATAACCAGCTTGTAGCCCAGACCGTAGCTTACCGTTGCATCACCTTTGTATGCTTTGCGGTTTGCCGTCGCTTCACGATCTTTGATGCCAAAGTAGTAATCTACGTAGTCTTCACTTTGATAAGTTAGGTTAGCAAAAGGAACAAAATCAACACTACCGAAGTTCATGATGTGGAAGTACGTTGCGCCCGCTAAGTAACCTTTGTATGCGCCGCTGATGTCGTGTTGTAGGTATGTCGAGATGACGTTGTGCTCATCTAGAGTGAAATCGGTATTTAGACCTAAATCAACCGCTAAACGACGTTTTTGTGTGCCTTTCAAGCTCTTTGCTACATCGCCATCACGAATAATGCCGCTGCCTACCACGTATGCGCTCATGTTGATCAGATCGTTGGTTTCACCCAAGAAGCGGTAGTTGATGCCGCCCAAATCTGCGTTGAAGTCTTCACCGTGGTAACCACCGTTTAGAATTGGTGCAGTATTGTGTTTTTGATCTTTAAATAGGTCACTACCTTGAGCTACGCCCACTTCCGCAACCCAACCACCTTGGTTGTTGTAGATGTTGCCGTTACGGATGTATGTGTCACCTGCCGTTGCGGTGCCAGCTGCTGCCAAAGTTAGTAGTGCGATAAGTGTCTTGTTCATTTGTATTTCCTGTACCGTTTATTTTATTTTGAACAGCGTACAAAATGGTGTTGTAAGCCTCTATCAGCAAAGCGTATGGAAATGTATGGCTTTCGGTGATTTCGCTTTTTGCGTAATGACAAAACAGTATGGTTGGGGGAAGGGAAGATTAGGGAAGACAAAAAAACCGAGCTTGGGGAGGCTCGGTTTTCAACATCTATCAGGTCAGAGTGACGATTATTGTTGCTTTGTTAGGTTGTAAAACGAAGCTAATTCGCCAGTTGCTTTCTCACCGTTCATGTCTAGCATCATAAGCATGTTCTCGCCTACGAAGTATTGGTTTGGTGCGTCTTCGTCGGTCAGCGTTACGATGCTGCCGTTTTCATCCCAAGTGAAGTGCCCTTCTGATTTGAACTTGCCATCTTCTTTGTCTTGGTAGTTTTGCTCAAGCACGTAGCTGCCATCTTGATTTAGCGTCAGAGTCACGTCGATGCCCGCGCAATCAGCACATGGTAGTGTGCCTTTGTAAACGCCATTCCAATCTAGCGCGTTTTTCGCGTTGTGCTCTGAGTCTACAAACGTTTCTGTGGTGATCACTTGTTCTTCTTCCACAGGTACTGCATCGACAGGCAATTCAGTGTCAGTGACTTCCATTTCTACTGCTTGAGGAGCTTCAACTGCACTTGTTTCTACTGGTTTCTCGTCTTGACAGCCTGCAAGAATAATTACCGCACCAGTTAACGCCAACATTGTCTTTTTCATTTTATCCCTCTTTAAATCAAGATTTTGTATGCCGTTAATATTAGCCCTGTTTCCGACGTTTACGTCATAACAAAGCAATAGAATGATCTATCTGTGTCAATAAAACCGGTGTTTTTGGCGCTATCCAAGCGTCGCGCCATGACTTGGAGACAAAGTAGTCAGAATCATCAAACGCATGTAAATGCTTGAATTGTAGGACTGAGTATTGAGCTGGCTTTAAGCAAGTGGCTATTGAAGATGCGTTGTGGTGTGAAAACAGTCAGCATCTTATTAAATACGATTTTTGCAAACTTAGATTATTAGCATATGCCAAAAATGTTATTGGCATATGCCATAATTTGGGCGTAACGTAGCACAGTGTTTGAGAGGGACGATAATGGCAAGACCAAAAATAGAAAGAAGAATATGCGGCCGTGCAGCGCACCATTGTTTCAAGCCCAATGGCGTGCCATTCCATCAGTTGGAGCAAGTCGCCATATTGCCAGAAGAACTTGAAGCACTGCGCTTGGCTGATTTAGAGGGACTCAGCCAACAACAAGCCGCAGATCAAATGGGCATATCTAGACAAACTTTTGGCAACACAGTAAAAAGTGCGCGGTTCAAGGTCGCAAAAAGTTTAGTTGAAGGTCATGCATTAGTTTTTCCGAATGAGGAGTCAAACTTATGATTTATGCTATTCCTAATGATGGTGAGCGGGTGGCAAACCATTTTGTCAAAGCGCCTTACATCGCTATTTATTCTGATACTGACGGAATGCTTAAAAACCTAGCAAACATCGCTGCAATGCCCCAAGCTGGCTGCAAAGCGAAGTCCCAGCTTATCCAATCTTTACAAGACTACAATGTAGAAGCTGTGCTGGTGCGCAACATCGGCGAGCGCGCATTAGAAAAGCTTTTGCACAGTGGCAAACAAGTGTTCAGACTTTCAACGCGCAGCTCATTGGAAGATGTACTTGCCGTTCCGAGAGAGCCACTGACAGACGCATCGCAAGGTCGTCCATCAACCAATCATCAGAAAAAAGGTGGGTGCGGATCATGTGGCTGCGGCGGTAAAAAAGCCAAACCTTCGTTGCTAGCACGTCCTAAACAGGCTGCTGCATTATTCGCCGCAAAATCGAGCCCAGCTATACTTAGCGTAAAGGCGTCGATTAAAAAGGCAGGTTAGTATGGTTTGGTTGTTTACCTTTCTTGGTTTTCTCGCGATTATTTTGTTGATGTCGCTTGGGGTTATCTTTCATAACAAGCGTATTCAAGGAAGTTGCGGCGGTTTAAACAACGTCGGTGTCGACAAAGTATGCAACTGCGAAACCACATGCGCAGAGCCTGAGCGTCACTTGTATCAAATCTCAGAGCCTAACTCATCACCTGAGCGCTAAGGTTTTTGGCCCATTGCGGCAAGGTTTGTCGAAACCAGTCCAAATATTTGCTGGTCTGCGGATTTTTTCTGGAGACCAGTATGTTGACTACCTCGACGACGATCCACGCTTTTGCTATCCCGATATCGCGCGCCAATTCTGTTGTTTCACCTTTCTCGGCGAACTTTATATATCTGCCTGCCACCTTCAAGTAATCATCAAATGTGCCCATGCCTTCGATGAGCGGCGCTAAATCTATCGCGACATGCCCTGTAGAAAAGCGTTCCCAGTCGAACAGCACTAGCTCACCATTTTCGCGCTGTCCCCAGTTTCCTGCATTCGAGTCTCCGGAGATCAAGTTCTGCCCATCGAAAAGGTGCGCCGATCGTTGTTGGAGGTTGTGGAAGAACTGTTCTGTCTCTGAGCCCAGTTTAAGTGTAGTGAGTGCTTGTTGGGTCGCTTGTGGTGTCCACTGATGGCGGTGATAAACACCATCTGATGTTGGTGGAAGTTGGTGCAGTTTGACGAGTTGTTCAATGACTCGACCATCTTCAAGTAAGAATGCTTGCTCGACTGCGTGGGGAACGTATTCAATGTGCAGAACGTTTTTCTGGTCGTCTAATTGAATCAAGCGCGGTACGTGTATTCCAAGCGCGTTAAACTGTTCGGCATAGCGTTGATAAAACGCCACTTCTATTTGAGTAGGGTTACGTTTTTCTATTACTTGGACTCCATCTTTTTCGATGAGAAAAACTTTGGCACTGCCCATTTGGTTGAGTTCTTGTTGCGACACCGGACTTCCTGTCTTCATGTAGAGAAATCTCACCTTAATCGCTGTACTCACGTTTGCCAATAGCCACGACAAAGTGCCTCAAAAATATTAAATGCAACTGTTTAAATATGATTTTGTCGTTGGTGTCTAAATTTTACACAGTTACGCCTGTACTCCGATAAATTCGTTCTACGCTTACTATTCGTCTTAATAAAGGAGAACCAAAATGGCTGTAATGAAGCAGGATATTCCAAATCGTGTAACGGTTTACCATGACAATATCGACCAAGAACAAGAGCTGAAAAATGCGATGCTGCCAGAGAAACCGCGCTACTTTAACGGTGCTCCGACTTACAAAGCGAACAGCATCGAAGAGTTTGAAAGCAAAATCAGTCAGATAGGTTTGTCTCTCGATAAATAATTTTTCTTTTACCTAAAAGCGCCCTCAAAATGAGGGCGCTTTTTTATTTATATGATTGATTTGAATCGTAAGGAATTAACCTTGTTGTGTACTGCCTTGGCAGACTTGTTTCTGCACTGCTGGTGGCGCGGGCTCGTAATGGCTTAAGGTCATACTAAAGCTGCCTTCACCACCAGTGATGGAGCGTAATCGACGAGCGTAATCTTGCAGCTCATTTACTGGTGACTTGGCTCTGAGTAAGGTGAAGCTGCTGTCGATTGGCTCGGTGCCTTCGATCAAGCCTCGGTTTCCAGATAAATCACCAGAAACATCGCCAACGTTCGCGGTTGGGATGTGCAGTTCCATCTGGACAATGGGTTCTAGCACAATAGGATCTGCGTTGTTAATCGCATCTAAAAAGGCTTTCTTACCTGCGATGACAAACGCAATTTCTTTCGAATCGACGGAGTGATATTTACCGTCATAAACGGTGACTTCCACATCCTTAATTGGGTTGCCAGAAATCGCGCCTTCCTCTAACGCTTGCAAAATACCTTTTTCTACAGCAGGAATGAGCGCGGTTGGAATGGCGCCACCCACCACTTTGTTGATGAACTTAAATCCGGCACCACGTTCGAGTGGACGAACTTTCAATTGCACTTCACCAAACTGGCCTGCACCGCCACTTTGTTTTTTGTGTCGATAATGCCCTTCGGCAGGTTTGGTGATGGTTTCAAAGTATTCGACGCTTGGTTGGCAGGTTTCGACGTCCAGTTTGTACACGTTCGCCATCTTTTCTAATGCGACTTTGAGGTGAAACTCCCCTTGGCCGCTGATGATGGTTTCGTTGGTGCGAGCGCGATGTTCGATGCGCAGCGAAGGATCTTCACTGGCAATTTTATTCAGCACATCTCCTAATTTTTGCTCATCTCCACGCTTAAGAGGCTTCAAGCACAAAGAATACATGGAGTCAGGAAGGTCCAACGTTTTGAGTTGAACACCATCTTCTTCGTGAGAGTCATGAACGATTGAATCGAATTCGAGATCATCCACTTTGGCTAAAACGCAGAAGTCGCCCGCAAGCGCACGAGGGATCTCGGTTCTATCTTTGCCCTGCAGTTGATATAAGTGCCCAACTTTAAATGCCTTGTTGCTTTCGCCAATATAAAGCTGGCTGCCCGCATTGATTTCACCCTGATACACACGTAAGTAGGCAAGTTTTCCCATATATGGGTCGACGCTGACTTTGTACACGTGTGCGACGGTGTGCTCTAAGGTTTCGCAATTTACTTTGATTTTTTTGCCGTTCTTTTCCAGTAGAGGAGGGTTACCCTCGTTTGGCATGGGCATGATCTCCGCCAAGGTTCGTAGCAGCAGCTCGACGCCCGCACCGGTTTGTGCTGAGACAAAACAGACCGGAATCACATGTCCAGTTCTCAGTGCTTCTTCAAACGGATCATGCAGTTGCTCTGCGGTGAGTTCGGAGCCTTGTTCCAGATACAGTTCCATCAGTTCTTCATCGACTTCGATAACTTGGTCAATTAAGGTCTCATGAGTTTCATCTACCGTCGAAAGTAAGGTTTCTCGTCCCAATTCTGGTTCGAAATAGCAGTCAACTACAGATTCCCCGTCAGCCGAAGGTAAGTTGATCGGCAAGCAGTGGTCCCCAAAATGCTCAACGATGTTCTCCATCAATCTTTCTAACTGATTACCGTGGTTATCGAGCTTATTGATGATGATCATCTGACATTTTTGCTGCTCTTTTGCAAAGGTGAATAAGCGATCGGAAGTTTGGTTAAGTGGGGTTTGAGGGTCGATGACAAGGGCGGATGTTTCAACGGCAGGAAAAACGCTGATCGTACGGCCAAGTAACTCGTTTTGTCCCGGAGTGTCGATGATATTGAGCCGGTGTTTATTCCAGCGCAGTGCGACTGGCGTTGCTTCAATACTGTGTTGATATTGGATGGATTGAGGGTCGAAGTCGGTAACGGTATCGCCTTTTTCTACGCTGCCTAAATGGTGCGTGGCATCGCAGGTGAAGAGCAGTTTTTCTATCAGCGTGGTTTTACCGGTCCCGGTTTGGCCGACAAAAGCGATATTGCGTATTTTGTTTATAGGCATAGAGCCTCCTTGCAAGATGGCGTGAAAAACCTACGAATTGCTAGGAAGTGGGTCGCTATAGAAACCCACGCACTGCATTGGAGTAGGGCGGGATTACCGCCTATTCGTCTTCCATGTCATTTTCCGGATGACTCGATGCATAAGACCACCTTCTTGGACTACTGTAATCTTAGCATGCCGTAATAACCGTATAATTTATGTGACTTATTTCATGATGGGGCTGATTGTTTTTTAATCGAGATCATAAACTCAGAGGTTCTGACTTTTCGATCAAAACCTCGGGATTGTTTAGGCTACTTGGAAAGAACGATTTCGCCGTCGCTATAAACTAAGCTAGGCGTTACATCTTGTCCGAGCAACACCGGGCCATCAAGATCGACAACGCTTGCCTGAGCAGCAATGGGTAACGCAGCACGCATCGCAAGCGACGTCCCCAACATACAACCGGACATGAGGCTAAAACCGAGTTTTTTTGCATCGTCGGCCAGCAATAATGCTTCACTGAGCCCGCCCGTTTTATCTAGCTTAATATTCACCATCTCGTATTTTCCAAGCAGTTGATGCAATTGCTCTCTGGTGTGACAACTTTCATCGGCGCAAAGTGGAATGGGGTGCGGAATGCTGGCGAGTACGTCATCACAGCCTTGTGGCAACGGTTGCTCGATCATGCTGATATTAAACGGTTCGAGTTGATCAAATACCGTCGCGAGATCGAGGTTTTGCCATGCTTCATTCGCATCTAAGACAATTTGCGCGTGCGGCGCGGCATCGCGTACTGCTGCAACGCGCTCAATCACGTTTTCACCATCCAGTTTTACCTTTAGCAGTTTTACGCCTTGGCTAAGGTAAGCTTGCGCCTGTTTGGCCATTGCTTGCGGCGTGTCGATAGAAACCGTCATCGCCGTCACAATCGCCTCGGGTAACGTAAAGAGGTCGTGAACCTGCTGCTTGTGGCTCAAAAGCGCGCGAAGATGCCAAAGGGCGCAATCCAATGCATTTCTTGCCGCCCCTGCGGGCAATAACGATTGAAGCTGGCTTTTGAGAGCCATCACATCCGCATCACCTTTGGCATACAAACTTTGCAGTTCATGCGCGGCGTGAGAAATCGCCTTAATCACCGATTCAACCGATTCACCATAACGTGGGTATGGTGTGCATTCTCCTTGGGCGATCATGCCTAGATGTTCAATTGTCACGCGGACTACGTGGCACTCTGTCCGACTGCCGCGAGAGATGCGAAATGGTGTCGCCATAGCAATCGTGACAGGTTCTACATGAATTTTCATCTCACTAGTTTTCCCTAAACCGCAGTTATTTTCTAAACCGTAAATGTTTCCTAAATCGTAAGAAGCCTGTCTGCAACCGCATCAACGCCAAAACGCACAGGGTCGGTGACGGGCACCTGATATTTGTCGCTCCAATCCTGGCATAACTGGGCAGCATCTTCTTCGCTGATCGCCGAAGTGTTTAAGCAAATACCCACTAATTGAGCTTTTGGATTTGTTAGGCGAGCAGCGGCCAGATTTGCTTCTATCGTTTGTTCAATGGTTGGCAAGCTCGCATGTGGTAAGTTGCGGATGTGCGGGCGACCAATCTCATGGCACAGTACCAGAGCGTCCGCTTGTGCGCCGTGAAGTAAGCCCAAACTTACGCCAGCAAACGAAGGGTTAAATAACGAACCTTGCCCTTCGATGATGTCCCAATCGTGGTCAGTGAAGTCGGGGCTGATCGTTTCTACTGCGCCGGAGATAAAATCGGCAACTACGGCATCAATTGAAATGCCACTGCCTGCGATGAGAATTCCAGTTTGACCCGTTGCTTTGAACTTTGCGCGACAGTTTTTACGCTTTAATGCATGCTCAATGGCAAGGGCAGAGTACATTTTGCCAACGGAGCAATCTGTTCCTACAGTAAGTACTCGCTTGCCTGCGCGTGCTTTGCCATTGCCGACCTTGAGCGGGGCCTCATAATGGCGAACATCATACAGTTTGGTTAATCCGCGTTGTTCTAGATCGGCAAGAGGAGCAAATTCCGACAGACGTTGGTGCATGCCCGATGCAATTTCAAATCCCATTTCTGCCGCTTCAAGTAAGGTTGCTTGCCAAGCTTCGGGAATGATGCCTCCTGGATTTGCTGTGCCAAGCACCAACGTTTTTGCTCCTTGCTGCTGCGCTTGTTGTAGTGTCATGTCGGTTAAACCAAGCGAGACGGTTTCTGGCGTCAGGCGGATTTGGCCAAGACAAATCTCAGGTCGCCATTGATAAATGCCACGCGCAGTTTTTGCTGCGAGTGGATCGGTTACATAGCCAAGAAAGAGTAGGTAAGGTTGAGCAATTTGCATGATGGTTCCCTTCGTCATCGTTATTGCTCATTAATGTAGCCAGACTGATTTAGGAAACCGAATGCTTATTTGTTAGGCAGGTATAACTTCAAGTTATACCTTTAAACCATCTGTTGTTTTAGGGCGGTGATAAATTGCTTTGTCGCAATGGATTGAGGCGTGTGCTCTGCGAATAAAATAGAGACAGAGAAGGACATGTTTGGCTCCAAAGCATGCACGGAGACGGCATTATCTTGGCGATATTGTTTTGCAGTCCATGGGTCTACAATGGCGAACCCTGCTTGGTGTTTCACCAGTTCAGCCGCTGCAGAGTAGCTGCGCACGGTGATGGCATGTTGATAATGCTCGTCACGCGCCGATAAGGTTTGATGCAGCAATAAGCCCAGAGGGTCTCGGCTATCTAAACCGATAATGGATAAATCGTCACTGATGAGTTCTTCTAAAATGACGGTTTTTTCTGCGGGTATCGCTGCGCTTTTAGGAGCGATCAGTGCTAAGTTTTCTTTCAATAACACGTGCCCCATGATCGCTGGTGGTGTTTCTTCACCGAACGCAATGGCGAGATCCAATTCATGTTTCAGTAATCCTGAGCACAGCTCATCGCGATTGGCCGTTAAGAGCTCAAAGGAGATGCCGTGCTCTTTCGACAACAACGCGACAGTCGGTGCTAACAAGTGTACGGCCAAAACAGGCGGGGCACCGACTCGTAAATGTTGAGTTCCCTGTTTGACTTTGTTGGTCAGGGAACGAAATTGTCCGAGTTGTTGATAGACCTTTTCTGCCTCTGGCAATAAGGCTTTGGCTTCTTG
Organism: Vibrio sp. YQ_11; assembly: GCF_043103065.1. Lineage (NCBI taxonomy): Bacteria > Pseudomonadati > Pseudomonadota > Gammaproteobacteria > Vibrionales > Vibrionaceae > Vibrio > Vibrio sp. YQ_11. The sequence continues at coordinate 369,093 of NZ_JBICJM010000006.1, read as the reverse complement.
AGTGGGAACGAGACGCCCCTTTACACGCTCAAATAAAGCGAAGCTCAGTTGTTGTTCTGTATGGGCGAGAACTCGAGTGACATTGGGCTGGGAAACGTGCAGTAAGCGAGCAGCACCAGACACCGTTCCAGCTTGCATAATGGCGTAAAAGACTTCCAATTGTCTTAAGTTCACTGCGATTTCCCTCTGCTCATGTTGGTCTCCTCAGAATACCCAACCTTGCTGATGAGCGATAGAGGCAAAAGTGCTGGTGTAAAAAATAGGAAGACGATGTTGGTTGCCTTCCTATCTCGCTTTTTCAATTTCTCAACTTCTCAATTTCTATGCTTCACTTTGCTGCTGCATGAAGGGGCAGGTCGTTAAACGGCTCGACGTCTCGGCTGAGTAATCCCATCAAAACCACTGCTAACACCATGACAACAGCTGCTATTGCAAAACCGTATTGTGTTAGCTCGTAATGACTCAACATCGCGATTAACACGTAACTGAGAGATTGAATGGTGGTGGCAAACATGCTGATGCCGCCATCGACGCGACCTCGTTGATGAACCGTTACGGTGTGATGCATCCAGTTGACTCTCGCAATGCGATTTAGCGCGTTAAACACACCAAACAGCGCCGTAAACAATAAGATGGTCAGCGGGCTTATCGCAAAACTCATTCCGATAAACGCTAGAGATACCATGACCATCGAAGCAAACATAATGTGGCTATGGGAGGCGCGACTCAGCACTTTGGTGACAATGAAACCTGTTAGTAACGAGCCGAGACCAAAACTGATGTTGAACCCTGCAAACCAATCGCCAGAGATGCCTTGTTCAGAAAACCAAATCGGCACCAATTTGCTCAAATACGTCAATGCAGGATAAGAGAGGCAAGAGAGCAGAATAAAGCCATAAAAGCGGGGTTCGAGACGGAATATTTGTTTGCTCTCTTTGAGCTGTGCGATGAAAGCAACGGACTTTGATACCCTCAATTGTTGGGTGTACGGCGTCAGAATATAGAACATCGCCGCTAAAGCGGATGCGCTGGCCGCAAACAAAGCAAACTCTTTCATGCCCCACATTTCAAGCAAAACAATACCCAACGCTCCAGCGCCGAGGGTCGTGGATTGCATTACAATTTCTTGCTGCCCCGAAATTTTTGCGTATTCGTGATGCTGATAATTTTCTTGAGTGAAGGCGTTGTTGGTCGTCCATGCAAAGTTACTCGAAACCCAATACACCAATTGCGCAAAAGCCAACAGCCAGTGGGACTCAAACCCTAACCAATAAGCAATGAACACCACCAAAGCCATGCCCGATTGAATCCATTGATTGAGCACGAGGAGTGCTTTTCGTGAGTGTCGGTCCACTAAAGTGGAAAAGAAAGGCGTTGTCAGAAAAGAAATCGCGGTGCAGCTCAGAGAAACTAAAGCGACGAATGTGCCCATTTTGGGCTCGGAAAGCATGACCCATGGCTGTGCCATCATGAACAAGCCAGAGGATATACTGTCGAAGAAGCGGCCTGCTAAGTACGGCTGAGTTTTATTTTTCATTATGTTTGCCTCAAATTCCCAATGGATTTCAAAACGTTGGCTTCTAGCGGTGCTGTGTTTGTCAACCAAGTTATGCGTCCTGAACGCAATATTTCGAGACCGTCTGGGTTTAGCGTTATTTAAGATGGTGTAACTTTAGAGCCTCAAGTAAACTTGAGGTAAAGCTTTTTTTAACAAAATAGAAACACGGGAAGTCAAGGATGGAAATCAGCGTAGGAGAAGTGGCAAAACGTTCCGGAGTGAAAGTCTCTGCCCTGCATTTTTATGAACAAAAAGGACTGATTTCGAGTTGGAGAAATCAAGGCAATCAGCGCCGCTACCACCGTAGCGTTTTGCGCCGTGTCGCGGTGATTAAAGCGGCTCAGCAAGTTGGGTTATCGTTAGAAGAAATCAAACATGCGCTAGATGAGCTGCCGAAACACCAAGCTCCGAACAAAGATCAATGGGAAGTCATGGCGAGCCATTGGCATGAACAGTTAGAACAAAAGATTCAAAAACTCAAAGCCTTACAAAACGATTTGGGTGGATGCATTGGCTGCGGATGTTTGTCGTTAGAAACCTGCGCACTGCGAAACCCAGAAGATGTGTTGGGCAAAGATCATTCAGGTTCGAATTTAACCTTAGAAGAATAGGCGTAAGCGTTATTCTTTGTCGAAACTGTCCACCACAATCGCGCCCATCGACGCTGGCATTGTGATGACGATAACGCGTTTTATCGCAACGATCGGGTCAGTAAATAGCGGCAACTTGTCGAGACAAAATAGCACCAAAGCCACCACGATAGCGGCGATGGAATAGGCGATCACAACGCGAAACACAAAGATGGGAATACGCTTTCTAATGTGGCTTTGAAATACGCTTTGATAAGCGAAAAAGCTGAGAAAAATCACAGAAAGGCTTAACAACATGAGTAGGTTTATCATGGGTAAGCTTTCACCCAATCGCCATGCTTCTTCTGAAAAAGAGATAGGCACAGCAAGGGCAAAAGCGCCAACTAACACTTGGCTGGCATCTTCGAGATTAAAGTGGCTGCTCATGTTGTAGGTTCCGTTATTCGTTGTTATTGCTCAGCTGCAACAGCTTCTCGAATCGCTCGTTACCGTGCAGCAATTCAAGATCGCGTTCTTCTGCCAACAAATCGCGAATTGAAGGGCTGTAGTCAATGGCGCGTTCCAGATCTTCAATCGCTTGTTCCTCAATCCCTAATCGAGAGTACGCACAAGCGCGTTGGTAAAGCGCAGGGCCATTGGTGTAATCTACTTCGAGCACTCGGTTACATATGCTTAGCGCCCAATGGTATTCGTTTATTTCCATGGCCGCATCGGCTTTGTAAGTCAATGCTTCAAGGTCACCAGGTCGAATTACCAAGATTTCGTCATAAATCTCAATACGTTGTTCCGGCGTTTGCGAACTTTGAGCACGTAACCACAAGTTGTGGATTTCGTTGATCTTTTCAATCTCTTTGTTGTTTTCACTGATGATGCGAGTTTTGCGTTTTAAATCTCGCTCCAGCGCAACAAATTTCTTTTCATATTCTTGAGCGATTTTTTCCAATCGCTTGTCCGCCATTTCTTTTGTGTTGTGTTTAAACTCGCGCAGCGACTGCCAACCTACAAAGGCGATCAATGATGCCACGCCCGCGATGATGTAGAAGAAGTACGTTACCGTCACATTTGCGTAGTTCAGCGATTTATCCGCCACCGTTAATTCACGATCGGTGATTTCGGTGATCATTTGCTTTTCAAGGCTTTGGTAATCCTGACGTAAGGATTTAAGTTCATCTAAAATATAGCGTTCCATTAACGGTCTATCTAATAGATCTGATTCAGAATATTTTTCTTCGGATGCCAGAGTCGGGAGAGAAAGAATCAGGGAGAAGAAGAGGGCAATAAATAAGCGCATAAAACGTCCTTTTGCGTGAAGAGTACAGATAGACCCTGCAACCATAGCAAATCGAACAAACGTTTAGCAAAGTTATTACAAAAGAAATGCTTGTCACGCTTTTGCGCAACTTTTATGGCTCAAGACAAAAGTGGAAGCAGAAAGACGGGTTTGTGAACGGTAAATTCTTTGGTCAGTTGTTCTTTGTTTTACAACTGGTTATGCTCGTCCTTAATTCTTTCTCAAGTGTGATAAGTGCATGGACGCAAAAGCAAAAAACTACTTAAATCGGTATCTTGATTCGCTCTCCCCAGAGCAGAAAAGTGCTATTCCATCAGTCAGTGCTGACTACTATTGTGCCGATGAATACAACGCGAATGTGTGCGCCGAACTCGTTCGTATTGGGCAGAAAACGGCATCGTGCAGTATGGAGTTGTGGTACAGCGAGCACGGGGAGCCGATGCCAGAGGTCGGGCATTTGCAAGTCGTCACCAATTGGGACGGTGAGCCTGTTTGTGTAATTCAAATGACGGACGTGAGCACTTGTCGATATGATGAAGTCTCCGCAGAGTTTGCCTACGCAGAAGGCGAAGGTGATAGAACCTTGAACTGGTGGCGTGACGCACATGCTGCATTTTTTAAAGCCGAGTGCGATGAGTTGAACATCGATTGGCATGAGCAACGTTTGCTGGTTCTAGAACGCTTTAAAGTGGTGTATCCATTTGAATAATCAGCGTTGAGTGACTAAAAAACAGCACCGAGTTTGGTGCTGTTTTTGTTTTTATTCCTGCGCTCAGATTAACGTTTCACTGCCGTGACGCTGAATACATGCCAATGTTTAGGCGTCCCGACTATGGTGGTGCCATCTTCATCTCTTTCATGCATGGAGACGATGTCATAGCCTTCAAAACATTGCTCGACTTGCTGGCGAGTGAGTGAGGTTAGATGAGCATGCGAGTTTGAATTGACCCAAGAGTCGTTCACGCCTAAAAAGTCTCCGCAGAAAACACCACCTGATGGCAAAGAAGAATCGATTTGATTCCACACGTTTTCAAAGTGCGCTTTTGGACAAAAGAACAGGCTGGCGCTAGCAATAAATAGGGTGCACTTAGGGTAATCAAAATCGCTGAAACACGCTTGCGAGATGGAGAAATTCGACTGTTCAGAAAAACGCGTCTCACAGGTTTTTATTGCATCAGAGTTGTTGTCGAATGCGTGAACACGAAAGCCTTGTGCGAGAAGAAAATTGGAGTCTCTCCCTGTACCGCAGCCAGCGTCAACGGCAATTTTCTCTGCTAATGTGTGAAATTGTAGGGCTTTCTCTACATTGATCCTGTGTGGTTGTTGAGCGACTTTTTGATAGTACGGATCCCATGAAACTGACATTGAATTTCCTTTTCGTTATAAAAAACGCCATTCAAATTTGAATAGCGTTTTTGCTGTCCTTGAAGCTAGCCTACACAACTCTATTTTTTGCGGCGCTAACGAAATGCAGAGAATGTGACCAAGTTAAAGTTGATCTTCTATTGGTAAAATGCCGGAGAACCAAGCGCCTAATCGGCGAAAAACGCCTGCTTCGGGTTCCGAATCATATTCTTCACCAGTTTTGGTGTTTGTCCAAACAATGTCTCCGTCACGTAGAGTGAGTCGATAAGCGTTGTCTTTCAGTTGGCTGGGTAATTTTGCCAAAAACGTTTGCACGTATTCCGGTTGTTCAATCACAACGGCCATTTCGGTATTCAAAGCCGCAGATCGAGGATCCCAGTTCATAGAGCCGACGAACAGTGTTTTGTCATCAATCGTCATTGCCTTTGCGTGCAAGCTCGCACGGCTACTGCCCGTTAAGCTCCATTTACTCTTGAGCTTCGCGCTGGATTTCACTTCCCAAAGTTTGATGCCGGATTCGAGCAAATCTTCACGATATTTGGCGTACCAGCCATGAACGGCAAAGACGTCATTCGACGCAAGGCTGTTGGTTACGATGGTGATGTCGACACCTCGCTTAGCTGCATTCGTCAGAGCTTTTGTGCCAGCTTCTGTTGGGATGAAATAAGGCGAGATGAGCACGAAAGAGTGCTCAACACTTTTTAGTAGCTCGGTTAAGTTTCCGACTAATTGGCTATCGTGTGTCGTGACTTTATCTGGCAAATCGAACCAAACTTGTCCATCACCCCAGTACAAGTTCAGTTTGCCTTGTTTGAGGTCTTGATACATATCCAAGGCGGTAAAATCGTATCGGCCAGAAGAGAATTTCTCTTGCAAGTTCAGTTTGGTGACTTGTTTTTGAATCGCGGCATCGGAGACGCTTTGAGATTCTGGCGATATCCACTCCATCGGCACGGCGTGTACGCTGTTCCAATAAAGATCAAACTGATCCGCCGTTTGCTGCACGGCTTCCCCGTAGAGCAGTAAATCGAAGTCGCCGAACTCTACTTCTGATTCAAAAGAGAAATACTCGTTACCAATATTTCGTCCACCGACAATCGCAGAGACACTGTCAGCAATCAGCGATTTATTGTGCATTCGGCGGTTCAGACGTTCGAAGTCACTGGTTAACGCAAAGATTCGTGCAGAGCGGTATTGATGAGGATTGAACAGGCGTATTTCAATATTGGGGTGCGCATTTAGAGCTGCCATGACGTTGTCGTTACGTTTTTGCATGTCATCAAGCAGCAGTCGGATTCTGACGCCTCGTTTGGCTGCTTCGTACAAACGCCAAGTGATCAGCTGGCTGGTTTCGTCACCGCGATAAATATAGTACTGAAGATCCAAGCTTTTTTGTGCGGACTCGATGAGAGAAGTACGAGCAAGAAGGGCATCGTGTCCTTGGTTGAGCGGGTAAAAGCCAGTGATGGTTTTAGGATCTTCGCCATAAGCTTCAAAGTAATGAGCCAGAACCGAATCTTGTTGATAGCCGAAATGGAAAGTGGTGGATTTCTCACTTGGCTGATTTGATTCGATTGATGAGCATGCCGAGAGCACTGAGAACATGGATGCGAAAATGAATTTGGAGAGCGTATGTAACAATGCACATTTCCTTGTCTTACAAAACCTTACTGTATTGAAGTATAGACATAAGTGCTTTCAACGTGCAGTTATCGCGGCTAAAGAACGAGTGTTTAGTCAAGTAAATCCATGAAGTGAGATCATACTGCGGGAAGAAAGCGGTATTGGGCGCGTTTTTCTCCTAATTTCAGTTTATTTTTATGGCGCACAAAATCATTTATTTTACTTATGTTTCTTGTTGTATTGGTCATTATCACTAATATCTGGCGATAATAACCAATAGCGCTCTGTAATAAATCAATTGAAATATATAACCATATGAATTTATTGAGGTAAATGTTTGGCACAGCGTTTGCCTAGAGACAAAAGAAGTAAGTCAGCATAACTTGCGGATCTGGTTAATTTTTTGTTAATTTTATTAACTTTGAATAGATAGTTATTTGTGGCTAGTCACCACAGAAAAACGCAGCTCTCTTACTTTACTTGAAATTGGCCTCAGCAAGCAGGCAACGAACACGGGTTCCTAGCCTTGAACTGCATGATTTCGTTTCAAGTTAGTTGAATGATGTAACGGCCACACACCATGTTGTTAGTCGCTACAGAAGTACAAATATCTTCGTCTATTTCAGATGCAATGAACTCACCGATTGCTCATAGGGAGTACTTGCTAACTCATTGAGCATTATGCTTTTTGATGTCGCATTTAGGTTGAAAAACCAACACGAGCATTCGGCTGAATACAACAATAAAAAAGGATTTTTGATGTTAGCAAAACCCATAGTACGTTGGCTTTTACCTTTCGTTGTCGTCGGCGGATCTTACGCTGGATATGCTGCGATTGCAGCGACAGCACCGGAGAAAGAGTCAACAAAAGAAACCATAACCGAACCCACAGTTCGAGCCTCTTCTCTTTTCCCTACTGACCATAAAGTCGTGATTACCAGCCATGGCGAATTGGTTCCATTTGAAAAAACACACCTTTCTGCTCAAGTCAGCGGTGAAGTGATCAGTTGGCACCCTAATTTTGTAACCGGTGGCATCGTGAAGCGTGGGGAAGTGCTATTTACGATAGAAAGCGATAATTATGAAGCGGCCGTACTTCAAGCTGAAGCGGGTCTGGCTAGCGCTCGTGCATCGTTAATTGAAGAACAAGCAAAAGCGGAAGTGGCGAAACGCCAAGCGAAGAAACTTAGCGACAAGCAAGTTACCGATCTGTACTTGCGTAAACCTCAGTTGCTTAGCGCGCAAGCGCAAGTGAAGTCTGCTCAAGCCGCTCTCAAACGTGCAAATCGCGACTTGGAAAACTGCCGAGTGGTTGCGCCATACGATGCTTTAGTGGTCGAGCGTGATGTCGGTGTGGGTCAGTTTGTGACGTCGGGATCTCGTGTCGCAACTTTGAATAACATCGAAGTGGCGGAAGTGCATGTTCCAATTGCTGGTTTTGATAGTGCGTTTTTGCCGGAGTCAATCAAAGAGCTGACAGCAACCGTAACTCAGCAAGGCATTCTCTCGACCACACGTGAAGGTAAAGTCGTTCGCGATTTGGGAATGATTGATAGCGCCACACGCATGATCAATATGGTGATTCAGGTTGAAGACCCTTATGGCATCGATAACCAGCAACCGCCAATCAAATTTGGTTCTTACGTAGAAGTCAGCTTTACGGGCAAAGAGCTCAAGCACATCTATCGTCTTCCACAAGAATTAGTGAAAAACCGCACGGTTTGGGTCGTCAACGATGAAAATCAACTTCAGCCTCGCACTGTCACAGTGTTAAGAGCGGAGGGAGAATTCATGTTGGTAGGTGAAGGTTTGGAACAAAGTGACCAATTGGTTCTGACTCTTCCTGAATACCCGCAAAAAGGCATGGCGGTTCAAATTGCAAAAAAGAATGACGACTCCGAAACCGTCGTACAGTAAGTAGGAGTTTGTCATGGAAGATACGAATCAAAAGGGCATCATTGCCTATTTTGCCAATAATCCTGTGGCTGCCAACCTGTTGATGGTGTTTATCATCATCATGGGTATCGTGAGTTACATGTTTATCCAGCGTCAGATGTTCCCGAATATCGAAGTGAACTACATCGACGTTCGCGCGACTTATCCAGGTGCCTCTCCTCAAGAAATTGAAGAGAGTATTTTGGTCAAAGTGGAAGAGTCGATCAAAGACGTTACTGGCATTAAAAAAGTGGTGTCACGAGCTTCTCGTGGCAGTGCATATATTTCTATCGAAGTTGATGTCAACGCGGATATCAAGCGAGTGCTTGATGATGTGAATCAGCGCATCGATACTATTTCTAACCTGCCTCTTGGCATGGAGCCCATCAATGTCTATCAGGTTGAATGGCGACAAGACGTGATAGAAATGGGGCTGGTGGGGGACAGGCCTCTTGAAGAGCTTAAGCCGATTGCGAAGCAGATTGAAGATGAGCTTCTGCAGCTTAATAACGTCATGTTGGTGTATTTAAGTGCGCCAGAGGAAGAGATTGCGATTGAAGTCGATCCCCTCGTGTTGCGTAAGTATGACCTAACGTTGAATGACGTAAGCAATGCCATTCGTCGTTACTCGGCAAACTTCTCGGCGGGCGAAGTCAAAACAAACTCTGGGATGATTGCGGTTCGAATTGAGAACCAATATTACCGTGGAGATGAGTTTAGAAATATTCCCGTGAAGCTAGGTGCCAATGGTGCCAAGGTATTGTTGCAAGACATTGCTACCATCAAAGATGGCTTTACCGAAGAAGAGCGCTACTTCGAGTATTCAGGTCAAAATGCTATCTACATGTCAGTCGAAGCGACGCGCGATCAAAACATCATTCCGGTTGCTCAGTCAGTTCGTGACTACATCGAAGCCAAAAACAAAACCTTGCCGAGCGATGTTCAGCTAAAAATTCTGGTCGACATGACGTACTACCTAAATGGTCGTCTCGACATGATGCTGAAAAACTTGCTGCAAGGCGCGGTGCTTGTTGCGATCATGTTGACGATTTTCCTACGTTTCCGTTTGGCGATGTGGGTAATGATCGGCTTACCAGTGTGTTTCCTTGGTGCGGTGATGATGATGCCAGCTTTGGGTATTACAGTGAACATCGTCTCGCTGTTCGCTTTCATCATGGTGCTCGGAATTGTGGTGGATGACGCCATCGTCATGGGAGAAAGTGCGTACAGTGAAATCGAAGAAAAGGGCGGCGGTGTCGAGAACGTGGTACGCGGTGTCAAACGCGTTGCTACGCCAGCGACATTTGGTGTTCTGACAACGATTGCTGTATTCGCACCATTCTTGCTTTCGAGTGGTATTGATAGTGCTTTCTTTTACGGCATTGCCGGTGTCGTGATTCTGTGTTTGATCTTCAGTTTGATTGAATCAAAGTTAATCCTACCAGCGCACTTGGCGCATACCCATTTTAAACCAGTCAAACCTGGTGGATGGCGAGATCGTTTCAACCAACGTTTCTTCGGCTTTGTAAACGGCACTTATCGTAACTTCGTGAAAGCCTGTACGCATTGGCGTTGGACTGTATTTGCTGTGTTCTGTGGTTTATTGCTGATCAGTGCTGCATTGGTTAAATCCAACTATGTGCGTGTTATCCCTAACCCGAAAGTACCGACGGATTACCCTGCGATTACTATCGAGATGAATGACACGGTTTCCAGTGAGCAAACCATTGAAGCGTTAAAAACCATCGAGCGTGTCATGCAAGAGGTCGAGTCTCAAACTATTGCTGATCATGGGCAAGGTATGATTCGCGATGTGCTTTCTTACAATAGAAGCCGCACCGAAGGACGAGTGTTAGTGCCGCTTGTCGATGAGGAAATTCGTCCGTTCAATACCTTTGAACTTGCTCGACGCTGGCGTGAGGCGATGCCTGTTATTCCGGGGATGAAGAGTATCAAGATCCGCGAACAAAGTGCCGGTGGTGGCGATCGTGATGAGTTTGGTTACTTACTGTTTGGCTCCAACATCAATGAACTTAATCAAGCAGGACGTTACTTGATTGAACGTTTGCAGCAAGAAGAAGGGTTGTACGATATCTCGTCATCCATTGATTCAGGCAGCAAAGAAGTGCTTCTTTCTCTTGCGCCTGTTGCGTACGATCTCGGTCTTGACTTGACCATGATTGCGCAACAAGTCGGCGGCAGTTTTTACGGTGGAGAAGCACAGCGTTTGATTCGCGACGGTGAAGAGATCAAAGTCATGGTTCGCTATCCTCAACTGACTCGTGAAGCGTTTTCTTCATTACGTTACGCCGTCATTACTACGCCAGCAGGCAAGAAAGTGATGCTGGGCGATGTAGTGAATATCAGTGAGCAGCCTGGGGTTAGCACAATTCGTCGTGAAGGTGGTTATCAAACCGTTTATGTGTACGGCTCTATTGATGAAGAACTCGTTGAGCCACAAGAAATTGTGAAAATCATCGACGATAGTATTTTGCCTGATATGAAGAAGCTGCACCCAAGTGTTAAAACAGAGCTGGGTGGTGACATCGAAGAGCAAGCCGCGCAACGCAACGAACAAATCATGTTCTTTGTGGCAGGGATGATCATTGTTTATATCTTGCTTGCCGTACCATTGAAGAGCTATACCCAGCCTCTTATCGTGATGTCTGTTATCCCGTTTAGTTTAACAGGGGCGATTTGGGGACATTTCTGGTTGGGGCTAGACATTAGCATGATGTCGACATTCGGTTTGATCGCAGCCGCAGGTGTGGTGATCAACGACTCGTTGGTGATGACAGATTATGTGAACCAAGTCCGAGAGAAAGGAATGAGCATCAAGCAGGCGGTGGTTGAGGCTGGTTGCGCGCGTTTCCGAGCGATTACGCTGACATCCATCACGACCTTTGCGGGTGTATTGCCTATTATGTTCGAAACCAGTCTACAAGCACGTTTCGTAATACCAATGGCCGTCGCTTTGGGCTTTGCTGTGCTGTATGCCACAGTCCTGACGTTGGTGTTAGTACCTTGTCTGTATCTAATGCTTGAAGATATTAAAAACATCTTTCGAGCGATTAAGCGCTTCTTCCAGCGTGTCATTGGTCGTTTTAGAAAATCGTCAGTATCTTCAGATATTTCTGCGAATACATCGAACTAGCATCTCTTGTCTTAATAAAAAAGCAGCCTTCGGGCTGCTTTTTTTATGCCGAGGATTTAGGCCTGAATGACTTTAGATGAATGTTTGAGGCGCACGTTTTGAGCCGATAACTGTGAGGAGAAATGGCGCTCTATACTATAGATTAACTGAATGAAATTGGCTGTTGGATTTGCTTGGTTAATTTAACACTTGGGGTGCGAAATTTACCATGCTGATATAAATATAAAAACGAACGTTTAATTAAGTTGTTGAATTTAAAGGATTAAAAAGTTGGCATCGTATGTGCAATATATAAATTGTAACCAAAATGAACTGCTAATCCTCAAGGAGCTTATTATGAAAAGCGTAATTCTATCTACTCTAGGTCTTATTGTTGTAACTTCATCGCCAATCGCTGCTGCTAACACTTTAGACAGAGAAGAGTGGAGCTCAGATTTACGTCAGGACTTTTCTGAAATGAAGCATGAAGCTGTAGCAGATATTCAGCAAATGAACATAGACGCAATTGATGCGCGTGATGCTCGAATCGTGAAAAACATCAAAGATGAGCAGGCTCAGCTGGTAAAGGTGAAGTGCCGCAAAGGCGAAGCGAGCAAGTCATAACCTCCGATTGTGAACAATCAATAAAATTAAAATGATGTATCCAATACGAGTTCGACGCTAGTTAGCAGTAGGCGTTGACCTTGTTGCTCTACTTGCCAGCCTTTCAGGCTGGCCTTTTTGTATTTACCGCCTAATAAATGGCCGCCAGACAGAAAGAAAAAAGCCCGCAAAGAATTTCCTCTGCGGGCGTAAAAAGGGCACCAAATTGGGTGTCTATTCATTTTGGAGGTGGTCGAACGTCCATATAAAACTGACAATAGGCTTGGTGAAAGGCTTACCACCAGCGCGACCAACGGAGCTAAAGTTAACATTGTTGTAATCATTGTTAAAATGTTAATTCTTCAATCAATGATTTCATTATCGTTAGTCTGGATTGTGAATATGTTGTTCGACTGTACGCGCAGTGTGCATAAACTCAGTTTTTGATAACCAATTGACTCATAAATTGAGTTTTGCTTATTTGTTTTTGTTATATAAATTCGCTCTCAGTATGTTCTCAATCTTTCATATCTCAGATTAAGGTGACATAAAGTCCTTGCGTTTGTTAATGATGTGTTTTGTTTTTGCGCGAGAGCAGCAGCGTGTTTGAGTGGTAGGTTATGCTCTTAGGTGCGATGGAAATTAAAGCCAAGAAAGTAAAAGAGCAGCCTATTTCGCTCTTTTACTTTGTTAAGATTCGCTTGAGATGTTGATGGCTAATCCCAAGACAAAACCGTCCAATTGGCGTTATCTGCGCGTGCTTTTAATTGAGGGCATGGATTCACCAAATATGCGTAATCTGCGTATTCGCATAAAGGTAAATCATTGATGGAGTCGGTGTAAAAATGGACTTCAGAATAAGATTCTGGCTGAGAATCTAACCATGCTTTCAAGCGTATAACTTTGCCTTCTCGATAACTCGGAACGCCTGCAATTTCAGCGCTGTAGCTGCCGTGCTTCTCAACCAAATCAATTCCTAATGCGACGGGAATTCCTAATCGACGGCTGACCGCTTCGACTAAGAATGTCACGCTCGCAGAGATGATAACCATATCGATGTCATCGCGATCCAACTGTGCTATCAACGTTTTGGATTGCTCAAACTGCTTAGGCAGGATGTGGTGCTCTACACACTCTTCTACCAACGTATGGACGTGTGCAACGGGCATGTCAGCCAATGGCGCCATACAGAATTCTAGGTAGTCCTCCATGTCCATTTTGCCTTCTGCGTACAAGGCCATTAAACGCTGATCTTCCTCTATGAAGTTTGATTGCGTTGCTATGCCTTTTTCAACCAAAAACACATTCCAAATCATCGCACAGTCGGCGTTGATTAGAGTTTCGTCCATATCAAAGACGTACAAAGGTTTGGACATGTTAGGCTCTCACTGGTTGAATTTCATTAAGGTTAAACAGCAGCTCTAGTTGACTGCCGTTAGCTAGCAAGCGTTCGGATGAACGGTTGAGCAAATCGACCGTAAGATCGCACTCTTCGACGCACACTTGGTAGCGAATTACATTACCAAGCAGTTGGTGGTTTTTGATGGTTACCATCTGCGGTGCAGAAATATGGTTTCCGTATTGGCGACCATGCTCTTTCACGTAGATGGACTCTGGACGAATTGCCACCTTCCATTCGGTATCGATATTAAAGAGTTGTTTGGCTTTGTTAGCATCGACCAAATTGTAATGCCCCATAAACCCAGCCACAAATTCATTGGCTGGGTGAGTGTAGATCGCTTCTGGTGTGCCGGCTTGAACAATTTCCCCTTTGTTCATCAAAAAGATTCGATCAGACATGATCATCGCTTCTTCTTGGTCATGAGTCACAAAGATGGTAGTTAGGTTCATCTCTTTTTGTATATCGCGGATCTGTTGGCGAAGATGCTTACGGATCTTTGCATCCAGTGCCGAAAGCGGCTCATCAAGTAAAAGAATACGAGGTTTAACCACGAGCGCTCGGGCTAACGCCACACGCTGACGTTGGCCTCCAGAAAGTTGGTGGGGGTAGTATTTTTCTTTGCCTTTTAAGTCAACTAACGCTATGACTTTTGTCACTTCGCGTTGAATTTCATCAGAGGCGAGTTTCTTCATTTTCAAGCCAAAGGCGATGTTGCCCTCAACCGTCATGTTTGGAAAGAGCGCGTAAGACTGAAAAACCATACCGATGCCTCTTTCTTGTGGCACTTGGTGGGTGATCTCTTCGCCATTTACCCAAATTTCACCACCATCAACCGGATTTAAACCCGCAAGACTGCGAAGTAGGGTGGATTTACCACAGCCGCTAGGCCCTAAAAGCGTGATGAACTCGCCTTGTTCGGTAGCGAATTGAATGTCTTCAAATACCGTATTGTCACCAAAACGTTTGGTAAGGTTTTTTGCGGTTACGTAACTCATTATTTGACTCCTCGGCTGAAACGACTTGCCAACCAAGTCAGTAAGAAAATAAACAGGAAATAGGTCATCACGAGCGCAGATGTGAAGTGGCCGCTGGTTTGACGCATGTTGTACAAGTAGATTTGTAGGGTTTCGTAGCGAGTGCCAACCAAAATATTGGCGAACACGAACTCTCCTAGTAAGAATGAGAAGGAGAGGAACAACGATGCCATTAAACCTTTCTTTAAATTGGGCAAAATGATCAACAAAAAAGCTTTGGTCGTACTTGCGCCAAGCAAGTGCGCGGCGTCCATCAAATCATGTAAATTGATGGCTTCAAAGCTGTTGGAAATGGCGCGATACATAAATGGCAATGCGATGGTGAAGTAAGTGCCCACTAAAATCCAAGGTGTGCCTATGAGGGAGATTTCACTGTCGGCATAGAGTTGAAGAAGGCCCACAGACGAAACCACAGGTGGTACTGCAAATGGCAGCAAAATCAGGATATTCATCAGCTTGTCGAGTTTCGGAAAGTAGTAAAACACCACGAAAATCGCAGGCAGTATGAGAACAACACTCAGTGCTAGTGCTGAAAGGCCAATAAAGAGCGAGCGACCAAACGCCTGTAAGAAGCGAGGATCCGTAAGCAGTTTAATGTACCAGTCAAAAGTGAAACCATCAGGCAGAATCGTTGCGCCCCAGCGAGAAGAAATCGAGTAAATGAACGTCGCTAGAATCGGGATCAGCATGATTACGACGATGGTGTAAACGACGCTTTTATGGAATCGAGAATTTACGTCTTGCATGGTTTACTTCCTGCTTTTCTTAGCTGCGTAACTTTTGGCAATCAGCCACTGGTTAATCACCGTAATAAACGCCAACAGCGCCATTAAGATGACCGAGATGGCGGCTGCTAAATTTGGCTCTAGGAACAAATCACCAGACACCAAACTAGCTATACGAATGGTAATGACGTTGTAGTTACCAGAAGTGAGCGCATAAACGCTGGCATACGCACCGATCGCATTGGCGATCAAAATAATGAAAGTGCCAAACAGGGCAGGAGAAAGCACAGGCAAAGCCACTTTCGCCCAATATTGCGCAGTTCTTGCCCCCAACAGTGCAGCCGCCGCTTGCCAATCATCGCTCAGCGCATCAAAAGCGGGATAAAGCAGTAAAACCGCCAGTGGGATTTGGAAGTAGATGTAAATCGCCAGCAAGCCCCATTTGCCGTACAAGTCAAAATCACCGAGCAAACCATATTGTTTGAGCAACAACGTAATCGCGCCGTTTGTGCCTAAGATGATGATGAAGGCAAACGACAGAGGTACGCCTGCAAAGTTGCTGCTCATGTTGGTGAAGGCAATCACGGCGTCTCTTAGCTTACTGTTTACTCGGCGTAAGGAAGAAACCAACAGCATCGCAATGGCGAGCCCGAAAATGCTCGACCAAACGGACAGCCATAAACTGTTTCCGAATGCTTGCAGCATGAACGCAGAATCGAGTACTTCGATGTAGTTATCGAGAGCGCACTCTCCATCGTAGATAAAGCTGTTAAACAGCACCCACATCATGGGCGCGAGTTGAAATAGGTAGAAAAAAAGCGCAAAGGGAACCAGCCAGATTGCGGGTTTGATGCGCTTGAGCCAAACGCTTGTCGTTGGTTTCGCCGCGCGGCTCGCGCTTGGTGATAAAACAGAACTGCTCATAGTGCTAACAACGCTTGCGTGTAAGGTTTATTGTGGTCAAGGTTTAACAACTGACAAACCGTGCCACAAATCTCGGTTTGTTTAACGTGACACTCTTGATGTGTGAACTTGTCGCCAATCACAAACATCGGGACTTCACGCTCTTCAGGGAGAATACCGCCGTGAGAAAGATCGTTGTTCATGCCATGGTCACTGGTGACGATGATCTGATAGCCATCGGCCAACCATTGCACGATGTAATTGGAGAGAATGATGTCTGCACCACGTGCTGAGTTGCGGTATTGGCGAGAATCCAATCCGTGCTTGTGACCCATGTCATCAATGTTCATTGGGTGGATTAGTAAAAAATCAGGCTGGTGAGTGCGACGCAAATGTTCCGCGTCTATGAAAAGCGCTTCATCAGGATAATGATCCCAATGATAGAAACAGCCGTGCTGAATATTCATTGTTTCATCGTTCGTAAAACGATCGCGAATCGGCTCAAATGGGGCGCGGTTATAGAGCTCGCTCACCCAGTGGTAAGCCGCCGCCGCCGTCACTTTGCCTTGCGATTTTGCCAAACTAAAGATGGAATCATGATTCGACAGACGAACGATATTGTTGTTCACAATGCCGCTTTCTACGGGGCGAACCCCAGTTAAAATGCACTCATACAGTGGGCGCGACATTGAAGGGAGTTCACATTGCACGGAGTAAAGCGTGGCGCGCATTTCTGGTCGTGAGTGACCATGTTCTAGTAGACCGTTTAGGTAGCCCATACAATTGAGGGCTACCTGATAGTTCAGTCCATCTAGAACAACAAGGATAACCTTATTGCTCATGATAAATTCTCAATACTTCTTGGAGGGAGGTTACTGTTGGTGAATCAACACACTTTCTTGCCATTGACGCGGCAGCTTACGTGCTGATTTTTCCCATGCAGAGAAGTCGGTCACTGGGTGAACGTTGCTGTACTGGTCATTTGCAATCAGCTTGTCTTGCACAGATTTTGGCAGAGTAATACTGGTGCGAATTGGACGTGCGTAACCTTCTGCTAGGTTGATTTGGCCTTGGTCACTAAAGATGTACTCACGAGCCAATTTGGCTGCGTTTGGATTTTTCGCGTATTTGTTGATGATGGTTGTGTAACCAGAAATCACGGAACCATCTTGTGGAATCGTGACAGTAAAGCGCTCGCGGTCAATCTTGTCGCGGTAGTTCAGCGCGTTGAAGTCCCACATGATCGCCACTTCAACTTCGCCTTTTTCTAGGTTGGCGATGTTCGGATCGGTAAACGACAAGCGACCTTGTTTCGCCAGTTCAGCAAAGAACTTGATTGCTGGTTTAAGGTTCGATTCGTCACCACCGTTGGCAAAAGCGGCTGCCAAAACCGCGTTGTTCGCTTGCGCCGCAACGCCTACGTCTCCAACCGTCACTTTGTAGTCACCTTTGAGTAAGTCACCCCAAGTTTTTGGTGCGTCTTTGACTAGGTTGTTGTTTGAGATAAAAGAGATAGTGCCGGTGTATGCCAGCGCCCAGTGGCCATCTTTATCTTTCGCCCAATCGGGAATGTCATTCCAAGTGGTCGGTTTATACGGTTGAGTTACGCCTTTTTTCACGGCAACTCGCGCAAATGCAAAACCGACGTCACCGATATCTGCGGTTGCATTTTTCTTCTCTGCTTCGAATTTCGCGATTTCTTGTGCAGAGCTCATGTCAGTATCTTGATGTTTCAAACCGTAGTTTGATTGCAAATCAGCCCACGTGTCTTTCCAGTTTGCCCAACTGTCTGGCATGCCCACACTGTAAACCGAGCCTTCTTTTTGAGCGGCTTTTACTAGGGATTCTACATTGGCATCCGCTGAAAAAGCAGGCGCCGATAATGTTGCTGTAATTGCGGTGGCTGCAAGCAGTTTGGCAGGCACGGCAGTGGAACGGCTAAGCAAAGTTTTCATTGTCTCTATCCTTCTGGACTAGGTCAGTAAGTTCGCTTTTTATCCTATGGGTGGAATGTGACGGTTTGGTGCAGATAATTTGACAGTTATGATTCACTTCTGTGGCGTTTGTATTTCATTTGATGAAGAAGTGAGCAGTTTGACTTGTCATATTTCTGTTACTTAAGCCTCTTATCTTGTTGAGAAAATATCTATTGGACTAGGTCAGAATGAAAACAACAGGTGCGGGCCAGTTAGGGACGCAGTTAGGAAAAATTAAAACCAGCTTGAGACAGCAAATTCACACTGGCGTGGTTTCTCAAGGGCAAAAACTGCCTTCAGAAAGAGAGTTAAGTGAGCTGTTTTCTACCACCCGAATCACGATTAAAGATGCGTTAGTCTCGTTGGAAACTGAAGGGCTGATTTATCGAGAAGAACGCCGTGGTTGGTACGTGTCTCCTGAGCGAATCTGCTACAACCCGTTGTCGCGTTCTCACTTTCATCAAATGATTCGTGAGCAGCATCGGATTGCAGCCACCCAACTGGTCAGTGTGCGCAGTGAAATGGCGGCAGGGGATTACGCCAAAGCGCTTGATATTGAGCAGATGACGCCAATCCACATCATTGAGCGTTTGCGTTGTATTGATGGACGAGCCGTGCTGTTTGTTGAAAACGTTCTAAAAGCGAGTTTGTTCGATGGTATTTTGGCAGAGAATCTGACTATGTCGCTGACGGGCATTTTCCGTGAGAAATATGGCTACGAGACAATGCGCTCTCGATTCGATGTCATTCCAACTTCAGCGCCCGCACATGTGGCGAAAGCATTGAATCTGGCTGAAGGACAACCTGTACTGAAAATTTGTCGCGTGAACTACAAGCAAGATGGCGAGCTAATGGATTGCGAGTTGGAATACTGGCGACCTGACGCGGTGATGATTCGCATAGACAGCGTGGGATAAACAGCAGAATTAAAAAGAGCCCAATTAAGGGCTCTTTGCATTTTATGGGGTTGGATATCTAAACCAGACTTAAACCAAACCTTGATCCTTCGCCATTTGATTGGCAATGCCCGGTGCTTTCAAAATACTAGGTAGCAAAATGAAAGATACAGGAACTGCGGTAATCACAATGAAGGATTGCAGCGCAGTGATGCCGCCAGAACCCATAGAAATCAGCGCGATAGCCACAACGCCCATCATCAATCCCCAAAACGAGCGAATCACTGCGTTTGGCTCGGCAGAACCTGTCATTACCACACTGATGGTGTAGGTCATCGAGTCACCAGTCGTAACGATGAAGGTGGTGGTCAAAATCAAGAACAGCACCGAAATGATCATTGGAAATGGCAGTTCACCAGTGATTGCAAGCAATACGGCTGGAAGGTTGAAGCCTTCAAAAGCGGAAGAGATCAATCCCGGATTAGCGAGCTCGAAAGCTAAACCGCTACCGCCCACGATGCTGAACCAAAAACAGGTGATCAGCGGTGCAGCAATACTGATGGACAAAATCAATTGGCGAATTGTACGGCCACGCGAAATACGTGCGATGAAGATTGCCATCATTGGCCCGTAACCAATAAACCAACCCCAGAAGAACACCGTCCACCAGCTTAACCAGCCAGTGTCACCGCGATAAAGCGCCATCGGGAAAAAGTTATCAACCATGCGGCCTACGCCTTGCACATAGCCATCAATAATAAAGCTCGTTGGGCCAAAGAACAGGATGTAACCGATCAGCAGTACCGACAGGATGATGTTGTAACGGCTCACAAGTTGGATGCCTTTGCTTACGCCACTTAGCGCCGAAAGCGTGTACATCACGATGGCAGCGACAATCACCATGCTTTGGGTGATGAAGTTATCTGGGAAACCAAATAATGAGTTCAGCGCGTAGCTGATTTGCAAACCAAGAAAGCCAATAGGGCCGATAGTACCAGCGGCAACGGCGATGATGCTGCACGCATCCGCCAGGTTACCAATCCAGCCATGAATCGCTTTGTCGCCAAAGATTGGGTAAAGCAACGTGCGTGGTTTAAGTGGCAAGCCTTTGTCGTAGTGCAGGTGCATCAAGACGATGGATGAAAGGCAACCGAGAATCGCCCAAGCCAAAAATCCCCAGTGCATAAACGACTGAGATAACGCATTGATTGCAGAAGTTTTTGGTGAAGCTTCACCATACAAAGGTGGCGCTGTAACAAAGTGAGCAATTGGCTCGGCAGCAGCCCAAAAAACACCACCACCAGCGAGTAGGGTGCACAGTACAATCGACAGCCATTTAAATGTGTCGATGTCTGGTTTCGCTAAGCCGCCCAAACGTACATACCCTGTACGACCAAACGCGAGAGCCAAACCGATAAGGAAATTGAGAAGAAGCAATACTTGCCAGTAAGCTCCGAAATATTTTGTCGCAAACCCAAAGCCTGCGTTAACCATTGCGGTTAGAGATTCGGTGTTCGTCAATGCAAGCAGAACGAACAAACTGAGGAAGCTACCACTCAACCAGAATACTGGATTGGTGAGTTCGAGGCGTTTCAGTAGGGAAGGGGGATGAATGGCAGAATAGTCTGCTTCCTGAATAGGAGTATGGGGGGCGGCATTCGTCATATTTGACATAATTACTTCGCTTTTTAGGGCTCGGAAGCCGTGCATTTCCCCTCACATCAAGTCGATGAAAAGTGTGAGGATGTTCAAAAAGCCGCTGATGGTAACATGTCGAGATAGCGAATATAACCGTAGATTTAGATTAATTTTTAACACTTTAGCCAAGCCTCTGATTTTTTGCAGAGATTTTGACTGAAATTTTAGCGTGAAGTGCGCCGCATTTCGTTTGTAAATGACATTCCCCTTATTCTTGTAGGGACTCATCAGAATTACATTGAGCCAACCTGTTCTAATAAAAATTAAAGGTCTTACCCTATGGCTCAAATTGAACTCAACGGGACGTGGCAACTTACCTCACCACAGCGTCCAGATATCGATATTCCTATGAATTTGCCCGGCGATAATGTCTCGGCATTATTGCAAGCAGAGCTCATTCCCAATCCTTATTTTGCTGATAACGAAGCCAAAGTCCGCTGGATCGAAGCGTGTGATTGGCATATTGAACGACAGTTTGAAGTGGGCGACTCCACGCTGTGCGCTTCTCATATTTGGATGACGCTGACTCGCGTTGACACTTTGGCTCAGTTCTTTATCAATGGTGAGCGAGTACTAACTAGCAGCAATATGTTTGCCCAGCAACGTGTAGATATTAACCCGTATTTAAAACAAGGTACTAACACAATTCGGGTTGAGTTTGCGCGGGTGGATTTAGAAGGTATCACAAGAGCAAAAAAACTGCCATTTCCTATTCCATCGGCAATGGGCAACAACCAAATTCCACACATGAATTTGATCCGCAAAACACAATGCCATTCCGGATGGGATTGGGGCATTTGTTTGATGGTATCGGGTATTTACGACCCAATCCAAATCGATGTAGTGACCGACATTTGGTTAAAAAATGTCTCAACCGAGCAGCAATGGCAAGCCGATGGCAGTGTGATTTTAGACGTGCTGGTGGAAGTGCAAACCGACAATCAAAGCCATCATGTTGTCGTCGAATTTGATGGCGAAGTTCAATTCATTCAAACCGAAGGAAGTGGTCACTATCACTGCCAGTTCCATGTTCAAAAGCCGCAACTCTGGTGGCCAGCAGGTTACGGCGACGCGCATCTGTACACCATTTCGGTTGGTTGTCGTGAGCAAACGCTGTCGCGCAAGATTGGACTTCGTCAGTTGAGCTTAAATAGTCAGGCAGATGAACATGGCTCTGCGATGGAATTTATCGTCAATGGCACGCCTATTAATGCCAAAGGTGCGAACTGGATTCCTGTCGATGCGATGCCGGGGCGAGAATGTGAACGCCGTTATCGAGACCTACTGCAAAGTGCGGTTGATGTCAACATGAACATGATTCGCGTGTGGGGCGGCGGTCAGTACGAGAGTGAAACCTTTTATAACCTTTGCGATGAACTCGGTTTGCTGGTGTGGCAAGACATGATGTTCGCCTGCTCGTTGTACCCATCAAACGACGAGTTTTTAAAAGACGTAGAAGAAGAACTTCGATTCCAAATTCCGCGCCTTAAAGCGCATCCTTCCATTGCACTTTGGTGTGGCGATAACGAAGTGATTGGTGCCATTGGTTGGTATGACGAATCTAAGCACAACAAAGTGAAATACACCGTCAATTATGACCGCCTCAATCGCATGATTGAACAAGTGATTACTCAGCAAGATGATTCGCGCCGCTTTTGGCCGAGCTCTCCCTGCAATGGCGAGTTGGATTTTGGTGACGCATGGCACGATGATAGCAAAGGCGACATGCACTTTTGGGATGTATGGCATTCGGGTAAATCATTTAGCGCGTATCTAAACATTAATCCTCGTTTTTGCTCTGAATTTGGCTTCCAATCTTGGCCGTCTTTTGCGGAGGTGAAGCAGTTTGTACCCGAGCGAGACTGGAACATCACTTCACCAACGTTCGAGCAACACCAAAAGAATCCTCGTGGTAACAGCATCATCACTGAGATGTTTACTCGTTACTTCCGTTTTCCATCGGGCTTTGAGCAGATGTTGTATTTGAGCCAGGTGCAACAAGCGATCGCCATCAAAACCGCGTGTGATCACTGGCGCGCGATTTCTCCAATTTGTCGAGGCATGCTGTATTGGCAGCTCAATGACAACTGGCCCGTCAGTTCTTGGTCAAGCTTGGAGTACAGTGGCCGTTGGAAGCAGTTGCACTACCATGCGAAGCGATTTTTTGCGCCGCAGTATTTGGTATTTTCCGAGCATACAGGCAAGTTGAGCCTGCATTTACTCAATGATGCCAAAGAGCCAGCAAGCGTCAATGCTCAGCTCAAGTGGGTAGATTGGCAAGGGGAAGAAAAGCAATGTTGGCGCTTAGAACAAACGGTCATAGCAGACAGTAATACGATTTTGTGGCAATTGGATGAATCGTTTGAGAAGGATGAACTTACGTCAGGCTTCTTCTATGTTGAAGCGCAAATCGGTGAAGACAGAATAAGCAACACATGGTTTTGCACTCATGAGCTGAAAACGTTGCCGATGGCGAAAGCCAATATTGATGTCTCGATTGAGGGCAGCCAAATTACATTGGTTGCGGGTAAGCCTGCTTTCTTTGTGCATGTAGAGTGTGATACCCAAGGTCGTTTTAGTGATTCCAGCCTCACTCTTCTGGCGAACCAGCCTGTAACGATTGAGTTTTTGGGAGACGATCTGGCCGCGATGTCGGCATCATTACGGGTTTACCATTTGATGCAGTAAACACAAACTCAACGTTGTAAGGGGGCTTCCATGCTCCCTTTGTTGTTTCACACTAGAGCAAATTACGTTTTGCCCACGTGATGGCCTGCATGCGGTTTTTGACTTCGAGCTTACGGAAAATACTATAGAGGTGCGACTTTACCGTGTGCTCACTGACAAAGAGCGAGTCGGCAATATCAAGGTTTGAGCCACCCTGACACAGTGCGGAGAGCACTTGCAGCTCACGACGGGTCAGTTCCATTTCGAGTTTCGTTTCTAGCTCACCGACGGTATTATTTAGGCTCAATAGGTAGCCAATCAGTTGATTGAGAATATCGCGAGAGAGCCAATTCTCTCCGTTCAAAATGCCTTTTAGCCCCATCATTACCTTGTCGAAATCATCCTCAAAATAGAACAAACCTTTCAAGTTTGACCAAGTGAGTAAGCTCTCGATCCGCAGATTCGGTTCTGCGTTGACCAATACGGTCGCATCTACGTGCTCTAACTCACTGAGTGTTTGTTTGACCTCCGGCAATTCAGGGAGAGAGCTATCGACTATCGCTACATAGTGTTCATCGCGGGTGCTAGGTAAATTGACGTCAGCGCCTCGGGTTAAAAGTACGGGTTTTTCTAGGTTCTGTTCAATAGCGGTTTGCAAGCCGCGACCTTGAATGTTGTTGAAGGTGAACAATAAGACGGTGTTGTTGGTTGTGTTGGTATTCATCATCAATGAACCTCCTGTCGAGACTGCATAAACTCATTTCCTACTTGATGAAAGCGATAGAGCACCAGGTCTAACAGCCCATCAAAGCAATATTTCACCATGGGGTTTCCGAAGATTTGTGTGGCGGGGGCTCTAAAGAACGTAACTCGCCGATGTTGATAGAAGTCCCGAATAAAAATGTCGAAGAGAAGTTGTTTAATCACGGGCTCATGAACCGGGAAATGGATGATCGTATTTCCCATGACTTGGAGAATGTCGGTGACTAAGTACTTCAGTATCGAGCGCCCTAAATGCCAAAAGCTGAGAATCCTAAATTCAGACCTCAGCTCTTGATAAATCAAATGGCCAACCAACATGCCTTCACAGTAGTAGAGGCGGGCCTTGCTGGGGGATTCATTGAATTGATTGAGCGTGTCTTCTATTCCGCCGGGCGTGATCAGTTGTTTGTGCACGGCGTTAATTTGCTCATACTCCGTCAAACTGATTTGGCTAAGGGCGCAATTTTTCACATCGGTTACACGGTATTCGTAAACAATGTCTTTAAAGCTCAAATAGATGCTTTTGCTTTGTGAAGCTTTGACCCGTTTGTATTCGCTGGAGGTGTATTGATACTGCTTGCCGATGTAGTGAGCGAAAGCAAGCCGCTTGAGCAAACTGGGCGTTACTTTACCGCTTTCCCACTGGCTTAGTGTGGGTTGATTTAAGCTTTCAAAAGCGCTGTAACTTCGGGCTAGCTCATCCGCTAATTGGCCTTGAGTTAACCCCCTTTCCTTTCGAATAGCAGCCACTGCATGCGAAAATTCTAACTTACTAACCATATATCTACGTCCTGAAATTATTATATTTTTGAGTGCTTCTCAGCGGCTCGGACCGAGCCAAAACTTTATGTTCTTGATCTTTTAGTGAGGTACATCATTTGGTCAGCATGTTGAATTAAGGAATCGCTACAGCTTCCTTCATGAGGAAAGCGAGCCATACCAACACTTAAACCGATGTGAACGTTTTGAAAATGGATAAAAATGGGTGCACTGCATGCGTGATGCAGCAAAGACTGAAATTGTTCTAACTCCTTGGTGTCTTCGATGTTTGGCAGGCACAGAATAAACTCATCGCCTCCGATGCGTGTCGCGAACTGGCCGTCGTCTAACAGATGCAAAATACGTTGGGCGGTGATCTGCAACACCTTATCTCCGGCGTCGTGACCAAATTCATCATTCACGGCTTTAAAGCCATCAAGATCGATGTACAACAGAGTAAACGGTTGGGCACGTTGAATCTGTTGTTCGATCAGTTGATTGCCTTTAAAGCGGGAATAGCACCCAGTGAGCTCGTCGATTTCGAGCAATCGTTCAAGCTTTTCCACCTGTTCATATTGTGTTTGCCAAATGCCATGCCAATAACACTCGATAGAGCGTAGCCCTTTGTAAATAAACAGGTTGAACAAAAATAAAAACGTACTTTGAATGAAAAATTCTTTTAAAGCGTGGAGTTTAAAAGGGTCATTCCCTGCCGTTATCAAATCAATGTAAAAGCAAAAAGTCATTGATAAGGCGTAGGTAAAGAACGACCAAAAAACACCGAACTCAACCATGGTCAAAAGTAGGTTGATTGTCACCAACGACGAAAAAAGAAAATGCCCGCCTAAGAAAAAGTACAGGTAAAAAGTGAGGGTGTAACCGAGGATTAGGGCAATGACGACAGATTGATGTTTTTGCTCGAGCGTGAAAGTTCGACTTGCCCAAAGGTAAGTAAAACAAGTGCTCGCGGATAACACGTAAGGAAGGTATACAACAAGATTAACCCCTCTGATTGCACAAGCGAATAGGGTAAAAATAATCCCCAAACTTGTAGAGCGCATGTAGTAGCGCGTAAAAATTTTGGTGAACTGCGTTCTGTCCATCGTTATGTCTCTTAGGA
This sequence comes from Vibrio sp. YQ_11, assembly GCF_043103065.1. NCBI lineage: Bacteria > Pseudomonadati > Pseudomonadota > Gammaproteobacteria > Vibrionales > Vibrionaceae > Vibrio > Vibrio sp. YQ_11. Next base: position 343,053 of record NZ_JBICJM010000006.1, on the reverse strand, counting down.
ACAGCAAATAATGAGCAGTCAGGGAGAGAAGTCTGTATGGACTGAGTGTGAATGGAGGACGGGAGAAACACAGAAAGTGCGCCGCTTAGGTTGGGAAATGCTGGGCGCATATGCTTTCTCGGGCGTTGTTCTCGTCTGCATGCGACACTGCATTTCATAAAGTTGCTCGATACCTACTGCCGTTTTTATAAACTATTCTATGAGGCAGCATGGCATAAAACTATACGGTTTTCGGGAAAATGCTCCGATCTCAATATGTCCGCATAAAAAGTAGGTTAAAAGCCAATTTATTGAATAAAAGCTAAAACTTAAGTGTTAGGTGGGTTGAGATAAATGGTTTTAAAGTTAAGGTTTCTACCTAAGCTTTTGATGAACGCGGTAGCCAACAACATAGCCAATGTAGAATAACGCAGCGAGCGTAATGAATGCTGTGACGTAGGCAAAAATGCTATTCAGCCCTAGCCCGAAAGCCAGTGTAAATGCGATGCCGTTCACTGCTTCTGCAGGCATCATGTACCAATCAGCATGAACGGAAGATCCGAATAGGAGAAATGTGCAAAGTAAAACGATCGTGCCGCCGAGCAAGCCGACCCATCTGCTGTTGTTCATGTTGTAATCTCAGGGGTTACCGAAGTAACGTAACAAAATATTTCAGAGCCGGCATTATACAACCGAGAGAGGGTATAGGTGGTAGAAATATTTGCCTCACAAACTAAGTGGCCTCTTTTTAACCGATTTAACGGCATCCGTTATGATGCAAAGGTGTGAGGCTTGTAAGAAACCTAACCTTTGGCATTCGTTTCGGGTTGTGCTTCTGGTTGTAGCGTCCAATCACCACCAAGTGATTTGTAGAGCGCAATCGTAGCTTGTGCGGTTTGTAACTTTGCCGCGACTTGCTGATCTTGCATCATGCGTTGCTGACGTTGCGCATCTAAAACTGATAAGTGATCAATCAAGCCTGCTCGGTACAGTGACTTGGCTTTGTTGACGGCGTTATTGGTGGCTTTCAATGCATCATCGATTCGGCGCTGATTTTCTTGGCTGCGACCATAAGCAAACAGCGAGGATTCGGTTTCTGCCAAAGCCGCCTCGACCGTATGTTGATAAGACAATGTCGCCGAATCAAAACGCGCTTGGTTGATGGCTTCAATTGCCTCGCCACGACCCCCATCGAACAAGTTCCAGCTTACGCCTGCCGCGCCCATCCAACCGAAAGAATCGCTACTGAAAAGATCGTCAAAGCTTGACGCAGACAACCCCGGAGCGCCCGTCAAAAAGAACTTCGGATATTGATCAGCAACGCTTGCTGCTAACTCTTCATTGAGCGCGGCCATTTCGCGCTCTGCTAAGCGAATATCGGTACGACGTTTCAACAGATCGGAAGGTAAACCGACCGGCACCATGTCCTGCATGACAGGTACACTATGCTGCTTAGACAGGCGAATTTCGACTTGCGTTAGCGGCTCGCCAAGCAGCACCGCTAAACGATGTTTGTGCGCTTGTTGGGCAATCTCTAACTGCGGAACGAGCGATTCCATCGCCGCAAGCGTGGCCTTTGCTTGGGCTAAATCGAGATCAGAACCGTAGCCGCTACGCACGACTTTTCCGACGAGGTCGAGTGTGCGTCGTTGATCTTCTAAGTTCGACTTTGCCAATTCAAGGCGCTCACTCGCGCCTTGGTATTGCAAGTAGTTGTGAATCAAATCCGCTGTGATCACCGTGTTCAAGCCGCTTTGATAGATCTGAGCTTGTTCGAGACGAATTTGCGCCGCGTTCGCTTGGCGGTCGATGCGCCCAAACAGATCAGCCTCCCAAGCTATACTCGCGCCTGCAAATACGCCATCGTGCTGATTATCCATTAGGGTGACGTTACCAATTTGAGGTGGCAGACCCGACACGGAATCACTGAGTGGATTCAATATCGGACCGAGTGAAGAGTCATTTTTACTGAACTGATAGTTCATGTAACCCGCACCGAGATTAATTGTCGGTACCTTGAATGACTCCACCATGGTTTTATAGTTGTTGGCCATTTTCACCCGCTCGGCCGCCACTTTCAGCGGAATGTTTTGGCTCTGCATGTCTTGAACCATTTGATTCAACACCGGATCGTGAAACTTAGTCCACCAAAACTCAACGGGTTGTGAATCGGTACTCAACCCTGCATTTTCGGCGTTCAAGTAGGTTTCTGCCATGCTGGTGGTCGGTGCTTGGTAGTCGGGGCCCACTGCACAACCTGCTAAACTTAGGGCTAGAACGACAGGCGTTAGAATGAATTTTTCCACGATGACGCCTCCTCTAGCTCAGCGTTGGTTTGTGTGGACGGTGCTTTTTCTTTATAAGCAAGGCGATACAGCGCAGGCATGACAAACAGTGACAATATGGTTGCGGCCGCCAAGCCTCCGATGATGGTTGCCGCCATTTGGTCAAACAGCAGATCTGACAGCAGCGGGATCATGCCGAGCGCAGTCGTTAACGCACCCATAGAAATGGCCATAGTACGGTTGACCGTGGCTTCTTTGATCGCGTCAGACAAGCTCTTGCCATTTGCGCGTTCGAGCTCAATTTGATCCATTAGTACGATGCCATTTTTGATGATCATCCCGGTTAGTGTGATAGCTCCGATCAGCGCCATAAAGCCAAATGGTTTATCGAATCCAAGCAGAGCAAACACAGCCCCTGATGCTGCCAGTGGTAGCGTTGCGAGGATGATGATTGGTTGCTTAAAGCCGTTGAACATCGCGACTAAAATGATCACCATGATCAGCATTGCTTTTGGTTGCTGCTTCATGATGTCGGTGACCGCTTTGTCTTCATCGTAATATTCGCCTCCCCATTCCATGCTGTAACCCGCCGGAAGTTGGATAGCTTCAACCTGATCTTTAATGGCATTTCTTACATTCGCTGGTGTGGAGTCTCGGCTCACACCCGCTTGAACCGTGATGGTTTTCACGCGGTCTCGTCGCCAAATCATGCTCTCTTCGGTGACCAGTTCGAATCCATCCACCACTTGACCAAGTGGAACGCTGTTAAAGCCAAGTAGAGAGCGCACAGGTAGCGTTTCTAGTGACGCCATGTTTTGTGATGTGCCACGTAACTGAATTGGAATCAGCTCATCATTCAGGTTCATTTGTCCGAGCGGCATGCCGTCTGATGCGCGTTTTAGCGCGAAAGCGACATCGGCGCGGTTAATTCCTGCTTGACGCATTTTGTCTTGGTTTAGAATCGGCTTGAGCACTTTGCTTTCTTGGCGCCAATCATCGCGAATGTATTTTGCATCAGGGTTTGAAGCAAAAATCGTTTTCGCTTCCGCCGCTAGTTGATGTAATACGGTTTCATCCGGACCAGAAAAACGCACCTCAACCGCGAACTTATCTTTGGTTGCCAGCTTCAGCGCTCGAAAGCGAGGTTCGGCATCCGGAAACGCCTCTTTCAGCCAATCATCACCACGCGTCACCAAGTAACTAATGCTCTCGTAGTCTTTGGTGTTGATCAGAATCTGCCCGTAGGCAGGGTCGAGCGGCTCAGGCTCTACCGTTACCGAGAAGCGAGGTGCACTGGTGCCGACATAGCTAGAGATACTTTCCACTTCTGGTTGTGCGACCAACCATTCTTCAACTTTGCGCATGTCTGCCGAGGTTTGTTCAATCTTGGCACCATTGGGTAGCCAGTAATCGAGAAACACAATTGAGCGATCCGACTGAGGAATAAAGTTCACGGCCACATACGGGATTGCCACGGCGGTGACTAAAATCAACGGAACCAAAGCGGCTAATGCTTTACGCGGGTTGTCCACCGTCCAGAATACCAACTGTTTATAACGGCTCGGTTTAGTCTCTTCGTTGTTAGCTTTTGGCTTGATGAACATCCACGCCATTAATACCGTAAACGTCATCGCGACGATCCATGAAAGCAACAGTGACGATGCCACAATGTAGAACACAGAGCTCGCAAACTCGGCGGAGTCGGTTTTGGAGAACAACACTGGGCTTGCGCCCATAATCGCGATGACAGTTGCGCCTAAAAGTGGCACAGCGGTTTCTTTGACGGAATCAATCGCGGCGCGAGTTCGCTCGATACCTTTGTTGAGCTTAGCGATCATCATATCGGTGATCACAATGGCGTTATCCACCAACATGCCCAGTGCGAGAATAAACGTACCTAGCGAGACACGGTGCAAATCGATGCTGGCGATGTTCATGTATACAAGCGTGAGCAAAATCGTCAGGAGCAAGCTTGCGCCAACGATGGTTGCACTCTTAAAACCCATGAAGACCAACAACACCACAAAAACAATCGCGACACTTTCAAGCAGGTTGCCAACAAAGTCGTCGATAGACTTTTGTACTTCTTCAGGTTGATAAGCAACGGTCGAGATGTCGACACCCAGCGGCAGCGTTGCCTGGTAGTTAGCGATGATGTCTTGAATCGTATCGCCAAGTGACACCACGTTAATGCCTTGAACTGGGCTCACAGCCAAGGTGACAGCGGGCTCTCCGTTGTAGCGGTTTTCTGCCAATGCTGGTGTTTGATAACCCATGGTGATGTCGGCGATGTCACCAAGACGAATCAACCCCGAGCCAAACTCGCCGGTGCCACCATTGATGATTAAATTGCGAATGTCTTCTAGAGACTGAAACTCACTGGTTTGCGCAATACGAATACGCTCTGTACCCGCATCGAATTTTCCCGCTTCGAACGTGCTGTTTTGTGTGCTCAGTTGGTTCCAAACTTGTGCGATCGACAAACCATATTGAGCCAAGCGCTCGTCTGGCATATCGATATGTACAACGCGAGGTTGAATGCCGTGTAGCTCGATCTTTTTGATGCCGTCGACGGCTTTGATTTGGCGTTGCAGCTCTTCGGCGTAGCGACGCAACTCTTCTGGCGCAGCATCTGTGCTGTGGATAGAGAAAAGCATACCGTAGACTTCAGAGAACTCGTCTTGTACTACGCTGATCTGCGCGCTGGAAGGTAGCTGCAGTTTTACATCGTCCACTTTGCGTCTCAATAAGTCCCATTCCTGCGGAAGTGCTTTGGAGTTAAGGCTCTCTTTGAGGTCAACAAAGACCATAGACAAACCTGGGCGAGACAATGAGCGCAAGCGATCCAACTCCGCCATTTCCTGCAATTTGGTTTCCACGGTATCGGTGACTTGGTGCTCGACTTCTTCGGCAGATGCACCCGGATAAAGGGTCACGACTACCGCAGTTTTTACTGTAAAGCTCGGGTCTTCCAACTTGCCTAAGTCGAAGTAAGAATAGATGCCAGCGATCACGCTCAATACGATAAAGAACAGAACGAACTTACGTTGGCGAATCGCGAATTCAGCTAAATTGATCATGGATTCGCACCTACAACGTCTTGATGGTCAGGTTTGGGGCGGCATCACCCTCGCTCAGATAATGGCTACCGCTGATCACCACATAATCGCCTTGCTCAAAACTTCCGGTCACACACGCTTGGTATGCGTCGATAGAGTCAAGATTGACCGGCTCTGAATGAATAACCGCATCACGAACCACATTCACGTGCAGAGTTTGTTTCTCCCCCAAAATTGCAGAGTAAGGAAAGCAATGGCTTGAGTGACTGGTGTTGAGCGCGGTATTTACTGTGACGGCTTTACCGTTGAATAGCGCACTGGAAATCGAATCGATGTCTAGCGTGACGGTATAGGTTTGTTTGAGCAGGTGCTTCTTCGGCGCGATTTCTGCCACGGTTGCTCGGTAGGATTGCTCCGAATCATACCAAGTCAACGATGCTGGCTGACCTAGTGCGAATTGCGCAATCATATTTTCCGGCACGTCGATGTCCACTTCCCAGCTGCCTTCTTGCTGAATTGACACAACACTGCCGCCCGGCAAGGTTTGTTCATGTGGATCAACAGAAACGTCGGCAACAATGCCAGTGAATGGTGCACGTAGAGTGGTGTAACGTAGGGCATCTTTTGCACGTTGGATGTTTTTCTCAACCACTTTGACGGCAGAGAGGCTACGTTCGTAGCTGCTGATGGCTCGGTCTAAGTTTACGCTGGCAATGGCATCATCAGAAGTTGCTTGTTTTACGCGCTTTAACTCGGCTTTCGCGAGTTTGTGGGCTGATTGCGCTTCTAACATGCGCGCTTGTAATTCTTCTAGTGAGACTTGGTAGTCGTGCTTGTCCAGCGTGGCAATGACTTGGCCTTTTTCTACCACGCTGCCTTTATTTACGAACACGCTTTCCACGGTGCCGGGTACACGAAAAGAGAGTGAGGCGGTTTCTTTTGCTTTTACGATCCCGCTGAATGATTTATTGAGTTCTTCATTCCTTTCATTGACTTCAATCACTTGAACGGGTCTGGATGCGCTTGGCTCCTCAACCTGAGGTTGAGCTTGATTACAGCCGAGTAGAGAGAGCGCGATAGTGCTCAGCGCAGCGGTTTTGATTTGATGATTCATAAGATGGCTCCATAATTTCGGCGCCATCTTATAATTCACAGATGTTCAGATAATCATGCGTGCGCATGATTCAATGTCACAAATTTTATGACAATAAATGCAAACTACAAAAGTTTTGGGATTTTATTGCACAAATGTTCAATAAGTAACCGGCTGGCTTGGTTCAGCGTTTTCGGTTGAGGATAGAGCAACCACCCCGTTTCTTCTGTGACAGCATATTGAGACAATACTTGCACCAATGCACCGGATTCGAGCTCATTTTTTACCAACAGTTTTGGGATATAACTGATGCCGCGGTCAAGCACTGTGGAGCTTTTAATAAAGCCGATGTTGTTGGAAATGAGTTTCGGTTTGAGCGCTACGTTTTGTTCCTGAAAATGCCAAAGGTTGTCGACATTGCCATTTGGCCAACGAAAACAAATGCACTGATGATCGCTCAACTCTTCTAATGTGGCGGGCGTGCCGTGAGTTTGAAGATAGTTCGGTGAGGCAACGACACATCGGTCTAGCGTTAAGATCTTTCTCGCGACAATGTCTGAATCAAACAGCATGCCGCCGTGCAGTGCGATGTCCAACCCCTGCTGAAACATATCAATAAAGCCATTGTTGATATTGCGAATGTCGAGTTCAACCTGCGGGTATTGATCCTGAAATTCAAACAAAATGGGTTGAAGAGGTTCATAGGTTTCTGGCAGAAGGCCAAGTTTGATTTTTCCTCTGACCTCGATGCTTTCGTTACTGGCTTGCTGGTTTGCCGAATCAAGCAAGGTGAGTACTTTTTGTAGATCTTGGTAGTAGGCATCGCCTTTGTTTGTCAACGAAAGGCTGCGAGTGGTGCGGTGAAAAAGTTGCGTTCCGAGGTAACGTTCTAGTTCTCCAATGCGTCGACTTACATTTGCTCGTGGCAAGTCCAAAGCATTGGCTGCCGCTGTAAAGCTGCCAAGTTGGACGACTTTGGTGAACAGTTTTAGATCGTCAATTTTCACTCTTGAACTCCATACTCTTTGAGTGCCGTGCTAAACCCTGACACTCTAGAGTATTGATGTGTGGTATACAAAACTTATTATTAATTATCGAAATATAAATAAGGACTTCAACATGTTGAGATTTATACAACGTCGCCGCATTAAGAAAGTGATTAAGCTTATGAGTACCAGATTGATGGTGGGATACGGCAGTCGTGAGTACTTTTCCGTCGGTCAGGTAAAGACGAGCACCAGCGAGTTAAGCACGTGCCAACAAAAAATTGCGTTGGCGTTGTATGCGAATCCGCAAGATCTTGATTTGGAAAACCAGCCAGAGTTGCAAGCCATCCGCTCTGATGTGGCGCATGACTTCTTTGCTGGTGTCGATTATACCGCTCAGGATGTGCTTCATTTATTCGGGGCTGGTGGCTGGAAAGGCGGTAGAATGGAAGATGGAATGTCTCATCATTTTGGTATGCACAGTCGCTATTAAAAACGCGCATTAATTTTATAAATTCGATAAATATTTTTGCTGTTAAAGATTAATTAAATTTTCTTTCAATTGGGTAACAATTACCTAATTATGCACCCGAATCCCAGCGCGTCGCTGGACTGGTTGGATCGCATACCATGAAATTAATCATCAAAGGATTGGGGCTGAGTGCTCTTGTGCTCAGCATGTTTGCTCATGCAGATAGCAAAACGTTGAACGTTTATGCATGGGGTGGCTATTTGCCGGAAGCATCGTTAAAAGCGTTTGAAAAACAAGAAGGCGTTACGATTAATTATTCTACCTTTGAGAATAATGAATCAATGTACACCAAGCTAAAATTGCTAAAAGGTTCTGGTTACGATGTGGTTTTTGCTTCTGCGTACTTCATTGAAAAAATGGGTCGAGAAGGGCTGCTTTCGAAAATAGATCACGCTCAAGTGCCAAACATGCAAGACACAATGGACGGCTTACTCGGCCAAGCGCACGATCCGAAAAATGATTACTCTTTGCCTTATATTTGGGGCATTACCGGGATCAGCTACAACGAATCCATGGTTGAGCAACCAGTGACAAAATGGGCTGACTTATGGGAGTCGCAATACGAACAACAAGTCATGTTGATTGATGACGTTCGCGATGTGTTCGGTATGGCGCTGAAGAAAAATGGCCATAGTGTGAACACCAAAGATGAAGCAGAAATCAAACAGGCTTTCGATTCTTTAGTGGCACTGAAAAATAACGTATTGCTGTACAACTCAGATGCACCTCAAGTCCCTTACGTGTCCGGTGAAACATCGGTCGGCATGCAATGGAACGGCAACGCATTCCAAGGGCAGGTTGAAATGCCTGAGCTGAAGTTCGTGATGCCGGAAGAGGGCGCGGTATTGTGGATGGACAACTTCACTATTCCGTCTGGCAGTAAAAACAAAGCATTGGCGCATAAATTTATTAACTTTATGTACCAATCAGAGAACCAAGCGGAAATCGTGACCAGTTTGGGTTATGCGTCGGCAACGAACGCTGGGCGTGACAAATTGCCAGAAGATTTGAAAAACAACCGTACTATTTTCCCTTCATCAGAAGACATGAAAAAAGGCGAGTTTATTAATGATGTTGGCGCAGAAACGTTAGCGATTTACGAAAAGTACTGGCAACGTTTAAGAACGCAATAAGCAACGTCTTTGCCTATTGTTAGGCTTAAAATCGTTCAAATTTGGATTCCCCTCATCACGAAAGTAGTGAGGGGAATTTTTATAGGCTTTGTACTGCGAGTGTTGCTACGCGGCACGCTTTACGAGGCAGAAGTGCTTTTTACCGCGTTGCAGTAACCAGTATTGATCGAACAGTGGGAAGCTCAAACTCGGGTTATCAGCCGACACTTTTTCTCCGTTTACACTGATGGCGTTGTTGCTGATGTGTTCGCGTGCAACACGCTTCGAACTTGCTAAGCCCGACTCAATCAACAGCTCAACCAAATCTTGTTGTGCGCTCTCAATGCTTGGTAAACCATCCAACTCCAATTGTTTTAATTCACCCAAACTCAGTTGTTGCACATTACCGCTGAATAAAGCTTGAGTGATGCGCTCGGCGCTAGCTAGGCCTTCTTCGCCATGAACAAATCGCGTCATTTCCTCAGCGAGAATACGTTGTGCTTGCGGTTTACCTTGGCTTGCTTGGTCTTGCGCTTCAATGCTGGCAATTTCTTCGCAGCTCAAGAATGTGTAGTAACGCAAGAAGTGGTAAACGTCGGCGTCTTCTGCGCCAAGCCAGAACTGGTAGAACGCGTAAGGAGAGGTCTTGCTAGGATCTAGCCATACTGCACCACCTTCAGTTTTGCCAAATTTGGTGCCATCGGATTTGGTGATCAGCGGCAGAGTTAAGCCAAATACTTGCTCACCATTTTGACGACGAGTTAAATCGATCCCACTAACGATGTTCCCCCATTGGTCATTGCCACCGATTTGCAAACGGCAACCGTATTGACGGTTTAGCTCGGCAAAATCGTACGATTGCAGCAGAGCGTAGCTAAATTCGGTGAAGGAGATACCTTGGTCAGGGCGTTGCAGGCGTTGTTTTACCGATTCTCGGTTGATCATAGTATTGATCGAGAAGTGCTTACCCACATCGCGGAAGAAGTCGATCACATTGATTGCTCTCATCCAGTCAGCGTTGTTCACCATGATCATTGGCTTGCTCAATTGGTGATTCATCAACTGTTGAATTTGGTTTGAGAGATCGTTAACCCAGCCTGAGACGATTTCCGCTGAGTTCAGACTGCGCTCAGTCGCTTTAAAGCTTGGGTCGCCAATCATGCCCGTTGCACCACCGATCAGGGCAACGGCTTGGTGTCCGGCATCTTGAAAGCGCTTAAGCATAATCAAAGGCACGAGGTGGCCGATGTGCAAGCTGCCTGCAGTAGGATCGAAGCCGCAGTAAACGGTTTGAGGTTGTGAGAGAAGTGTCTGAATTTCTTCCAAATCGCTGGCTTGTGCAATCAAACTACGATCTTGTAAATCTTGCAGTAATGGTGTCGTCATTCTTTTTGTCTGTTTTAGTGGTTGTTGTATTCAGACTAAAACGCGACACCTTTTGTCGATATATCCCTAAAGGGATGGTTTTCTATTTTGAGTGCATGATCAGGTGGTTGAGGAACAATTGAAACAGCTCACTCAACGATGAAACATTAAGCTGAGAATAGATGCGCTTTCGATGGTTTTTTACTGTGCCTTGAACAAGATGAAGATGCGCAGAAATTTCTTTAGTATCAAACCCTTGAGCAAGGAGGGAGGCGACTTCCTGCTCCCGTCGAGTCAGTGACTCTATGCCAAATGAGCTTAACGCCTGCTCAATGGCAACCTTCATATTGCCTGTGTAGGCGTCTGGGCGAACTACGGGCTCTGATAAGTTAAACTCGGCTTGTTTCCAATGCTGTTGGCACAGCGATTGAAGAACAGAAAAATGCGAGCGCAAGCTGTTGATTTGCGCGGCAGAGAAGCGTTTACCTTCACGCAAGCAGCCAAAATAGAGAATTACCCAACGACCGGATTCGATTTCTACCAGCATGCTGAGTTCATCTTTCCAACCTGTTTGATCGTAAAACTGCTTTCGATACGTTTGATATTCGATGCCTTTTTTCGCCACATCTTTTAGGGTGAAGATGCCTTGTTGCTTGTGCTGGTTGAGGTTTTGGAAAAACGGATCGTTTTGAAATGAGTTGGTCAGGTAACGTTGAAATAGCAACTCACGTTCATTTTCAATCGAGTCATAAAGATAGATCGGATGTTTGCCTTCTCGGTAACCAAGAATGATCGCGCAATCAAAATCGAAAATTGAGTGAATCACGCTCATCAATTTTGGGGTGAAGTTAGGCGTGTTTAAAGCAGAAATTGCTTCTGCGAGTTGCGCGTTAAAGTTTTGGTTAGGCATGCGATCATCGAGTTGACATGATTTAATTTTGCGCAAGCATAACCAAAAGCAATCCAACGAGAAAGGGAAGTCACCATCTTCTCGTGACTTCCCCCTAAAAAGTTGCTCAGGTACTCAGTTTTGCGTTCTCGATTGTTAATTCTATGATTGTTAATTCTCAGATTTTTATCAATTCCTGTGAAACCATTCGTTGTTGTGAAGTGTTTTCAATCAGAGCAGGTCAATTACTGGGCGTTGGTGAGCTCTTCATTTACCCAGTATTTTGAACCAGATACGTTTGCATCGATAAGTAAGCCTTTTGAGTTGAGCTGATAAACGGCAACGCCGCTGTTGAACTGCGCGGAGAACTCTTCGGCATCTTCGCCTGCAACTGCTGAAGCTTCGCTGGTGGCTTCCCAGCCTTCGTTGACGAACGTATCGAAGTCCTGTTTGCTTTCAAACAAAACCACTTGCTGATAAAACTTGCCCCCGAGGCCTAGCGCAACCCCCATACCAAACATGTTCATGTAGGTGCGTTTTTCGGTGGTCTTATCTACCGCCACACCAGATCCTGAATTAGTGTGGAAAAGCAAAGAGAGCTTGCGAGAATCAAAAACGGCGTAGCCGTAAGCTTTATCGTAAATCGCTTTCGCTTCTGGTTTTTCATTAAAGAGTTTGAGTAAGGTGCTATCGGCCATCAAATCAATCGCTTGACGCGCTTCTTCTGGCGTGTCGCCTTCCATCAACTCATCAATTTTTTTGTCTGCGGCATCTATCCATTCTTTGCTTTTTTCGATACTGGCATCTGTCCATTCGCCAGCCGTATTGATTGCTTCTTCGGACCAATTCGTGAAATCTTGCCACGCTTGTTTTGAAAAGGCTTTAGTGTCGTCCCAAACATCTTGCGCAGTATCCGAAACCGCTTCGCCTAGCTCAGACATTTTGTTGGATATCTCGTCCCAATCTGCATGAGCAGGAGAGGTGAGTAACATAAGTGTGGTTAAGATAACGATCGGCTTTTTCATTAGAGCTCGTCCTAAACGTGGTCGGTTTTATTTCATTTTAGGTGAAATTTGGGATAGGGAAAATTGACGATGATTCTAGGTTGGGATTGACGTCACGAACTCACGTACCCTTGACAAGGGCGTGATATAAGCCCAACAAAAAAGCCCTCAAACCGCAGCTTGAGGGCTTTGTCTCATTGGTTTAGGAGCACTTGTGTTAAGTGGCTTCCTTTCGGCAAATTACTTGCTAACTTTACCTAGTTGTAACCAAGTGTCGATAACGGTGTCTGGGTTGAGTGAAACAGAGCTAATTCCTTGCTCCATCAACCATTCCGCCAAATCTTCATGATCTGATGGGCCTTGACCACAAATACCTACGTACTTGCCAGCTTTGGTTGCAGCATCAATCGCCATTTTCAGCATGATTTTCACCGCTGCGTTACGCTCATCAAATAGGTGAGCCACATCGCCAGAGTCACGGTCTAGACCAAGCGTTAGCTGAGTCATGTCGTTTGAACCGATAGAGAAGCCGTCGAAGTACTTCAAGAACTCATCGGCAAGCACTGCGTTTGATGGCAGTTCGCACATCATGATGACTTTCAGACCTTGGTCACCACGGCGCAGATCAAACTTCGCTAGCAAATCGATAACCGATGCGGCTTCGCTTGGCGTACGCACAAATGGGATCATGATTTCAACGTTCTTCAGGCCCATTTCGTTACGAACGCGTTTGATGGCTTGCGTTTCTAGCTCGAAACAGTCTTCAAACACTGGAGAAATGTAACGAGACGCGCCACGGAAGCCTAGCATTGGGTTTTCTTCATGCGGTTCGTACGCTTTACCACCAACCAAGTTGCTGTATTCGTTCGACTTAAAGTCAGACATACGAACGATGACGCGTTTTGGCCAGAAAGCAGAAGCGATGGTCGCAATGCCTTCCGTCAGTTTACTTACGTAGAAATCGATAGGATCTTTGTAACCACGAATGCGCTGTTTGATTTCCGCTTTCAGCTCATCGCTTTGAGCGTCAAAGTTCAATAGTGCTTTAGGGTGAATGCCGATCATCTTGTTGATGATGAATTCAAGACGAGCAAGACCAACGCCTTCGTTTGGAATTTGTGCGAAGTCGAACGCGCGATCAGGGTTACCCACGTTCATCATCACTTTTGTTGGCAACAGTGGCAGTTCATCAACAGAAGAGCGTTTTACTTCAAAATCCAAGTCGCCTTGGTAAACGTAACCTGTTTCACCTTCTGAACAGGAGACGGTTACGGTTGCGCCATCGGTCAGTTTGCTCGTCGCGTCGCCACAACCAACGATAGCAGGAATACCTAATTCACGAGCGATGATTGCTGCGTGACACGTACGTCCACCACGGTTAGTTACGATTGCCGATGCTTTCTTCATCACTGGTTCCCAGTCTGGGTCAGTCATGTCTGTGACAAGCACATCGCCTTCTTGAACCAGTGACATTTGGTCTAGAGAATCAACCAAACGTACTGGGCCTTTACCGATGCGTTGACCGATAGCACGGCCTTCGACAAGCACATCGGCTTTGTTGTTCAGTTCGTAACGTTCAATCACGTTTTGTTCTGTTTGAGAACATACGGTTTCTGGACGTGCTTGAACGATGTACAACTTGCCGTCGATACCATCTTTTGCCCATTCAATGTCCATTGGACGTTGGTAGTGCTTCTCGATGATCATCGCTTGTTTAGCCAGCTCTTTGATCTCTTCTTCGTTTAGAGAGAAGGTGTTGCGCTCTTCTTCTGACGTATCGATGATATCAACTTGCTTGCCGATCTCTTGGTTGTTTGAGTAGATCATTTTGATCAATTTCGAACCAAAAGTTTTCTTAACGATCGGGTGCTCACCCGCTTCAAGCATTGGCTTGTGAACGTAGAACTCGTCTGGGTTTACCGCACCTTGAACGACCATTTCACCTAGGCCCCAAGACGATGTAATGAACACGACTTGGTCAAAGCCAGATTCAGTGTCTAGCGTAAACATAACACCAGAAGAGGCTTTGTCTGAACGAACCATGCGTTGGATACCCGCAGATAGCGAGATACCACGGTGGTCGAAACCTTGGTGTACACGGTAAGAGATCGCACGGTCGTTAAATAGAGAAGCGTAAACGTGCTTTGTGGCTTCTAGTACTGCGTCGATGCCTTTCACGTTCAAGAACGTTTCTTGCTGACCAGCAAAAGAGGCGTCTGGTAGGTCTTCCGCTGTTGCAGAAGAGCGAACCGCTACCGAAAGCTCAGTGTTGCCTTCGATAAGTTCTTCATAATTATTGCGAATTTCTTGTTCAAGATCCGCAGGGAAAGGGGCTTGTAATACCCATTGACGGATGGTAGCGCCTGTCTTACGCAGAGCTTCAACATCGTCAACGTCCAGTTCGTCAAGTAATTGGTGAATACGCTCATCCAAACCTTCGTGGTCAAGGAATTGGTTAAACGCGTATGAGGTTGTCGCAAAGCCATTTGGTACTGATACGCCAACATTAGCAAGGTTAGAAACCATTTCGCCAAGTGAAGCATTTTTACCGCCGACTTTGTCGACATCATCCATGGATAGGCCATTGAACCAGAGGGTGTTCTTTTGCATGTCTTTCTCCAGAAACATTGCAGCTTAGTAGGGGGACTTAAATCAATCCAAACAAAGTATTTGTCTCAATTGATGTCAAAGGCAAACGATTACGTTCTGGCTCAAAAAAATTCTGACGAATTTTAAAAGCTGTGGGGAACCTAACTGAAAGCCAAACTGGTTTATTAATATTATGTTTACCATCCTACTCAAAAGATTTTGAAAAATTAAACAGAAATGCAAATAAATAACCAAAGTCGTGATGTGTTCTATGTTTCTGACGGTACGGCGATAACATGTGAGACATTGGGCCATGTTGTTCTTGGTCAATTTCCTTTCATTCCTAATGAAAAAACCTTTCCTTTTGTAGAAAGCCAAGACAAAGTTGCGGATGTTGTTAAAGAAATTGAAACATCCTACCAACGCAACGGCGTTAAACCGTTGGTGTTTTTCTCGATTGTGGTGCCTGGTGTGCGCGAAATGCTGCTAGAAGCTCCGGCATACAGCTACGATGTGCTTGAAAGCATTGTACAAAAGGTGCAAGACGACATTCAGATGGCTCCCGCCCCGAAGTTGCAGCGCTCTCGCAGTGTAGGGAAAGATTCCGATACCTATTTTGACCGTATTGCGGCGATCGAATACACCTTGGCTCACGACGATGGCATTACACTGAAAGGCTTGGAACAGGCGGATATCATTCTGCTTGGTGTATCGCGCAGCGGCAAAACACCAACCAGTTTGTACATGGCGATGCAGTTTGGCTTGCGCGTGGTGAACTACCCGTTTATTGCCGAAGACGTCAAGATGATGCGTTTGTTGCCAGAGTTCGAGGTGCATCGCCACAAACTGTTTGGCTTAACCATTACGCCTGAACGTTTGAATAAGATTCGTGAGAATCGCCTGTCGGGCAGCGACTATGCCAGTGAAGAGCAATGCAAGTTGGAGTTGGACACGGTTGAAGCTTTATTCAGAAGAGAAGCGATTCCTTACATCAACACGTCGTCATTGTCGGTAGAAGAAATTTCAACGCGCATTCTTGAGAGAGCTGGAATGAAACGCCGTTTGTTCGGCTAGTCACTTGGAGGATAGGAGGTTGCTATCAACCTCCTCTTTACGTATTACTGGTTATCAATTATCAGCTTATATGGTTGTTCCTTAGTAGTACTGGAACATCTTCTGAACGTCTTGATAGTTCTTCGTTTGCGTGAGTGACAACATCAGCAAAATACGTGCTTTTTGTGGGTTTAGTGTGCCTGATGCAACAAAGCCGTATTTATCATCATCAATTTCTGCGTCCAAAGTCGTTGAGCCAGTTGGCGTGCGAGAGCTTCTGACGACAACAATACCATCTTTGCTCGCTTTTTCTAGCTCATCAAAGACCGTGTGGTACAAGTTACCATTACCCACACCAGCACTCACAATACCGTCAAACTTGGCATCAACCAAGGCTTTGACTGGCAAGCTCGACGCATTTGCATAGTTATAAACAATGCCTACTTTAGGTAGTGTGTTGAGTTTTGATACATCGAATGGGGTTTCTGTGGTGTGTTTACGTTCAGGGCTTCTTTGGTACTTTGCATCGCTGTTGTGAATGTAGCCAAGAGGGCCGAAGTTTGGAGATTGGAACGTACTTACCGAGGTGGTGTTGGTCTTCGTTACATCTCGCGCATCGAAAATGGTGTCATTCATTGCCACTAGTACGCCGCGGCCTTTTGAGTCCTCATCGGTTGCAGTAACAACAGCATTGTATAAATTGACCGGGCCATCGGCACTCATGGCAGTAGATGGTCGCATCGCGCCTACGATCACAACGGGCTTGTCGCTCTTCACCGTTAAATCAAGGAAGTATGCGGTTTCTTCCAACGTATCCGTACCGTGGGTGATGACGATACCGTCAACATCATCTTGAGCGAGCAGCTCGTTAACCCTTTTCGCTAACTTCAGCCATACCTCATCGTTCATGTCTTGAGAGCCGATGCTGACGACTTGCTCACCAGAAATATCCGCAATGTTGGTCATGCTCGGCACAGCAGAAATTAATGATTCGACGCCAACTTTACCTGCGGTGTAGTTCGACTCAGTGGCAGATTGACCTGCGCCAGCGATGGTGCCGCCAGTCGCGAGGATTTTGATATTAGGAAGATCGGATTGGGCGAACGACAAAGAACTGAGGCACAAACCAAGGGTAATCGTACTGAGGCGGAAAAGATTTTTTGTCATGGGAATCACCTGCTTTTAGGTTAGATGTTGGTTGGGGAACAACCTCTATCCTAAAAACAGAACGGGAGAATTTTTGAGCACAAGCTCAACAAATTGCAGATGAAAATCGTGATCAACTAATCACTTAAAGAATATCAAATCAACCAGTTAACCTAATTAACGTGCTTCTTTAACAAGTGAGATGTACCAGCAACCTGTTCAACATTGAACGAAATACCAGTGATGGATCTGTAAGTAAGAAGTGAGGGCGTGTTTTGCTAAGAGATGTAAAGGGAAGGAGGATAGGAGTTAAGCTTTTAGAAGATTAAATGGCCTGCAAACATAGCGCAAAAAAAAAGCGGCTTTACCCCGGAACAGATAAGCCGCTTGCCAATGATGTGCGATACCAGTCAGAGTTGGTATCGTTTCACATCTTATCGCATAATCATTTGTTCACGACCTGGACCAACAGAGACCATTTTTACTGGTACGCCCATCAGTTCTTCAATGCGTAGAACGTATTTCTGTGCTGCTACTGGTAGCTCTTCAAACTTACGACAACCTGTGATGTCTTCGCTCCAGCTTTCCATTTTCTCGTAGATTGGTGCTAGTGCTGCAGTTTGAGGCCAGATTGGGTTTTCGCTGTGGTCGCCTTCGTAGCCAACACAGATTTTTAGATCGTTAAGGCCTGTCAAACAGTCTACTTTCGTTAGCGCAATTTCAGTTGCTGCTTGCAGTTCAACACCGTTCTTCGTAGCGACTGCGTCGAAGTAACCCATATCGCGTGGACGACCCGTAGTTGCACCGAACTCGGCTGCAAGTTCGCGGAAAGCATCTTGCTCTTCCATTGCAGTGATCAACGTACCAGTACCTACTGATGAGCTGAATGCTTTTGCAACCGCAATAACGCGTTCAGGACGAAGTGCCGGAAGGCCACTACCGATACCCGCGTACATTGATACAACGTTAGAAGATGTTGTCCAAGGGTACTCACCGTAAACAAGGTCACGACCCGCGCCAAGCTGTGCTTCGAACAATAGTGTTTTGTCTTTTGCTTGTAGCTCTTTTAGAGGAAGCGTTACGTTGCAAATTGAATCGCGCCAAGGTGCAGACACTTCTAGCAACCAGTTCGCCATTTCTTCAGCGGTTTGTTCGAACTCGAACGTCGGGTAAAGCGCACGCAGTTGTGGCAGTTTCCAATCCATCATGAATTGAAGGCGTTCAACTAATACTTCTGGTTGCTTCAACCAACCAACTAGGATGCCTTTCTTCATTACGCGGTCACCGTACGCAGGTGCAATACCTTGACGAGTTGAGCCGTATGCTTTGTCGCCTAAACGCTGTTCTTCTAGCGTATCTTCTAGTGCGTGTAGAGGTAGACACAGTGTCGCGCGATCAGAGATGCACATATTCACTTTTACGCCCGCTTCTTCAACTTCCGCAATCTCCTGAGACAGCAACGCAGGGCTGATAACCATACCCGGACCTAACACTGCCAAACAGTCAGGGTTGAATACGCCACTTGGTAGCTGGTGCAGCTTGAACGTACCTAGGTCGTTAACCACGGTGTGACCCGCGTTGTTACCACCTTGGAAACGAATGCTCGCAGAAGCTTGCTCTGCCAAAAAGTCAACGATGCGGCCTTTGCCTTCATCACCCCAGTTTGCACCCACAACAACGATAGACGACATAATTTAATCTCCAAAAACAGATGCAAAAATCTTAAGGTGTTCGCCATAATAAGAGAAATTAATTATACTCATTAACTTGATAAGAATCTCATATCGGAATTGGCAATGTTAGATTTGAACTGGCTGCGAACCTTCGTAACTCTTGCAGAGGTAAAACATTTCGGCAAAACAGCGACGGAACTGCACATGACGCAACCGAACGTAAGTTTGCATATCAAGCAGTTGGAGCAGGCTACGCGTACCAAATTGATTGAACGAAATCCTGTGCAGCTGACGCAAGCGGGGAAGCGTTTGTTAGCTACGGCGCAGCGGATGCTTAATGAGCTGCAAATTTGTCAGTCGGATCTCAATGCCATCAACGATCTTACGCAGGGGACGCTTTCTATTGCGGCGAGCGATATCGTTTCACGTTTACTGCTTATCAAACCATTTCAGCAATTCAAAAGTGAATACCCGGGTATCGATTTGGCATTGTTCAATACCACGTCTTCTCAAGCGGTGGATTTGGTGAAAAGTGCGCGTGCCGATATCGGCTTTGTTATCGCACAAAAAGAGAGTCAACCGCTGCATTTTACACCTCTCACGCAGATTCACTGGTGTGCGTTTGGCGATAACATTTTTGAGTGGCAGGACAATCGAAAAGAGAGCCAGACGCTGATTCTGCTAGGGCACGATACTCGAACCCGAGAGTTGATTGATGCGTCTTTACCTGAGTTAAATCTGCCTAAGCATCGCGTGATGGAAGTGGGCAGTGTGGAAGCTCAAATTGACTGGGCTGAAGCGGGGTTTGGGACTGCTATTGTGCCGGATTTCTCGCTCGATCCGAGATTAAAGCTTTCCCGAGAAGTTACGCCTTTGCCAAGTTTTCCAAACACTGATTTCGGCTACATCGTGCGTCAAAATCAAGTGTTATCCAAAGCGGCAAAACAATTGTTGGCTTGGGTTGGCGAGAATGTGTCGGTGGTTGAGGGCTAAGACGATGAAAGAAAAGGCGGTGAAAGAGACGAAGATTACGATTTCGCTCCCATCCTTGATTCACCGTATTGGTGGCGACCATGCTAAGCGAGCGAAAACACTCGCAGCAGAAAAACAGTGTGATCTTAAGCGAATTAGGCGATCTCGTAACTGGCAGATCTCAGGAGAGGCTTTGGATGTAAAAGCGTTTTTAGATCATCTTAAAAGCGAAGAGGCAGAGGTGATGCGCTTTGCGATCAACAAGATCGAGCAAGCTCTACTCGCTCACCAAGACAAGTTGGAACCTTTGGACGTGAAGTTGATACGTTTGGTGAGACAAAACCCAAACATCACCTTAGCGGAGTTGATGGCAGAAACGAACTGCACGTTGGTTCAAGCTCGCACGGCACGATTTGAGGCTGAGTTGCTTTAAGATTGGTTTGTGGTTTACTCACTTTAATGGCAGATGTTAGGGTACTAACCAAAATAACTCACTAAGACCATTTTATTATGGATATTTGGAAGCTTCTCCTTTTTATTCCTGCTTGCTTCGCTCTCAATATGGCTCCAGGCCCAAACAATTTATTGGCAATGAACAACGCCCGCTGCTATGGATTTAGGGCCGCATTTGTAGCCAGTTTAGGCAGAATTGCCGCTTTTTCAGCAATGATTGCGTTGTCGGCATCTGGCTTGGCCGTGATTTTGTATACGTCAGAAATGTTATTTTTGGCAATAAAGCTGGTAGGGGCGCTGTATCTACTTTGGATTGCATTTAACCTTTGGCGTTCAGAGTCTAGTCCGATCTCTGATTTGGACAACTCGCGCAACTACGCAGGGCTTGCGAAGCAAGAACTTACGCTTGCCGCTGGCAACCCGAAAGCGATTCTTATCTTTACTGCTTTCTTGCCGCAATTTGTTGATGCTAATGCCAACGTTCAAGAGCAGTTCTTTGCACTTGGCTCAACGTTTTTGATTTTAGAAATGGTCGCCATTTCAATCTATGCCATCTTTGGTTTGTACTTAAGACACTGGTTTTCAAACCCGAAAATGGCGAAACGTTTCAATCGCGGGTGTTCACTCTTTTTGACTGTCTCTGGCGTGAACTTGCTGATAAGTAAGCAATAACGACGTACATTGTTTCTGTCACACATTCTTTCTATAAAAAAGAGCCGCTTGATGTTAAATCAGCGGCTCTTTTCTTTAGTTTATGTGTTGCTGGTTGTTTACCACATCAAATCATCTGGAACGACGAAATCTGCGTATGGATCGTCTTCTGCCGGAATATCAGATTTTGCTTCTTTCTGTTCGATGATGACGGATTCATCACGTTGAGCAATTTTATTCGCTACTCCGCGCGGAATGACAACGTAGCTTTCACCGACAATAGCAATAGCCAAAATGCCTTTGATCAACTGTTCGCGGATAAGTGAATCTACATAAAGTGATTTCACTAGTGTACCGTGTGTGAAGTTGTATTTGATGTCGCCATCTTTTAGCTCGATCTTGTTCATCTCAATCAGTTGATTGATTTGCGCTTTGATCTCTTTGCTTAGACGCTCTGCGTTTTGTTGTTGGCTTAGCTGTTTGTCTCGCTCTACCTGCTGGCGTTTACTCTCTTCAACCGCCGCTTTAACTTCGCGTGCTTGAACGCGTGATTTCTTTGAGCCTTTTTTCGCTTTCTTTAGTTTTTTCTCGTTAACTAAGCCCGCTTTTAGCATTTGTTCTTGAAGGGTAAGTTTCGCCATGTTTAATCCAGTTAGTGCGCAATTTTCTGCATTTTAACCAGTCATTCTCTGCAAAGAAAGGGGAGTGGCTTTTTAAGCGAGAAAAGCCTCAAGAATTGCCAACAAAACATGGTCTGCTCACCCGTTTAACTCTGCTTATCTAGCCGCTATTTTATCTAACCGCCATTGCCTTGGCGATTTTCCCGTCCAGCGACGAAAGTGGCGGCTGAAGACCGCAGTTTCTGCATAGCCCAGTTGCAACGCGATATCGGTAATACTCTGAATATTCTCACTTAAACGCTGCTCAGCGAAATCCTGACGCACTTGCTGCAATAGCTGTCGATAACTTGTGCCCTGCTGTTTCAGCTTGCTTTGCAGTATTCTCGGATGCAGGTCCAATGCTCTTGCAACGCGCTCAACGCTGCATTCTCCGGTTGAGAGCAAACGACCAATCATGTTTGCCGCTTGGTCACTGAGATTGTTGGGGTAACGGGTTTGCAGCTCTTTGAGGTGCTGTTGAAAATGGCGCTCTAGTGCGTCTTCATCTTGGTGGTTCTTAGCGTTGAGCAGAGTCGCTTTAAGTAGGATACCGTCAAACTTATCACCGAAACGCAGTTTGTTCTGCTGGGCAAATTCGCTCTGTTCTGCCTCGAAGCTTGCGTGTTGGGTGAGGTGTAAAGAGAAGTGGCTCGCTTCAATATCAAGCAGACTGGCAATAAACATCGCCAGATGCGATACACTCAACTGCATCAACTGTGCGATACCGCGTTCGCTGTGCACATCAATACTGAGCGACAACCGTACCCAATCATCTTGTGGCGTCATGTTGAGAGTGACCCCTGACGAATGCAGATAGAGAAAATCATTCACCCGCGCCAAGGCATCACCGACCGTTTCTGCGCGAGAAACCAACATCGGCAAATCGCCCAAACTTTGCAGGTTTTGGCGCTCGGCGAGTAACGCACCAAACAGCGGTTGTTGACAACGAGCAGCCGCTTCCTCCAGCAATTCAGCCAACCTTGGATAAGCGAGATAGGTATCGGGGTCGCGAAATTGCGCTGCAGACAGCCCGACGGCAGCCATAATCTCAACCGGATTCTGCCCTAGTTCGGAAACCAAGCTATCAAATTTATCGGCGGCGCCACTTCGTACGATATACATGTCTCGATTTTCAAATGTTAACAACTTGTAAATCGCAATATATCAAATTTACTTCGCAAAAGGTCAAGTGAGTGTCAATGAGTTGATCTAAGTTACATTTTGATAACAACAACACATGGACGAGAAGCCGTATGGAACTTATCAATAAAACCGCGATTGTCACCGGCGCTGCGGGTGGAATTGGCCAAGCCATTATTCACAAACTGCTGGAACAAGGCGCGAAAGTACTTGCTGTCGACATTTCCCCTCAATCACTGAATGTGTATCAAGACTTCGATGCAGAGCAGCTACGAACATTTGTTGCAGACGTCACCGACTACCAAGAAGTGGAAGCCATGGTCAAGCATGCAGCCGAACAGTTTGGCTCGCTCGATATCATGATCAACAACGCGGGCATCGGCGCACCGAAACCTCTGCTTGACCACGACCCAATTGCCGATTTTGAGCCGATCTCAAAGGTCAACCAAAACGGTGTCTACTACGGCATTCTCGCCGCTGGGCGACAATTCCAAGCACAAGGCACACCGGGCGTAATTCTTAATACATCGTCTGTTTACGCGCAAATGGCGTCTGAGATGACTTTTACCTACAACGTCAGCAAAGCAGCGGTCGACATGATGACCAAATGCGCTGCATTAGAACTGGCACCATTGGGTATTCGTGTTTGCGCCGTCGCTCCGGGACGAGTTGATACTCCGATGTTAAGGCAATACGAAGAGATTGGCCTATGGAACCACATCCGCAAAGAGCAGATGCGTCAAAACTTCACACAACCAGAAGAGATTGCTGATGTGGTGGTGTTTCTGGTCAGTGAGAAAGCCAACTGTATCAACGGTTGTACCATCAGCGCATCTGACGGTTTCGAGAATTTTAAGTACCCACTTATGGGATAGGCGAGTACGCCACATTACAGCAATAGCGAGGATGTAAGTTATGTCATTACCAGAAGTTATTCAGCACCAAGATTTCTTATTAACTCTTAATACTAATGAAGAGTCGATCATCAAAGACGCGCTACCGGGTGTGGATGTTTACCCGTTGTTTCTTGATCCAGAAAACGGGACTTGGGTGGTTCGCGCCAAATTCAAACCAGGTATCACTCTGCCTAAGCACTACCACACTGGTGTGGTGCATTTCTATACCCTGAGTGGCGCTTGGCACTACATTGAGTACCCAGATCAAGTCCAAACCGCTGGCAGCTACTTATATGAGCCGGGCGGTTCGATTCATACCTTCCACTGCCCTGAAAGCTCAGGCGGTGCCGACGGTTTTATGGTGATCCAAGGCGCGAACATTAACTTTGACGACGAGGGTAACTTCATCAACATCATGGATGCAGGTTGGATTGAGCAAGTTGTTATTGCAACAGCGAAAGCACAAGGCTTTACCGCGCGCTACATCAAACCGGGTGCCATTGCTGGTCTCAGCGATGAGCTAGCGGAGTAACCCCATGCAACAGATGAACAGTATCGTAATGCAAGATGGTAGTGTCCGCCTGAAACAAGTCGAAATCCCCAAACCCGCAGGGGGACAAGTGTTGGTTCGTAGTCTAGCTTGTGGCATTTGTGGCTCCGACCTTCACATTACTCGACACGCGGATGAGGTATTTGATGTATTCCACCAGCTCGGGTTGATGCCTGATGAAGCCGGTGAGCACGCTCAAGTGATGTTGGGGCATGAGTTCTGTGCGGAAGTTGTCGAATACGGCGCCGATACGCAACAAACGCTACCCGTTGGTAGCCGAGTCACCTCAGTGCCGATGTTGCTCAGTCAAAATGGCGCGGGCGTTGGTGTTACTCCGGGTACTTATGGCGCTTACTCTGAGTACTTCCTGCTTGATGAAGCGTTATTGCTACCTGTCCCAGACGGAATGCCGTCTGAGGCGGCGGCATTGACCGAACCACTGGCGGTCGGTTTGCACGCGGTCAATCGCAGTGAAATCGAAACGGAAGAAACAGCGCTGGTTGTCGGTTGCGGTCCTATAGGGCTGGCGGTGATTGCTGCACTGAAACAACGTGGCGTCAGCAATATTCTTGCGGTCGATCTTCAGGAAGAGAAACTGCTACTTGCTAGTGAGTTTGGCGCAAATCGATTGATCAACCCGACCAAGGAAGACGAGTTCGCCGTTGGTGAGCAGTACGCGATGAACTCACGTCTGGTCATTTATGAATGTGTGGGCAAACATACTTTAATTGATGACTTCATGCGCCGTGCTCCTGCCCGATCTCGAATCGTTGTATCAGGCATTCATACGGCTCCAGCGACCATTAACTACGCGTACGCGACGGTAAAAGAGCTCGATTTGAGATTCTCTTACTACTACCAACCGCACGAGTTTGAGCAATGCCTACAAGCGATTGCCGAACACACGTTGCCTTGGCAGAAAATGCTCACCGCCAAAGTGGGAATCGACGGTGTCGAAGACGCATTTACACAGTTAATGACGCCAAATGATCACATCAAAGTGGTGATCGAACCTTGGCGCAGCGGCGCGTTAGAAGTGATTTAACTCTTAGCCAGCTTAAGCCAGCCAAAACTAATTTTAGTTTGGTGACAGCCCCAACCGTAGCAGCTAGGTTGGGGCTTTTTTTGTTAGGCCTGTTCTGCGCATTCCTGTTGCAGAGCAGGGTAATCGGTGTAGCCTCGTTCGTTTCCGCCAAACAACGTTGAGCCATCGAGTTCTGCCAACGGATGGTGATGTTGCAAGCGAGAGACTAAGTCTGGGTTTGCTACGAATGGTCGTCCGAATGCGACAAGATCCGCGTAGCCTTTCTCTAACACTTCGTTTGCTCGCTGAGGATTGTAGCGACCTGCGACAATGATAGCGTTGCGAAAGCGCTTTCTAAGTTCGATTCGAAACGTCTCGGGAATCGTTGGTGCATCGGCCCAATCGGCCTCGGACAAGTGCAAGTAGGCAATGTCGCGCTCCTGTAGCTGTTTTGATGCCTCTAAGATCGTTGGCACGATATCTGGGCAGTCCATATCTTTAAACGTAATGAATGGTGCCAATCTCACTCCAACTCGATGCGCACCAACAGCGGCGATAACTGCATCCACTACTTCGATAAGAAAACGGATACGATTTTCTCGTGAACCACCGTAGTTGTCTGTTCGATGGTTTGAGTTGGTTCTTAAGAACTGATCGATCAGATACCCATTCCCGCCGTGGATTTCTACACCATCAAAACCCGATTCAATGGCGCGCTTGGCTGCGTTCGCGAAATCACCGACAACTCGGTTGATATCCGCTTGTGTCATTGCGCGAGGCTCAACACAATCGACCATATTGCCGTTGCCTTGTTCATCTGCAATCCAAACTTGCGTCTCTACCGGAGCGAGCGCAGATGGTGCGATAGGCTGTTCACCATTTTGGAATGTTGGGTGAGACACTCTGCCCACATGCCATAGCTGACAAAACATCGCTGCGCCTTGTAATTTGACCGCTTGGGTCACACCTTGCCAGCCCGCCACTTGCGCATCGGTGTAAACGCCAGGGGTGAACGAGTAGCCTTGAGAATCGTCCGAAATTTGTGTGGCTTCGGAAATGATCAGCCCGGCAGAAGCGCGCTGTTGATAATACGTTGCCATCATCTCATTCGGGATGTTGCCCGGCTGAGTGGTGCGTGCGCGAGTCATTGGTGCCATGACAATACGGTTTTGTAGTGACAACGCTTTCAGTTGAGCTGGTTCAAACAGCTTATTTGTTCTTTGTTTCATGTTGCGCTCCTCAGATAAGTACTGGCACGTTGGTCGCTTTACGAGCGGTTGCCATCCAATGAAGTACGGCTGGATCCCATTGCACTTCGGGCGCACTGAAAAAGCCGCGTAGAATGGAAAACATAATGGCTTGATCAACCAGTGACGTTCGCTTTTCTGAACTTAGGTTGAGCAAGGGTTTAGTTTGTTCTATTAAAGCGGCGACTTCTTTCGCAATCGCAGGTGTATCGTTAATCAAAGCTTCAAAATTTAACGCTTCGGTTTCTTTTTTTTCACGCCATGCTTGTTTAGCGGTTTCTGTTGCAAATTCCGGTAACGTCATGTTTGACCAACGCGGATACCCGACTTTTTGTAGCGGTAAAAACGCTTGTTTTTGCCAGTCTAAAACCGGTTTGGAGGGTTGGCTGTTTTCGCTGGAAGATGCCAATTCAAGGAAGTAGTTGATGATGTCTAAGCTTTCCGCCATGGCTTCACCATCGTCTTTGATCAAAAGAGGAACTTGTTTTGCGCCGATGAGGTTTGTGGTGGTGCTCTCGTCGTCATAAGCAATGTTGATGACGTCGAGTTGAATATTCAGCATGCCTGCAACAAAACGGACGCGGGCGCTAAAGGGGCAATGTTCATAAATGTACAGTTTCATTTTTTGTTTCCTATCTCTTGGCTGGGCAGGGCGTGTTGTTGTGCGTTGAACAGCGTTACGGCGTTTAACTTTGCCCTGTCACATAATGTTCTGGGTCTAAACAATGTCGATAGGGTCAGTATATGGATTCGACTTAATTTGATAATTGGGTAATATCTGAATTGATTATTCAGTTTTTCCAAACAATAAGGGCGCGAAGATGGATAGGTTTTCGGATATGACGTTGTTTGTCAGCATCGTTAAACATCAAGGTCTGGCAGCGGCGGGAAGGGAGTTAGGTTTGTCTCCGGCGACGGTAACGGCAAGGCTGCAAGCGATAGAAGAACGCTATGGCGTAAAGCTGCTCAACCGAAGCACACGCCACGTATCACTCACGGACGCAGGGGCAATGTACCATCAAGCTTGTCTGAACATCATTGATAGCGTGAAAGAGACGGAAAACTTACTGCAAACGGGTATTTCGGAAGTGCGCGGAACGTTGAAAATTTCAGCTCCACGAGATATTGGCAAACAAATTATTTCGCCGATGGTGTCGGCTTTTTCTGTGCAATATCCGGATGTGACGCCTTATCTTTATCTTAATGACAATTTATCGAACTTGGCTGAATCGGGGCTCGATTTAGTGATTCGTTACGGTGAGTTAGCGGACAGCAATCTCATTTCGCGCAAGCTGGCGTCGAGTCAACGTGTGCTGTGCGCGTCACCTGATTATTTGTCGAAGCAAGGTATCCCAAACTGCCCACAAGATCTCGCGGATCATCGCTGCTTAGCCATGGTGCGCAGCAATGAAGAATTAAAAACGTGGCACTTTAAAGATGAAGAGTCTCATCAAACGATCACGGTCACGCCGAAGCGCTTTTCTGATGATGGTGAAGTGATTCGACAATGGGCGTTGGACGGTGCGGGGATTGCGTTGAAATCGATTTTAGATATTCAGCAAGACCTAAAACAACAACGTTTAGTAACGGTTTTGGATGGGTATATGAAAAACTTCAGCGCCTTTTCGCAAGGCGCTGAAGCGGATCTGCATGTCATTTATCAGAGCCGCCAATATCAACCGAAAAGAGTTCGCCTGTTTTTGGACTTTCTAGTTGAGCAATTTAGCGCGCTGAGTGATACCAGCAATCAGATCTAGATGCGATTCCGAGGTTTCTCGGCGGTGGCGATAAATCCCGACGGTGCCAGGGTTTGGTTCGTTTTCCATGGTTAAGCATCGTAAGCCAAAGGATTCCAAATACGATTGCAGATGGCGGGTATAAGACATCACCGCGACGCTTTCTTTCAGTACATCAATACTGGCGAGCAGAGAATCCACTTCGTAAGTCGGTCTGTCATCCAGTTGCTGCCTTTCGCGTTCATTTTGTTTTGGGATTGGGTTATCGATGACGTGAGCGAATTTCTTAGCGTCATAAGTGACCGAAAGAGCTGGGTATTCGTGCAGCATATCTTCGGTGACGGTTTTCCCTAGAAGTGGGTGGTTTGGGGAAACAAAATAGGCATCAACCGTTTGAAATAGTGGAATAAACGTAACATCGCATTTAGACGACAAGCCGACAATCTCGTGGCCGATGAAGAATTCAATCTGTTCGTTGATTAATGAATCCATCAAACCTAAGTGGTTGCCAAATTCGACGTGCGTAGATGCCGAAGGCTGCTTGGTCAGATGTTCATTGAGTGCTTGTTTGACGAATAGCGGCCACCACGCATCGCCAGTACCCATTTTAATTTTTCCGACTTGGTACTGTTTCCGTTCATCAATGCTTTGCATCATTTGGTTGTATTCATGCTGCATCGCGTTGCTATGGCGATAGAGGATGCGTCCGTATTCGGTCAACACCATGCCATTAGGATGGCGTTCAAACAGCGTTACGCCGAGATTCTCTTCCAGCTTCTTTAAATTGCTTGTTACCGTTGGCTGGCTTAACCCTGCCATTCTTGCCGCAGCGCTGATGCTTTGGCAGCGTGCAACCAGTAAAAATTGCTGCAGAGATTTGTCCATTTTCTTTCCCCTCTAAGAATGAGGGGTATTTTGCACAATTTCATTTATAAATCACAAATCTGTAATCTCATTTGATTGAAATTATGCGCATTTCATAGATCTACATCACTGTTGGGGTCTGACGTATAGATGTTATCTATAGCTCGCTCCTGACTTCCTATTTTCCCCTCAAAAAGGTGTTCTTTAGACTGTCGCCAAAACAACAATCTAAGGGATGAACATGAAACCGAGTTTTATTGCGCTTGCTGTCGCGTCTTGTATTGGTCTTGCTGGATGTGGGTCAGATTCCTCTGATGCGCCTGTGCCGGTCGACAAACCAATTATTTCAGCCGACTTGTATTTACGTGGTTTAAATGGGGATTGGGGCACGGCAGAGCACGCCAAGCTAAACTATTTGGGTAATAATGAGTACGAAACCGTACTGCGCGTCGCTCGAGGTAGCAATCAGTTCAAGATTGCTGATCCGGGTTGGCAGATCCAATACACCTATTTTGAGGAGCCCGCGGCGTTCGATAAAGCTCAGGAGTACCTGCCAAAACCGGACACGAATGAAGCGTGTATGAACGATGATTGCAACTCTGAGATCACGTTTGAAGACAAAGGGTATTACAAGTTTTCTGTGAGCTTTGCCGATGAAAGTCGCGCGACAATGACTGTGACGAAAGCAACGCAAGAAGAAGCGGAAAAATACTACTCTGATGCGATTCTCGACCCTGCAATGGTGCATCAAGGGCATCAGAGTAAAGAAGTGAAACTGTTCGCCAATTACGATGACTCGAGTGATACCGTGATTTTCTCGGTGAAAGATCCTAAAGCTGAGCTGCGTGAATTTGGTATTTCAACGACGACAGAATTGCGTGATGCGCTCGACCAAGGCTTAGTGATTAATGAGCAAACAGGGCCGCGAGTGGTGTCGGGTGATGTCGCGTTTGATGCGTTGTTTGCGTTGACGATGAAAGAGCTAGACCAGCTTGCCGTTTCTGAAATCAAAGACGGCAATTACAACTACAACAACCCAATCAAAGCGGAAGTTTTTGAGACGGGCGCGAAGTGGCATTACGTGTGGACGCGTGATTTGGCGTACGCAGCAGACCTTTCGCTTGCATTGATGAATCCAACTCGCGTGCGAAATGGTTTGAATTTCAAATTGTCTGCTTTCCGCGACACGACCGATCAGCAATACGATGGCGAGCAGATTGTGCAAGATACGGGCACTGGCGGCAGCTGGCCAATTAGTACCGACCGCACGACTTGGGCGCTTGGTGCAGAACGCTTACTTTCGGCATTGGATGGGGAAGAGTACAACCAGTTTGCTGAGCGCGCATATAACGCTATCAGTAATACACTTGAAGCCGATCGCCTGGCGGCTTTTGATGCGAAATCCGGTTTATACACTGGTGAACAATCCTTCCTCGATTGGCGTGAGCAAACTTACTCAACGTGGACGCCAAACGATGTCAATGCGATTGGTAGCAGCAAAGCGTTATCGACAAACGTGGTTCACTACCGCGCAATTCAGCTCGCGGCTAAGTTGGCAGAGAAGTACGACTCAACCAACGCGGTCAAATACACTGAATGGGCTGCGCAGTTAAAAAACGCTATCAACGAGCAGTTTTGGAATGCCGAACGCGGTATGTACGTAAGTTATTTGTTTGATAATGGCAAAGACATCGCGGTCGACAAATACGACATGTTGGGCGAAGCACTGGCGATCATCAGTGGTGTGGCAAGTGATGCGCAGGCGAAACAAATCATGGCCAATTACCCACACAGTGAGTTTGGCGTGCCGGTTTATTTCCCTCAACAACCAGACGTGCCTGTGTACCATAACCGCGCAATTTGGCCATTTGTTACCGCGTACAGCTTGCGCGCCGCGCATCAAACACAAAACGTGGCTGCGGCGAACAATGCGATTCAATCGTTGGTTCGTGGTACGGCAACCAACTTATCCAACATGGAGAACTTAGAGTGGCTTTCTGGTAAGTCATTCATCATCCATAGTGATCATGGCGAAGATCCGAGCTTGGATGGCCCAGTGATTAACTCTCAGCGTCAGCTTTGGTCTGTGGGTGGCTACTTGAACATGGTGGTAGAGACCCTATTCGGCATCCATACCGAAACGGGTAAGTTGGAAGTGAAGCCGTTTATCACAAGTTGGGTTCGCAATAACTTGTTGGCTCAGTCTGAACAAATTACGTTGGAAAACTTTGCCTTCAAAGGAAAGAACTACTCGGTAACCATTGATTTGCCTGAAGTAAGCAAAGACGAAACAGGTTACTATCCAGTTGAAAATGTCACGATGGACGAAGAGGGGCATTTCCACGTGACACTGGGCGCGCTTGTGAATGTAGATAGCAGCATTACTTTAGTTTCTGGGGTGAAACCGTATGTGAGTGAAGACAGTCGCGTTTATTCTCCGCAAGAGCCAACATTGGTGGTAAAAAGCGTTGAGAATTCGGTTTCGATTGACGTGACGAGCAAGTACAACGTGAACTTGTATCGCAATGGCGAGCTGATTCAAAAGGACGTGATTGCTCAATCTTATTCCGATACGCCAACAGGTTTTGCTTGTTATTTGGCTGAAAGCATTAACGATAAAGGCTTCCGTTCTAACCCAAGCCAACCAGTTTGTGTCGGTGAAGAGATCCGCATCAAACTTGATGGTGAATATCAGCCACTCAAAGACAATGTCTCAGTGGTTACGGTGAGCAAAGACAGTGGCATCGTAAAAGGTGCAGAGTCGTTTACAGCTCCTGTAACGAGCACTTACCAGTTCGATGCTTGGTACAACAATAACCTAGGGCAACTTAATACTGGCATCACGAACACCGTGAAATTGTTAGAGGTATTGGATGATGCAGGTAAGGTGGTTGGTCAAGGTTACTTGCAGATGGGCCATATTGGTGAAAACCAAGGTATGCGTTACTCAACGCCAATTGAAGTGGCGTTGGAGCAGGGGAAAACCTATCAGATCGCGCTGAAGGACCACTTCAATATGAGTTACCTCACATCGAATGAAACCTACATCTACGCTGGTGGTATTGAGGGTGAAAAGAACGAAGCACAAATCGCAGATATTCGAATCACACCTTTAATGTAGGCTGTTTTAACAAAGCTGTGTTTTAGAAAACTGTGTTCTAAGAAAGACAAAGCCGCTGAGATTATAAGCGGCTTTGTTGTATTTGCTATCGGTGGCCGTTTACAGATTAGTTTGCAGCCTGCGGACGAGGTTTACGGCGCTGACTTGACGGTTTGTTTCCTGCAGGCTTAGCATTGTTTGGCTTGCGGTTACCAGACGGTTTACCAGCGTTGCCACTCTTATTACCGTTTGGTTTATTTCCACTCGGTTTATTGCCATTTGGCTTGTTGCCGTTAGGTTTACGGTCATCTGGTTTGCTGTGTGCACGACCTTGGCCTTCACGGTTACCTTTAGGCTTGCCCGCACCACCTTGATTGGTGCTGTTTTTGTTGCCGTTGTTACCACCGTTGAAGCGACGTTTAGGTTTGTTTGCACCATTGCCTGCTTTCTTTTCGGTTGCTGGAGCGTTTTCACCCGCAGCATTTGGCGCTTTTGGTTTTTTCGGCTTCTTAGGTTTTTTCGGTTTGATTGGGCGAGTATCCAGTTTAGATTCTGGCACCACATTGGTTGGCGCAAAACCTTCCAACTCTTTACGTGGTAGTACTTCTTGAATTAAACGTTCAATCGCAAACAACTCAGATGCTTCTAGCGCGCACACGAGTGAAATCGCTTTACCTACTTCGCCCGCGCGGCCAGTACGACCAATGCGGTGAACGTAGTCTTCTGCCACTTTAGGTAGCTCAAAGTTCACCACTTGCGGTAATTGAGGAATATCGATACCGCGTGCAGCAATGTCCGTCGCGACCAACACACGAATTTCACCCGATTTAAAATCCGCCAGTGCTTTGGTACGCGCACCTTGGCTCTTGTTGCCGTGGATGGCAGCAGCCGGTAGGTTTTGTTCTATAAGGAACTTCGCCAGGCGGTTTGCGCCGTGTTTCGTTTTCGTAAACACCAGCACTTGCTTCCAATCGCCGTCTTTGATCAATTTAACCAACATCGGAGCTTTCTTCTTCACGTCTGCTGGGTAGATGCTTTGCTCAACTGTTCTCGCCGTCGAGTTTACCGGGTTCACTGAAATCTCAACCGGGTTGTTCACCAAGCCTTTCGCAAGGTCGCGGATTTCATCCGAGAAAGTCGCAGAGAAAAGTAGGTTCTGACGTTGTTTTGGTAGCAGAGCTAGGATCTTACGAATGTCACGGATAAAGCCCATATCCAACATGCGATCTGCTTCATCTAGTACCAGAACTTCTAGTTGGTCGAACTTCACCGCATTTTGGTTGTACAAATCCATCAGGCGGCCTGGTGTCGCAACCAACACATCCGCACCTTTGCGAAGACGCAGCATTTGCGGGTTGATCTTCACACCACCAAAAACAACCGCACTGCTTAGTGGAAGATGACGGCCGTACATAAACACGTTTTCTTGCACCTGAGCCGCAAGTTCACGCGTTGGCGTCAGGATAAGTGCACGAACTTGGTTAGCACGAACGCGAGGGCCGTTCGATAAACGCTCAAGAATCGGTAGCGTAAAGCCTGCAGTTTTACCTGTACCAGTCTGCGCTGCTGCCATTACGTCTTTCCCTTCCAAAATAGCAGGAATTGCTTTTGCCTGAATTGGCGAGGGAGTGTCGTAGCCCTTCTCTTGAATAGCTTTAAGGATTGGAGCAGATAGACCTAACGAGGTAAAACCCATATGTATGATTCTCAATTGTAGAGTTAGATAACAACGCGCCGAAAACAAATCGGTGCGAAAAGTGCGACATTCTGAGGCTTTTACGCGCAGGCTTCAACTAATTCCGTCATGGATAAATATTTGAACTGGATCTCATTTATTTTTGGCAGGCAAAAATAGGTTCTTTACCTAAACTTAGCTTGAGGTTCTAGAGTTGCATTAACAACAAAAAACAAGAACCCAAAGGAAAACACATGAGCAGTTATGTAGAACATGCCAATATCTCAGTCGTTGACGCACAAAAGATGATCCAATTTTTGACCGCCGCTATCCCTGAATGGAAAGTGCGCGGCGGCGGAAAAATAGATAATTGGTTTGGCCGACCAATTGAATGGTTTCACGTAGGTGATGATCATTCTTATATTGCCATCTCGTCGGGAGGAAAAGGCGACGCTACTCATTGGACATCACACTTCACAGGTTTTAAACACATAGGGATTGTGGTTCCGGATGTAGAAGCCCTCATCGAAAGGTTAAGCAAAGCAGGTTATGAGCTCGACCACCGAGGCGACGAACACCCATTTAGAAAGAACGTCTACTATCTAGAAGACCACGGTATGCTGTTTGAGTTTATCGAGTACTTCTCGGAGAAAGGCAGCGAACGAAATGACTATATCCAATAGCTAGAAGCTGTTCGGAGCAAGGGTGAGGCTCGCTCCTTTCATTACTCAGCTTTTGCATGCGTTAAAAACGCACTCGTCAATTGCTGAAAGAGTGAATCTACCGATGGGCGGTCGGATATATGATGGAAGAGCGGTGTGTGGACATCACCACGAATATCATCGTCATGACCACAAAGGTGATTACATAATCGTACTGGTTCGACAAT
The DNA here is from genome assembly GCF_043103065.1 of Vibrio sp. YQ_11. Lineage (NCBI taxonomy): Bacteria > Pseudomonadati > Pseudomonadota > Gammaproteobacteria > Vibrionales > Vibrionaceae > Vibrio > Vibrio sp. YQ_11. The sequence continues at coordinate 308,432 of NZ_JBICJM010000006.1, read as the reverse complement.
CTTCTCGACGTCGGCATCAATCAGAATGCATGCTTGTGACAATACCACTTGTCCGCCGCTTTTTTTAAGCAAAACACGCTGCGCGGTTCCCACGACTTTTTGCCCGCCAATGTTGAGGTTATACTCGCCATCGCAGTAGGAATAAGGCGTAGCATGAACATCCACTTTCACGCCTAGCTGTTCAAAGAAAACCGTTAATATCGCACATAAATCGAGATACGCTTTTTTGATGTTGTAAGGCTCACCTTCTGGCCAGTGATAGATATGGGATAGATTAATAATACCCGGTACCTGAGGGACTGGTGCACCACCGGTTTTACGAGAAAAGAGCTTCCAGCCAGACGTATTTAACGCATGTTCCAATTCATTAGACACTGGCCATTTCTTGCCCGCGGGAAGCACGAGCGTCGGGCTTTTTACTTGCCAAAGTAATAGCACTTGCGAGAGTTGGTTGGATTGAACTTGTTTAATGAGCTCATCTTCTTTTTCAAATGCATCAGCGACTTCCGTAGCTGTGTAGCGAATTAGCTTATTCTTAGCAACCAAAACTCTATCCCTCGTGTGTATTTAATCGTTACTGTTTTATCTCAGATACGGTTTTATTGCTAGGTCTGTGATTGCGAGGTTTTTACTCGTTAGCTGCGTGGCCACTTTTTGGTTTTTCCGTTGTCCATTAGTTCTACTTGAACGCGCGATAGAAATATTTTGTTGGTCATCGCATAAGCAACTCATAAAATCCGCCATCTATAAAATTTTTTGGCGATATGAATATGAAAAAGCGAGTGATGTGTCTCGCGTTAGCGGTATCATTAACGGGGTGTGTGACGTTCCCAACTCAAGAATCTGAGCAAGTACAGGTGCTTTGGGATAATGTGAATGCGATTGAAAACTGTGAACTAATGGGTACCGTGATCGGCTCAGAAGGGCATTTTTACGACTACTGGCTTCACGCAGATAAAGACATGGTTTGGGGTACACTAAACCAAATGCGCATCAAGGCGGCAGATTTAGGCGCAGATACCTTGTATTTATACCAACCGTTAAGCTTTTCTACGTCAGTGACGATGTTTGCAAACGCTTACAAGTGCAAACAGTAGCGATTTGCTTGCTCATAACTGAAAGACAGGCGTTGCTCGCCTGTCTTTGACACGCTCAACAAACATGGGTTTGTTCGTTATGTTCTCTCTCGCCGTTAATTCACATTGGCTGTTGCTACCGCGATAGAGTCGGAAAACGACAGCGTGAAATCTTGCTCTGTATTGAGTACTTTGGCCGGAAACTCTAAGCTTAATTGCGCGTGTGGCGCGACTTTTGAAGCAATACTGGTGACGAATTTTCGAGTTTCTCCTGGAGAGATCGACAAGCTGTTTCCACCTTTGGATGAAAGCTCGGCAATGCCCATAGTTTGCAGCGTGTTGCCTGCCGTATCAGCCAGATGCAGTAAAGATTCTGACTTATAGACCAACTCTCCACTGTCGGTGCGATAGGCACTAAATGTGTTGAAGTTTGGCTGCAATGAACCTTGAGAACCTACGTTGGTGACGGAAAACATCACGTTAGAACCATCAAAATTCTCGACTTTCACCAACACGTTACCGTCTTGGTAACGAGCGGCTGCCGCAGCACTTGCTTGCTGTTTCTGCCTCTGTTTTTCTTTTTCAATGTTGCTCAATTGGTTTTGCTCGTTTGCTAGGCGGTTTTCAGCCATCGCGTACGATTGATCCACCATTGCCAACAGCGCTGGGATTGAATACAGCGTTAGACCTTCCAAATGGTCAAAGTCGATTTTGGCATGCTGAGTAAGTTCGTGATTCGAGAACTGGCAGTAGCCATCAATCAAGCTAACGAACGCGACTTCAAAAGTGCCCTGTAATCGGCTTACTTCGTGTGCGGCTTTTTCTAAATCTGAGCGTACTTTTCTGATCTCTTCCAAAGTCTTTTGTGGCAGACGTCCATTGGGCGACACGTCATTGGACACCGAGACCAGTTCTTCGGTCACAAATGGATTGTTTTGGGCGGGAATCACTGTGGTGATGCGGTTGGATTTGGTGATGTCTTCGCCCAATAAGACCATCATTTTTTGCGATACGGCGGTTGTGTTGCCCGCTAATACGTCACTACAGTTTGGAGACGTACTCGCATACGCGGCGAATGCGGTAAAAAGTGAAAAGATAACGGACCAGCCAGTGGCGACGAGTCCTGTCGTGGTTCGAGTGTTCATCCTGATAACCCCTCTGTCATTTGGTGCGATTCACTGACGTAATTGCCAATCAAGCGACTGGTTCGCGACATTCAGAATGGTTTTGGTCAATCCTTCGTAGTGGGCATGCCCGCAGATGCTTTCTAGTCGTTTTCTCAATCGCTAAGCCACGACTGAGTAAAGTGTCTGAAATTGAGAGCATTAATGCTGCGAAGTTGATGTCTTTTGTCTGAAAGATAGACGTAACTTTTCTAACCATCAAATACGTGATTAGGTTCTCATTTTTATATGAGAGAGAGGATCAAGAGAAAACAGGCACTTACTGTAGAGAGTTGATTTGAAGGAAAAATATAAATTTTTTTGGGGAACTTTTTTGATGCTGCCTTTGAGACTTTTTTCGAATCTCAAAGGCAGGTTCTAATGCGCGGTACTCAATTACAAAGCGTTAAGTACATCCGCAAGTCGAGTGACAGCCGTCGTCAGTTCTTCTGGTGTGGCATTGGTAAAGTTAAGACGCAGAGCGGCTTTTACCTTGGAACCTTCCGGATAGAATACCGGGCTTGGCACCACAGCAACCCAGTTTGCGAGTAGAGTTTTCGCAAGTTCGAACGTGTCGCATTCTGGAATTTCGACCCAGACAAACATGCCACCATCGACAGGTTTGAGTACGCAACTTTCTGGCAGCTGCTTTTGCAGCTCAGCAAACATGACATCGTAACGCGATTTGTAAAGGGCGCAGATGGTTGAAATGTGTGTTTCGAAGTTGTCATGTTGAAGTAGACCATGCAGCAATGCTTGCATAGGAATACTAGAGTGCAGATCTGCTCCTTGTTTGATTTTGATGAGTGGCTCAAGGTAACTGCGTTTGCCGGTTACCACACCAATACGCAAGCCTGGTGAGGCGATTTTGGAGAATGAACGCAATACGATGGAGTGCTGCGGGCAGAAATCCGAAACCAGCGGCAGAGCTTCACCAGAAAAACGCAGCTCGCGGTATGGTGCGTCTTCAATGAATGCAACGTCGTATTGGATACAAAGCTCGGCAACTTTTTGGCGAGTCTCTAGCGCCCAGCATACGCCCGTTGGGTTGTGAAAATCGGGCACGGCGTAGAACATTTTTGGTTGCTGCGTAGCAAAGCATTGCTCAAGTTCTTCAAGGTTTGGGCCACACTCGGTTTGTGAAACGGTCACGATGTTGGCTTGCACTAAACCGAATACTTGCATAGCACCAAGGTAGCTTGGTGCTTCCATCACCACTTTATCGCCCGGATTCACGTACGCACGCGCGATCAAATCTAGCCCTTGCTGAGAACCCGTTGTGATCATCGCCAAATGAGATTCTGGCAGTTGGTAATAATCGGTCAAAAAGTTAAGTAGCGGTGCGTAGCCTGCTGTTGCGCCGTATTGAAATACCTCTGGCATGTTCGCGAGGTTTTCGAGCGTCGGTTTCATTAAGTCGATCGGGAAGGTTTTTTCGTCCGGTAAGCCACCCGCAAGAGAAATGACGTTCTTATCGCTCGCTGCTGCGAGGATCTCTCGAATGTAGGATGACTTAGTTTGTTGTAATGACTGTGCGATTTCCATGTGCTGTGCTTCTCGTAATTGTCTTTTTTTATGTCAGAAATAGTATAGGTAAATTGCCAAGCTTGGTGTGTCCATTTATGCTGTTAAACATGTCCATTTATGCTATTTGAGCGAAAGTTTACTCCGTGAGCCATCAACAAGTTTCCAGAATCAATGACGTGCTGTTTTACATTCACCAGGACATTAGCAGAGATTTATCAGCTAAAGAGCTAGCAGATGTAGCAGCCTATTCTGAACAACACTTCCATCGTATTTTTAAAGATGTCGTGGGGGAATCCATCCATCAATATATCCGCCGTACCAGAATGGAATACGCCGCCAATCAACTGATGTTTGATACCGGCTCATCGGTGCTAGACATTGCTAACAAGTGCGGCTTTAACTCGGTATCTTCTTTTAGCCGAGCGTTTAAAGCGACGTTCGCTATGTCACCTGGTGCGTGGCGAAAGCATGATTTACAAGTCGCAGAAAAACCGTATTTGAAGGATCCGGAAGTGGCGGCGGGTTATCATCGGGTTGCGAAACGCGAGTTGCCAGAACCAAAAATTATGGAGGTCCCACAACGCTTTGCGGCGTATGTTCGACATGAGGGCTATAACCGTTCCATTCGCAATGCGTGGTTGATTTTGAAAGCGTGGGCAAGTTCTGAGAATCGGGACTTTTCGGTTCAATATGGTTTGCATCACTCCAACCCTGCTTGGGTTGAGCTCGACAAGTGTCGTTATGTGGCTTGTATGGCGATTGATAAGCCGCTCAAAGTACGCGGTGTCGTGAATCAAATGACGATTCCGGGTGGTTTACATGCTGTTTTTCGCTTAACGGGAGTATATGGTGAGCTTCTTCCTCAACTGAGTATGGTATTAGAGAAGTGGTTGCCTAACTCAGGCTTTAAGCAACGTTCCACGCCCGCTTATGTTCATTATCATAAAAACCATTTCCTCAGCCATGATGAGGCGTTTGAGCTGGATTTCTATCTACCCATCAGTTTTTTCTAAGCATCAGAAACACGCGGCTTGGCGAAAAGAATGCAGTCGCATGGAACGAAAAGGCAGAGCCCAAAACAAGCGCTGCCTTATTTTTAGAATCTCTTGATAGGTGGTGGCTAGAAATTGGCATCCGTATCGGCCCCAGCCGATACCGCTAACCCACTTGTTGCTTGATAAATACTGAAGGTTTCTCCGGCGACAATACCTTCTTCAGAGTCATCATTTGCAGTGCAGGTATAGCCAACCGAGTAGGTGCCGGGTTCTACAAAACCAAACTCGTATTCGTAATTGACTTGCTCAATATCTGGAACCACGTTGGCTGCTGCAATTGGCGTGGCTTTCCCGTCTTCGCCAGCAAATGGCCCCATGTCCTCTTTGGCGACGCTGCCTTCATATAAGTAAACGGCGTGCGCATAGTCGTTTGCACTGGACGTATCAATTTCGCAATCTGCATAGGTTTGTGCGGCGACATCGCCCTGAATTTCACCTGTCGTAACGGTGTTGATCAAGGTCACCGAAGTGCGTTGAATACTGTACCCTTCATTTTGACCCGTTCCGTCTTTTAAGCCTCGACGCAGATCAAACTCGACCACGAATTCATTGTTATCAGGATTAACCGCAAAGGTGTTGTTAAAGAACAATACCCCAGAGTTAGGCTCTTTACCCACGCCTTGAGGACAAGCACCATCGCCTTTGACGGTCAGTGGGATTTGATTTCCTGTCGCTTCGTCAATCACATACGATGGGTAGTCGGGGTGATCGCCATCATTGGCAAACACACACAACTTGTAGTTGCCAGAAGGAATCACTTCATCTTCAACCAGCTCTTGAACATCACTGCCTTGATAGTTGAGCAAGTTAACACTCAACGGCAGAGGATCTTCACCATCAGGAATTAGATTGCCGTTTTCATCCACGTAATTGCCTTCTTCATCGGTTTTATACACCTCAAAAATTTGTGGTGATCCGCCATCAAGAGGAAGGAAAGCAACTTTGCTGTAAGTGATGACCACTTCGGAAACGTCGTCTATCGGCGCATCAGAGACGGATAGAGTCACAGGAGTTGTCGTGGTGATGGTATTACTGTCAGAGTTACAGCCAAAGAGTGCGACTACCACCGCTGCACCAACTAGGCTGAATTTTATGGTGTTCATTGGGGTTACCTTCTTAGTGGGAAGTCTATTAAATGTAGTAGAAAATGATAAGATTTTGCGCAGGAGACGGGGGCTTTTGAATACCAAATAGTTAAGATATTGTAAATTAAATACGTTACGTAAAAGTGTGGTCAACTCGACGATATCACCCCGAATGAAGTGCTATGGTTAATGTTGAATTGCTTAAAAAACAAGCAAGACAAACATCAATAACGCCACTCAAGAGGTCTCTATGTTAGGTGAAAATCACTCATTAACCCATGAATTCCCAGAACATTTGGATACCATCACTCAGCTTAGTCAAAACGATGCATCATTTGCTGAAAACGTTAAAAACTATAACGCACTCGATAAAGAGATTCGTGTATTAGAGCTGCAAGGCAGCCCGATAGACGACCACGCCATGAATGTGCTCAAACATAATCGAGCGGAGCTAAAAGACTGGCTGCACTCCCGAATTATGGGTTCTTAACCAAGCAATGAGTATCGGCTCGTATTAACGAGCCGATTTTACTTGTTTGTTATGCCCTTAAAGTTTCGCATTTCCATTTAACTTCCGAGCGGCAAATGTCCTGTTTTCACCCAAATTACCGTTTCTTCTTCTACAAAAGGGAAGTGCTCACTCATATGAGGCGAGCGCAACCAAGTATGTGTTGGGTATATACCTAGTTCATCCCTAAACTCGCCAGATAACACAAAAATTTCTTCTCCACCAAAGTGTCTGTGAGGTTGAAACTTTTCTCCTTTGGGCCACTTCACCAACGCAACATGCTCGTGCTTAAAATCATGTAACGGCATCACTTGTAGTCCGCCAATACCAGGCAACCATTCTGTTTCTCGAGTATTGATTCGAACAGTTTTAAGATCATTCGGATCAAATTGATTGAGCTTGACCAAAATGACACAACCTTTCTCGCTAAACGGCGCGTGCTGACTGCCGGGTGGGTTACGAAGATAAGAACCTGCGGGATAGTCGCCATTTTCGTCAGAGAAGACACCATCGAGCACAAAAATTTCTTCTCCGTAAGGGTGAAGGTGAGGAGAAAAACGCGATCCTGCTTCGTACTTCACTACACTGGTTACGTGACCAGATTCTTTTGCCTCTCGCTCCAATGGCTTACGCCACACTCCTTGAGAGGGGCTAGCAACCCAATTTTGGCTGCCTGTTTCGATGACGACCCTTTGAGAAAAATCCATATTCAACATACTGAAATACCGTTACTTATTTTGTCGGTTCTTGCTCCAATTATACGTTTAAAAACGTAATTTGATGCAATGGTTGGTTAAGCAATGTTCAACGGTTTTCTGAATACAAATGGGTTCTATTTTCAATTATTCCTTGTGTAATGATAATTGTTATATTATAACAACTTAAAAATCATATGTTATAACATAACAATAAGGAAAAAGTAGTGAATAAAAAATTGGTTTCTCTAGTCATCGGTAGCATTTTTGCATCCCCTGTTTTTGCCGATACGTTGTCGAATCCACAAATTGGTGTCGTTTTGGACGGATATTACCAAGATGGACAGCGTCATAACTCAGAGCGAGAGGAAGGGTTTGGCTTGGGACATACCGAGCTTAGTTTGTCTGCAAACATTGACGATAAATTCCATGGCGCTTTGACGACAGTGCTGGAAAGCCATGCTGACGACACCGAACTGATGTTGGAAGAAGCGTTTATCGAAACCTTGGCTTTGCCTTACGGCTTTAATGTCCGAGCGGGGCGTTTTCTTTCCGATTTTGGTTACTTGAACAACCAACACATGCATACCGATAGTTTTGTTGAGCGTCCATTAGCGTACCGAATGTTTCTTGGTTCGCATTACTATGATGATGGCGTGAGAGCGAGCCTTGTTCTTCCGAAAGATCTGTTTGTGCAATTTGGTGTTGAGGCGCTAAGTGGCAGCAAGATGTCGGCAGTGGATAAGGGTTCTGACGTTGGTGTATTTACCTCAACATTAAAACTAGGTAGCGACATTTCAGATTCTTCTAGTTGGCAATTTGGCTTGAGTTACCTGCGAAACAAGAACGGCAAGGTGGAAGAATTTGCTGACCATGATCATCATGCTGATACCGGTCATGACCATGAACATAGCCACACTGCTGCGATTACTGGCGCGAATCTTTATGGTGCTGATTTTGTTTGGAAATGGGCCCCGGATGGTAACTACAAGTACCGCAACTTTACGTTTTCTGCCGAGTACATGTTGTTGGATGGTGTGGTCGACAGCAAATTTAAAGATGAAGCTGAATCCCCTGATAACTTAACAGCATACTACGTTTCGGGTGTATACCGATTTAACCCTAGCTGGTCTGCTGGCGTTCGTTACGGCGAAGCGGAAAGCTACGATGGTCATGCTCATGGTGACCACATGCATTTCACTGCGCTAAATGATAAAGAAGTCGATGCGATGATTGCGTGGGATTCCTCGCACTTTGGTACTGTTCGTGCGCAGTACACGCGTGCAGAAAACCAAGACAAAGAAAAAGAGAACGTCTTTACATTGCAATACGTCATGACTTTTGGGGCGCACGGTGCTCATGCGTTCTAAGTCATTAACCTTTATCTCTAAAGGTTTAGGCACAATGGCAGCGATTGCTGCCATTGTTTCTTCTCCAACATGGGCTTTGGATATTTTTGTTTGTGAGCCGGAATGGAAAGCTTTATTGCAACGCCACGCTCCGGAAGCAAATATCTATTCTGCTACTACCGATAAACAAGATCCACATTACGTGCAAGCTCGCCCTTCGTTGATTGCGAAAATGCGTCAAGCCGATTTGGCTATGTGTTCTGGAGCAGAGCTAGAAGTAGGGTGGTTGCCTATGCTACAGGCACGAAGCTCAAATGCTGCGGTGCAAAATGGGGCAAAAAGCATGATTTACGCTGCCAGTTTTGTACGTATGCTGGATACACATCAACATGTGGATCGCAGTATGGGTGACATTCATGCGCATGGTAATCCGCACGTGCAGTTTGCTGCGAATGACATGATTACGCTTTCGCGCGTTGTGACTCAGCGTTTGCAAGCGGTTGATCCTGAGAATGCGCCAACCTACCAGCTCAATGGGATGAAGTTTCGTGCGCATTGGCGAAAAAAACTCAACGAATGGGAAGCAAAAGCTCAACCATTACAGGGGAAACGGATCGTTGGATATCACTCCACTTACCGATACTTGTTCGATTGGCTAGGTATGGTTCAAGTCGCGGATCTTGAACCGAAACCAGGGGTATCGCCGACGACCTCTCATCTGCAATCACTGACAAAGTTGGACGCAAGTTCGTTTGATGTGATTGTGTATTCATCTCACCAAGATCAACGCCCCGCAATGTGGTTGCAACAACGAACAAACAAACCTGTCGTCCAATTGCCTTTGACGGTGTCAAAAGAGCAGAACTTAGATGAGCTGTACGATGAAGTGATTGCTGAATTACTCGATGTGTTTGTTTCTCCTAGTGCTGTGAAGTTTTGATCATGACTGAATACACATGGTTAGCGCCGGCTATTTTGTGCGGCGTGATTGCGCTAATTGGTAACGTCGTACTGGGCCAGCAAGTATTAAAGCGGCAGATCATTTTCATCGACCTTGCGGTGGCTCAAGTCGCAGCATTGGGGGCGGCGCTTAGTCATTATTGGCTAAACTCATCTACTTTGTACGTGAGGATTCCTTGGTTATCGGAATCTTGGCTTGGTGCAATGCTTGGCCCTTGGATAATGTCGTTATTGTTATGCGGATTGATTGCTGCATTAGAAAAGCGAAATCATCCGCATCTTGAGCCGATGATTGGCAGCTTGTTTGTGGTATCTGCCTCTTTAGCGGTGTTGCTTGTTAGCAAAGACTCACATGGTGCTGACTTCATTCAAGGGATTTTGAATGGTCAGCTACTGTGGTCGACATGGCAAGATGTTTGGCCGTTGACGGTAATCACTTGTGCGATGTTGTTGCTAGTACGCACAAAGCCCGAATTTATGCGTGGTAGCGGTTTTTATCTCATCTTCGCTATCTTGATGCCGATCACGGTCAAACTGACGGGTATTTACCTAGAGTTTGCTTTGTTGGTGATTCCCGCTTTATGCGCTGCGAGCCTTAAAGGTAGACGTTTTTTAACCGCCAGTTTAGGTATCGGAACTATTGGTATTTTGTTGGGGATAGCAGCTTCTGCAAAGTATGATTTGCCTAGTGGTGCAACGATTGTTATTACGCTGTTTATGATGGGTTTAGTTTTTAATATCTTCTCACCGCTGAGAAAAATCGTGTTGTTACAGATGAAGAGTTAATACAGAGCACCATTGGCGGTAATGGTGCTTTTTTGCGTTTATTCAATGGGTTAGTGTCTTGCCCCATTTCTATGTTTTAGTATTCAACTTGAGAACCGCCAGAAACATCATCAAGTTGTCTTGATTCGTTCACATCAGACTTCCAGAATATTCCTATAGTTTCATTAACGAAATAAAATCCTTTGCGTATGAGAAGCACAAACCTACATAACGATAAGCGCCTAGGATCAAGCAAGTTTGTAATCTCAACATTTAAGGAAGACCAAGATGAAACCGGAAAAAGTAGCAGTAGTCACTGGTGCGGCACGTGGTATTGGCCAAGCTATTTGTGAGCAATTACTGGAGGATGGATTCCACGTCGTCGGGCTAGACATATCGCCTTTGGAATGGAGCCAGTCGGCGCAGCTAAGCAGTTATCAAGTCAATTTGTGCGATGCCGCTGCTGTTAGCGAAGTGGTAGACAGTATTGTAGAGCAGCATGGAAGAATCGATGCGCTGGTTAATAACGCGGGTATTACTCGCGATGCATTGCTGCCAGACATGCTAGAACAAGATTGGGACAGCGTAATCGATGTGAACTTAAAGGCTGTGTTCTTACTTACTCAACGCGTCGCGCCAGTAATGCTAGAGCAGGGCACAGGTAGCATTGTCAGCATTTCTTCTATCGTGGGTACGGATGGCAACATTGGGCAAAGTAACTACGGCGCGAGTAAAGGTGGCGTGATCGCGATGAGCAAAGGTTGGGCGAAAGAGCTATCGAGAAAAGGCGCTCAAATCCGAGTGAACTGTGTTGCCCCTGGTTTTATCACCACCGACATGACCAAGAACCTGCCAGAAAAAGTCATTCAAATGATGGAAAGTAAAACGCCCCTAGGACGCATGGGCTCGGTGCAAGATATCGCCAATGGCGTTGCGTTTCTAGCGTCTGATAAAAGTGCGTTTATAACCGGACAAGTGCTCAAGATTGATGGTGGGTTGGTGTTATAGCTCGCTAATCAAAATCTCAAATAACAAACGCCCTTTACTTATGTGAAGGGCGTTTTTGTTGGGTAACGCTATTCGGGCTTTTGACACGTTCACTTTATTCGTTTCGTACTGCCGGATTTGTATGATTAAGTATAGAGTTAGAACACGTAATTCATTCTGGCATCGTTCTCTGTTATTAACCTAGCAATGTAGCTAATCAAAAATATTAACTTCAAAATAGAATAACTATTGAGGTATTAAAGTATGATTTTATTGCCCATGATATTGTTTTAAATAATTAACTTTGAATACTCACTATGTACTTAAAAACTGTACTGTTTAGCGCGTCAACTCTTCTTATTTTGGGCTGTAACTCCGAATCAACTAACCCATCTACTGAAGAAAGCGGATGGATAGTTGTAAGCTCTCACTCCGAGCCAAGAAAACATCAGGTAATTTACGAAAAACATAGCAGGAAAGGTCTAAGTCTTGCCACTAACGTTCCGGATCTTGACCTGCCTTTAACTTACCAATTGGCGAACCAAATTATTGAGGTCAAAGAAGAGCTTACATTTGGTGAAAATATTGATGGGAACCGCCTAACTTGGAAAGCTATTGGCAATTCTAAACGTAGAGAAAACCAAGTCCACTACGGAGTTAATAAAGATTACTCAGCTTCTAATGAAGGTATTGCTATCGGCTATGTTAACTTTGAGTCGAGGTTTGAGGCTGAAGGAAAGCTTGGAATCGAAAAGTTATTCATTGCGATGTATGACGATGTCAAGAGTGTCAAATTTTACTCTGGATGGGATAGTTCTAAAATATCTTGTTACCAAAATACGTTTGATGAAGACTTAGCTTGTTACGGTGAAATTTTAATTAACGACGATATAGTTCATGTTTTTGATAAATATCTGCCGTATGAATATGTAAACATGGTTTACGACACCGTTATGTCCAAAGGTCGAGAAGAGATCATTGAGGCAGATTTTCAACATCAAATTAAATACTTACTAGTCGCCAAAGAGAATAACGTTGAGATGCATTAGACTGCATTAGCTTGATTACTTTTTGGTAATGAGTGGCTTTTCGAAACCGATGTGACCATGAGCAAGATTATTGGATTTTACAAAACTCATTTATGTTCAAAAAATGAGTTTTGTAGATATTAAAATGCATGGAGCCAAATGCTCTCACTGATTCTATGAAGTTTTTTGTGCGCTCTAACCACAAGACAATCTATAAAAGACGTTGAGCCAACGTCTCTGCCACAATGCCACCTGTTAATAAGGCTGAATTTCAATGCCTGTTTCTCATTACCATTCAAATGTGCGCTGGTTAATGATTTTTCTGTAAGTAACACAATTGAACGTGATAGAAGTAACAAAATCGCTTCCTTACGGTAACGTTCCCGAAAATTTTATATATTATCGCCTTCATTGATACAAGTGGTAGAGACGCTCTGAGTCTGAGCGCTCTGAAATTCAGACTTTAGATGGGTATTTAAAGTCACCATAAGTTTGCAATTTTACTTGGGAACGTTTGCAAACAACCTAAGTATAAGTTTACGTGAGACTATGGAAATGAAACTACACACTTTGACGATGGCAGTAGCGCTTGGGCTGGTTACTGCACCTGCATTCGCAACAACAGATGTTGACGCTCTTGAAAAGCGAATTAATGAATTAGAACAGAGACTTGAACAGACAGAAAAAGTATCCACAGAAGCAAATGAGAAAGCCTCAAGCTTTGAGTTTCATGGCTACGCTCGTTCCGGGCTGCTCATTAATGATGATCTGAATGGTGCAGTGGGTACTGGTCCTTACATGACGGCAGCTGGTGCTATTGGCGCTCCAATTGGACGATTAGGGGTTGAGGATGATCATTATGTGGAAGCAAACCTTATTCACAAACGCTTTGCAGGTGATGGTTCCAGCGCATTGTTCCGAATCATGCTGGCAGATAGTACGGAAACCAATAACGAATGGACAGCGAGTGAGAGTCAATTAAACGTTCGTCAGGTATATGCTGAGCTAAACAAGTTGAGAATGTTCTCTGAATCAAGTGCGTTTGCTGACGCAACGTTTTGGGCAGGTAAACGATTTGACCGTGATAACTTTGACATTCACTTCTTTGACTCGGATATCGTTTTCCTATCTGGTACTGGTGCAGGTGTGTATGACATCCAAATGAGCGATTCGTGGAAAGTAAACTTCTCGATCTATGGTCGTGATTTTGGTGAGATTGATAGCTCGTCAACGGATGTTGAAAACTATATCGCGACAATGAACAACCGCTTTGGTAATTGGCAATTGATGCTGAGCGGCATGACGTCTGCTGATAACAATGATCGAGCAGAAGGCTCAGCGGACAAAGGTTTACATGCGATGTTTGCCTACCATGGCGATACCTTCTTTGGCATGAGTGAAGGCTTCTCTAAAACTGGTATTTTGATGGGTGATGGACTGGGGGCGGAACTTAAAGGCATAGGTTCAAACGGTGATTTGCTAGAAGACGCAAAAGCCGTACGCTTGTTCAGCTATGGTGTAACACGCATCGGCGACAATTGGCGTGTAGCACCTGCGTTGTTAGCAGAGCACAGCCAAGATCGCTTTGCCAAAAATGATGAATTTACGTGGGCATCGTTCAACATCCGCTTAGCGCAAGAGTTTACACAAAACTTTGAGATGGTTTATGAAGGCTCATACCAATACATGGACCTAGACAATGCGATTGATAAAGCAAGTGGCAGTTTTTACAAAGCGACAATTGCACCAACGCTTAAGATGTCTACCGCAGCAGGTTTCTTTGACCGTCCGGAGCTACGTTTTGCTGTTAGCTACGTTGATTGGAGCGAAGACTTGAATGGCTACTCGATTAGCCAGGATACGGGCGCTGCAACGATGGGGGATGGTGGTGAAGTTCTGTTTGCACTGCAAATGGAAACTTGGTTCTAAAGGGCTCTAACCGACAAAAAGTAATAAGAAAAGCGCCAACTGATTTCATTTGGCGCTTTTTCATTAACAGGACTGACGCTCAATTGTTTTGAAGGTTAGCACCATCTTACTCATTTCAAAACTTCTGTTGGCAATTCTATCTAGCAACAGTTTCGCACCATTTTCACCTGCTTTATCAAATGCATAGTTAAATGTTGATAAGGTTGGGGTGCACACTGATGCGAGCTCATCATCACCAACTCCTAGCACTAAAACGTCTTTACCCGGTGTTAACCCGATCTCTTGAATCGCTCTCATCGCACCGATAGCAATACGGTCTGTCGCACAGAACAAGCCATCTAGCTTACGGTTCTCTGTTAAGTGTTGTTTTGCCAATGAATAGCCAGAGTCGATGGTAAAGTCACCACGAGCATGGAAGGCGAGCTCAAAACCATGGTGTTGCAGCGCTTGAACAAACCCTTCAGAGCGTTGCTTATCTACCGCGATATCGTCACCTTGTACGCCAATAAAGCCCATGGTTTGGCAACCTTTTGCAACCAGTCTATTTCCCGCTTCAAACCCTACTCGTGAGTCATCATGAATGATGCTTGGAATATTAAACATGGAACCATCTTGACCGACGAGCACAACTGGGACCGCTGAGTTTTGAATTGCTTTTACCAGCTTGGAATCGAGGTGGGTCGCGTAAAGAATGATCCCTTCAACCCGTTTTTGGTTAAAGATCTGAATATATTCTAGTTCTTTTTCGTGGACTTGGTGAGTGCTAGCAAGTAAAACATGTTTCCCCGCTTTTTCAAGGACCTCGGTTAATCCATCGACGCCTTGGGATGTGGCATGAGAGGAAACCCGAGGAACAATGACACCAACCAGATTGGTCTTTTGAGATTTTAGATCTTTAGCGACTTGGTTTGGCACATAGCCACACTCAGCTACTGCTTGGCGGACTTTCTGTTTTGTCGCTTCTTTTACGCCATACTCATCGTTTATAACCCGTGACACTGTTGATTTTGATACGCCAGCCAGACGGGCGACATCATGCAGACTCGCCATTGTTCATATCCATTCTGTTTTTCGTTTTTGGGATTGTTTGCAAAGAGAAGATGAAAAGCTCTTTGATAAGTAGCGATTCTAACCTCCTATACTGCTGTTAGGGAGAGAATTTGACGATCATTCTCACATTCTCTCTGCTTTATCTTTGATCATTTGGTTTTATTGAGCAAAAATCTGTTTTGCAAACGTTCCCGAAAATTTCGCAAGCTCAGATAATAATCCAATGGGGTATGAAATGAATTATCCGGCAGTAGCAAAAGAGTTGTTAACTCTATTAGGTGGTAAAAGCAACATCACCGCACTTGCACATTGTGCGACACGCTTACGCCTTGCCGTTGCAGATGAGCAAAAAATAGATGAACAAGCGATTGATAACCTTGAAGGGGTAAAAGGGCAGTTCAAAGTTGCGGGTCAGTACCAAATCATTTTTGGATCAGGCATCGTAAACCAAGTTTATGCAGAAATGGCGAAGTTGACGGGTATGAGTGAAATGTCCACCAACGACGTTGCGTCTGCTGGCGCAGAGAAACAAAACATCGTTCAGCGCGCAGTGAAGGGGCTGTCTGATATTTTCGTCCCAATCATTCCAGCAATCGTCGCTGGCGGTTTGTTGATGGGTATTTACAACCTACTGACTGCCCAAGGCTTGTTTATTGATGGTAATTCCTTGATTGAGGCCAATCCAGGACTGACAGACTTGGCGAACATGATCAACACGTTTGCAAACGCGCCGTTTGTTTACCTGCCTATTCTGCTGGCATTTTCAGCCAGCAAGAAGTTTGGCGGCAACCCATATTTAGGGGCAGCGCTAGGTATGTTGATGGTTCACCCTGACTTGCTGAATGGTTGGGGATTCGGCGGCGCATCTGTGTCTGGCAACATTCCGGTTTGGAATATTCTTGGTTTTGAAATCCAAAAAGTGGGTTACCAAGGTTCAGTGTTACCGGTTTTGGTATCGGCATTCATTCTTGCGAAGGTTGAGCTAGGCTTACGTAAAGTCATACCTTCTGTTTTAGACAACCTTTTAACGCCATTACTGGCGATTTTCATAGCGGGTTTGCTGACGTTTACTGTCGTCGGTCCGTTCACGCGTGATATCGGTTTCCTATTGGGTGATGGTCTGAACTGGCTATACAACACAGCTGGCTTTGTTGGTGGTGCGGTATTTGGTCTTATCTATGCTCCGTTTGTTATTACTGGTATGCATCACAGCTTCATTGCGATTGAAACGCAACTTCTTGCGGATATTGCGACGACAGGCGGCACCTTTATCTTTCCTATTGCGGCGATGTCTAACGTTTCTCAAGGTGCTGCAGCGTTGGCGGTGGGCATAATGAGTAAAGATAAGAAGATGAAAGGTATTGCGATTCCATCGGGTGTCACGGGTTTGCTGGGTATTACAGAACCAGCCATGTTTGGTGTTAACTTAAAACTACGTTACCCATTTATCGCGGCAGTTTGCGCTGCGGCGTTATCGAGCGCGTTCATTACAATGTTTAATGTGAAAGCTCAGGCATTGGGTGCAGCAGGTCTTCCAGGCATCATTTCCATCACGCCAGATAAGATTGGTTACTACATCGCGGGTATGGTGATCGCGTTCTTGACCGCATTTGTTCTCACCATTGTTCTTGGTATGCGTGACCGCGCTAAAGTCGGTAAAAAAGCAGCGGCTTAATCTGAACTCCTTAAGGGTGGAGTCCCCCAAAATCCACTTCTTTTCCTAAATGTTTGGGGTGCTAGCCAAGCACTAATGGCTTGGCTAGCCTTTTTCAATTTTTACTTGGTAGTGAAGGTGTTCAACACGTTGGACTATCAGGGCTTTAATTTTAAGGTAAGCAAGATGAATCAAGTGTGGGTAACTGGTGATGCTGTTGTCGATCTAATACCGGAATCTGAGACTTCTTTACTCAAATGTCCCGGTGGTGCACCAGCGAATGTCGCCGTAGCAATTGCTCGTCTATCTGGTAAGAGTGCGTTTTTTGGACGTGTGGGTGATGACCCATTTGGTCGCTTCATGCAATCAACGCTGGATCAAGAGGGCGTGTGCACGGAGTTTCTCGTTAAAGATCCTGAGCAAAGAACATCAACAGTGGTGGTGGATTTAGACGATCAAGGTGAACGCAGCTTTACGTTTATGGTAAAACCGAGCGCTGATCAGTTTATGTCTGTTGAAGATATTCCTAACTTTAAGCAAGGTGACTGGCTGCATGTTTGCTCGATTTCACTGGCAAATGAGCCAAGTCGAAGTAGCACATTTGAGGCGATCAAAAGAGTAAAAGCCGCTGGTGGTTTCATTAGCTTTGACCCTAACTTGCGTGATGAAGTGTGGCAAGAACAATCAGAAATCCAAGCTGTCGTAATGAAGGCTGTAGCGATGGCTGATGTGGTTAAGTTCTCTGAAGAAGAGCTTTTGTTCTTAACTGACTCAACATCGATAGCGCAAGGTTTAAAACAAATAGCCGCTATGAATATTGCTTTGGTCTTGGTGACACAAGGTGCGAAAGGCGTTTGGCGCGTCTTTGAAAGCCAGAGTGAGCTGATCACTGGTCAAGTCGTTAGTCCGGTTGATACTACAGGGGCTGGTGATGCTTTTGTCGGAGGGCTACTGGCATGTCTGTCTCAACATGACGATTGGAAAAATCATCTTATTGTTAGCTCTGCGATTCAATGGGCAAATGGCTGTGGTGCATTAGCGACGACGCAAAAAGGCGCAATGACTGCGCTTCCGACCCAGACAGAGTTGCTGCAATTTATTGGGCAATGATCTTCAGATCCAATTTCAGTTGAGAAAAATTATGAGCTTAAACAACCGTTGGACTGTAGAGCAAAGGTATCGCCGACTTGAGCAAATCCCTCAGTGTGATATCGAAGAAATGACACTTTCACGTCAGCAAGATAAAGGCTTTCCTAGTTTTCATATCGCCCCTAGATTTGGGCTGTTAAATGACCCAAATGGGTTGTGCTATTTCAATGGTGAGCACCACATCTTTTACCAGTGGACGCCAGTGGGACCAGTCCATGGAATGAAGTATTGGTACCACCTTTCTACTAAAGACTTCATCCATTTTACTGATCATGGTGTTGGTCTTCATCCCGACCAAGACTACGATTCACATGGTGTTTATTCGGGTGGCGCTTTGGTGGAAAACAACAAGGCTTTGCTGTTTTTTACTGGCAACAAGCGTGACCAAAACTGGAACCGAATTCCAACACAGTGCTTTGCCACCATGGATTCAGACGGCAACATTGAAAAGCATGGTGTGGTCATTGAGAACGAACATTACACGGAGCACTTTCGTGACCCAAAAGTTTGGAAGAAAGGCGACGATTATCTGATGGTGGTGGGTGCTCAAACCAAAACTGAGCATGGTTCAATGGCGCTCTATCAAAGCAAAGATTTGAAAACGTGGCAGCATAAAGGTCCTATCAAGACCAAGTTTTCTGACCTTGGGTACATGTGGGAGTGTCCTGATTTCTTTGAGATTAATGGTCAATCGGTGATGCTGTTTTCTCCACAGGGTGTGAGCAGTAGTAATCCTTATGATTTCAAAAACATCTATTCTGTCGCGTATATCGTGGGTGATCAGTTGAACCTAGAGTCGATGATTTTAGAAAACCACCAAGATATTTTGCAGCCAGATTATGGGTTTGATTTCTACGCCCCACAAACCTATTTAGATGAGAATGGGCGTCGCATTCTTATTGCATGGATAGGGTTGCCAGAAATCGACACACCATCGGTCACACACCAGTGGGCAGGAATGTTGTCTCTTCCTAGAGAACTAACGTTGAAAGATGGTTTTCTTGTTCAAACTCCACTCCCTGAGCTGAAGAGTTTAAGAAAAGAAGAGGTGGTCTTTGCACAATCCCATACACTGGAAAGCACCAGTTGTTTGATACAATTAGACCTTGAGGGCGATGGCTTTGAACTTGAGCTGAGTAACCTCAAAGGTGACAACATCGTCTTTAGTGCGACAGAGCACGAGTTTATGCTGGACCGTCGTCATATGTCTCATTTATACGCAGAAGAATTTGGTAGCATTCGAAAAGCACCAAGATTGGACGCTAAGCAGAAGATTGAGATATATATCGACAATTCTGTCATCGAGATTTTCATTAATGGTGGCAAACACACGATAACCAGTCGTTTCTTTATTGATGACTTAAATACGGTAACGTTGAGAGGGTTGGAGCAAGCAAGGCTTTTCCCTTTGAAAGGCATCACTGGTTTGTTTGAATCAGCTAAGTAACGGTTTCGATTACAAAGATATTAAAACGCCCTTCATTGATTCAGTGAAGGGCGCTTTTCTTTTTAACTATCTAACCTAACTATCTTTCACGTACGTAAGTATTCTGAACCAAAGTATCTAACACTACTTCGCTCTTAGTGACTGTAAAGTTAAGCGGTTGTTCTAAATCACCAAACAGAGATGTGCCGCCGAGTTGGGCTTACTCATTATTGTTAGCATCTCGAACCTAACTCACATTAACACAACGTTTTTCCTTATAGCGTGAAAGAAAATCCCATAACCAAAGGTTCTAATTAAGTGAAAGGTCAGGACTTTTATTTGAAGATTCCGACCTAATATCTTGATTATGCCCTGCCAATTTAAGGTGGGGATTTTTAAGCATTGCTGCTGGTAACGATTTGAACCAGCCTACAGGTGCATTCAAACACGATAAGGAATAACAATGGCTAACGAATACACACCACCAAGAGTTTGGACTAACGACAGTGAAAATGGCGGCCAATGGGCAAGCATTAATCGTCCCGACTCTGGCGCACGTCACGAGCAAGAGTTGCCAGTTGGAGAGCATCCATTCCAGCTTTACTCAATGGGGACTCCTAATGGTCAGAAAGTGACGATCATGTTTGAGGAGCTTTTGGCGGCAGGCGTAACAGAAGCAGAATACGACGCGTATTTGATCAAGATTGGCGATGGTGACCAATTTGGTTCTGGCTTTGTAGCAGTAAACCCAAACTCTAAAATTCCGGCGCTGGTTGATCGCTCAGGTGATGAACTTATCAACGTGTTTGAATCGGGTAACATTCTTTTCTACTTGGCAGAAAAGTTTGGTCACTTCTTACCAACAGAAGGCGCGAAGCGTGCCGACGTAATGAACTGGCTATTTTGGCTGCAAGGTTCTGCACCATACTTAGGAGGCGGTTTCGGTCACTTCTACGCGTACGCGCCAGAGAAATTCGAGTACCCAATCAACCGCTTTACGATGGAAGTTAAGCGTCAACTGGATGTACTGGACAAACGTCTGGCAAACAACGCCTTTTTAGGTGGTGATGAGTACAGCATTGCCGATATCGCAACTTGGCCGTGGTACGGTAACTTAGTGCTGGGCCGCGCATACGATGCAGCCGAGTTTTTAGATGTGGAGGGCTACAAAAACGTTGTGCGTTGGGCGAAAGCGATTGATGAGCGAGAAGGTGTTAAACGTGGTCGTATTGTTAACCGCTCTTGGGGTGAAGAGTGGGAGCAACTAGCTGAGCGCCACAGTGCTGCAGACATTGATAATGTTTTGAAGCTGAAACCTTAAACGAAAAGATGTTAAGCGCACCATTAAAGGTGCGCTTTTTCGTTCCTCAATATTCTCTACTAAGACCTAAATATCATTAATAGATAGGTCGTATGTTTATTGATTATGTATTTTTCAATAATAGTAAACTGCGTATATTGATATCATCTAAATCTATAAATGGTAAAGTCGATATTATTTATTTTTGTCTTTATTGATAATAGCCAGTTATGAATTTTAGTTTTTAGTTTTATAACTGATTAATTGCTAATTAACCTTTGACATATCCTTTGTTTTTGTATGGAATATGCACAATTTCGTCTTACGCTTTTCTAATTAATAGTCATAAAGTGTTAACTATATGCATCTCAATACATTATGAGATGAAAGCGTATTTCTTAAATGAAAAAGAGCCAAACCATATCTAAGTAGGGGCTATTAATTCCTTTCATTAATTTTTATATGGAATAATGACCTGCTTCGTCATGACGGAATAAAGCTCAAGTGTATGTTATTCATGTCATTAAAGAGGGTATTTATGATGTCGTCGTTTAAGGCGTATTGGGTAGGAGTACGCGATCGAATTGCCACCCAAATTAAGGATAACCATTGTTTGGAATCCCTAGTGGTAAAGAAACAGCGTATCAATCTAAACAATAGTGGTTTATCGTTTAGAGCGAAAAGTGGGTGTTTAGTCCCTCATTGCTATACTCAATTTATTGATCCAGAAAATAAAAGTTCCAAAAAAATACGTAAGACATCATTGAGTTTTAAGAAAGGGAAGTTGTACTTTTCTTCGCTTTCTGACTGAATGAAAGAAAATGAAAATTAAAAATTTCACGATGTTTATTTAAGGTAAAAATATCCGAAATCATAAATTTTATTTAGGGTTATTATAAATATAATTAACCAGTGCCTAGTTTTATCTTCGATATTTTTTATTTTATTTGTCGTCAATAAAATAAATCCCAATTTTTGTGTATCACGTCTCTATTACTCTGGTATTGACGCGAAGCTAACAAGATAAAACGCAAGGTGAGTAATATAAGCGCAACTGAAGATCTTGGATTATCCGATTTTCATTACCCCTAGTTTTTCAGCTCTGTAATTATTGGGTTGAATTGTCCTTTTAAGCCCGCACAGGTACTCTCCCTGACATCACCGTTTGTGCGGGGGCTTTTTCATATTTTGAACGATTTGTTTTAGATGATCTGCTTATCTGTATCTAGAAATGTGAGTTCTCGCTGTCATTGACGTGGGGCCGTTCTTTCGTGATCTCGTTTGGGTATCACATGTGTGGGCGGAAAATTTCTACTCATATCTCATTCTTCTCGACAAACATTGAGTAAAGGTAACGAATCGTAACATTGCTGCTGTAACTGTATGGCGTTTCAATATACTCGACTTAGTTTGTAAGCCACAGATTGCTAATAAGATTAGATGTCACTATGAGAAAAATTACCTTATTCAACACGACTTTCCTTACCGGCCTTGCTACCTTCTCTCACTTTGCCTTTGCTGCACCTACTGTTGTCCCTAATGCACCTGAACTAAGCTCCCGCGGTTATGTACTGATGGACTATCACACAGGTAAAGTGTTGGTAGAGCGCGATGCAGACAAGCGATTAAACCCAGCGAGCTTAACTAAGCTGATGACTGCTTATGTTGCAGGACAAGAAGTAAACGCTGGCAATATCAGTCTCGATGATCAAGTTGTCATTAGTCGCAACGCTTGGGCGAAAAACTTCCCAGATTCTTCCAAAATGTTCATCGAAGTAAACACATCTGTGTCTCTGTCTGATTTATATCGAGGATTGGTGGTTCAGTCAGGAAACGATGCTAGTGTTGCCATTGCAGAGCACGTCGCTGGCAGCGAAGCAGGCTTTGTTAGCTTAATGAATAGTTGGGCGAGTCAACTTGGTTTGACGAATTCCTCATTTACTAACCCTCACGGTTTAGATAGCGATGGTTTGTATTCAACACCGCATGATATAGCTAAGTTGGGTCAAGCAATCATTCGTGATCTGCCAGATATTTATCCGATGTACAGTGAAACGTCTTTTACGTACAACGGTATTACTCAATATAACCGGAATGGTTTACTTCGTGATCGCAGCATGAACGTTGACGGGATGAAAACGGGCTATACCAGTGGTGCAGGTTACAGTTTGGCTACGTCAGCCACCAATGGCGACATGCGCCTTATCGCAGTTGTCATGGGGGCGAAGAGCCAAAGTGTGCGTGAATCAGAAAGTAAGCAACTTCTTAGCTACGGTTTTCGATTCTACGATACTTTGATGCCAACGGCCGCAGGAACTGATATCGCAAACGCTCGCGTTTGGATGGGGCAAAAGGATGAGTTAAAAGTTGGTGTGAACCGCGATGTTTATCTCACTCTGCCTAAAGGTGACGTAAACAAACTTAAAGCGGAAGTGGAATACAACGGTGATTTACTTGCGCCAATTGCTCAAGATCAGGTAGTTGGTACTTTGCTATACAAAGTGGATGGAAAAGTCGTGAAAGAGACCGAGCTAGTTGCACTCGAACCAGTGGAAGAAGGTGGGATTTTTAAACGTATTATGGATTGGTTTAAGCGACTGGTAGCAAGCTGGTTTTAAAGGTTTTTTATAAAATCAATTTACTAAGGCGGCCTAAATGGTCGCCTTAGTTTTTTGAACAACTCGTAATGTCCAAAGAAGCTAAAACGTGTTGTTATTCTTGCTCTCCCATCGCTTTTTATTAAAAACGACGTCAAAGAATAACGATGCCGTAGCTTTCGATATTGGATGTGATCCCAATCCTCACAAATCGTTGTTAGTCCAAGCCTTCAGTGATGTTTTTGCACAACCATTTGTGCGTGATGGGTATGAGAGAAAACAAACCAGAACAAAAATGGAGTGACACGTGCACAAGATTTTATCTTTGACATTGATTTTTTCGCTCATGGGCTGCGCTATGCCTCATCAACCTGTCGATAATGGGCAGTGTGTGGGTGTGATGTCGTCTCAAGATGCATACGGCTACCTGAATCCCAACCACTACACCATGCAGGTACTAGCACTGAAGAAAGAAAAAGATGTGAAAGAATACATTCGCTATATCGACCCTAAACACCCTGTATGGGTTAACTGGAAAAATAGCCGAGGTACACGTTGGTATACGGTGACAGCTGGTGATTTTAAATCGAAGCAAGAAGCCTACAATGCGCTTTCGTCGCTGCCAAGCCACGTGAAGCAGTCATCTCCGTTTGTACTGACTTTTGCAGAGATGCAACGTAAGCAACAAACTAGTGTCGTGAGAATGCGCTAATCGCCTGAAAAAAACGGAAGCTTGAGCTTCCGTTTTGTGTTTTCTTAAAGTGCTGCAAGAATGGTTTCTGCATTACTTACTTCAAATTCACTTGGCTTTTCAACGTTAAGTGTTGTTACTACGCCGTTTTCAATGATCATTGCGTAACGTTGTGAGCGAACGCCGCCAAAGCCGCCAGTATCCATTTCCAAGCCTAGCGCTTTAGTAAAGCTAGCATCACCGTCACCTAGCATCAAAATCTCAGAAGCGTTTTGAGCTTCACCCCATGCGTTCATTACGAATGCATCGTTCACCGCCACACAAGCAATTAAATCAACGCCTTTTGCTTTTAATTGATCTGCGAGTACTACGTAGCCTGGTAGGTGAGCTTCTGAGCAAGTTGGAGTGAATGCGCCAGGAACCGCGAATAACACCACTTTCTTGTTCGCGAACAGTTCGGTCACATCGTGGTTGACCATGCCATCGGCAGTCAGTTCACTTACGGTTGCAGAAGGTAGTGCTTGGCCTTGTTGAATCATGATTTTCTTCCTTTATTAAGTGCTTTGTTGAGCTTTTTCAGTCTAGCGCTTAAGTCCCGTTTTAACCACAGAGGGTTTGTAAGGGTATACCGCATTACATCGATGAATGTTGTGCAACATATTGTTCGACTTTATGACGATATTGAGCCTTCAACTCGTTGTCGATGAAGCTTGCATCGATAGCGTTGAGCGTGAATTTCGCCAGTTCTTCTTTGCTCATGGGATGTGCTTGATTCACTGCAAGGAAGTTATCGGTCATGTAGCCACCAAAGTAAACGGGGTCATCAGAGTTAATGGTTACCGCCACGCCTTTACGCAGAAGTTCTACGATGTTGTGTTGTCCCATTTCATCAAACACGCAAAGTTTGATGTTAGACAGCGGGCAAACGGTCAGTGGCATTTTGGTTTCAATTAGAGATCCCACTAGAGCTTCATCTTCTACGCAGCGAACGCCGTGATCAACGCGGCTCACTTCCAACATTTCAATCGCGTCGGTAATATTTTGCGCTGGTCCTTCTTCTCCGGCATGTGCCACGGTAAGCAAGCCTGCCTCTTTCGCTTGCTGGAAGACACGTAAAAACTTAGCTGGTGGATGGCCTTTTTCTGATGAATCTAGCCCCACACCAATGATTTTATCGCGATGCTTTAAAACAGATTGCAGTGTTTCCATCGCGCTTTCTTCTGACAAATGACGAAGGAAACAAGCGATGATTTGCGATGTGATGCCTAATTTTTCGCGGCCATCTGTCAGCGCTCTAGAAATGCCGTTGAGTACGGTGTCGAAGTCAATGCCACGTTCAGTGTGAGTTTGCGGGTCGAAGAATATCTCGGTATGAATCACATTGTCTGCTTTGCAATGCTCCAAGTATTCCCACGTTAGGTCATAAAAATCTTGCTCTGTGCGTAAAACATTTGCGCCTTGATAATAGAGGTCGAGAAAAGATTGCAGATCTTCAAATTGGTATGCCTCTCTCAATTCGATTGGTGACGAATAAGGAATATCTATGCCATTGCGCTTGGCAAGTTTAAACATGAGTTCTGGTTCGAGTGAACCTTCGATATGTAAGTGCAGCTCTACTTTTGGAAGACCTTGAATAAATGCGTTCATATTCCACCTTATGTGTATTGTGGATGCAGTTACTCTAAGAATAGGTATAGATAGGAATAAATCGAACGCTATCACAAAGAGTAAGATCCACAGTGATCTCAACTCTTCGTAATCAGCACTTTGCGGGAACTGGTAGAGACCCCCAAACCATATCATTGGGGTTATACGAAGCAAACGCTTGCGATTATACGTAAATTTATCAATATATCTAGACCCGTCAGAAAATGAGAGTGCGATACGTTTTTAGAGCTTGATAGATATCGAGTGGATGTTCGAATTTGGATTGTTTTTCAGCGCACACTAAAGTTGGCTTACAGTGATGAAGCAAAGCGTGAAGCTTAAGATGAAGAAAAATTTGGGTGTGGAAAAGGTTATTTTAAGAAGTGTATTTTTGGCTAAGAGATAGCAAACTGATTGGAAAGCGGAGTGGAAAGGTAGGTGGCGGTTACCTTTGCACAACAAGCTTGAAGAGGTAGGAATCAGAGTTAAAGATCAAACATTTTATCAAACGCTCTTTGCTCCATAATATCTTCGATACGGCGGCGCGTTCGTTGTTTTACAGCGGCAGCATTTTCCTCAGATTCTTTCTTTTCCTTATCAATTTGCTTTTTACTTTTTCTAGCCATTGGATATCTTCCAAAATATTGATGAGAATTATTAATGCCTTAAAAAAGCATTATTTGATAATAAAACTTCCTAACTTTGAACCTGAGTCACATAGAATAGTGCCTGAGCAGGTTTTTTCACAATATTGGAAGTCAATCAGATGACTACGATATTGAAGTTTTGGCAATATATGTCGCTTCAGTATATCGCTATTCAATTGATATATTTTAGCTCTCCAAGTGGTTTTAGGTTGATGTAAATTAAATTCAATTTCTAACATTTATTCTCCTGTTTTTTGACGATTTTTTCTTTGTTAAGTAATTGATACCAATGCCTTTGACGGCCTGTTCTTCTTGAGGACATGATTTTTCCTTTAAATAATAAGTTAAGCGGTACTGACCCATTTATTTTGGGTAGCACTAAGCAATGCCTGAAATTAGGCTGAGTTTATGTTGAGAGGATATTTTTTGAAGGAGAGAGATTTGGTGCAGCATGGACATGCTGCACCAAGAAAAGCAGTCTTATAGAGGAGTAACTTCAGTCGCTTGAGGACCTTTTTTACCTTGCTCTACGTTGAAGCTTACTTTCTGACCTTCATTCAGTGTTTTGAAACCGTCAGCAACGATAGCGTTGAAGTGTACGAATACATCTTGGCCGCCGTTGTCTTGAGATAGGAAACCAAAACCTTTAGTTTCGTTGAACCATTTTACTGAACCAGTTACTTTAGCAGACATAAAAACCTCTGAATTAAAAACATTAATGATAAATTATTGGTGGATCTTTTTTTAAGCTATTGAATGTCAATCAAGAGGAAGTTGTACGCAGGTGTCTGAATGGGGATTCAAGATTTTACTGAGAAGGAACTTAAACTAAATGTAGCATTAACAGCTCTCTTCGAAGAGCCAAGCGCCACTATACACCTTGTTTAAGAAATAGCTACATTTATTTTCAAATAAATTCAAAAACGTTTATGTGATAAGAGCGAACTTATCATCAATCGTCGAGGATTTGGTCTGGATGAAAAATGACCAATGGTGTTTGTTACTGATTTCCTATTGTTCGAAAAACTTGAATAAGTAGCTCGAATCGCTCTGCTCATGATTATTTTTCTCCAAACTAAAATAAAACCATGTCGATAGCCTGAGCTGAAACGCGATTTGCAGACAGCTACCAAGGCGAACGAGGAGAAGAAGTATGAGCACATTCAGAGAAATTCGTCAGTTGATTCCATCGCAACCTACCGCTGACGGTGATGGTGTTAAAATTCGTCGAGTTGCAGGTTTTAACAACACGAGCTTTTCACCATTTTTAATGATGGATGAGCTGAAATCCGATCAACGTTCTGACTACATTGGTGGCTTTCCTCCTCATCCTCATCGTGGGATTGAAACGCTGACTTATATGCTGAAAGGTCATTTTCAACATCGTGACCACATGAACAATGTCGGCGAATTGCGTTCTGGTGGCGCACAATGGATGGCGGCAGGTCGTGGAGTAATACACAGTGAAATGCCAATTATGCAAGACGGTGAGCTGCATGGTTTTCAGATATGGATTAATCAACCAGCCAAAGACAAAATGAAACCCGCTCAATACCACGATTTTCAACCAGAGACGATCACGGAATTTGACACTGCAAAGACAGGGCTTGTTCGTGTCATTGCTGGTGAGTTGATGATTGCGGGAGAACGAATTGTTGGGCCGTTGACTCAAACTGGTGTTGTGGCAACTGTTGCTGATTGGCGGCCTCATAGAGGAGCCACGCTTGAGCTAGCTTTGGACGCTGACCATAACATGATGATTTATGCGTACCAAGGCAGTGTCGAGATAAATCAACGCACTGTAAAGCAAGGTGAGATGGCGCTGTTATCAAAAGGAGAGGCCGCAAAGTTTACTGCGGCAGACAACAGTGGGGTCCTGCTCTTTATAGGTGAGCCAATCAATGAGCCGGTGGTTCACTATGGCCCATTTGTCATGAACAGTATTGAAGAAATTGAACAAGCGATTCAAGACTACAACTCAGGGCTGTTCGAAACCTATTAAAGCGAACGACAGCGAACAGCCAATTTTGACCGATGTCTTAGTATTACGCTGAATGTATTTGAGCCTACTTATTGGGCTCGTAGCGAAGCAAATCGATAATCCACTGCCATCGAGTTTGCGTTAGCCACCTAGATTAACTTGCGTTTAATCGAGGTGGCTTTTTTCTTTACACTGAATTCCAACGTTCTATGGCTTGTTTGCCAGCCTCAATTCCCAGTTCATAAGCTTCTCGCAAAGGTTCTGGTGAGCGGCTTAAGCGTTTTAACTTAAACGTTTCTGGTGGGCACACTTGGATTATCTCAACGCCTGATGGCGGGTTGTTTATCAGTTCCAATGTTTGGTTGTAACGAACGTCACGTGTCAGCATAGGCTCAATCAGAGCTGGCGTTTCCTTCAGCATACGTTTTGTGATGGCACTGAACTTTGATCTTGGTTTTCGGTAACTGGCGATCTGGCTGCGCAGGACCATGATTTTCGTCGCTCCTCTCTTGATGGCTTCGGCAATTGGCAGGGCATCTGCAACGCCGCCATCCACATATCGAGTGCCATTAAGAAGTACGCCATTACGATAGAGTACGGGCAGGGCGCTGCTGGCCTTCATGGTCTCCGCTAACATATCGATGTCCGGAGTGAGGTATTCTGCCTGTCCAGTATCTTGACGAGTGACGACAAGGAAAAAAGGACGCGGATCTGCAGCGAGCACTTCTTTATCAATGCCTAACTCTTCAAGTGTCACTTGCCACATCCAATCCAAATCCATGACATCACCACCGCGTATGAGCTGGCTGGGGGTGATGAACTCATTTCTTAGGCTGTAATCGAGATAGATTTTTAGGTTTCTGTCTGGCATTTTTGCCAAATAGGCGGCAAGATTACTTGCGCCAGCCGATACGCCCCAAAAGCTGTCGAAGGGAGAAAAGTCCGCAGCTAAAAAATGGTCGAGTATTCCGCAAGAAAACACCCCTCGCATTGCGCCGCCTTCAACAATCAGTGCACGAGAACCTACATGTTCCATCTGCTTATCCGCTTTCTATCTTTTGGTTGAGTAACAGCAGCTTAACGTATAAGCGGCTGATTCCCAAACAACGCCGCGTATGTTCACGCAGGGACTCGTCAGATTGGTCAATCTTGAGTGCAGTGATGAACGCCTTTCTTAGTTTTCTATGTTGACTTTGTTTGATGGTCAAACTAAATTTAAATCAAATATTTTGACTATCAAACAAACTAAGCAATAGGGATATGATTTATCTATGGCAATAGCACAACACACGCACGATTTTGTTTCTCATAACCATAAAGGTGAAAAGCGAACTTTTTATGTTCTGATTCTGACGCTTGTCACTATGGTGGTTGAGATTGCTGCGGGCACGCTTTTTGGCTCTATGGCCTTACTCGCCGATGGATGGCACATGGGCACTCATGCTGCGGCATTTTGCATCACCTTGTTCGCTTATCGCTATGCTAAGCAAAATGCGAACAATGAGCGTTTTTCGTTTGGTACCGGGAAGGTCAGTGTTTTAGGTGGTTTTACGAGCGCGATTGCTTTGGGCATGGTGGCGCTAATGATGATGGTGGAATCCGTTCACCGTTTGTTTAACCCTGAGAGTATTCAATTCAACGAAGCGATTATGGTCGCAGTGATTGGTTTGGTGGTTAACTTAGCAAGTATGTTGCTACTGCATGCTCACCATCATCATGACCACTCACACGATCATGACCAATCGCATGGACACTCGCACGAGCACCACGACCACAATCTTGCCGCCGCGTATTTTCATGTCTTGGCAGATACCTTAACGTCACTGTTGGCGATCGTCGCACTTATTATCGGTAAGTTTTACGGATGGATTTGGTTAGATGCCATTATGGGGATCGTTGGTGCTTTGGTGATTGGTAAATGGACTCTCGGTTTGATGAAGCAAACCGCACCAGTCTTATTAGATGAGAATATTAATCACGAGTACCTACAGGCAATCAGAGAGACGCTTCAGCCATACGCAGACGTGCTAGATCTGCATGTTTGGAAGGTGAGCGGACATCATTACTCGGCTGCGATTGTGTTACATAATCGCAGTGATAAAACGTTGAGTGAATTTAAGCAATTACTGAGTAAGTTTGATAAGATTCATCACCTTACTCTAGAGTTACAAAATAGCTGACGATGAGCGAACTAGAAAAGTTGAATCAAATGCTGACCGAGTTCTATGACAAGATGTCTTCTTGGGAACAGTCAGTCGTAAAAGAAACCGGCTACTCTTTGGCCCAAGTCCATACCATTGAAGTGCTGGGCGGCCATGGTGCGCTGCGCATGAAAGAACTGGCGGAAAAGTTAGGCATCACGACCGGAACGTTAACGGTACAAATCGAAAAGTTAGTGAACGCGAACTTGATAGAACGTTGCCCTCATCCGGAAGATCGCCGTGCTATCGTTGTGAGGCTTACACCAGAAGGTGAGAAAATTCATCGCCATCATAACCAGTTGCACCTTGATCTTGTGCGTGATCTTACTCGTCATATTGAGCCAGAGCAGCAATCAACCTTTCTATCGTGTTTGGAAAAAATGAACCGGGAATTCTAGGTTTCATCCGAGTTACGGCCAAATAAACAATGAAAAGCAGAACTCCCATCGAGTTCTGCTTTTTTGTATTTATGGGTTTAGAAACCAGCTTTCAAACGGTAACTGAGTAAATGCGTAAGTCACACCAACACAAAATGCAGCGCCCGTAATGCCAATACCAATTGTAGTGGCCAGCAGAAGTAACGTTATCTTAGGCATGATGATTCTCATCCCTCTTGGAGTGTATTTGCGTGCTTAGTTCGATACAGAGCACACAAACACAATCCAAGCGGTGGCAAGCATAATTAATGGCGTAAAGACTTTTTGAATGGCTGCGCCATCGGTCAAGTTATAGATCTCGATGGATTCGTTGTAGAAGGCGCGTTTGAAGGCTTTAAACGAAATGTCGTTTTTTACATTGGATTGCTCGTAACGCTGACGCGCAGCATCGGCCATCTGATATTCAAGATCTTGAAGTTCAAACTCTTGGTTAAAAAACGAATCCCAAGCGCAAAGGCGAGCTATTGCCTTAGGTGAACTGTTATCACTTTTTAGTTTTGAGAGACGCTTTGCGTAAGCCGCTTGATATTTATCCACGATATATTCCTGCATGAATAGATGCTGAGTCATTGAATGACTCAGAACGTTCTGGTCGGTTGTAAAAGCAAAATTGTGGGATGAAAAGGCGTACTTTTACGTCTGTGCAGAACTACAAATAAAAATATCAAAGAGCGTTTGTGGTGGGGATGATATGGGGTGGTAGGGGAAGACGACAAACAAAATAAATTAGTCTACGTCACAATCAATGTTTGTTGATTTATTCAATCCTTAGTGTTCTTTGCCTTTTGATGTGCACATTTTGTGGTTAAAAAAAGATACGACCATAAGTTGTTCTTGGGCCTGAAAAAGTAAGATTCCTGACCAATATTCTTCCGTTTACCGCGTAGATCTCTCCTCAAAGTCGATTACTTTTGGCTATGCTTATAGTTCGGCTTTAAAAATTTTTAAGAGGGAAGTTGAGTTGAGATGTTTGTAGTTGAAGTGTTGAACAACTCAAGTGATGGGCTACAAATATAATTGATTATAAAGGATAAATTGGAAGCAGTGCAGAGTTAGGTAAGATATAAACCTAAAGGTGACGGTATGAGCATACAATCAACCATTATCGAATACGCTGTAGCAATAATAGGCTTACTTTTAACAGGCGTTGCCCTCTGAGCCCGAAAGCTCAGAGGATACATAACCTTAACGATTAATGTTGTAACGAGCGATTGCCGCTTCTTCTGACGTTACAACAGTTTTACCGATAGGCGCGAGGGAAATTACGGCCAGTTTCAGGTGCTGAAGTGCAAACGGAATACCAATAATGGTAACGAAACACGCTGCGGCGGATAGGATATGACCGATTGCCAGCCACAAACCTGCAAACACAAACCAAAGTACGTTGCCGATGACGCCTAGCGGACTCGTGCCAATATCCATTTCATTGGTTAGTTCATCACGCGAAACAGCTTCTTTGCCGAATGGGAAAAACGAAAAGTTACCCATGACGAAACAAGCTCGCCCCCACGGAATCCCGATGATGCTGATGAACGCAAGAATACCGAATAGCCACCACAGCAATCCCATGAATACGCCACCGAATAAAAACCAGATGATGTTGCCAAGTGTTCTCATCTAAAACCCTTTTTGATTTATAACTTTCTACAAAGTATGTCACACAAATCTTAACAGAGGATGAATGGGTGTGCTTTATCTTAAATAAGAAATCATTGATGAGAATACTCATTTGATAAAGGAAAGCGGAGATCATTGGGCTGCTGAAAAAAGGCTCGCAACGGTAGACGTTAAGAGCCTTTCTGGCTAGGCGGTTGCCAAATTCAAGCGCGATACTGGCTTGTCATTGATCGGTAAGTGAATCAAAGCGGCGAGGAGTGCCAGAACGACGGTTGACCACCAGATTGGATCGTATGAACCGTAGTAATCGTAGATGCGACCACCGACCCAAGCTCCCAAGAAGCTTCCTACTTGGTGAGTAAAGAACACCAAGCCATAAAGTGTTGATAGGTAACGAGCACCAAAAATCTGGCGGACTAATCCAGATGTGAGAGGTACGGTGCCTAACCAACAGAATCCGATTGCACCACCAAAGATGACTGCGGTGTGCTCGGTGACAGGTAGAGTCACAAAAGCACCAATCACTACCGTGCGGATTAAATACAGTGCAGACATAACATGGCGTTTATTGAAGCGGTCCGCCATAACACCCCAGAAGTACGAACCAAAAATGTTGAAGATGCCAACATACGCCAGTGCCATTGCGGCGGTTGAGGCTGGTAAATCTTTATCTGCCAGATAACTTGGTAAGTGAGTTGCAATGAACATCACGTGAAAGCCGCACACAAAGAAACCTGCATGAATCAGCCAATAACCTCTGTGAGAGAAAGCTTCTTTTAATGCTTCTTTTAGGGTTTGTGTGTCTTCCTGAACATTTGCAGGGTTACTTGCTTGTGGCTTCGCAGTTCTCATGAACAATGCAAATATCACCATAAAGCTACACAGTACAGCGAATGCTTGAAGTGCGCCTTGCCAGCCAAAATCACTCAAAAGCACTTGTGCTCCAGGGATCATGGCGAACATACCGAACGATCCCGCAGCGGTAGTTAAACCAAATGCTTTAGCTGCATGTTGTGCAGGGACAACCTTTGCGACCGCCCCTAACACAATGACGTAGCTGGTTGCGCTCAAACCAAAACCGACCAAAACGCCAAGCGATAGATACATCATGATTGGCTCAATGGCGATAGAAGTAAGGTAAAGACCTAAAGCGTAAGAAAAGGCACCTAAAATGATAATACGCTTCGCGCCCCAACGGTCTGACGCCATGCCGACAAAAGGTTGGAATACGCCAAACAACAAGTTTTGCAAGGCAATAGCAAAGCTAAAGAACTCGCGCCCGGTCTGAAAGTAGTCTGAAATTGGCATCATAAAAATACCGAAAGATTGTCTGATCCCTAGACAAATAATCAAAATCCCTATTCCAAGCCAAACAAGAACTGGAAATCGGAAAATACTCATAGTTTGCTCTTATTAATGATGGTGGTGATGAGAATGATCATGGTGTTCGTTGTCTCCCGTTGTTTGGTGACAACCGCTGTTGATGGCTTGTTCTGCTAATATTTCCAGCAACTTCGGAGAGTTATGGACGATGATTAGAGATACCCCCAACATGATGGACATTCTCAACACCTGAGCGAAAATGGATTGAGAAAAAAGCATGCATTGTGCGCTCATGTAGAAAAATGAGCGCGAAGTTTAGTGACGATTAGTCAATGAAACAAATGACAAAAAGTGAACTAATGTATGCGTTTCATGCATAGATTGGTTCTAGGGATTAATTGCAATGCACGGCTTGTTCTATGCGTTGACAGATCTGCTCTGCAAGCTGGTGGCTCGCTATGTTGCGTTCCACTGTGCTTGTAGCCAGCTTGCCTGATTCAACAACCTTAAACCAATCGAATAGCATAGCGTGAAAACCTTTACTCGTGAGCATTGGTGTCCAATCTTTTAAGTTCAACTTACGTTCTTGATTGTCCTGCCACAATTTACCTTCCACGAACGATTCAAACTCAAATGCTTGGTTGGCATAACATGCCTGAACGCGTTCGTTTGTGATGCCAAAATGACGATTCATTGAAGCGTGTAGTAGGGTATCACCGTGTTGCCATTGCACATCCAGACGTGCGAGTTGTTGGCCGTCAAATTGGTGAGTGATGTAGACGTTTTGCAAATCGGCTTTTGCTACAACATTTACGCTGTCTAGCGGGTGAATAAAATCGTCAAAGATGAACGTACGGAGTTCTCCCAGCAGATTGTGGCGATTTTTCTCCCAACGCAGTGACTTCAAATTAGCGACATCGCCTTTTTGTACGTTTGGCAAATAGTCGTTGTAGAGCGGAATGTGTCGGCGATTAAAGCCAACATAAAGTGGTTGATTGGCGATAGCTGCAATCTCATAGAGTTGCTCTACCTGTTGGGCACTGTCCGCCAGAGGTTTGTCGACAAAAGTGGGAATGCTTTGTTTTAGAAAATATTCAGCGATTTGAAAGTGAACATGAGTTGCGGCATGAATCATCACCGCATCTACACCAAACGCAGGAAGCTGTCGGTAGTCCTGACAGCTTTCCTTAATGCGATATTGCTGAGCTAGTGAAGAGAGGGTTTTGGCGTCTCGGGTACAAAAGACCAGCTCAACATTAGGAAGTTGAGTAATGACAGGAAGGTAAGCCTTTTGTGCAATGTCGCCTAAGCCAATAATACCGATTTTCATGTTGTTCGCTCTGTTTCGATTTCATTAGGCGTTGATTATAACGAGCGAAAAAGAGGTTGGCAGAAACGGCTTGTCATAAAAAAGCCTGACTCACATTTTGAATCAGGCTTTCTCTAACTACTTAGGATACGGTTCGACAGGTTTTGAAGATGTCTAACTGACCGTCGTAGGCTTGGGTTTTTACATCCATAATACCAAGCAAAGAGTGGAACACATTGTCATGCGAGTACTTACCTGCATTTTGTGCTTCTTTGGACAAACAATCCGTGTTGATGTGTTTTGCTTGCTTAAAGCTTGGCGACATCCACATGATAAGCGGTACTCGTTTTTGGAAATCCGGAGCAAGTCCGTAAGGCATACCATGCAAGAACATGCCGCTTTCACCAAGCGATTCACCGTGGTCAGAAACATAAATCAACGCAGTGTTATATTTGTCTTCTAACGTCTTAAGTTTGTTGATGGTTTGTTCCAAGACAAAGTCTGTGTAACGAATGGTATTGTCGTAGGTATTTACGATCTCTTCGACGCTACAGTTTTCAATGTCTGCACGTGGGCAATCTGGTTGGAAAAACGCTTTCTCTTTCGGGTAACGTTGGAAGTAAGTTGGGCCATGGCTGCCAATAAGGTGCATGGCTACAACTCGGTTACCGTTCATGTTCGACACTTCTTGGTCAAAGTCACTCAGTAGTGCCATGTCGTAACAAGTTTGACCGTTGCACAGTGCGTTTTGTTGCTTTCTGTCTACTTCGATTTTTTTGATCTTATGCGCGACTTCTTTATCGCCACCGTCGTTTTCTTTCCACAGTAGGTCGATACCTGCACGTTGCATGATATCTAACGCGTTGTCTTGGTTATCTGCTTGTTTACGGTCAAATTGATTGCGCGTTAACTGAGAAAACATGCATGGTACAGATACCGCTGTCGCAGTGCCGCATGACGCCACATCTTTAAAAGAAATCACATCTAATTGGCTGGTGTAGGGGTTAGTTTCACGCTCGTAACCATTCAGTTGATAGTTTTGAGTACGTGCGGTTTCACCTACCACAAAAACGAGTAACGTCGGTTTGTCCTGCGCTTGCTGTAAAGCGGTCGAGGATTGCTGTGCATCAGTACCGATTTCACGATATGGCTGTGGCGTAGTTAAGTAATTTTCTTTTACGTAACTTGTCGCGCTGTAGACATATTGCGTTGGGATGATCATTTTCTTCAGGTAGCTGTTGTTGCGACCCACAGATGCGTAATCTTGATAGTACAACCCCGCAATCACGGCAATAACTGCTAACGAAGCGAGCATCGCGACCAGTTTTGTAAGCACAAAGCGTAGCCATTGTCCGCGTTGTGGTTGCAGCTTTACTTTGAACACAATCAGGGCAGGAATCACACCCATTAACGTCGTCCAAACGACCGAATACGTGCTGAGATAAGAGCTTGCTTCACTCGAGTCGGTCTCGACGATGTTGGCGATCATACCAGAGTCAAACAGTGTTCCGTAGTTATAGCCTGCGTAGCTTACTAAGCTAGAGACTACGAGCAGCAAGATAAAGAACGGCTTTCCAACCCATGGCCAGCTAAATAGGTTGAATAAGAAATTAAGCGCGGCAAAAAAGAAAATCGGAATAGTGATAATGAAACCGATTTTGACTTCGTCTAACTTAGAGAAAATCCCAATGAGTTCTTTATAGATTGGGATGTTCACCACGAGAGCGAAATACAGCGCGAGTAGAACAGTAAAGGCAACGTATGGGATACCTTTCTTTGGAGAATCAACAGTCTTCATAAGTTACTTTCTTGAATAAAACTAAAGCAAGAACGACGCCCAAACAAATAGGGCAAGAAATAGCGCAACAAATACTGCTGCAGAGCCAATGTCTTTGGCTCGACCACTGAGTTCATGCCAGTCATCGCTGACACGGTCGACAACCGCTTCTACGGCGGAATTAATAAGTTCGACGATTAAAATCAGCAATAGGCTGCTGATCATCAATACACGTTCAAGCGTGGTCACTGGCAGAAAAAATGCGCTGATAGAAAGAACCAAAGTCAGTACGAGTTCTTGTCTGAAAGCGGCTTCATGAGTCCACGCGGCTTTTAGTCCTTTAATTGAGTAACCGGTCGCATCCATGACTCGGCGAATTCCTGTTTTACCTGGCTTCAAAATTGGGCCTTAATTCTTATTATTGGTTGATTGATGTGTGTTAGTACCGAAATGCACCAAATTGCGATCTGAGACTAATCGGTTAGACGTGAAACATTTGTGAATATGGGTGCAAGCAAAAAACGTCACGTTTGATTTGATGAGTAAGTACTTTGGTTGTGTGGTTTAGACTAATGCTTAATCAAGGTCGTAAACGGTGTAACCTTTATTTTGTAGGCATTTGCGTAGCACGAGAGCTTGTGTTTTGGTGGAATCATTCGCGCCACCTAAAGCGCCTGCACCAGCACCGACTGCACTGCCAGCTACTGCGCCAACTGCTGCACCGCCAATACCATCTTCAAGAGCACCAGCCGCGGCACCGATTAATGCGCCAGTCATTGCACCATTGGTTGCATCAGATTCAGCGGCTTCTGTTTTGTCGACTTTCTCTGCGTAACCTTGGCAGTAGGCAAAATCTTGTTCGTATTGCGCTTGGTCAACATTCGTCATGTCTACAACAGGCTTTTGGTTGTATGCACATGCTGCAAGTGAGGAAGAAAGGACAACGAGTAAAAGTGGTTTATACATGGGGTGAATCCATTATCTCTGTGAATTGATGGATTAAATGTACACTGTTTTATTACTTGTCTCTGTCTATGGATTGTATCGAAATGTCGTCTTATGTAATAAGAGCGGATGAGGAAGAAGATAGCGCAGAAACTAAGCGAACTGCGCTTTAACTTTTATCGTTGTTCGCCTGTTATTTAGGCAGAGATACGGTGAAGCAGGCGCCACCAAGAGGACTGTGTGAAATAGAAACATCGCCGCGTTGCAATTCCATAATTTGTCTTACAATGGCAAGTCCTAAACCAAAGCCGCTGGTGCTTTTATTACGAGATTTGTCGGCGCTGTAAAATGCCTCAAACAGGTGAGGCCAGTCTTTTTCATCAATGCCGTTTCCATCATCATGAATACTTATCATGCAGTGTTCTTCATCTTCGGTCACTTCTAACATGATTTGGCTATCGGCATAACGCATGGCATTGCGAAGTAGGTTGTCTAACGCGCGCTTGAGCAGTTTGGGGTCGGTCTTAATTGGGGCTTCTTTGCAATCCGTATCTTTAACGGTGATTGGCAATGGCGTCTCTTGCTGCCATTTGTCTTTTAGGTCAAAAAGCAGGGAGTTAAGCTCAAGACTTTCGGTCCGAAGCTCTGTTTCTGGGCGTTCCATTTTCGCATAGTAAAGGAGTTCTTCGACCATTTCTTCCATCTCATCAATGTCTTCAACGATGCTATTTACGTACTTTGTCTGTTGTTCATTTAGAGAGGAGTCGGCGAGTAAATCAGCCTGCCATTGCAAGCGAAAAATTGGTGTGCGTAGCTCGTGAGCAACCGCATTGGTGAGCATTTTATTGCTGGTAATGAGTCGAGAGACTTTATCGGCCATGTTATTGAAGCTTTTGTTCAATGTGCCAACCGATTTGGCGCTGGCCGTGCTTGCGCGTGCTTTGAAATTACCAGACGCAAATTCGACGGTGACTCTTTCTAGTTCACGAATTCTGCGGCTTAAAAACCAGATCAGCAAAACACAGTAAAGCGCGAAACCAGCGATGAAGAATATCCACACCATGTTGTCGTCGAAATTGACGGCTTGAATGATAGGACTATTCGGGTTATCGCTAATTTTGAAAAAGGGAGTGCTCTCGTCGAAGCGAAACCAAAAATCCCGTTCATCATCAAAGGCGATGTTAGCGGTAGGATCTTCATCGAACACTTCCTTCACCTCGGGTGGGAGCTCATCCATGGTGTGAGGTTGCAACAATCGATGGCTTGCCGTGGCAAACTTTTCTAGCTCGCTTTTGGTGTATTCAAGCCCTTTTTCTTCATAGATAGGAGAGAGTAAATCGTAGAAAGCTTGCGAACTGTGTTCTTGAAGTAGGTAGTCATAATCAGTATTGAGCTCATACACGATGAGCTCATAACCTTTCAGACTGGCGAGAAAAAGAATGATCAGACCTAAAAAGCTCTCTAGATATATCCTTCTCATTTATGCGTTCCATGCATCCGGCATTAGTAGGTAGCCTTTGCCGCGTACCGTAATGATTTTTTGAGGTGAGCAAGACGCGTCACCCAATTTCTTTCTAAGTGTTACGATGCGGTTGTCAATGGTTCTATCTGTACCGTCGTACTCAATCCCGCGTAACGTTTTGGTGA
Organism: Vibrio sp. YQ_11; assembly: GCF_043103065.1. Lineage (NCBI taxonomy): Bacteria > Pseudomonadati > Pseudomonadota > Gammaproteobacteria > Vibrionales > Vibrionaceae > Vibrio > Vibrio sp. YQ_11. The sequence goes on along the minus strand of NZ_JBICJM010000006.1, from coordinate 268,907 downwards.
GCCATTCACGCGACAAGGTTTTCTCGGCATGAGTGGCGAGTACCCACAGCAAGTCAAACTCACCGTCGGTTAATGCGACAGGTTGTTGGTTCATAGTACAAGATTTACGTAGTCGGTTTAAACACAACACGCCGATTTGTAAGCCGTTTTCTGGCGCTGGAGCGGCGCTTTCTTTCCTGCGCAATAACATACGGATACGAGCAAGTAACACACGCGGTTTGATAGGTTTCGTGACAAAGTCATCGGCGCCAATTTCAAGCGCAGCGACGTGATCAAAATCGTCATCGCTTGCGGTAAGCATCAGAACTTTGCCTTTGTAACATTCGCGGATTTGACGACAAACGCTCAAACCGTCTTGGCCCGGCAGCATCAAATCTAACAAAACTAAATCGGGTTGAGTGTCTAAAATGGCGTTCGGCGCGTCGGTGCCGTTATCAATACAGCGGACGTCGAAGCCTTGTTCTACAAAGTACTCACCGAGCATATCTTGTAGTTTTGGATCGTCTTCGACAATGATAAGGGATGGCTTGATTTCTTGTTCGTTCATGTAAGTGATGTGTGCTGTATTTGATATCACTGAAAGTTAAACAAATTTGCGAGTTATTTCAAATAAAGCTTGTAAAGAATAAGGTTATCCGATGAGTTAATAATATAAAAAAAGCAAACGTTTTGATGTAGAACAAATCGTTTGCTTAGTATATGGGAAATTAAGTTGTCACCAGATTATGGTTGCTGCTTGGTCGGCGCGAGCGCAATTTCTCGGATACAGACATTTTGTGGTTGTTGGTAAGCGAACATTACTGCACGCGCGACATCGTCTGCGGCGAGTACACCACCCATATCCACTTTCCAAGCATCGTATCCATCTTTAATGTCTTGGGAGGTGGTGTGAGAAAGCAGTTCCGTCTCTACTGCGCCCGGTGCAATAGTTGTAACACGCACATTTGATGCGGCCACTTCTTCGCGCACATTTTCTGAAATTGCATGAACTGCGAACTTCGTACCACAATATGCCGCGTGGTCAGGGAACGTCTTTTTACCTGCAATAGAGCTGATGTTGATTATTGTGCCACTATTGCGCGCTTTCATTGATGCAAGTACGGAGTGCATACCATTAAGCAAACCAAGCACGTTAACGTCGAACATACGCTTCCATTCAGCGGCGTCCTGCGTGTCGATCTGACCAAGCAACATTACACCCGCATTGTTGACTAGCACGTCAGCTGGACCAAATTGAGCTTCTGCTTTTTCAATCGCTGTTATCAAACTCGCTTGGTCAGTGACATCGACTTTTTCACATAAGGTGTTTGGTAAATTTAGTGCTTCTAAACGTTCTACGCGACGAGCCACAAGAAGGAGAGGGTGGCCTTCTTCACTAAAACGACGTGCGATAGCTTCACCAATACCTGAACTTGCACCAGTAATAACAACCAGTTTTTTCATTTGTTACTTCCTCAGTTTTCGTTGAAAGCAGCGGTCTGCTGCGATGAACTCATACTAAGGAAATAACTTTTGTTGATATATATCACTTTAGGTAAAACACTGTTGTTCACTAGCAACAATAATTGCTGCTTGAGTTTGTCTTATTGGTAGGAAAAAGGCGCAACTCGTGCGCCTTAAGTGAAAAGAATGTATTGTTACTACGGTGAAATCCGCACTAATCAACCCATCAAAGTTACCACTTATTCAACGGTGCAAACAACGCTGTTGTCGCTACCAAAGCCATTTGGAACGTAAGCATCTGCTTGAGGATCGTTCTCCCATTCAACTTCATCGAGGAGATAACGAAATTGGATGTGTTGCTCTTTGGGTAGACGTGTTTTGAACTTAAATTGGCCGCTTTTTTTCACCAGTTTCATTGGCTCTGGTTGCCAGTCATTAAAATCTCCAGCGATTTTAATGGATTCCCATTGGTTTTTATCGAGTTCAAAAGTGACTTCAACTTCATCTTTAGTTTTGAAAAATCTCTTTTTAAGCATGAATCTTTCCTTTTTAGTACAAAAACTGCTCTAACTATTACTCGTGTTTCATAAGTATTTCAAGCGTTATCGGATTCATGCTGGTATAGCTCGTGAAATAACCGTGAACTGTTCGTGCTTCAAACTTGTATGAATATGATCTTTCTGTATGATGAAAATCAGTGTGTTGTGAAGAAATTGATATGTTGAAGTTGAATCGTACATTGATGACTACTCTGGTTTGTTTGGTGGCTATGCTGCTAACCAGTGTTTCATCGAGCGTTCAAGCATCGACAGCATCAATAGAAGCACAAAGCTTTCCCATGCAGCAAACTGCACTTCAAGAAAAACTCGGCGTAAATACAGATTGTGTTGAGCCGCACCACAAAGAACACATGATGGAAAAAGGGCAAAAGTCGCACACCAGTTGCAGCTCTTCTTGCATTGTGAAAATTCCCACGACTTTGTCGCAAAATGGCTTGATGCTACTGCCTTATAGCTTGGCGCTTATTGATAAGCTTCCTACTGAAAAAGCCGTGGTTGTGATTTATAAACCTTACCGACCTCCGATTGTTTGATTTCTTCTTTATTTATCTCCAGCACTAGCTGGCTCTTAGCTATATTTAAAACGGCACTGTTGTGCCCGAAGGAAAACAAACAATGAAGAAATTACTTGCACTATGCAGCACACTTTTACTGGCTTTCAGCGCTCACGCTGCTCAATTTGAAGAAGGTAAACACTACAAAGTGTTGGACGTTGAGAAAGCGACTAAACCAACCGTTACAGAGTTTTTTTCGTTTTACTGCCCACACTGTTATAAGTTTGAATCTGTGATTGAAAACTTAAAACCGGCTTTGCCAAAAGAAGCACGCTTTGAAAAAGTGCACGTGGCGTTTATGGGCGCAGACATGGCAGTGCCAATGGCAAAATCTTACGCAACCATGGTATCGCTAGGTGTTGAAGATAAAATGGTGCCTGCGATGTTCGCGCAAATTCATCAAAAGCGCCAAGCACCGAAAAACGAAGACGAGTTAAAGAAAGTCTTCACGGACAACGGTGTCGATGGCAACAAATTTGACGCGGCGTACAACAGCTTTGCGGTTAGTTCGATGCAAAAGCGTTTCGATAAGCAGTTCAAAGAGAGCACTCTGACCGGCGTTCCTGGCGTCGTTGTGAATAACAAGTACATCGTTATTCCTAATGAAGTCCGTAGCTATGCCGAGTACAGCGAATTGGTGAACTATCTGCTAACGCTATAAATTAAAAGAAATGAAAAATGGCGGCCAAGTGGTCGCCATTTTTTTGAATTCGTTATCTCAGTACGGTTGTACAAGCTTGAGTTGGTACGCTAGTCATGAATATCGCGTGCGGATAAAACAAGCTAGCAACGGTGATAGCGACATTGCACGGTTGTGCGATGGTGTTTTTCACCACATTGGTGAGAACAATGCCCGTGTTGTTTACTGTTTGAGTGGCAGCTTGTTGCGCTTGGTAAGAAACGCAGCCAGAAGTCGCATTGATAATTGCAGTACTAAACAGTAGTTTGCGGAAAAACATATTCATATCCTTTGTGAATGTTTACGGACATATATATGTAGGTTTGCGCTACTTTAAAACAAAACGGTGTTCAAAATGTATGTGTATTCACGAAATGAACAATGTTTTATATGGGTTGATTGGTTTTGTGATCTGAGTACTGGACAGACCAGGTTATGCCATCAAAACCAATCCATGCATCAAAATGACGCCACAAGTGAGCTTATTCCTCATGCCTTGATAGCCTTTGGGATCAACTTCCAGTTCGACATTCCGTATCAGCTTTTCTGCATACCAAATGGCAGCGTATCCGGTTGCGAGCAACAATATTGCCGCGATGTAATGTGTATTCCCTTGTAACAAGGCACCCCACGCAAGCAAAACAAACAAATTACTGAGAACTAGGATATTACGGCTCAAGCGGTGGTAGTAATGGTCGATACCATTTCCCCAGAGCACTCCCGATAGAAAACTCAAGATAACGGCGCTGTAGGCAATAAAAAATTGTTGGCCGCTTAGGTTAAACAAGGTGGTGTCAGACACGATAAGCAGCAAGCTGAACAGAAAAGGCACTAAGCCCAAGTACCCAAGGCGTAACATGGTTAAACGTGTCGTGACCATAACTGCACTCCTACAGTTGTTGCTCAATCATATTAGTAAGCGTAGTACTCGTCGGGGAGGTTGAGCTTGGAAATGTGGCGATGACTTTGCCTTCTTTACTGATGAGAAACTTGTAAAAGTTCCACTTCGGTGTCACACCGGCTTGAGTGCTGATTTCAGAAAAGACAGGGTTGGCCTCGTTGCCCAACACAGAGCTTCGAGCCATCATAGGAAACGTCACGCCGTAGTCGAGATAGCAGATCTTTGCGGTATTTTCTTCGCTTCCTTTGTCTTGTCGAAAATCGTTACTGGGAAAACCGATGACTGCAAAGTTTTTATCTTTGTAAGTTTGGTATAGCGTTTCTAGTTGCTCATATTGAGGTGTAAAACCGCATTGGCTGGCAGTGTTTACGACGAGCAATGTTTTCCCTTTGAATACTTCACAAAGCTCAATTTCTTCTGTTGAATTTAACATGCGCTGTTTGCCTTGCAGAATGTCGGGGCACTCAGACGCAAGAGCAAACGAACTCATGGAGATAAAGCCAAGGTACGCGGCGAGTTTCAGTAATCTTTTCATGATGTCGTTCCTTTTGTTTTGAAGTAAGTATAACTACTCAAACGTAAAGGGAATCGATCAAAAAAAGCCGCACAAATGCGCGGCTTTTTAATGTGCTTTGAATTTTTATGCCAGCTTCAAATCGAACTGATTACGATACGCGACCATGTCTTCGATAGTCAGTACAGGCATGTTGTGCAGGCGACCAAATGCAACGATCTCCGGTGCTTTTGCCATCGTACCATCTGGATTGGTCACTTCACACAGTACGCCAGCAGGTTGAAGCCCTGCCATTTGCATCAGATCAATCGTACCTTCCGTATGGCCACGGCGAGTCATTACACCACCTGGACGTGCACGAAGAGGGAATACGTGACCCGGGCGAGCAAGATCTTCAGGTTTCGCATGCGGGTTTGCCGCCGTTTTAATGGTCGTCACGCGATCTGCTGCTGAAACCCCCGTTGTTACGCCAACTTTCGCTTCAATAGAAACCGTAAATGCAGTTTGGTTCGCGCTGTTGTTGTTTACCACCATTGGAGGCAGTTCCAGTTTGTCTGCTTGAGCGTCTGTTAAACATAAACAAACGATGCCGCTACATTCGCGGATCATCAACGCCATTTGCTCGTTGGTGAGGTGCTCGACTGAATAAATGATATCGCCTTCGTTTTCGCGATCTTCATCATCAAGAAGAAGTACGCCACGGCCTTCTTTTAGAGCGATAAGTGCGTTTTCAACGCGAGTAATTGGGTCGCCGAATTCGGCAAGTAGTGATGACTGATTCATGGTTAACTCCTAAATATCACCAGAATCAGGGCGGTATGAGAGATCGTCGTAAAATACGATCAAAAAGAAGCGCACCAGCATTCAACGCAATCTTACTCGCGATGCGGGTGTATTCTTATTCTCTTTCATCCGGACTATAACCGTCGGCTCTGGCATCTCACCAGATCTGCTGACCTCGACGAATCGAGCGCTCGCGGGCTCACTTGAAAAAGTATACCGCCGGTGGGGAATTTCGCCCCGCCCTGAGAACAATTAAAATGTGCCACTTCACTCTAGTCGTGAGGAAGTGGAGCTAGGATAGTACTGCGAACTGAATAGCTTGGAAAGTCGATTCCATCTGTATGATGGAAAAGTGTGTTATCGACGGAAATAATCTGTGCGAATAAAGTGATCAATCTGCTGCGGCACGAAGGTGTTGTAAATCAGGCTCGTATGCGTTTGCTTCACTTCGATATGATCTTGCATACCGTCCAGTCTTGTCTCTTCTACGGTAACCGTACCGTCCGACATGGTGTTGTCATTACGGATCAACAATGGGCGGGCACCAATCGGTACCGTTCCTGCGATACTGCCCAGTTTTTGCGGAAAAGCCCACGCATCATCATGTTTGTTTAATCCGTGGTGTGGCGAATTGCCTAAAATTGCACCCAACCCGAGATCTTGAATCCGACCTACTATGGACGCGCCTTTAAGAGGTGAACCGATAGCGACAACATGAGAGATTAAGCTGGTGGTTGGCTTTCTGTTGGCGAGATAGCGCTTAATCATCAAGCCTCCCAAGCTGTGCCCCACGAGCACGTTTGCGGTCAGTGGATTAAGTGAATGGTCAATAGAATCAAATAGTGAAGACTCATCGATAGCAACAGTGTTATAGCTGAGCACTTGCGTTTCGTATCCGAGCTTTCGCAGCTTTTGGCTAAGAGGCTGCATGACCAGCCCATGCATATAAAGACCATGTAAGATGATGATTTTCATAATACCTCCTAGATTTATGACGTCGTAGATATCCTACTCTAATTAACAAAGAACTACTTGTGCTTTGTGGTGCATATTTACGTTTTGCTGCAAAGTTTGATCGGTATAGCAAGCGTATCAGCCCAGTAAATCCTGTACTTGTTGTTGCAATTGATGACGATTTAAAGGAGCTGGGCTTAACACTTCACCGATTACAACATCCACTTTTGACCAAAAACGAGTCGGTCGTTTTGTGAGAGCATGTCCGCCTTTGTGGCTGAAAAAAGAACCCCAAAGCCCTTTTAGTGCCATAGGGATGACAGGAACAGGATTACGTTCAAGGATTTTTTCCACACCAGGGCGAAACTCACCCAATTCACCGTTAGACGTTAAACGACCCTCAGGGAAGATACAGACAACCTCACCGTCGTTAAGCGCTTGTTCAATCTGTTCAAATGCTCGACGGTAAGTGTCGGCACACTTACGTGGAGAACAGATCGGGATAACACCGGCATGACGGAAAACATATTTAAGAACAGGCAGTTCGCTGATGGATTTGTCCATCACAAAACGAACCGGGCGAGTAGAGGTTCCCATCAAAATCAACGCATCGACATAGCTAACATGGTTAGCCACGATTAACGCAGCACCTTGTTCAGGAATATGTTGGCGCCCCTTTACTGACACTCGATACATACAATGGCTGAGTAAATAACTGATAAAGCGTTGTGTAAATTCCGGTACTTGACGATAGACATAGATTGCCACGAAGAAGTTACCTATTGCCATCATGGCAAACAGTTCCACAATAGAAAGCTCTAGTACGCTGAGTACAACGATCGAAACCAAAGCAGACACCACCATAAACAACGCATTCATGATGTTATTAGCAGCAATGGCACGTGCACATTCCCCTTTGTTTGAACGCGATTGGATGAACGCATAAAGAGGAACAATAAAGACACCTCCACTGACACCAACAAGGAACAGGTCAATCATGACGCGCAGATGTTTGGATTCAGCAACGAAGCTTTGCACATCATAAAAGTGCACCGGAAGTGATGGATAACTTGGGACTGCCCATAGCAAGTCGACGCCAAAGACTGTCAGACCAAGGATACCGAATGGCAAAATACCAAGCTCAACGTGGTTGAAAGAGAGCTTTTCACACAACCAAGAGCCTGTCGCGATACCAATGGAAAATAATGCCAACAGTAAAGAAACGACAGTGCTGTCTGCAAACAAATGTTCACGCGCAAAGTTAGGGAATTGAGTCAGGTAAGTCGCACCCATGAACCAAAACCAACTGATGGCTAGAACAGACATCCAAATGCCTCTCTGTTTTTTTGCCACTTTTAACGTGTTCTTTAAACCAGAAATCGGTTCAAATTTCGCTTTGTCATTCGATTGGCTAGGCATCGTTGGAATATTCACACTGCTCATAACACCAAGCAAAGACAAGGCAATCACGACACAAGAAGCAATCAAGGTACCATTAGGAATGGCTAACAGCAGGCCTGCGCTAAGCGTACCTATAAGAATCGAAAGGAACGTGCCCATTTCAACCCAAGCATTTCCTTTAACAAGCTCATTTGGTTTGAGCGCTTGTGGTAGCAAGGCGTATTTTACGGGACCAAAATAGGCCGATTGAGTGCCTGTCATAAACAGCAGAACCAGCATCAGCATAGCACTTTGGGTAGCAATAGCGGTTGCTGCGCAAGACATGATAGCCAGCTCGATGAGCTTTAGACGTCGGATTAATTTGGCTTTGTCCATGCTGTCAGCGACGGCACCAGCATGCGCAGAGAATAGAAAGAAAGGTAGGATAAATAAGCCTGCCGCCAAATTAACAAATAGATTAACGGATATTGGTAAGTTATCAATTTGGCTGTATGTCACCATCAATAACAGAACGTTTTTGTAGATGTTGTCATTGAGTGCGCCAAGACACTGCGTCACAAAGTAAGGAAAAAAGCGTTTTGAGAAAAACATGCTGGCTCCGATTAAACAAAGTCGAATGAGATGGGAGCACTTTATGCTCAATGAACGATTAAACCAGCTTTCTCTTTCAAGTGACGTTGCATGCCACCAAAAGTAACGAAATTCGTTACTTTCATTTTCATTTGTTTATTGAGTTACTAATTTCGAGACTTCTGTGTAGGTTTTCTTTCCCATGGTTCAAACAGAGGGAACGTCCAACGACGCATCGCAATAATCAGAGAGGTGCCGTGCTTTTCGTCCATATCGAGAGAGCTATCACTTTGGCAAGCCTGATAAAACTCATCGATGACCTTTTGCAGTTTCTGTTGCAGCTTCTTGTTGGTTGGTACGCTCATCAATCCTGTTGCCATGGACAACTGTTCATCTTCACCCGAAAAGTAGCTTTGGAAAAAGGCGTCTTGAACTTGCTGTTGGAAGAACCGTTGAATAGGGCCGCCCATCTGCCACTTAAATGTCGGAGATATACGCAAACGAATTTTGTTATTTGGCTGCAAGTCGATGATGTTCAGCCGATCCAAATGAGCAAGCTTTTGCACCAGTTCCAACTCATTGAAGGTATATTGCTGAACGATTTGTTCAAACTGATAGCCATTTACAACACAGATCGCCACGAGCAGCAGGGCTTTATCGTCAACTAGCTGCTTTTCTTGCTCTAACGTTAGCGACTCTAAACCTTTATTGTGCGCAGCCGCGAGCTTAAACAGTTCCGCCATTTCTAAACCAATCAATTGGCAAATTCGTTCTAAGCGCTCAAGGCTAATGTGCTGACCTTCAGCAAGCAAACGTTTGACGCTTCCTTCACTTAAATTAAGGTGTTGTGCAACATCGACATAATGCAGCCCAGCTGACTTTAGCTGGCGTTTAAGCTCTTTAATTAACGTATAGCTTTCAGACATTTACGCGGTTACCTCATCGTGTAACTGTTTTAGGTACGTTTGCATAAAGGCTTTACGTTTATTGGCTTCAAGTTTTGCAGACTCCGTGTTCATGGTGTCGACAATTTTAAACAACTTGGTTTGGAAATGATCTACGGTGAATTGCTTGTCGTTGAGTTCGCGCTCTTTAGCAAACATGTCGTTATCGTTGTAAAGCTGAGCGTTGAAATGAGTGCTGACTTGAATGCATCGCGTAACACCAATGGCGCCTAAAGCGTCCAGACGGTCAGCATCTTGGACGATTTGTGCTTCCAACGTGTTTGGCCTGATGTTGGCGCTAAAGCTGTGCGCCTCTATCGCATGAGCGATGGCATCATGGTAGTGCTGAGGGTATTGAATACTCTCTAAATACGCGATGGCTTTTTTGGCTGCAATTGCAGAGCTTTGCTTGCGATTTGGATGATCTTTCGGGTAGGTGAAACAGTCATGCAAATAAGCTGCTGGTAACACAATGGCTATGTCTGCATTTTCTTCGTCGCAGAGCTGTTTCGCTGTTTTGACCACGCGTTTTACGTGTTCAATATCATGGGCCGCATCAACTTGCATCTCTTGCTGCATAAATTCCAAAAACAGCGGCTCAAACTGGCTTAATGACGTCATGGTTAATATCTACAACTAAAATGAAGCCAGAAGTATGCCCAACGCTAAGAATAATTTCCAAGTGCGATGGTGTAATTGAGAATTAGCCACCAGATTGTTGAATACCTGAGTGATGTCAAGAAGTGGGATTAAGAGCGCTGTCACTGATTCCATTTGAAAGGTTAATACGCAGTGAAATGACTGAACTTTTCGAAGGTTTCTCTCCAGACAAGACTATTTCAAACAGACATTTTTATCAGTGTTTCTATGAGTCATTAATTTTATAAATGTGACTCAGTAGCACAGAAAACTTGGGTCTATAGATTGCATTTTTGAGTGATCTCAATTCCATTTTTATAGTTGTTTAGTGTAGTTTTTGTGATCTTGATCATGATATTTTTGCTTTCAGAGCGATAGGATTCCGCGCAAATGGTGAGTTAACTGAGTCGATGATATGCAGGATTTATATGAGCTAGAGCGTAAACTGGTCGAAAATGGCGCAGATATGAAAGGCTTAAAAGTGGTACCCGCGGTCGTTGATGAAGAAGGGCATGTTGTTTATCTGGGTAATAGTCCATCCATGATCAGAAACATCATTAGTTGTCGAAGACAATTAACGCAACGTACTAAAAAATAGTAAAAGGGTCTGACTAAATAGTCAGACCCTTTTCGTTTCGGTTGGTCTTTTTAAGAACTTTAGCGCTTGAACGCCACTTGTTCTGATTGCTCAAGATGAATACGAGTTGTCGCAGGTTGTGTTTCTGCAATGACTTTACCGTGACGAACCGAGTAACGAACAGGTACTTGGCGACGCACTGCATCAAAGCCATTTTCAGCAGGAAGAATCAGCAGGTTACCTGGTTTGCCTTCTTCAATTCCGTACTTGTCTTGAATGTTCAATGTACGCGCTGAGTTGGTGCTGATGAGATCTAGTGAGTGATTAATTTGTTCGTAACCCATGACCTGACATACATGCAGGCCCATGTGCAGCACTTGCAGCATATTTGCTGTACCAAGTGGATACCATGGGTCGAATACGTCATCGTGTCCAAAGCAAACGTTAATGTTTGCATTTAGCATCTCTTTCACTCGTGTTACGCCGCGACGTTTTGGGTAATCATCAAAGCGGCCTTGTAAGTGAATGTTCACCAATGGGTTTGCCACGAAGTTGATACCGGACATGCGTAATAAACGGAACAGGCGAGATGCATACGCACCGTTGTAGGAACCCATTGCCGTTGTGTGGCTTGCCGTGACTTTATTCCCTATATCAAACTTGTGCGCTAATGCTGCCAGTGTTTCAACGAAGCGAGATTGCTCGTCATCGATTTCATCACAATGTACGTCGATCAGACGGTCGTATTTTTGCGCTAATTCGAACACGTAGTGCAGCGATTCAATGCCATATTCGCGTGTGAATTCAAAGTGGGGAATCGCGCCAATCACGTCCGCCCCCAATTTGACGGCTTCTTCTAGCAGCTCTTTGCCATTTGGGTAAGAGAGAATGCCTTCCTGCGGGAAGGCGACGATTTGGATGTCTACCCATTCTTTCATCTCTTCACGTACTTCTAGCATCGCTTTGAGAGCGATAAGCGTTGGATCAGAAACATCGACGTGAGTACGAACGTGTTGTACGCCGTTTGCGATCTGCCATTTTAAGGTTTGTTTTGCGCGCGCTTTCACGTCTTCAATCGACAGCATTTCTTTGCGCTCAGCCCAACGTTCAATACCCTCAAACAATGTGCCAGAGATGTTCCAGCTTGGCTCGCCAGCGGTTTGCGTTGTATCTAGGTGAATGTGTGGCTCGCAGAAAGGCGCAACCGCCATACCGCCTTCAGCATCGATGGTGTCACCGTTGTGATTAAGCTCCACATCGTTTCTTTCAATGCGCTTGAATTGACCATCTTCAATCAAAATTTGCTGCAGACCTTCTTGTCCTTTTAGCGTTACGTTTTTGATCAGTAGTGTTGTCATGATGGTTCCTTACGCTGGCTGTGAAGCCAGTGCTTTTTTGTTGAGAATAGGATTAAGAATTAGGAAGCTAATTGCGCCGCCAAGTACAGCGTTAATCGGTACTACGCCAGGAAGGAAGTGTCCTGCACCAACGCCAATCGCTACAGCGATAATGCCAGCCCAGTTTACGCTTTGGAACTGGGCGGCTTCAAAGTTTGCGTAGCGTTTACGGTTCGTGAAGAAGTCAGCGATGATCACGCCGCCAATTGGTGGAATTGCCAACGATAAGAAGGTCAGCCAGCCTACAAAGTTATTGTAGAGCCAGAGAGCGCAAAGTGTGCCAACAAGACCGTTCGCCATCGAGATGTATTTACTTGGTAAGCCAGTGATGTTGGAAAATCCAAGACCTGATGCGTAGAGCGCGTTGTCGTTGGTCGTCCAAATGTTTAACCCAAGTACGATGATGGCAGGAATCAATAAACCTTGTGCAATCATCACTTCAGAGATGTCTGATTGACCAGTCACCGACGCACCTGCCGCGCCAAAGATAAACATTAACGAGTTACCGATGAAAAATGCCACCATGGTGATCATCACGGCGCTGCGCGGCTTTTTACCAAAGCGTACGAAATCTGCCGTTAATGTGCCTGCACTGACAAAAGAGCCTACAACCATCGCGAGAGCCATTGAAAAGTCGAGTGGTTCGGTTGGTTGAACTTGTTGTAGTTCGCTAATACCGCCAACGCTATTTACTGCTTCTACGACAGAGTAACCGCCAAGTAGCGCAATGGCAGGAACGGCGATTGCTGACAGCACCATCAGTGCTGAGATTCCAAAGTAAACGGTCGCGGTCATGAGCAAACCGGAGACAAGGATCAAAGTATTGGTATCGATGCCCGTTGCTTTATGCACCGGAATCGCAAACATCGCGACACCAACTCCAAACCACCCAACTTGAGTACCGCCAAGAAGAGCAGAAGGAAGCCAAGAGCCTTTAGAACCAAAAGAGAAACGAGCAAGAAGGTGAGTAGAGAGACCAGTAGAAGCGCCGATGTAACCGAGGAAAGAAGTGTAAATACCGAGGATTAGGTTACCGATGAGAACAGCGAGGAAAAAATCATTAAAGGAGAGCCCAGTACCGAGAGAACCACCTGTCCACATACTTGCGGAGAAAAAAGTGAGTCCTAACATCACCATGGTTAGTGACGCCACGCCTTTTCTGGCCGTGTTGGGAACTGGTCCAAGACTGTAGTTATTGTCTCCAGCCATTATTACCTCCGCAAAGTAAAAGATTAAATTATAGCACCTGATTTTCAGGTAAACGGCGCGTATTATCGTGATGTAAATTCGATAGTCAATGATAAAATTGAAATTTAAACGTTTACTTGGTTTTGTTTGTATTTTTTATTGTTAAATAACAATAAGTTGAATGAGTTGTTCTAAAAATGAAAAATGTATTTTTACGTGTGTTTTTATGATTTCTTGATGAGTTTTCTGTGTAAAATGAATGTTTTTTACTACTATTTGTGCTTATGGATAAAATTTATCTATAACTCTAGATTGTTCAGTCGATTTCTATGAAAAGAAAACGATTTCATGATGAGTGTTTTGGTTTGGGCGTTATTTGTTCTTTTTTTGGTGTGTTTTCTTGGTTTTATTTGGGTTAGGTAGTTTGTTTTTGTTGAAATCGGTATTTTTGAAGGGTTAGTGAGGGGGTATTTTAACTTTTATTAACAGTAAACAGTCGGTTGAGGGCAAGACAAGTACAATAGAGCTCTGTCAGAGGATAAAGGAGAGCAGTAGCCGCATAAAAAAATAGCCAACCGCAAAGAGTGCGATTGGCTTATATACATGTGAACAAAATCAAGTTCACTAACAACGTCAGTTGGCTAGGTGACCCTCGGCTTAAGAAGGGTCAATTTATATAATGCAGTTACTGTGCCAACTTTTATATGCCCGAAAATCGTGGTTTCTGTGACATATGTTGCTTAAACTTTGAATGTTTTTGCAATTTGCAAGTGCGTTATGCAATTTGTCTCTATTATGCTAATGATTGATTAATAAACAGTGGACTTTTTAGAGCATGACTAAACTCGCCGTTCCCAAAAAGGCGAAAAAACCAACCACATCTGTCACTGTCGTTAGAATAACCGAGCCTGCTAAGGCTGGATCCAATTTGAACTTATCCAGAATAATGGGTATCAACACGCCAAACAAAGCAGCGGTAATAATGTTGACGATAATGGCCAGTGCGATGGTTCCGCCTAAAACTGGCGATTGGAACCACAATCCGGCTAACCCGCCGATAATCAGTGCCCAAGCAATGCCGTTCAGAGAGCCAATACCCAGTTCATTTTTCAATAGCTTGAAACGGTTACCTGGAGTGATCTGATTAAGCGCCATCGCACGAACCATCAGAGTGAGCGTTTGGCTGCCCGCGATGCCACCCATCGATGCAACGATTGGCATGAGCACGGCCAAAGCCACCACTTGAGCAATCACATCTTCAAATAGTCCGATAGTGACAGAGGCTAAAATTGCAGTCAGCAAATTGATGCCCAACCACACGCCACGTTTTTGTGAGCTTTTTAGTACTGGCGCAAATAAGTCATCGCCTTCATCCATACCAGTACCGGCCATTAAGCGCGCTTCGTAGATTTCTCGTTGAGTACTTAATGCAAATTGCCAATCGACCTCACCAATGAGAGTTTGGTCAGCATCTGTTACGGGGAGCGCGGGTAGGGCGCTATGCTCTAACGCCTCTACCGCCTCTGGCAGTGTCATTTTGCTGTCCAACACGGTAACGGTTTCAATCTCAAGTGTTTTCAAACGCACGCCTGAATCACTTCTTAAGATCTCGTAATAGTTTACTGCGCCACGGAACTGTTTGTTTCGGTTAATCAGGTACACTTGCTGCGGCGTATCGTAGCTGTAGCGTTCCATCAACTGCTTTGCGGTTCCGACCGTAATATTGAACGGCAGCGTAATGATTTTACGCTCCGCCCAGCGACCTAGCTCATCGTCTTCATATTCATTTGCTTGGTCGTACAGTTCAAGCTCGTCTTTTTCAATTAAAGCGAGCGCTTCATTGATGATGGATTCTGGTAACGAGTCTGCCCATTCGATCAACGATAAGTTGTCGAGTTTAGCGAGGGTGAGTTTGAGTTCGACTTCAGATAACGCATTGATGATAGAGAAACGTACATCGGCACGCATCTCTGTCAAAACGTCGATATGAAGTTCTAACGGCAATGCTCTCCATAACCGAACCCGGTCTTCGATAGGGAAAGCTTCGAGGATAAGCGCAACCGCGCCGGGTTCGAGACCCGCTTCGATAGATTCATTGAGCGTTGCGACTTGATCCGATTCTTCGGCTTGGCCAATTTGTTGGATTAGAGTGGAGAGATCTTGAAACTTGCTCACCGAGCCCCCGATAGTTAATTCGTTTTCATGGATAAAGTTGTGGCGTTATACGTGACACATCAGCCAGCTAACTTTGCTTATTGACCTTATGTTCATTAACCATAGTCAATAAATCTCAATAAAGTGGGCTGTTGATAACGCAGAATAACTGCTCAAGGTACTTGAAAGTGACAGAAAAACAATAGGCTATCCACTATTGATCTTGAGATATGGCTGTACTAATCGACGAATGTTTACTTTTGCACCGATTCGAGCGGCGAGCAAATACATGCCACCAATTTTTCGGTGCAAGAATATGGCATCGGCTGGTGGGGTATGCCAATAATCTTGCTCCATACTCAGAATTGTTCCAGCTTCTCGCAGTTTTTGCGCCAGTCCGCTGGCTTTAAAGTCATAAGCTTCATCAATTAGCATGGGTTCGCATGCCATTTTGACCAAATCTAAAATCGCCATTCTCTGTTCTGGTTTGATGCTTTGGGCGAAAAAGCCTATTTGCTCTAAAGCATCGTTGAGCCCTTGTTCGTCATCGTTCACGACAGATGAAAAGGCTTGGCGATAACCGGAACTAAAACGTTCACTGTATTCGCGAGTTGCGCCAAAATCTAACAGCCCGATTTGTTTACTTTGTTCAAGATAGAGGTAGTTTGCGAAGTTTGGATCGGTTTGCACCATCTTGAATTCAAACAGTTCTTTAAACAGCAGTTCCAACAAATTGTGCATTACAAAGTCGCGAGTTTCTTGGTCGTAGTTTGCGATTTTCTCTATGGGCGTCCCTTGAATGAACGCCATAGCCAGAACGGATTGGGATGAAATTTCCGGGTAGATTTTTGGTACCACAAAATGCGGATGGCCTTGTAGAGCCTCGTGATATCTACAGGCAAACTGAGCTTCTCGCTCATAATTGGCTTCGTCGTGCAGCTGTTTTTTCGCCTCTTCCAACAGTCCTTTATAGTCAACAGACTCAGGGATAAGGCCAACAATTTTCAAAAGCGTACCGACATTATCGACGTCGCTGTCGATGCTTTTTCTGATACCGGGATATTGCACTTTAACTGCCAAATTATCGCCAGCATCGCTGTAGGCTTGGTGAACTTGCCCTATGGATGCACTCGCAATAGGTTTGAAGTTGAAAGCAAGAAACGCAGATTTCCACTGTTCACCAAGTGCATTTACCATCACGCTGTTGAGCTGCTTTGATGGCATTGGATCGGCATTCGAACGTAATCTGGCCAAAATCTCGGCCAACTCCGGTTCTAGAATGTCTCCCGCATCCATCGACAGCATTTGACCAAGTTTCATCGCTGCGCCGCGTAAGTGCGCCAGTTGAACGGTCAGCCGTGCAATATTTTGAGGGGTGAGCAAAAGGTCTTTCGCTTTCGGTCGGTTGCCTTTGGCGATTTGCTTGGTGCCTTCAGCAATAACATTGCCCGCAACTCTTGTTGCAAGCGAGGCAAATTTGCTGAATCTAGAAATACGGTGTGTTGGTAGGTTTCTTTCCTTTCCCGACATAACTCTCTCCTATTGCTCATGGTTTGTTATACGGGAAATTGAAGCCTTTGGATACAAAGTTACGAGCACCGCTGGCAGGACCAGCGGTGATTTAGGAGATTGGATGAAAGTTGCTATTGAGAGCGTTAGCAAAAGTGAGAGGGTTAGCAACAGGAGCTCTTAGCTGAGTTTCTCCGAAGCGTACCAGCGGTTAGGATAGGCGCTGCTGTAATCGGGTTCTTCGATGCCTTCATACAAATCCGAACATGGTTCAAGAGGCCCCACGACGGTTCGATATGGCAGTACCCCCGCCCAAACCGGAATATCCATATCTTGCGCGTCGTCGTTGACACCAAAACGACTGATTTTTACCGATACTTCCTCTAAAGAAATACGCAGAAGCATGGTGGCGCTGAGCTCTTTCTCGTTACTCAAACGGACATGCTTTGTTCTTCCCGGCGCGATTTGTTCGAGAAAGTGATTCAGTAAACGATCTTTTTCCTGATTGTCTTCAACAGTTTCAAACTGACCAAACACAACCGCACTGCGATAATGCGCGCTGTGGTGAAATGCGGAACGCGCCAATACCCAACCATCAAACAAGGTGAAGGTGAGACATGTCGGTTGGCCTTGTTTGAGGGCGCGTAACAGTCGGCTGTTATTTGCGCCGTGGATGTATACAAAATCATCGACGCGCCAAGCTAACATAGGGATAACCACTGGCCCTGACTCGTTGGTGATTGCAATATGGGCAATTAGGCTTTCATCAATAATCGTGTGCAGCTTTTCAACTTCAGTCACCGCTTTATGAGCGCCTTTTTTGATTTCTGTTCTTTTTGTATTCGATAGCATGGTGGTCTCCCTAACCAACTCACAGTAATGAGAAATAGTCATTTTTTTCCTAAGCGTGTCGTTGCAATGTAGCGTTTAACTGGTAGCTTAGAGAGAGCCACTTTTAAACTATGGATGGATCCAATTTGTCGTTAATCGATGTGGGTGATTTGTGCGTAAAAACAGGCAGCGGTACGCGCCAGCAGTCTGTATTTTTTGCAATAAGGGATAAGATTGTTCGAGGGCTTTGGCCCAAGAACGGCAAGCTACCGTCGACTCGTAAACTGGCACAAGAGTTGAACCTTAGCCGCAACACGGTGATTTCTGCCTACGAACAGTTAGTTGCTGAAGGGTACTTGGTCAGCCAGCGTGGTTCAGGCTTTTTTGTTGCTGTTGAGTTGCCAGAACAATACTTGCCTGAAAAGTTGCCAACTCAAGCTGCCAACCTTCCGCCAGCAGCGTTGGATGTGAATGCCAGTTTCGCGCCCGGTGTACCCGATTTATCGCTTTTTCCAACCGCTTTGTGGCAAAAATATCTCAATCGTCACTTATCCCGTACGTGTCTGCTAGGCAATCAAGACATTCAAGGTAGCTGGGAGCTTCGATGCGCTTTATCGGATTACTTAGCGTCGAGCCGTTCAGTGAACTGCACGCCTAGTCGAATCATCATCACGTCAGGCGCGCAGCAAGCGTTGTGTATCGCCACCATGGCAACATTAACGGCAGGAAGTAGAGTGATCATGGAACAGCCAGGTTATGCGCAGATGCGCAAGTTGATCCTGTTTCAGCAATATCAATTTGAACCGTTGTTCGTAAGACAAAAAGTGGGTTTTGATATAGATTCCGTCACGCAAAGTACTGCAGATGCGCTCTATATCACGCCAAGTAACCAATATCCGATGGGGACGACTTTAAACACTGAGCAGCGAGCACAAATCATTGAGTGGGCATCGAACCAAGAGGCTTGGATTCTTGAAGATGACTACGACAGTGAATTCCAATTTGCACATCGTCCATACACCAGTTTACAAGGGTTAGCCGCACAAATGGGCCGAGACGAGCGAGTGTTATACATCGGCTCTTTTAGTAAAGTCATGTTTAATGGTTTGAGGCTTGGCTATCTCGTTGTGCCTGAATCGCTGGTAGATAAATGTTTGATGGTGAAAGACGCACTTAGTGGTGACACACCAAGTCATATTCAAGCAGCGATGGCGGACTTTATCTCAGAGGGAAGCTTGCTGCGACATATTCGTAAAATGAGGCGAGTGTACAAGTCGAAGCACGAACAAGTCTGTTTCTCTATTCAGCATTATTTTGGTGACAAAGTTCGAGTTATTAGCCAAGCGGCGGGGTTGCACGTTACGTTGAGCTGGCAACAAGGGATTGATGAAAACACGTGGACGCAACGAGCCAAAAAGGCGGGCATCGTGATGCGCCCAGTCAGTTTTTATGAGCATCCCGATTTTAAAGCACGAGATTGGCAGGGCGTCGTGATCGGATATGGGAATGTTCGTCTTGACAACATTGACCCGTTGATTAAACGCCTCTTTGATCTATTTGACGTCTGAAGTTATTCGACAATGCTCGAGTGTCGTTTTTGTCGCCATTGTTTCCACGGCAGAGAGAGCAGCGCAAAAATGCCAAGGGCGTAAAGCATAGACCAACCTAAACAGATGAACACGCCTGTACATAACACTAAAGAAATTGCCGCGAGGGCTTTTCCTAGTCCGTGCAGCAATTTGTATGCAGCTAGCATTGCCAATAGATAAACCAAAACAAAAATACTGTTGGCCAGCTTTAGGAAAAACTCTAAATCGAGCTTGGATAACGACCCAATCACACAAGACGCAAGTAGCACCGCACCGACTAAAACCGTTGCAGATGAAGGTACGCCTCTACGCGAAATTTTAGCCAGTGGACTGGTTGGACGATGTTCGCGCGCTTGAGCCCAAACCATTCTTGATAGGCTTTGGGTATATAAGTTAACGCTGGCAAAGCACGCAGAAAATCCAATGATACTGATGAGCCACTTTGCGCTATCTCCCAATAAATGGGCGCTTAACCAAGGGATGGAAGCATTATCGAATTGTGCGCTGCCATAAGCACCAAACTTTAAGATGACAACAGAACAAGCCCAGTAAGTTGCACCAGCAACAAAACAGCCGACGATAATCGCGATCGGGAAGTCCCGTTGCGTATTCTTGAACTCTTCCCCCATGTGAGCAAAGGCTTCGATGCCAACAAAGCACCAGAACATCACACCAAGTGCCGCGGTGATAGACCAAATGGACTCTGTTGTGAGAGTCGGCATTGAAAGATCTGCGCTATTGATTTCGCCTTTAAACAAAAATGCACCAACCAAAGCAAAAACACTCAATGCGATGATGGTTTGCAAGCGCCCTGATGATTTGGTGCCCAATAGGTTGACCAAGATGAGCAGAAAAACCGTCAATACTTGCGCAAATAAGTGGTTGTTGATTGGAGTAGGAAGCAGTTGTTGAAGAAAACCTGCTGCAAGAGCAATCGCGGCAGGTACGCCAACGGGAATCACACTGACAAATAGCCAAGCGACGCTGCTTTCCAATCTCGAGTTAAAAGCTTGACGCACAAAGAATGCCGTGCCGCCAGCATTCGGGTAGCGCTTACCAAGTTGGGCAAAAGTCAGCGCGATTGGACAAATCGCGATGAATAAAAGGACCCAAGCCCACAAAGAAAAATGGCCAGCGATTCCTGCCGCGATAGCGGGAATCATAAACAAGCCTGTTCCCATCAAGGTTGTGGACAACTGGGCGATACCGGAGATAAGAGAGATGTCTTTTTTTAGCTGTTCCATGCGTTTCTCGGACGTTTTATTTAAGTGCGCGTTCCATGCTGCGCCTTAATTGGACTTTGGGTTGAAGATAGAATATCTGAACTCCAAAAAACAAAATGCGCTTGTTCACCGTCAATATGACGGTTGTTTTAAATAAATCCAACAAAATGTTGGTTTCTTATGCATTTAGAATCGGTATAGAATAAGAAAATTAAGGGACGCTTGGTATATTTATGGACAAATTTGATCACAAGATCATTGATATCCTCCGGCATAACGCGCGGTTGTCGGTCACCGAGATTGCGGAGAAGGTCAATTTATCTCGCTCAGCTGTCACGGCTCGTATTCGCAAGTTAGAAAATGACAAAGTCATCTTAGGTTATCACGCTGAAATTGCGCCTCCAGAGGGGGATTCGATCTGTGCCTACTTCGCATTGAAATTCGACACATCCATATCATCTTACTACTGTGAATCCTATGCTGATGAGTTATATAAAATTGATGGTGTGAAATGGTGCCATGCAATCAGCGGCGAAACTGACATGATGGTATTTGTGGAAGTCCCTAACATGAATCGGCTCAATGAAATTCGAGACCAAATTCAACGCTTTCCAGAACTGCGTCATTTGATGACGCATACGGTTCTGACCGAGTTTTTTAATACGACCGGAAACAAGTTCGTAAAGTGAAGCATCAAGTGGGTCGAGAATGTTAAACAACATCAATTTAAATCTGCTGAGATCATTGCATGTGCTGCTTGAGGAGTGTCATGTAAGTCGCACTGCCGAGCGCTTGCACGTAACTCAATCTGCGGTCAGCCGCCAATTAGCCCAGCTTAGAGAGCTTTGTGGCGATCCGTTGCTTGTCCGTCAGGGGAACTTGCTCATACCCACACCTCGAGCGTTAGCGTTAAAAGCTAAACTTGATGATTTGCTGTCTGAGTTTGATCATCTGCTTGATGATAAACCGTTCGAACCGGCAGATTGGCAAGGTGAGTTAGTTGTCGCGTCTAGTGACTATGTTGCTCAGTACGTTCTTCCAGATATCGCTTCCCATTTAAGCCAACTCGCGCCGCAACTGGATATGGCTTATCGCTTATGGCAACCAGATTTTCTCGATAAGTTGCATGAACTGGGTATCCACATCGCATCGTCCATGTACCCTTCAAAACCAGAAGGCGTTTCAAGCGTGAACATTGGTTCTGATACCTCGGTGTGTTTGATGAAAGCGTCACACCCGCTAGCGAGTTATAAAGAGCTGACGGTGGATGCTTTACTCAGTTATTCGCACATAAAAGTTACGGGTGGCGGCGATAAAGATTCAAGCACCGACACGGTTTTAAAAGAGATGGGGTTGGCGCGACATATCACATTTAAAGTCCCATTTTTCTCGGCGGCGGTTAATCGCCTAGTCTCAAGTGAACATTTGATGGTCGTCCCTGAGCATATCGCGGTGAACCTCGCTAAGCATTGGAGTTTGGCACATAAACCTCTGCCATTTGATACTCAAATCCATCAATACTGGCTGATGTGGCATCCAAAGTACGATAACGATCCTGCGCATCGTTGGATACGGGAAACGATGCAAAGCGTTATGCAGCAATCAGAATACTCTATTCACTAGACTATGAGTTTCAATCATGACTTTCATGATTAACTTTGATTTCAGTTTATATCACCTCTATTGATAAATTAACGTCAAAGAGGGGAAATTTTTATGACACTAACAGTTTGGTTATCACTTTTTACAGTCTGTTTATTAGGGGCTATGTCGCCAGGGCCTAGCTTAGCGATCGTTGCTAAACATGCTTTGGCTGGTGGACGAATGAATGGTTTGGCAACGGCATGGGCGCATGCTTTTGGGATCGGGATTTATGCGTTTATCACGTTGATCGGTCTTGCGGTTGTGCTGCAGCAGAGCCCAATGCTGTTCAAAACCATCAGTCTAGCGGGCGCAGCTTATTTGGCTTACTTAGGTTTTAACGCGCTGCGATCCAAAGGTGGAGTGGCCGCCAAGTTGGAATCTGGTGAGGAAACGACCGTACTTCAATCTGCTAGAGAAGGTTTCCTTATCTCTATTCTAAGTCCTAAAATCGCACTGTTCTTTATTGCTTTGTTTAGCCAGTTTGTCGCGCTTGGAAATGATCTGAGTAACCAAATGATCATTGTTGCGACACCTTTTGTTGTCGATGGCTTGTGGTACACCTTTATCACGTTGGTGTTATCAAGCTCCAGAGTGGTCGATAAAATTCGCTCCAAAGCAGTTCTCATTGACCGGCTATCTGGCGTTGTTCTTATGCTCTTAGCACTAAGAGTGGTGGTTACGGTTTAGGACTCTCAAGACGCTCGATATAACAAACCCAAAGGCAGCCAATGAGCTGCCTTTTTGTTATCTCAAGTGTTGTTTATGAGACATTTACTTATAGTAAATGTGGCTTATAATTAAAAATTATTTTTATCAATAAATGTTACTTTGGTTCATTTTAAAGTAAACAAAACGTCAATTGCAGTTATGACTTGGAAGTCATAAGTTATAATCAAAGCAAGAGCTCACTTAACACTTATTGCGAATCAGTCGCTTATTAAGGTGAGAAAACTTGTTTAAATAAACGGATTTTCCTCTTACTTATCCCTACTTGGGATAGATATTTTACAATTGTTGAAGAAAGTGAGAGAAAAGTGCAAAAAGTAACTAGCTTGATTCCGATCGTTGTTTTACTTGGCCTATTTAGTGCTGGGTGGATATTTTTAACTGGAAAAAGTGCATTTGAGTTCTTCACTCTTCTCGCATTTATATTAGCTGGTATAGGGCTTCTGGCTATGGTTTTGCTGAGAGTGGATCCTAAGCACTTCAATTTCGTTCTAGATAAAGTGAGCGAGATTAAAAATGAAGGTAGAGACGCTTTTTTAGAAGGACGCTCTAAAGAGTCCAACCCGTACGCTGGAGTCGATAGAGAGCTTTGGGATACTGGCTATGATGAGATGAGTAGACGTGCTTCTGGCGAGAAAAAATCTAATTAACTGTGTACTGAGAAAATACGCCTGAAAAAAATAAAAAAACACCCAGCTTGTGGGGCAAGTCTGGGTGTAAGCAAGAAGTTTCTCAGGAACATTGGGGGAAGAGAAACACAGTAATTTCGTTATCGGCGAACCTCTTCAAATTCACCTTCGATGGCATCGGCTTTGCCAGTATTAAACTCATACTCTTCATGCATTTCTTTTTGCATTTTCCGTACGCGTTTTTCAATTCGTTTGCCTGTGATCAGGGCTGCGATGGTCAATGGAATCGCCATGATTAGGCTAAATACTAATGCGAAAAAGCCAGTAATCAATGCCAGTGCAGTAACAATAATTCGATTCATAATCATGACCTCTTTTCAATCTATGTGTTCAGATTAACGCTGCGAACATGAACAAAACATGAATGGTTCTGTTTGCTTTGTCCGGAGATTGTCAAATGATACGAACGAAAAAGCGCCTGAGGGTCATCCGGCGCATAAACGGGGAATCAATATTAGTACTGCGCAAAGCGCTTATTATCAGAACAAATGTTGGGTTATTGCTCGTTACCCATTGTGGTTAACGTTGTGGAGCAAAGTTCACCTATCGAGGGAATGTTTGGTAACGAACGCCCATCATTTGTTCCATACAGTGCACAACTTGGCAGCTGTATCCGAATTCGTTGTCGTACCAAATGTACAGTACGCAACGCTTGTCTTGTGCGATAGTCGCTTGACCATCTACAACGCCAGCATGGCGAGAGCCCACTAAGTCTGTTGAAACGATTTCAGTTGAATCTGTGTAATCAATCTGCGCTGAAAGCTCAGAGTTGAGTGCCATTTCGCGTAGGTAATCGTTCAGAGAGTCGCGATCAACATCTGTGCTTAGGTTAAGGTTTGCAACCGCCATTGATACGTTTGGCGTAGGTACACGAATTGCGTTCCCTGTTAGTTTACCAGCTAGCTCTGGCAGTGCTTTTGCTACTGCTTTAGCTGCGCCAGTTGAAGTTAGAACCATATTCAAAGATGCACTGCGACCGCGACGGTCACCTGAGTGGAAGTTATCGATCAGGTTTTGGTCATTCGTGTAAGAGTGAACGGTTTCAATATGGCCCGAAAGTACGCCGTATTTGTCGTTCAATGCTTTTAGAACTGGTGTGATTGCGTTGGTGGTACAGCTCGCTGCAGAGATGATGGTGTCATCTTCTTGAATCACAGATTCGTTAACGCCGAATACAACGTTCTTGATGTCGCCTTTGCCCGGAGCCGTTAGCAGTACTTTCTCTGCGCCTTTACACGCTAAATGTTGGCTCAGACCTTCATAATCACGCCACACACCTGTGTTATCAACAACAAGTGCATTGTTGATGCCGTACACAGAGTAATCTACATCACTAGGATTGTTTGCGTAGATGATTTGAATGTAGTTGCCGTTAACGATAAGCGCTTTGCGCTCTTCATCAATCACGATGCTGCCGTTAAATTGACCGTGTACAGAATCACGACGAAGTAGGCTAGCTCGTTTTTCTAAATCACCTTTCTTACCGCCACGAACAACAATTGCGCGCAGTCGAAGAGGGTAACCTGGGCCACTCTTTTCAATAAGAAGACGAGTCAGTAGGCGACCAATACGACCAAAACCGTAAAGCACAACATCGCGAGCGGCTAGAGAAGAGTCGGCATCACGCGCGCCTTGAAGTGCAGTTTGTAGGAAATCGTTTAGTGCTGCTGTATCTTCGTGCTCATTCCAATACTTAGTTGCCAGTTGACCAACATCAACGCGGCATGAAGAAATGCTCATTTCGCACAATGCTTGGATGATCGGCATTGTGTGCTCTAGAGAAAGAGGGCTTCCAGTGTATCGTCTTGCTACGCGGTGAGTTTTGAGAATGTCGATAGTAGTGGCGTTGATAAGCGTCTTACCAAACAGAACCACTTCGATTCCTTTTTGACGATATAGCTTACCAATAAGAGGGGAGATAGATTCAGCAATCGTTTGGCTCGTTTGCCAGTCTTGGAGATATTTCTCTGGACTCATTGTTGTATTGGACCTTTCACGTTTTGAGGGCTAACCATACTCACTACTGTTACCTCAACGGTAGAGTGTGGAGTTTGGTGGGTTATGTAATCGGGTTGTAATAATTATGTGTGCGGATTCTAAGGTGAGAGTTCTTATTCTGCTAGGAAAATTAATACCAGTTAAAACTGCTAAGTAGGGCATTATTTCTGGTTGATTAATGTGACTAAAGCGGGGTGTTTGTACTATTGACTTTTAATAACTTGCTGACTTTTTTTGTAACGATAACGAATAGCTTCAAAATCTAAATGTAAATAGCCTCGATTCTTTTCTAGATTAATGTGATCTCACTCGATAAGACAACGGGAGTGGTAAACATTCAAATGATAAATGTCTGTTTTACATTTTGCTGCTTAGGTATGACTTGGATTTGAGCGTTTAGGGCATTTTTTGATGATCAAAAAACTTGCTTTGAATCACAGTTTAAAACAGGCACCTAAACCCGCCGTAACCCTATATCCCTAGTGTTACTAGGTGAAATGAGGGTGTTTTTTAACTCATCAATATCCATTATTAATGTGTGAAACTAGTCTAGTATTAAATCAGTAGGCGTTCGTAACACATGGAAAGATGGATGCTGAGATTATCAATCAAAACACGTTTAGCGTTGTTAGCGTTATTACCCGCAGTGGTGATCGTTGCTTTTGCGATCCACCAGTTTTATGCCAATTCGGTGCGAGTCGATCACCTCAATCAAACCGTAAGCAACATACAGGGATTCCAGCTGATATCTCAGGCTTCGCACTTTATCTACAGCATGGAAAAAGACAGACGCCAATACGGTCAGGAAACGCCTTTAAGCATCGAAGTGGATGTCCAAAATAATGTGGTGCTCTCCATGCATCATAAATTTTCCACTAATCCACACACTTCCGAGTACGCCGATGATTTAAAAGAGGCGATGCTTGGTATGGTGTCTGGGGATCTTACCAACACAGATGAAGTGGGTGATTGGGCGTTTCAGTTGTTGCAAGAAATGTCGCTTTCCTTGCTACAAAACTATCAGCTGTATGGAAATAGCGATGGGCACGCCATGCAGAACTTTATTGCTTACCTTGCTCAATTATCTTATTGGACGCAAAAAGAGGCTTGGCTGACCTACCGTTTAGTGATGGATCCAGATGCGAAGCTGAACCAAAGCGTTTTTTTTCAAACCATTGATCGTCAGCAGCAAAATCTAGATGCATTTTTGCATTTGGGGGCATCTTATGCGCATGTCGATAAACTGCTTGGCCTTTTCAGCTCCCCCCGCTATCAACGTAATTTGGAATCAAGATCGAGGCTGATGAATGGCGACATGCCACGCAGCGATTATGCGGCTTACCTTGACGAACTCGATTTTCGGGTTCAGCGATTGCAAATGATGATTGAAGGATTTACTCGTCAAGCTGAGCAATCCCTACTTACTCAAGTCAATGAGCAAAAACGAAATGTATTGCTCATTACCTGTGGTGTTGCGGTAGTTCTTCTCTTGCTTGGCTGGTTGGGGTTTGCCACTTGGTATCGTGTTAACAGTAAGATTGGCGCAATCATTCATGCTCTTAATGCTCTTGTTAATGAGGAAGAAAAAGAGAAAAAAGTCGCAGTCGATGGTAGTGACGAGTTCACTCTCTTTGCGCAGCAAGTCAATCGTGTGGTGGAAGAAAAGCAAAGGCAAACTCACGAAATACTGCACGCCAAAGAGTCAGCAGTGGCAGCCAATAGAGCAAAATCTGTATTTCTTGCCAATATGTCCCATGAGATCCGAACGCCGTTGAATGGCATCATGGGGATGACTGAAATTTTGTCGCAAAGTGAGCTATCACCTCATCAACAAGAAGTCGTGGATGACATCGATACCTCTTCCCACACTTTGCTTGCATTGCTAAACGATATTCTAGATTTGTCTAAGATCGAGTCGGGGCGCCTCGAATTGTCGTTGGTTGAAGCTGACATTCGCGAAGTCGTTTATCAATCGGTGATTTTGTTTCAATCTAAAGCCACGTCTAAACAGCTTGAACTCGATATTTCATTGGATGAAAACATTCCGGCTCGCGTGATGGTCGATGATCATCGCATCAAACAGATCATTACTAATCTGGTTTCCAATGCCGTTAAGTTTACTGAACAAGGCTATATCTCAGTCGACGTGAGCTACGAAGAAGCGTTAGAGCAAGGGCGAGGTTCGCTCACATTCCTTATCAAGGATTCGGGCATCGGCATTGAAAGGGACAAACTGGCGACCATTTTTGAGCCGTTTACTCAAGAAGACGAAGGTGTTTCGAGACAGTTTGGCGGGACAGGGCTAGGGCTTGCGATTTGTCGCCAATTAGTGTCAATGATGGGAGGCAAGCTAGTGGCAACCTCGACCAAGGGGGTGGGTACATGCTTTGGTTTTTCAATAGAAGTAGAGGCGTTACCTCTCTTTGGTTGGCATTCCGATGTGGTCAAAAGAGGGCTCTTTATATGTGATAACTATGCTTATGCAGAACAAATTGTCCAAGAATGTCGTTTGGCTCAAATTGAGCTGGTAGGCGTTAACTCACTTTCGGAAGCAAAAGCGCTAGATGAAGATTTCGATGTCATTTTCTTATGTAATGACGGTCAGATGGATATCGATAGCTGTCTGAGTGAACTGACTGAAGTTTATGATGTTCGTCGAGTAGTAGTGTGCCAGCACCATTTGACGAGCTCTTACACGAACGCGGAAAACGTGCATGCCGTGTTGACTCAACCATTTTTGGGTAATCGATTCAAACATGCCATCGAGGAGCTAGCTAAGCTCGAGAAGAATACATTGCGTGACAATGTCACAAATATTGCATCTCGCGCTGAATCTAAAATATCTCGAACTCATCGAAGAATACTGATTGCTGAAGACAATCTAATGAACCAAAAAATCGCGAGCTTTTTCTTAGATAAAGCAGGGTACGACTACTTAATTACGAGTAACGGGCAAGAAGCGCTGGATGCCATCACCAAAGGTGAGCAGTTTGACGCCATTTTGATGGATTGTATGATGCCGGTGATGGACGGACTAACCGCGACAAAAGAGATTCGCCGTTGGGAAAAGAAAGTGGGCTGCAAGAAAACAACCATCATTGCTTTGACCGCGAGTGTGTTGGAAGAGGACATTCACAATTGTTTTGCTGCGGGTATGGATGCGTATTTGCCAAAACCGTATAAATCTAACCAGTTATTTGAGTTGTTTAATGAACTAAAGCTTGCTTAAATCACACTGATAAGCCGAATTCATTACGGCTTTTTAGAACGAATATAAAGGAAGTGACATGTTTAAACTCGCTGTTATCGGGACTAACTGGATTTCGCAACAATTTGTTGAAGCGGCAATCCAAACCAAGCAGTTTTGCCTTAAAGCTGTGTATTCGAGAGATATAGAAAAAGCGCGTTTGTTTGGCACGCCTTACGATGCAGATACTTATTACGACAGCCTAGAAACATTAGGTCAGGATGCAGACATTGATGCGGTGTACATCGCCAGTCCGAATTCGCTTCATGCTCCTCAAGCCATTCAAATGTTAAAAGCGGGCAAACACGTCATTTGTGAAAAGCCAATGGCTTCAAACTACGCATTGGCACAACAGATGTTTGCCTGTGCTGAGGAAAACAGCGTTGTGTTGTTTGAAGCGTTTATGTCGCCTTACACACCAAACTTCCAAGTATTGAAAGAGAGCTTACCGTTTATCGCTCCGTTACGACATGCGACGATCAGCTATTGCCAGTATTCATCGAGATACCAAAAATACCTAAATGGAGAAAATCCAAACACATTCAATCCTGCGTTTTCCAATGGCTCCATCATGGACATCGGTTATTACTGCGTGGGTTCTGCGATTGAGTTGTTTGGTGAGCCGAACTCTGTTCAAGCCAGTGCGCATGTGCTTCCATCAGGCGTTGACGGATGCGGCAGCGTAACGCTGGCGTATGATGGCTTTAACGTAAATCTTCTGCACTCGAAAGTCAGTGATTCTCTTATCCCAAGCGAGTTTCAAGGTGAGCAAGGCAGTGTGTTGGTCGATATGATCGCCACAGGTCGTGGTGTAGAGCGTATTCTTCGTGGTGAAGAAAAAGAGACCCTAACTTTGCCTCAAACCGAGAATCATATGTTCTACGAAGCAGAAGCATTTGCGAAGCAGTTAAAGCTTGGTGTGATTGATGAACAAATGAAACAACGTTCGTTGACCGTTGCAAAAGTATTGACTGAAGTACGCAAACAAACTGGCGTAGTATTCCCTGCTGACCAGTAAACTTGTGCATGGTATAGCCAAAAGTTGATAGTAAGAAGCCCTCAGTTGAGGGCTTCTTTGTTAATACTAAAACTTAGGCTGTAGCTTGCTTTATCGCAAGTTTGTGTATGGTTTTACGGTAAGTAAGGTAAGCAGAAATACCCGCCATAATATTACCCACACACGCACCAAACAGCAGACCTCTGATACCGCCCAGTTGCGCACCCAGCCATAGGCAAGGTAGGAAGAAAACAAACAAGCGCAATGCCGAAATGGTTAATGCTGTGTACGATTTCCCTAGCGCATTGCAAATCGACACCATCAGCATACAAACGCCAAGAGAGCCCAAACTTATCGGCACAATCATTAGATGCATGTGGAGCACTTGTTCTACTTGGGTATCACTTGTCATTAACAACGCGAGCGGGTTTGCAAGCAAGAAGGTAATCGCCGCAATCAAAAGCTGGAAGCCAAGAATGAACTTAACCGCTATTCCAACCAGAGATTGAATGTCTCGATAGTTCTTTGCGCCTAACAAACGCCCCACCATTGGAGGCATCGACATGGTCAGTGCCAATACAGACACAATGGCAAAAAACTCGTAACGTGAGCCTAGCGCCCAAGCAGCGACTGCGGCAGTTCCAAAGCTGGCAAGCAACTTGGTCGCTAACATTGAAGAGAGCGGCGGTAGCAATTGACTGACCATGGCTGGCCCCATGATGTTACCTATCGAAGTGACGCTTTTCATCACATTCAGATCTTGCCATTGCGTTGTAGCCCAGTGGTTGCGCTTCACTCTTGGCGCAACGACAAGGATACCAAACCCAAATGCAACTAAAGTTGCCAACGCAGCACCATTAATGCCGAGATCGAGCGTGAAAATGAACAGCGGGTCTAATACCAAGTTCACACCACTTGTCACCATCATCATCGTGCCCGGAAGCATAGTGTTGCCATTGGCACGACAAATACTGTAGTAAAAATAAAGGACTGCACCAGCCCATGAGCTCAGCAGCCACCAAGGCCAGTAACTATCTATGATAGGCATAACAGTTTCTGGTGCGCTGAGCAGAGATAAAATCGGGTAACGCAGCAGCCAAATTAAGAGGCCGAATACCGCAACACCAATTGAACCAATCATTAAAACCAATCCGCCAAGTTGTTTGGCATAGCGAGCATCATTCGCGCCCAAGGCTTTAGAGATCACTGCGGTAGTCGCGATGCCTAAGCCTACTTGAATGCCGATGATGACCATTTGAAGCGGTAGGGTGAAACCTTGAGCGGCAAGCGGTAAAACGCCAAGCTGACCGATAAATGCACTGTCGACAAGTTGAAAACTCATTAAAGACAACACACCAAACAGCATTGGCCATGTCATCGTAAACAGTTGTTTTGCTAACGTAGGTTGTGCGTTAGTAGAAGTTGAAGGCATAGAAATTAGAGTGTGTTGGGATTCGAGAATGGTTTTATTGTACACACTGGACTACAAAGTGACAAAAAGAAACCCCGAGTAAGGAATGCTCACTCGGGGTTTGAAACTTGAACTAATCGGGCTTATTTTTTGCCGCTAGTTTGCTTGTCTTCTTCAGTCAGTTCGCGAATGCGACGGCTGATGTCACGACGTGCTTTAGAAATCTCTGCACTTTTGATGATGTGATCATCAACGCGGTCTTCGTAGTCAGCTTTCATGTTTTTGATGATAGCGACGATTTCATCGTGAGACATTTCTGGTTTGATGTAGTCTAGTAGGTTTTCTAGAAGGTCTACACGTTTACGGTTATCACGAACTTTCTTTTCGTTATCAAGTAGCTCACGTTTTAGTTTGTTTTTACGACGAGCTTGGTTAACGATTTCAAATACGCTACTCATGGTTCCCTTTCCTAATTTGTGAATATCTGCCTCGATTAAAGCACAACATCCCGTGGCATAACAGTCTTTAGATCAATCACAATGCAGAGTTGACCAAATCTCAACCAATTCTCATATCTCGCTGACAAACTGCCCTTTGGTGGGAGCATTAGAGGGGAACGAAGATGAAAAATTTGCACCATGAACGGGTTATTGAGGGGGTACGGATGCGTCTTTCTGCGACGGTTATTGTCGATAAGTGGATAGCATTTTGCATTTATGAACAAATCGATACGTTGTCATGGCGAGACCTTCGCTATATCATCAGCGTCATTAAATGAAAAATGATGAAACTTGATATGGACTCTGGTAACACTGCGGAGCAAGCCGACAGTCAAGAGAATGAGAAAGTCACCAGCTCTTTGGCTGAAAAGTTAAAAGCGGCGTACATTGAAGAGAGAAGCCAACTTGAAATCACGGAAGTCGAACTGAATCGTTCGAAAATCATGATGATTGATGAAGACGGCAATATGAGAAAAGTGCCGATTCTCTCGGAGCATTGAGACCGACCCCGATTCGCGATGGGTGCCAGGTCTTTGCGCTATGCTTTAGCCTGACACCTATACCTAAACCGCTTCAAGTCGTGCAGCGTTTTGAATCGACGGTGCAAAGTAGACATAAAAGACTTAGATGCGGTTTAGGTATAAATTCAAATGCAAAAATAATAAGGAAATGCATTATGAAAGTTGAGCTAACGGCAATTGAAGCACGAGTAATTGGTTGCTTGATTGAAAAAGAAGTGACCACCCCCGACCAATATCCCCTCAGTTTGAACGCGTTGACCAACGCATGTAACCAAAAAAGCAACCGTGAGCCTGTGATGGCACTGTCAGAATCTGACGTCCTTGATGCTGTTGATGCGTTGATTGAGCGTCGACTTGTCAGCGATGAGAGCGCTTTCAATAGCCGTGTTAGCAAGTACCAACATCGTTTTTGCAACACCGAGTTTGGCGATCTTAAATTGTCGGAGCAAGAGAAGGGCATCATCTGTTGCATGTTACTGCGCGGAGCGCAAACGCCAGGCGAGATCCGCACTCGAACCAACCGCCTTGCCACTTTCCACGATGTAAAAGAAGTAGAAGCTGTACTTGAGCATCTTGCTAGCGAAGAGAAAGGCCCACTTGTGGTGAAGTTACCTCGTGAAGCTGGTAAACGTGAATCTCGTTACATGCACTTGTTCTGTGGTGAAGTCGATGTGTCAGCAATGGATACGGCAGTTCCGGCTACTTCATCAAGCTCAGAACGTGTCGCTCAGTTAGAGCAAGAAGTTGCCGAGTTAAGAGAAGAACTCGATGCATTGAAAGCGCAGGTAGAATCTCTACTTTCATGAGTGAAAGCGTTGAGCAGCACTGGAGCGTTTATCTGATCCGCAATAAC
The DNA here is from genome assembly GCF_043103065.1 of Vibrio sp. YQ_11. Classification (NCBI taxonomy): domain Bacteria; kingdom Pseudomonadati; phylum Pseudomonadota; class Gammaproteobacteria; order Vibrionales; family Vibrionaceae; genus Vibrio; species Vibrio sp. YQ_11. The sequence continues at coordinate 235,911 of NZ_JBICJM010000006.1, read as the reverse complement.
CGTAATGCACTGTATTGCGGTGTTACCAATGACATCGAAAGGCGATTTAAACAGCACCAACTTGGCAAAGGCGCAAAAGCGCTCAAGGGTAAAGGGCCTCTTGTTTTAGAGTGGTCGACTAGCTTCGACTCAAAAGTAACAGCAATGCGCGCTGAATATTTCATCAAACAACTAACCAAGAGTAAGAAAGAGCAGTTGGTTGAACTCAAAGCTTTGATTGCCGTGGATGACAATCAGCAAGTGATGTTTGAGTCTTGCTCTCAAAGTTAACGGTTCATCGTGACCGTTTGAGTGCCTGTTTTTCGGATTCTTAAATTTCAATTGTCTTTTATAAGCCGCCAACATTGGCGGCTTATTTATATTTATTGATACAGCCGACTAATACGGCCGAGCCCGATACATCCGAGCTTCTTGAGATAAAAGCAGAATACCATATGGACTTTGGGTATATCATGTATGGCTATTCTGACGCATAATGGCCCGATGTTCTGTTCCAAGTAGACAAATTTACTATTGAAACAAACACTCAGTGGAAGGTAGATTACAAGAGTAAAGGATGACTCGGCTAGGTCAAAAACAGAGCTGAAGTAGGCTCAATAAAAAAAGCTAAAAGAGCAATAAATGAATAAAGCGTTAGTATTGTCCCTGATTTCAATTGCCGGCATGTCTCCGGCTTCACAAGCCTCTCAGGTTCTTAACGGCTACTGGGCGTATCAAGAATTCTTAAATGAATTCCCAGAACAGAAACACTTAACGGATGCTCTGGCTGCGGCCGTGAGAGACGATCCTGTACCTATTGCCCCTGAAAAAAGACACCCATTAAAAATCTCCGTTGTTTATCCAGGGCAGCAGATTTCTGATTACTGGATAAGAAACATCGACGCGTTTGAGAAGCGCTTAGATAAACTCAATATTGATTACCAAATCAATCAAGTGTTTACGCGACCGAACGCCGATATCAAACAACAAAGCCTTTCTTTGATGGAAGCACTAAAAAGCAATTCCGACTACTTAATTTTTACACTCGATACGACCCGACATCGTAAGTTTGTCGAACATGTTTTAGATTCCACCAAAACCAAACTTATCTTGCAAAATATCACGACGCCAGTCCGTGAATGGGAAACTCGACAGCCTTTTATGTACGTCGGTTTCGATCACGCTGAAGGCAGTCGAGAACTCGCTGTGGAGTTTGGCAAGCAGTTCCCGAAAAATACCCATTACAGCGTTTTGTATTTCTCTGAAGGCTACATTAGCGATATCCGTGGTAACACATTCATTCACCAAGTGAACCAAGACAGTCAGTTTGAACTACAATCTGCTTACTATACAAAAGCGACAAAACAGTCCGGGTATGAAGCTGCAAAAGCCAGCTTGAAAAAGTACCCAGATGTCGAGTTCATTTATGCTTGTTCTACCGACGTTGCGTTAGGTGCCGTCGAAGCACTGTCTGAACTTGGCCGTGAAGACGTAATGATTAATGGCTGGGGCGGTGGTTCTGCTGAGCTAGACGCTATCTTAAAAGGGGAGTTAGACATCACCGTCATGCGTATGAATGATGATACTGGCATTGCGATGGCAGAGGCGATCAAATGGGATTTGGAAGGTAAACCTGTACCAACGGTGTACTCTGGGGACTTCGAAGTTGTGACCAAATCAGACTCCCCTGAGCGAATTGAAGCTCTCAGAAAACGTGCATTTAGATACTCAGACAATTGATGACAATTACATCAAAGCTAAAAAAGCGTCGCTCGCTGTCGACGCTTATAACTAAAATTATTATTCTCGTTCTTGCTCCGATCATTTTAGGCATTTTCGTTCAGAGTTATTACTTCTCCAAACAGATCATTTGGCAGGAGGTCGACCGAACCAAGCAGCAAACGTCTGCGTTGATTCTGAACATTTTTGAAAGTCATTTTGCAGCGATTCAGATCCATCACGACAGCAATTCGAAAAGTGATGTGATTTTGGATTTTTACTCAGAGCGAAATGAAGAAGCCTTAAATTACTTCTTTCTCAGCATTGATCAGAGTGATCCTTCGCACACACCTGAATTTCGTTTTCTCACCGACCATCAAGGTATTATTTGGGACGATGGGAACGCGCATTTTTATGGTATCAACGATTCAATGCTGGACGGCCTGACTAGCAAAGTCACGTTCAGTAATAATTGGTATTACGTCACGTCAATCACGTCAATGGGGGCTCGTCACTTGTTGCTACGCCGTGTTCCTGTGTTAGAGCCGAAAACGGGCGAAGTAATGGGGTATTCGTACAATGCGGTCGTCTTGGATAATAACTTCGCCTTGATGGAGAAGTTAAAAAACGAAGGCAACGTCGACAATGTTGTGCTGGTGGCGAACGACATTCCTGTAGCAAGTTCACTAGCAGGGGATGAGTCATACAAAATCTTCGATGTGTTGAAACGCAAAGAGACCCAGAAGAAGTTAGATCAGTTATTGATCATCCAAACGCCGATTGAAGTGAACGCGGCCATCACCAACTTGAAGTTACTTACCGTGCAAGACAACCAGAGTGTTGTTACGCTGCAAATTCAACATTTTTTGGCGATGTTAGCGTCTGTTATTGGCATGATTATGATTGCGCTGATGACCAAAGAGTGGATTGAAAACCGAGTTGTGGAAGAGCTGGGGTCGCTCATGTCTTACACGCGTTCTGCTCGGGAAGAAAAAGGCTTTGAGCGTTTTGGTGGGTCGGATATTGAAGAGTTTGACCACATTGGTTCGACGCTGGAAAGCACGTTTGAGGAATTAGAAGCTCAGAAGCGATCGTTTAGAGACCTGTTTAACTTCGCGTTATCGCCAATCATGGTTTGGTCAGAAGCGGGCGTGCTGATCCAAATCAATCCCGCAGCTCGCAAAGAACTGGTTATCGAAAATGACATCGAAACCATGCATCCTGTATTTAAAGGATTTAAAGACAAACTGGTACCACATTTAAGAATGGCAGCGCAGGGCGCGACACTGACGGGAGTGAACGTGCCGATTGGTGACAAAGTCTTTCGTTGGAACTTATCGCCAATTCGTGTCGATGGTGATATCAGCGGCATCATTGTTCAAGGGCAAGATATTACAACGCTGATCGAAGCTGAAAAGCAAAGTAACTTAGCACGCAGAGAAGCCGAAAAGTCCGCGCAAGCGCGAGCTGACTTCTTGGCTAAAATGAGCCATGAAATTCGCACACCAATTAATGGTATTTTGGGTGTTGCTCAGCTACTCAAAGATTCCGTGGAAGCGGAAGAGCAGAAGAACCAAATCGATGTTCTTCGCCACAGTGGTGAGCACTTACTTGCTGTATTGAATGATATTTTGGACTTCTCAAAGATTGAACAAGGCAAGTTCAATATCCAAAAACATCCTTTCTCCTTCGCTGATACCATGCGAACGCTAGAAAACATCTATCGCCCTATTTGTGAAAACAAAGGGGTTGAACTTGTCATTGAAAACCGGCTTGATGGCAATGTAGAGATTTTCACCGACCAAGTTCGCCTGAATCAAATTCTGTTTAATTTAGTCAGTAACGCGGTGAAGTTCACGCCATCGGGCTGCGTGCGTTTACATGCCGAGTTAGAGCAGTTTTATGGCGCAGACAATAGTGTGCTAGTGGTTGAAATCAGCGATACGGGTATCGGTATTGAGTCCGACAAGTTGGATGAAATGTTCGAACCTTTTGTTCAAGAAGAAGCGACCACAACTCGCGAATACGGTGGCAGTGGCCTTGGTTTGACCATCGTGAAAAACTTGGTCGATATGCTCGACGGGGATGTACAAGTTCGCAGTCAAAAAGGGCAAGGAACCACATTTGTTGTTACGCTGCCAGTAAAGGATCGTGAGCGAGTTCTGGCTCCGTTGGATTCGAGCCAACGCGTAAAACCTGCAGAGTTGTTTGATGAAAGTCTGAAAGTGTTGCTGGTGGAAGATAACCATACTAACGCCTTTATTCTTAAAGCGTTTTGTACCAAATACAAGATGCAGGTTGATTGGGCGAAAGATGGGCTAGAAGCCATGGAGTTCTTAAAAGAGCACTCTTATGATTTGATTTTGATGGATAACCAACTTCCGCATCTTGGTGGCATCGAAACCACGAAAGAGATTCGTCAAAACTTGAAATTGGGGACGCCAATTTACGCCTGCACCGCCGACACTGCGCAAGAAACCAGTGATGCATTTATGGAAGCAGGCGCGAACTATGTTTTGCTGAAACCCATTAAAGAAAATGCACTCCACGAGGCTTTTGTTGACTTCAAGCAGCGCTTCTTGATTGAACGGACATAGTTTGCTGCCACATTTACGGTAGTTTCTTTGTTTATCTAGCTCAACTTAGCTTTTCTGAGTTGGGCTTTTTCTTTCCTGCAATCCGAATATCTTAATTCTTCACAACCTTTTAAATGTGCAAAAATTCATTGTGATTTAAATCACAAAAACATTTACTTAGCGTGCTAACTAAATTATATTACTTAGCACGCTAAGTAATTGAGTGCATCTTATGATCCAAGACATCAACATTTTGAGAGATCTGTCCCTTGCCGAAAAACTGTCTCGTGTCGCTCGTTTATGGAAGATGGTTGCCGACCGTGAGCTCGAACCGTTAAACCTAACTTACCCGCGCTGGACGGCGCTTTGGAAGCTGTATCGAATGGGCGACAACATCAGTCAAAAGCAACTTGCGGAAGCGCTTGAGATTGAGCTTGCCTCGTTGATGCGCACGCTAAAACTACTCGAAGAGCAATCGCTCGTTACGCGACGTTGTTGTGAGCATGACAAGCGAGCACGAATTGTCAGCTTAACGGACGAGGGCAAAGAGCTGTTGATACAAATGGAAGAACGCATCTTGCAGGTTCGTCGAAAACTGCTCTCAGAAATCAATGACCAAGAGCTAAAGAAATTGGGCTTGATCCTAGAGCAAATTGCTCACAATGCGCTCGATTCACTTGGCGAATAAAGTCAGAAATCCTAATAAAAAAGAGAAGTAAACGCCTATGACTCCAGACCAAAAGTTCGCGCGTTGGATCAAATATTCTTGCGTCGCGTTTGTCCTTGTCTTTGCCTATTTTCTTGTTGCTGATTTAGCAATGCCGTTAACTCCTCAGGCGATGGCTACCCGAGTGGTAACTAAGGTCGCCCCCCGTGTTAATGGACAAATCACCCATCTTTATGTGGCAAATAACCAAGAAATTCAAAAAGGCGACTTGTTGTTCCAAATCGATCCGCAGCCATACAAGTTAGCGGTAGAAAAAGCGCAATTAAACTTACAACAAGTGATCCAAAACAATGAGCAGTTGGATGCCTCTATCACGGCAGCCAAAGCGGATGTGGAAGCGAGTAAAATCGTCGCTGAGCAAAAAATCCGTGAAGCCAATCGACTGAATACATTGTTCAGCCGAAACGGTACGTCTCAACAACAACGAGATGATGCGCAGAGTAGCGCAACAGCGGCAAAAGCGAATTTGCTAGCAGCAAAAGCCCGCCTGAAAGAGCTAGAAGTAAGCCGCGGCGAGCTCGGCGAAGCTAACGTCAACGTGCGTGTTGCTCAGAACCAGCTAAAACAAGCGGAGCTTAACCTTTCTTACACTCAAGTAAGTGCCGAGCACGATGGTGTTATCACGAACTTGCAGTTAGAGACAGGTGCTTACGCCGCTGCGGGGACGCCACTTATCGCACTGGTTTCGGATCAAGTTGATGTTATTGCGGACTTTCGCGAGAAAAGTTTGCGTCATTTTAACCGAGATAGTCGAGCACTGGTGGCCTTCGATAGTTTGCCAGGAGAGGTTTTTGAAGCCCGCATTACCAGTTTGGATGCCGGGGTAAGCTCGGGGCAATTTGATGCAGACGGCCGCCTCGCGACACCAACAGATTCCAACCGCTGGGTGAGGGATGCTCAGCGTTTGAGATTGCATTTGTCTATCAACGAACAGCCACAAGCTTTCCCGGCGGGTGCTCGTGCGACGGTACAACTATTACCTGATAACATGATTTCAGGTTGGCTGGCTCGTCTGCAAATTCGTTTTTTGAGTACTTTGCATTACATCTATTAATTGGGAGGTGGTATGAAATTATGGGACCACCCCATGTCTGAGAACGATTTCAGACAATGCCTACGCATAGCAACTGGCGCAACCATCGGCTTTACACTGTGTAAGCTGTTTGGCTGGAACTACGGTGTGTTTTTCACCGTAACACCCATGCTTTTGCTCGGTATGGTACCAGTAGTGAACTTGCATGCATCAAGACAGTTAATCTTCTCCGCTGTTGTTTGTGGGCTAGAGGTTGGCATTTTGGGGGGCTTGTTTGGTAGTCATCCGGTGTTGATGACCTTGATTGCATTCTGCTTGTTTCTTTACAAGTTTGCTTGTATGTCAAAAGGGAGTTTGTTTCTATTTGGCGCGAACAGTGTGCTTAGTTTGAGTATCATGCTGCACTTTGCTAGTTACCCGACAACGGATCTGAATGATCTTATTTTTAGTAACTTACAGGCGAACGTTTTGTCCATTATTGTGGCGTATTTAGTGACGTTTTTGATTCCAGATGCGGAACCTCGTCAACCGCTGCCAAAGCCTTCACAAGCCAAACAAAGCCATCGGATGCGACATGAGGCCCTTATGGGGGCGAGTATTGCAACCATGTCCTTTTTGGTGTTTCAGAGCTTTAATTTGAACGATTCCATGTCAGCGCAGGCGACAACCTTGTTGCTCCTGTTTCCAATGCATTGGAATGGCGCTTTAGGTTACGCTCGTAAACGGGCGATGGGGACATTGCTAGGCGTGACTTTTGGTATCGTCGGGCAGCTCATTTTGTACGATTGGTCAGATACTTTGCTGTTTATTGTGCCGTTACTTTGGATTGGCGCGATGATATTCAGTTACATGCATGTGAAAGAATCCAGTGGTTCAGGTGCTGGCTTTGGCGGCCTCACTACTTTAGGGATCTTATTCGGACAGTATCTCACGCCCGATGGTGACCTGATTTTTAGTGCTTTGTATCGAGTCAGCAGCATACTGTTTGCCATCGTGGTCACTTTGCTTGTTACTTATGCCGTGCATCGGTTACTCAACAGCTTTGCCGCCACGCGCTTTAGCCAATCATAGCCTTGACGCGCCTAAGTTTACTAAATCATACGTTGCTGGTCAGAAAGGACTGTTCCAGCAACTTGGTTTTCAAATTTTCAGTCATAGTAATGGGTTGCTCGAATCGAATGCCTATCACCCAGCCTTTGGGTTGCTTCTTTATATTGGCGATCAAGCAAGGATTTTCCTCTCCTATATGAATGCTAAGAGGTGATACCACCGAAACTCGGTCTCCAACCTTAAACTCAGGTTCAATAAAGGTCTGAACACCGACGCCTGCCAGTGAAAAATCAACCAAACTGCCGTCATAAATATTGCCGCTGTGATCGATGGTACAGTCCATTTGTAGCTTGTAACGCTCGTGCTCTCTAACAGGCTTAGTTGCAAACGTACCGGGTATGCGAATAAAGAGCAGAGGGGAAGGACGAACGGCTGTCATTAGTACACTGGATTTAAAAGCCAACACGTGACCAAGCTCAGTGTCGGAAACGCCGCGCACAATCACATCGGCGTTATGCAGTTTTCTCATCACTTGATCTTCGAGCAATCGCATCGGAATATCGAGGATCAAATAAGAATTTTCTTTTATTCCTAAATAAACGGTTGAGTAGCTGAATTTATCTTTTGGCCCAAATTCGAAGTTAATCGAGAGTTTCATCCCTGGTTTGAGGAATTTATGCAGTACATCTTTCGTATGAGTTGCTGGCATAAGATCTGAGGTTCCAATTTCTGATTGAAAAGAGGCTACCAAAACGCCGTTTTACTCATCAAGTGTGGTTTATAAAAGTTTTTGTCAATTAATCGCTATCTGTGAAGTGGTGGGCGATAAGTTTGAGTAAGTTCATGCTTCATAAAGATTTGGCTGGCGACTACGCTACCGCAAGTGACCAGAATTAACGCGATCCAAGTTAGCGAATCCGGTTGTTCGCCAAAGATTGGAACGGCAAGCAACGTTGCGACAACGGGAGTGAGAGACCCAAATGCGGCGCTGGCTTCGGCGCCAATGATTTTTATGGCATAGATAAACGTAAACGATGCGATAAGCCCAGCGCCGACACCTTGTAACATTGCATGGCTAAACAGCTCCTCCCAAGGCCAACTGGAGATAGGCGTTACCGCTAAATAACTGTCTATCCAACCGAACCCGACTGCGATGATAAGCATAAGTAACGAGACAATGGCGACAAAACCTGCGCATACATAAGCGTTGAGGTTAGCTACGCGTGCGCTGATAGTAAAAACCGCCCACATCAAGCTGCCAACTAAAAACATCGCGTGCCCTTGAAGTTGAGACCAGTTGTATTCCTCCCCGATATTAGATAGCAGAAACACAAAAATACCCAGCAGTACGGTGGAAAGACCAATAATGCGGTGATGACTCAGCGATTGTTGATAGAACAAGACTGCAATGGCAGAAACAAACAAAGGCAACGTGCCAGGTATTAAGGCGCTACCATGCGCGACGGGAGCGAAATGCATGGCAGTGCCCGCTACAAGTAAATAAGGTAAACCGCTACCCAAGACAATACCAGTAAGGTATTTGTTGGGAACGGCTTTTAGGGCGGCTTTATGTTTCATTACAAAAGGCAACAAGATTAGGCTAGGAACGAGAAAGCGCACCAAAGCAATATCAGCAGGTTGTAGTGCCGAAATTGCCCCACCTTTGAGCGAAATGAAAAAGCCAGACCAAAGCAGTACGGTCACTAAAATTGCAGCGTATCCCAAAATCATCGTTGTCGCGTCCATGTGTAAAGTTCGCTGTAATTATTGAACGAAACTGACGCATCATGTTGGCAAAATGTGACGTACTTTGTTTCAGTATTGGTGTTAAACTGCGTTTGATTAATTAAATTTAGTGATTTTTGGCAAAGGGAGTTGGCATGGACAAAATTGATAGGCAGTTACTTCATCTCATACAGAAAGACGCCACATTAACGACAGCGGAGCTCGCTGACCAAGTAGGGCTCTCTGCTTCACCATGTGCGAGGCGCTTAAAACGTCTTGAACAAGAAGGGGTTATCAGCGGATATCGAGCAATGATCTCACGTGGCGCAGTAGGCATTGCGATGACGGTGTTCGTTGAAGTGAGTTTGAATAATCACCAAGCGTCGTCAATCGATGAGTTTGAAACCGCAATCGTCGATATGGATGAGGTGATTTCTTGTCACGTTGTATCTGGCGCTTACGATTATTTATTGGAAGTGGTAAGTAAAGATCTTCCCGGATACGAAAGCTTCACGAGAAAGCTGCAAAGGTTAGAAAACGTCAAAGACATCCACACACACCTTGCTATTCGGCAGGTAAAAGGAAATGGCTGTTTACCCATTTAATTTGATCATTGTGCCTGTAGTGAGCAAGAGGGGAGATAAATGAAGTGGTTCGATAGATTGAAGATTGCCAACTACCACCGCAAGCGTTACAAACAATTTGGTAATGATAAAGCGCGTACGCTGGGTTGGCAGGACGAATATAGCCAAATCAGCCGATTTGAAGCGCTGACTCGTAGCCTTTGTTTAGAGGCAGTTAGTATTCTCGATATTGGCTGTGGCTTTGGTGATCTGCTTGAATATATTGAGAGCCAGAATCAATATCCAGCGCGCTATGTCGGCATTGATCAGCAGAAGCAGTTCATCACAAAGGCCAGAAAGAGAGCCTTTAAAACGCCTGTTAATTTCATTTGTGGCGACTTTTCTAAGCTTGTTCTTCCTCAAAGTGATTATGTGTTTGCGTCAGGTTCATTAAACTACAAATCGAGCAATGCCAATCATACGATTGAAATGATTGAGAAGATGTATCGAGCGGCTCGAATAGGCTGTGTGTTTAACTTACTCGATGAAGAAAAGCTGCCGAGTATGAGAATGCTAGAATCGCATAACAAAGTGGGGGTGTTGCGCTATTGTCGATGGCTATGCCCAGATGCACAATTAATCGAGGGTTACTCCGACCACGACTTCACGATTGTCATGATCAAAAAAGCGGAGCCAGTTTCCTAACTCCGCTTCATAAACTTTTAAGCCTTATTGGTGTTTGTACTGTGAGATCTTACAGTCACCAGTTTGTCTATCAACCTTAAATGAGAACGCGGCTGAATGGTATTCCCTTCCATCACTCCAAATTGTTTCTCCGAAGATTTTACATAGGTCCAAATCGCTAATTGAACCGAACTCTTTTACGTGCCTAACTACTGACAAAAACTTGGCTTTGGTAGCATTAGGACAATCCCTGTTACTTAATCGATTGATAACCATTTTTGTAGCATCATCTCCAGCCAAATGTGACTTTTTATTAAATTTTGTTAATGGGTAAATTAACCAAAAAATGCGCGTAAGTAAAGCATTATTGTGACGTATGTCTCTATAAAATGGCTGGTTTGGTTATTGGTTAATCAATTTTATTAAGGGGAACAGTCCCATTTTGTAACAGTTTAATGGCGAGAGCCTTGGGCGTATTTTAATGCACTCGCTTCTTTGTCATAAAGATGGGCTAATCCCAGAAATTGCGAGGAGAGGGTCGTATAGTCTTTAGCCAGTTGTTGAGCGTTTTCTCGATACCATTCTGCACTGATTTGGTTCGCTGTTTCATTATTATGTCTGCAACTTTGAGCGAGCTTTTCCCAGCCATTCGCTGCCCACTGCGACTCGGTACTAAGCTTGATAAGCTCATTTGCTTTTTGCGTTAACTCTTCTTTGTACTGAACCGAGGCTTTTAGCTGATTTTGGAACAGGTTTTGATTGTACTTAGCGCGCCATAACAAACTGAGTTCATCTGTGGAAAAAGTTTGCGAAAGCAATTGGCGCTGCTTGTGTTCACTTAACAAGGTATTGAACACCTTAACATGCTGATTGTAGTTGGACTCTAAACGGTTGAATTGGGTAAGATTGTCATCCCAAGAAGATGGATTACATTGAACATTGGCGAACCCTAGCAAAGGGAACAAGATAAGTATCAGCATCCAGTAGTGTTTGTTGATCATGATTGCTCACGTAAGTTAACCGTCTCTAAACAGTATAGATGGCGAGATAAGCACAAAGAATAAAAAGGAAAAGAACATGAAAAAAGTTCTCATCGCAGTGTTGATTCTTTTGCTGCTGGGTGGCGCGGGTGCTGGTTACTATTTCTTTTTTATGCAAAAAGACGAACCTGAAAAGCCTGTTGCGGCTAAAACGGAAAAGGCGCCTGTAGATAAAGGGGATGCCTCCAAACCCATCATGGATTTAGAAGCGCCAGCTCCTGAAATCACGGAATATTACGTTATCGAGCGTCGCGTTAACGTTTACAACAAGCCTGATGATAAGTCTTTGATAGTTGATGCGCTTTACAAAGGCGAAAAAGTGTCTGTGCTGGAAAAGGTCGAGGGTTGGTTTCGTCTATCTGACTACATCGTTTACGAAGATGGTGGAGAAGAGACTGCGGAATGGGTCAACTCGAAAGGTCTCTCTGACGCTGAGCCTGTCATCAAAGAGCAAGAGCGATTAGAGATCTTGGATGGTTACCTGCAAAAATCAGACGATTTGAAGGAGCATTTAGATATGTTCCGAAACAAAACCCAGCAATTGCTGAAAGATGAAACGTGTGATCCTAGTGATTTTGAAGAGCTCGGTGGTTGGGTTCGTTCTGTGACGTTCAAAAAGCGCAATGTTTACTTCATCTATTGCGGCGGTTTGGAGCAAGAGAACAAGATCTACTTAGATGTCGATAAGGGTGAGCTTTTTTATCGGTAACTTACGACCGATTACATTGGTTCTCTAAAGACGTTTTGATAAAAGCAATGACGATACAAACCTGAAATCAGAGATTTATAACTTTTTAGTTGTGAACCATAATCAATAGGAATACTATCATTAAGCCAAGTGACCTAACTTGGCTCTTTGTGTTTTTAGTGAGTTTCTATGCCTTGGATTTACCTTAGAAAATTGATTTTGCTGCTATTTGCAATGGTATTGCTACCAGTGCATGTATCTGCTGCGCAAATCGATCACAAGGCTCACGTACCGCACTTTTCTAAGCTACAACCTTTTGTAGTTGCAAGTGTATCGCCAAACTCTTCCGTCGATTTCTCTGAAGTTTCAGAAGAAAGTTCTCAATCTCCAGTATCTGAAGGTCATGCAAGTCTTGATTCCCTTGCTTTGTTTAACTCTCAACGCTGGACGTCTTACTTACGAGAAGGGCTTGATGACGAGCACGTAGATTTTGTCGGCGATCTCACGACTCCGTTTTACGCTGATGCGGGTTACGCATACAGCTTGATGGACATTAACTGGCGTCACAACCAGTCCACATTTTATCATTTCACAAGCGATCATCGCATTTCTGGTTGGAAAGAGACCAATGCCATGTACGTCGCACTCAATAGTCAGTTCTCTGCCTAAACACCATCTATTAGCACCATTGTGCACTCTTAACACGACGATTGTATTCGACAGGGCGCGAGCGTTCTGAGCATTTCATACCCTGAATTTATTCTGGGAGCATCTGTCGTGTGTTAAGCCTTGTTATTAAAAGCTTCACTTCATCGTGAAGGGATGATGTTTACATGAAAAAAACACCAAAGCAGCAAAAGAATAGAAAGCTGATGAATCACTACTCAGCTTGGAAATATGTCGTATTAATCACGACGGTCATTATCTTAACCTTAAGTGCGATCCCAACTTGGTTTGGCGAACAGCCTTCTATCCAGTTGACGTTTGCGGATCAAAACAACAGTGAAATGTCGGTTGTTCATCTGAATCAACTGCTAAAAACCAACCATATTTCAGCCGACAAAATCATCGAAAAAGACGGCAAAACAACCATTGTATTCGATGGTGAAGATGCGCAAAGTAAAGCTCGTGCGTTGTTAAACAAAGAGCTAAATAAAGACGACAGCATCACTTTCTCATACGTATCGGTTGCGCCAGAATGGTTGAATGAGATGGGCTTTAGCCCAATTAAACTCGGTCTTGACCTTCGTGGTGGCGTTCAGTTCTTGTTGAATGTTGATGTGAATAAAGCGTTTGAAGAGCAACGTGATGCGTTGATTGATGAAATCAAAGCGAATCTACGTGATCAGCGTGTTCGTGGTGTGCAAGTTCGAGCAGAAAGCGGCAACCGAATTACGGTAAACAGTGACAGCGAGCAAGCATTGTCGGAAGTGAACAAGTTCTTGCGTCAAAACTACCCTGGCTGGATTTCAAAAAGTTCATCTCGTGGCTTTGTGCTTGAACCGAGTGAACAAAATATCCAAGAATTTCAATCCTCGACTCTTCAACAAAACCTGAAGATCATGCGTGGTCGTATTGAAGAACTTGGTATCACAGAAGCACTAGTGCAACGCCAAGGTAAAGAGAGCATTCGAATTGAACTCCCTGGTGTACAAGATCCTGCTCAAGCGAAAAACGTTATTGGTGCAACAGCAAGCTTGGCGTTTTATGAAGTGAAAGATGCGAGCCAAGCACACAGCAGCCAAGATCTTGTTCTTCAAGACAATGACGGCCGTACGGTGATTTTGGCAAAACGACCAGTCCTAACGGGTGAGCACATCGTAAACGCTCGTGCTGGTGTCGACAAAATGGGTATGTCAGAAGTAAATATTTCTCTTGACCACGCTGGTGGTAAGAAAATGAGCGACTTCTCAGCAACTCACATCGGCAAGCCAATGGCGACCGTTTACCGAGAGTACAAGACAAACGATCGCGGTGTAACCGAGCGTAGTGAGCGCGTTATCAGCGTCGCGACTATTCAATCTCAACTTAGTAGCCAGTTCCGCATTACCGGAGCAGGTAGCATGGACGATGCGCAGCAGTTAGCGCTATTGCTTCGTGCGGGTTCACTAACCGCGCCGGTTACTATTGTGGAAGAGCGTACTATCGGTGCTTCTCTGGGTGCAGAAAACATTGAAAACGGTTTTGCAGCACTGGCTTTAGGTATGGGTTTAACACTGACCTTTATGGCACTTTGGTATCGCCGCTTAGGTTGGGTAGCAAACGTGGCGCTTTGTGCCAACATGCTTTGTCTGCTTGGCCTAATTGCCTTGTTACCAGGTGCGGTGCTAACGCTTCCTGGCATTGCAGGTTTAGTGTTAACCGTCGGTATGGCAGTGGACACCAACGTTATTATTTTCGAACGTATTAAGGACAAAATGCGTGAAGGTCGCAGCTTCGCTCAAGCGATTGATCTGGGCTTTGACAGCGCGTTCTCGACCATCCTTGATGCCAACATTACTACTATGATCACCGCCGTGATTTTGTACGCCATTGGTAATGGCCCAATCCAAGGCTTTGCCTTAACACTCGGATTAGGTTTGTTAACCAGTATGTTTACAGGCGTATTTGCCTCTCGAGCAATGATCAATTTAATTTGGGGCCGCGATGCCCGTCGTGATGTGAGGGTTTAATCATGGTCGAAATGCTAAAACAAAATATTCGTAAAATTCGCTACTTTACTACGCTAGTTTCCATCATTTTGACGGTGATCGCGTTAGTCGCTCTAGGCTTTAAAGGGTTGAACCTTGGCTTGGATTTCACTGGTGGTATGGTGACAGAAGTAAAGGTAGATAAGCAGCTAACTAACCATGATCTGCTTGACGTACTGCAACCAAAACTTGGTGAGTCAACGTCAGTAACACGTTCTGGTGAAGATGGCCGTTGGGTGATCCGTTACTCTGCGCCGGAAGAAGGGCAGACATTACCAAGCGTGGCAGATGTACTTAAGCCAATCTCTCACCAAGTTGATGTTGTCAGCAACAGTATTGTTGGTGCTCAAGTTGGCCAAGACTTGTTTGAACAAGGTGGCTTAGCATTGTTGATTTGTGTGCTGAGTATTCTCGGTTACTTGTGTTTCCGTTTTGAGTGGCGTTTGGCAAGCGGTTCACTGTTTGCTTTGGCTCATGATGTGATTTTAGTGCTTGGTTTCTTTGCAATTACTCAAATGGAGTTCAACTTAACCGTTTTTGCTGCTGTGCTGGCGATTTTAGGTTACTCATTGAATGACTCGATCATCATTGCAGATCGAATCCGTGAGCTGTTGATTGCGAAGCAGAGTTGGAAAACAGAAGACATCAATGACCAAGCTGTTATCGCGACGTTTTCACGCACCATGGTGACATCTGGTACAACACTGATCACCGTTGGAGCATTGTGGATTATGGGAGGAGCGCCTTTGGCTGGTTTCTCAACCGCGATGTTTATCGGAGTTCTGTCTGGTACATGGTCATCGATTTCGATTGGTACCGTGCTGCCAGAGTGGTTGAAACTGGAGCCGAAACATTATCTGCCTGTTGAGATCGACGCTGCGCCATAGCATCGTTCTTTTAAGGTAAAAGTGCTTGCGCCACTCATTTTGAGTGGCGCTTTTTTTGTGCTTATTTCACACGCATCAGACGATGTTTTACTCGTCCCAAATCGAACTCTAAGATCTGTGAGCGCTTCATTGCTTCGACTTTATTCAACATCGACTCTTGGTAGCCTTTTTTCTTCATCCACTGAAGAGGCTCAGAGAAAGCATCTTCATTAACGACATAAGACTCGCCTTTATGCTCTCCTGCATAGACGTTCACAACCCAAACTCGGGCCTGAAAATCTAGTACTTCACTCATCACTTGCGTGAACTTTTGAAAGAGGTTTTTCATTACTTTTAGTTCCGCTCTAACTCACAAACAGCCAAACACCAACGCCCATCATCAACGTGCCTGCGAAACGGTTCATCAAACGCACATTTTTTGATTGGCCTAAAACACGTTTAAGTCCTTTACCGCCTGTCGCGTAAAGTGACATACAGATGAACTCGAACAGCAGAATGATCGAGACTAAAACCATGAGCTGTGGCGCCAAGGCTTTGCTTTGGTCGATGAATGGAGGCAAAAGTGAGATCATAAACGCCCAACCTTTAGGGTTCGCGATGGCGGTAATGAAGCCCTGTAGAACCAAATTCCAGTTACCTTTAGGTTGTGAAGTTGAGTTCTCCAAATTGATCGCGAGTTTGCCTCGAGATCGCCACATTTCGATACCTAAATAGAGCAAGTACGCACCGCCAGCAAATTTGAGGACGGTAAACAGCCACGGATAATTGAGCATAACTGCGGCGATGCCGAGTACAGCAGAGATGGAAACCAGAGCGACTCCAGCGAGTTCCCCAATCATCATCCATAGTGTCCGGCGATAGCCGACACTCATTCCCAATGTGAGTGCCAAGGTCATGCACATTCCTGGAGTAATCGAGACGAAAAAGAAAGTAGGGATGAACATACTGAGTAATGCAATATTCATATCTGTTGATGACTTAGTTATTAAAGAGAAGCCACAAAGATAGTGCAAAGCGGGAAAGGATGCTACTACAAAGCGAGCGGCTGCTTTTTGTGCTAGTTAGCTGATGTTATTCGGATATTTAAAATTAAAATGAAATTATATTTTAATCTCTGCGTCATAATAGTGCGTATTGCACCAGTATGAGACAAACTCTTATATCGTTATTCGATTAAATATATTTAATTGTTTATATTTTTTCGTTGTTTATTTTCATTGTTTTAAATAGCCATATTGATAACTAAATTGTCATTAAATGCAGTAATTAAATGATATGTTTGATAATTGTCTTTACTGATATTTGAATTATTATTCTAATCTTGTTTTTGCCATAATCATTTAGACTTAAAATTCAGATCTTAAATCATGACATAATGTAACGTCTGCTGTTCTGTATGTAATTATATGATATGTAAGGATTATTTTGCTGTATTGATAGGCTGGCGTTTCAGGTAAGTACTATTAAAAACAATGAGTTATGAAGAGTTAACTATTTTATAACATTTCATGTGTAATGAGATCTAAATCAATCTTATGCAAATGGATTAGTTTTTTATTTGAAATGTAATATTTCTAGGTTAACTTAAAATAAAAGGCAGCACAGGATTGGTTGTCAAAAGAATAAATAAACATGTCAGTTGGTGAACTATTTCATCAGTGTATTAAGTTTGCTTTTTAAATGCCGTTAAGAATGGAGTCTTCAATGAAGAAAGTCGCTTTGATCACTGGATCAAAAGGCGGAATTGGTTCTGCTATTTCCTCTCAATTAGTCAATGACGGTTACCGTGTAATCGCTACTTATTTCACAGGTAACTACGAATGTGCGCTGGAGTGGTTCAACAGTAAAGGGTTTACCAAAGATCAGGTTCGCCTTTTTGAGTTGGACGTAACAAACACCGCTGAGTGTGCAGAGAAGTTAGCGCAATTGCTTGAGGAAGAAGGAACCATTGATGTTGTTGTCAACAACGCAGGTATCACACGCGATGGCGTGTTTAAAAAGATGACTGCGCAAGCTTGGAATGATGTCATCAATACCAACCTCAATAGTCTATTCAACGTTACGCAACCCCTATTCGCAGCAATGTGCGAAAAAGGTGGTGGTCGTGTCATCAATATCTCTTCAGTCAATGGTCTAAAAGGGCAGTTTGGTCAAGCAAACTACTCGGCGGCGAAAGCTGGGATGATCGGTTTCTCTAAAGCCTTGGCATACGAAGGCGCTCGCTCGGGTGTGACGGTCAATGTTATCGCTCCGGGGTACACAGGTACGCCAATGGTTGAGCAAATGAAGCCAGAAGTGTTGGAATCCATCACGAACCAAATCCCAATGAAACGCCTTGCGACACCAGAAGAAATTGCAGCATCAGTGAGCTTCTTGGTCAGCGATGCCGGCGCCTATATCACCGGTGAGACTTTGTCGGTGAACGGCGGCCTATACATGCACTAAGGAGATAAGATGATGGAAAAAGTATTTATCGTAGCGGCGAAGCGTACCCCAATCGGCGCTTTTGGTGGCAGCCTGAAAAATACCTCAGCTGGCGATCTGGCAGCAGTAGCGATTAAGGGCGCGTTAGAAGCAGCAAAGTTGGCTGGCGACAAGGTTGACGAAGTGATTGTCGGCAATGTTGTTGGTGCAGGTCAAGGCATGGGTGTTGGCCGCCAAGCGGCATTGTTTGCTGGGATTCCCGAATCTGTTCCTGCATACGGCGTAAACATGGTTTGCGGTAGCGGTATGAAAACGGTCATGGACGCAGTTTCTCATATCCGTAGTGGCGATGCAGAGATCGTGGTTGCGGCGGGTGTTGAGGTCATGTCTCAGATTCCGTTTGCCGCACCAAGCAGCATTCGTGATGGCAACAAAATGGGCAATCTGGAGCTGAAAGATCTGCTCGTAGCGGACGGCTTAACTGACGTTTACAACCAATATCACATGGGTGTGACGGCAGAAAACGTAGCAAAAGAAATCGGCCTAACTCGTCAACAGCAAGACGAATATGCGTTGTCTAGCCAACAAAAAGCGGTAGCCGCTATTGAAGCAGGTAAATTCAAAGACGAAATTGTGCCAGTGGAAGTGCAACAGCGTCGAGAAACCGTACTGTTCGATACCGATGAATACCCAAAAGCGAACGCAACAATGGAAGCTTTAAGCAAGCTGCGTCCTGCTTTTGACCGCGAAGGCACAGTGACTGCGGGTAATGCGTCGGGCATTAACGATGGCGCGAGTGCGATTATCGTTGCGTCTGAAAGCGCAGTTAAAGCGCACGGATTAACGCCGCTTGCTGAGATCGTAAGCTACGCGCAATCGGGTCTTGATCCGAAAATCATGGGCTTAGGTCCAGTTGAGTCGGTCAATAAAGCACTCGCAAAAGCGGAACTCACGGTAAACGATATCGACGTTTACGAGTTAAACGAAGCATTTGCAGCGCAAGCACTTGGCGTGATTCATCAGTTGGCGGAAACTAACCAAGTTCCAGTTAATGCGATTCAAGATAAAGCGAACTTTAACGGCGGTGCTATCGCGCTAGGCCACCCGCTTGGTGCATCGGGCAACCGAATTTTAGTGACGCTTGTTCACGAGCTTCATAAGCAAAATGGTCAATATGGTGTTGCTTCACTTTGTGTGGGCGGCGGCATGGGCACGGCTGTGGTTGTAAAAGCAGTTAAGTAATTATTTAAACGGACATTTTTAATTCTTTCTCTAGGAGATAAACCATGTACACTGATTTTTTCAAAACATTTAGCGATCAAACTGAAAAAAATCTAGAACCTTACTTGAAGTTCAACAAGCTAGTGACAAAAAACGTAGAAGTGTTGACTGAGCTTCAACTGAACGCAATTCGCACTTACAGTGAAGTGGGTCTAAACCAGATGAAAGCAGCGTCAGAAATCAAAGACGTGACATCACTAACTGCTTTCAACAGCCAACAACTAAGCGTGCTTACTAAGCTTTCTCAGCAAATGATGGATGACAGCAACAAGCTTCAAGCCATTGCAAAAGAGTTCAAAGAAGACGTTGAGAAGATGACTTCGGAAAATCTAAAGACTGTTACTCCTGCGTAATTTGTCCGATTCTCGCCGCCCCTAGATTTGGGCGGCGTTGTTTTTTCCGAATATAGGAGTAAGACTATGTTTCAACACTTCTTTTCGGACTATCTTGTGAAGCTTCAGGAAACCAATCATCAGTGGTGGCATGATTTCGAAGTGAACAAGGCAGTCGTGAACTCTCCTTTAAACAAGGCCATGCAAGAAGTGAACTTTGAGGATACTGCCAAACTGTTCGAACAAGCTGCGAATCAGCCTGCTGCGATTTTAAAGCTGCAAGCACAGTGGTGGGAACAGCAACTGCAAATTTGGCAGAATGTTGCATTGGCGGGGAATCAAGCACAAATCATTGAAGCTGAAAAAGGGGATAAGCGTTTCTCAAACGAAGCGTGGCAAAATGAAGCCATGTATAGCTTCATCAAACAATCCTACCTTTTATTCAGTAAGACCTATCTTGATACCATCGAGTCTTTGGAAGGCTTAGACGAAAAGACGAAAGAACGTATTATTTTCTTCTCTCGCCAAGCCATTAACGCCCTTTCTCCTTCCAACTTCATCGCAACTAACCCAGAGCTTTTGAAGCTGACACTTGAGCAAAACGGTCAAAATCTACTGGCTGGCTTAGAGCAGTTGAAAGAAGACGTTGAGTCGAGCGCAGACATTTTAAAAGTGCGTATGACGAACAACAACGCTTTCCGAGTGGGTGAAGACGTTGCGACAACCGCTGGTGATGTGGTGTTTCAGAATGAGTTGTTTGAGCTTATTCAATATCGTCCGTTAACAGAAAAAGTCAACGCGACACCACTGCTAATCGTTCCGCCTTTCATCAACAAATACTACATTCTTGACCTCACTGCGAAGAACTCGATGGTTCGCTGGTTGCTTGAACAAGGCCACAGTGTGTTCATGATTTCTTGGCGTAATCCAGGTAAAGCGCAAGCGCATGTTGAATTTGGTGATTACGTTACTGAAGGCATTGTGAAAGCGGTTTCCGCGATTGAAGAAATCACAGGGCAAGAGCAAATCAACGCGGCAGGTTACTGCATTGGTGGTACGGTTTTAGCGAGCACTGTTGCATACTATGCCGCAAAACGTATGAAGAAGCGCATCAAATCGGCGACGTTCTTCACCACGCTTTTGGATTTCTCTCAACCGGGCGAAGTCGGCGCGTACATTAACGACACAATCATTAGCGCTATCGAGACGCAGAACAACGCAAAAGGTTACATGGATGGTCGTTCACTGAGCGTAACATTCAGCTTGTTGCGTGAAAACAGCTTGTACTGGAACTACTACGTCGACAATTACTTGAAAGGTAACAGTCCGGTTGATTTCGACTTGTTGTACTGGAACAGCGATAGCACCAACGTTAGTGCCGCGTCTCATAATTTCTTGCTTCGCGAGCTCTATCTAGAGAACAAACTCGTGCAAGACAAAGGCGTTAAAATTGGCGGAGTGTGGATTGATCTAAACAAGATCAAAATTCCTAGTTATTTTGTGTCGACGAAAGAAGATCACATCGCGCTTTGGCAAGGCACATACCGAGGTGCATTGCACACTGGCGGCAATAAGACCTTTGTATTAGGCGAATCGGGCCATATTGCTGGTATTGTTAACCATCCTGCTAAAAACAAATATGGCTACTGGTTAAATGACACTCTTGATGACTCAGCTGATGAGTGGTTGAGCAATGCAGAACACAAAGAAGGTTCTTGGTGGACGCATTGGAACGAATGGTTATTGCAATACAACCCGCAAGAGCAGGTTGAGCCATTCCCTGTGGGCTCAGAAAATTACCCAGTGATTGATGAAGCGCCAGGACAATACGTTAAGCAAGTTCTGCCAGTGAAAGAGTCTTAAAACTCCCTATAGCAGTAATCTTTAGCGGCCTACATGGTCGCTTTTTTATGGTCGGATAAGCTGCCATTACACTATAAACAAAAAAGCGCCGAGCATTTGCTCGGCGCTTAGTGTCAACAAAATAGGCAATAAAAAGTTGACGGGGTAGAGATGAACTAACCTTGCGGTTAAACCTCTTTATCCTTACCTAGTGAGAGTAGCCATAAAGAGACTGCTGCTACTCCTACAAAGCCGGAAAGAATAATCACTGGCATTGCGCTGTATCCAAGGATATGCCAAATCACAGATTCTAAAGTACTCATGGTTTGTCTCCTTATTGCCAGCCTTCAACGCCACTCATGTCAGGCAGCTTGTGAGCAATACCTTTGTGACAATCTACACAGGTCTTGTCGCCAGAAGCTAACGCTGTTGAGTGTTGAGCCGCAGCACGCGAGCCCTGCTGTGAGTAGTCCATGTAATCAAACTCGTGACAGTTACGACACTCTAGAGAGTCATTCTTCTTCATACGAGCCCATTCGCGCTCGGCTAGATGACCACGACGAGCTTGGAACTTCTCTGGTGTATCAATGGTGCCAAGAACGTAGTGCGCAAACAGTTCTTTTGACGCTTGAACTTTACGTACGATCTTATCTGTCCATTCATGTGGTACGTGACAGTCAGAACAGATTGCACGAACGCCTGAACGGTTAGAGTAGTGGATCGTCTCTTGGATTTCTTTCACGATAGGTGCGTGACACCCAGAACAGAATTCTTCCGTGTTCGTTGCTTCCATACCCGTGTTGAATGCGCCCCAAAACAGAAGACCACCGGCAAAGCCTAAGAATAAAACCACACCAGCGGCAGCTTTACTTGGGTTCTTCAGTCTCTTCCAAAACGCTTTAAGTATTTTCATAAATGACCTCTTAGTACTTGCGTTTCAACTACTGAAGTGAATCAACTGACTGGAATTCATTTTCCACTAGCGGTTTCGCATTGGTTTGTGGAACGTGACATTGCAGACAGAAGTAACGACGAGGAGAGACATCAGCAAGTACTGCATCTTGGCGATTTACATAGTGCGTTACACTGATTTTTGTTGCGCCAGACTCTTTCGCATTTTTCCAGCTATGACATGCAAGACACTTGTTTGCGTTCAGTGACACTTCGTAGCTACGGATGCTATGTGGAATTAACGGTGGCTGATAAACAAAGCTGTCTTCAACGATTTGGTCTTTCGGAAAATCTTTAAATTCGTCTGCAGGGCGAGTGTCTTCCAGCTGAGTCATTCCGCGTAGCGACTCAAGGCCACCTGTGCCTCCTGGATTGTCCAACTCTGCTTGCGCAATGCCTGTTACTAATGCACCTACAGATAAAAGTGCGACAAGTAATTTTTTCATCATTTCATCTCCGCCTATATGGCTTAAATTCTTTATGAGGCCGCCGCTATGACGGCCTTTACGTTCGTGATTTGACGGTTAAGCAACCTTAGTGATTTTGACTGGACACTTCTTAAAGTCTGTCTGTTTAGACAGCGGGTCAGTCGCATCAAGGATTAGCTTGTTGATCAAAATACGAGCATCAAAGAACGGTACGAATACCAAGCCTTTTGGCGGACGGTTACGACCGCGCGTTTCAACGCGAACGCGTACTTCGCCACGTTTGTTCGCGATAACCACTTCTTCACCGCGACGTACGTTGCGCGCTTTCGCATCTTCTGGGTGCATGTAACAAACCGCATCCGGTACTGCTTTGTACAGCTCAGGTACACGACGAGTCATGGTACCAGTGTGCCAGTGCTCAAGAACACGGCCTGTACATAGCCATAGGTCGAATTCTGAATCTGGCACTTCTGGTGGCGCTTCGTACGGTGCAGAGATGATCTTCGCTTTACCGTCCGCATTGCCGTAGAAATCCCAACCAGAACCCGCTTTCGCGTATGGGTCCGAGCCTTCTTTAAAGCGCCACTGTGTTTCTTTACCATCAACGACTGGCCAACGTAGACCGCGTACTGTGTGGTACACATCGTATGGTGCTAAGTCATGACCATGGCCGCGGCCGAACGTTGCGTATTCTTCAAACAGACCTTTTTGAACGTAGAAACCGAAGTGGTGCGAATCGTCGTTCAGTTCGCGAGCCTCTTCAAGCGGGAACTTGTCAACTTGGCCGTTTTTGAACAGCATGTCGTACATAGTTTTGCCACGGTACTGAGGCGCTTTCGCTAGCAGTTCTTCTGGCCACACTTCTTCCATCTTGAAGCGTTTAGAGAACTCCATTACCTGCCATAGGTCAGACTTAGCGTCGCCTACCGTGCCTACTTGTTGGTACCAAGCTTGAGTACGACGTTCTGCGTTACCGTAAGCGCCTTCTTTTTCAATCCACATCGCTGTTGGAAGGATAAGGTCAGCCGCTTGAGCGGTAGCCGTTGGGTATGGGTCAGAAACAACGATGAAGTTTTCTGGGTTACGGTAGCCAGGCAGACGTTCAGTGTTGATGTTCGGACCAGCTTGCATGTTGTTGTTACATTGAACCCAGTAACAGTTCAGTACGCCATCGTTCAGCATACGGTCTTGAAGTACCGCGTGGAAACCTGGTTTTGGTGGAATCGTGCCTTCAGGCAGTTTCCAGATTTTTTCTGCGATTTGGCGGTGTTTAGGGTTAGCAACCACCATGTCCGCAGGTAGACGGTGAGCAAACG
Organism: Vibrio sp. YQ_11; assembly: GCF_043103065.1. Taxonomy (NCBI): domain Bacteria; kingdom Pseudomonadati; phylum Pseudomonadota; class Gammaproteobacteria; order Vibrionales; family Vibrionaceae; genus Vibrio; species Vibrio sp. YQ_11. The sequence goes on along the minus strand of NZ_JBICJM010000006.1, from coordinate 211,976 downwards.
TACCAACTTCACGAGCTGTACCACACGCCGATGGCTGACCAGTTAGTGAGAATGGGCTATTCCCCGGAGTAGCGATTTTACCGGTTAGAAGGTGGATGTTGTAAACCAAGTTGTTCATCCACACGCCGCGAGTATGTTGGTTCATACCCATTGTCCAAAGTGACATTACTTTCGTGTTTGGATCGGCGTATTGCTTCGCAAGCTCAATCAGTTTTTCTTTCTCAACACCCGAGATCTCAGACGCTTTCTCAACCGTGTATGGCGCTACAGACTTCTTGTACTCTTCGAAAGAGATTGACGTCAGTTTGCCTGAGTTAGGGTTTTTCGCAGCTTTTTGTAGCGGGTCGTCGTCACGCAGACCGTAACCGATGTCGGTGTCTGCTTGAGTAAAGTTCGTGTGTTTGTTCACGAAATCCCAGTTGACTGCATCGTTTTTGATGATGTAGTTCGCGATAAAGTTAGCAATCGCAAGGTCAGACTGTGGGTTAAAAATGTAGCCATGATCTGCCAACTCGAATGAACGGTGGTAGTAAGTTGAAAGTACGTTTACGCGAACATGAGGGTGGCTAAGGCGACGGTCAGTAATACGAGTCCATAGTACTGGGTGCATTTCTGCCATGTTCGAACCCCAAAGCACGAATGCATCAGCATTCTCGAAGTCATCGTAACAGCCCATAGGTTCATCGATACCGAAAGCACGCATGAAACCTACTACCGCAGACGCCATACAGTGACGCGCGTTAGGATCAATGTTGTTAGAACGGAAACCGGCTTTCATCATTTTCGCCGCCGCGTAGCCTTCCATTACAGTCCATTGGCCAGAGCCAAACATACCAACGCTAGTTGGGCCTTTTTTCTCTAGGGATGCTTTCCATTTTTCTGCCATCGTATCGAATGCGACGTCCCACGAAACCGGCGTAAACTCGCCATCTTTGTGGTATTTGCCGTCTTTCATACGAAGAAGAGGTTGAGTCAGACGGTCTTGACCGTACATGATCTTAGAAAGGAAGTAGCCTTTGATACAGTTTAGGCCTTTGTTTACTGGTGCTTCTGGGTCACCCTGAGTAGCAACGACTTTACCGTTTTGAGTACCAACAAGAACAGAACAGCCTGTACCACAAAAACGACAAGGCGCTTTGTCCCATGTGATTTTGGTTTGATCAGAGCTTGCAATCAGGTTCGCTGCAGATGCTGGTAGTGTAATACCTGCGACAGCAGCAGCTGATGCAGCCGCGTTTGCTTTCACAAACGCACGTCTTGTCATTTTCATACTTCACCCTCGATTTGGGAATGTTGTGTTCCAGTGTCTTCTTCATCCGTTTCTTCAAGCGCAGTTTCGATTTGGTGATAAACCAACACTGTGCTCAAAACATTCGGTAAATTGTTAATGGCATCGATAGTGTCTGTGATGAAACCTTGGTTTTCGGTTTCAAGCACCACAACGATTTTGCCTTCTGGACTGTCTCCGTAAATTTCCGCGTTTTCATACGTTTCAATTTGCGTCTTAATTTCATCCAGATGCTCAGGCAGCACGTGCACTACCAAACTTGAAATATGCACTTCATTTAGTGACATATAGTTCTCTCATTTATTGCCGTTTACCGTATATACGGCTTAGGCTGTTATATTGCTCACATTGATGGATGAAGTCGGGCACACAGAAACACATGCGCCGCAGCCGTTGCATTCATCAAGGTTTAAATTGGGTTGTGCTACTTTTCCCAGTTCTAACTTGAACTGGATTGCCATTGGGTCGCACATGTCCCCACAGCTTCTGCATTCGACATTTTGCTTTGCTAAACAGCTATCACTAATTACTGCTTTTGCGTGCCAAGGTTGCTCGGTTTCTGTTAAAAAGAGCGGCTCTGGACAAACATCTGCGCATTGATAGCAAAACGTACATTCATCAATAGAAAAATCGACTGAAGGGAATCCGCCGTCACTTTTGGTTATAATTTTCGTTTCGCAGGCGTCAATGCACTTTCCGCAACGAGTACAACCATCCGTGAACTGTTCTGGTCGGGCTAACCAAGGTAGGCGAACGGCGTTATCGGTATGCATTTTTCTTGCAAAGAGTCTTCTTCTGGAAAGGTCTACCACTTAGTCACCTCGAAACTTGGAACCCAAACTAAGCATAGTCCACAATTTTCATTAATAAACTGTCATTAAAGCTAACGAAATTGTAGTTTTTGACATATTTGTATAAATACCTCTTAGGAGGTAATTGGGATGCAATATTGTTTTGGATCAATAAATTCCATCGCAGGTGATCACATATTGATAAAGTTGAAAGTCAATGGGTTCATTGTGTGTACAAGTTGGACAATAAATAGGCGAGGAACTCTGATTGTTTAAAAATGTGAAAAAGTCAGTAACGCGCACAATTGCGTCCGCGATGCTTCTGATTTTGTTGTTATCAGTAGCAACGACTGGCTTTGCTATTTTTACCCTTGCGTCAAGCCTAAATGACGCAGAAGCCGTCAACGTGGCGGGGTCGATGCGCATGCAAAGTTATCGTTTAGCACACGACATTCAGATTCGATCTGTTGATTATTCTTCACATATTGACGCATTTGAGCACTCTATTTACTCGCCTTCGATGAAAGCACTTCAGCATTGGTCTGTGCCGGAAGACATCACTCACGATTACTATCGCTTAATCATGCGATGGCACGAGTTAAAATCGGTGTTGAGAGGGGAGAACCCAAGCCAATATCAACTCTTGGTCGCGGGCTTTGTTCAGCAGATCGACGACTTTGTGTTTAAGCTGCAAAACTTTTCTGAGCAGAAGCTCATCAACTTAGCTTGGATTGGCGGGTTAGGGCTGGGCGGCATTCTTTGCGCCAGTATGTTTGTTGTCCACTTTATCCGTTTGGAAGTCGTGAGGCCGCTGCGTGCACTAGTATTTGCAAGTGAACGAATTAAAAATCGCTCTTTTGATATCAATTTAGCGGTGTCAAGTGACAACGAAATGGGCATACTCACGCGCACCTTCAATCGGATGGCGACAGACCTCGGTAAGCTCTATCGTGGATTGGAACAGGCGGTAGACGAGAAAACTCGCAAGTTGCAACATGCGAATCAGTCTTTAGAAGTGCTTTATGATTCCTCAAAAGAACTCACAGCATCGCGCATTAATCAGGATAATTTCCAGGCGATTTTGAAGCACATTGCGAGCTTAGAAGGCATTAAAGCGGTAAAGCTTGAAATTGAACAGTTGGGAGAGCCTAATTGGATCCTTACGGAAGGGGAAGAGTGCTGCCATGATTGTGATGATGAATGTCATGCAGAACCTTTAACGTTAGATGGCGAACATCTCGGTTCTCTATATTGGAAAGCAGGCTTACCGTGCCCGAACGAGACGCTAATTGACAACTTTGTACAAATTCTCTCGCGAGCGGTGTACTACAATCGCGCACAGCGTCAAGCAGAGCAAATTTTGTTGATGGAAGAGCGCGCGACCATTGCTCGCGAACTTCACGACTCTTTGGCTCAAGCGTTATCCTATTTGAAAATTCAGGTCGCTTTATTAAAGAGAAGCGTGAAAAATCTTCCTGACGAAAAGGCTATCGCTCAAGCCAATCAAGTGATTGCGGAGCTGGATACGGGCTTGTCGGCTGCTTATACCCAGTTACGTGAGCTGTTAACGACATTCCGCCTGACGATCAAAGAAGGCAGTTTTGGCCAAGCGCTGCAAGAGATGGTCGAAACGCTTAATGAGCAAACAACGGCAGAAATTACGTTGAAAAATAGACTTTCATCAACGGAATTAGATGCGCATCAACAAGTCCATTTACTACAGTTGATCAGAGAGGCGGCACTGAATGCGATTAAGCATGCGCAAGCTGACCATATACATATTCAATGTCTTGATTGTGATGGGAAAGTCACAGTAACCGTCTCCGATGACGGAGTAGGCTTTGAACATCAGGACGAAAAAATTAATCATTACGGTATGACGATCATGCAAGAGCGAGCAGCGAGACTGCACGCCGATCTACAGATTGAAGCATCAATAAACAAAGGGTGCACCGTAAAACTCGAATTCCAACACAGTAAGGAAGTAAACTTTGACAGTGTGTAAAGTAATGCTGGTGGATGATCATCCACTGATGCGACGTGGTATCCATCAACTCCTGAGCTTTGAGCCAGAGTTTGAAGTCGTTGCAGAAGCAAGCAATGGCGCAGATGCAGTCGCAAAAGCGCATGAGCTTGAGCTTGAGCTCGATTTGGTACTGCTAGACCTCAACATGAAAGGCATGTCTGGGCTGGATACGTTAAAAGCGCTGCGAGCAGATGGCTGTGAGGCGAGGATTGTTATTCTGACCGTTTCAGACAGCCCTGCGGATATTGAAGCGATTGTACGCAGTGGCGCGGATGGCTACTTGTTAAAAGATACAGAGCCGGATGAGCTTGTTGAGCTACTCAAACAGGCCCATCAGGGTGACAAGGCATACAGTCAAGAGGTTGCCAAGTATTTGAGTGAACGCTCTGATCATGAAGATGTTTTTGATTCGCTAACGGATCGCGAAACGCAAATCCTGCGAGAGGTGGCAAGAGGCTTCCGTAATAAGCAGATTGCCGATCGTTTGTTTATTTCTGAATCGACGGTAAAAGTACACATGAAGAGCCTACTTAAGAAGCTTCAAGTACCTTCTCGCACGGCGGCAACGGTACTTTACTTAGAGCGCTTCGGAGATATCAAATAATCACGCTGTCATCGCTGTGTTGCGACCTTATCTTTTGATTATTAAAGATTTTTATAAAATCAGAAATGAAAAAACCGCCATTAAAGGCGGTTTTTTCATTTGTCTGGGCGAATAGAATACAAGTCACTGTTGTGCTTGCCGCACTCCAGATAATACTGATGCGCCACCTTTTTATTTTCGGCGACGACGATCATACTGTGCATTTTCCCCTGTTCGAAATATCGAATTTCATATTCTACACTGGTATCAAGTTGCTCAGCGGCTGCCATACTTCGCCTCCATAACCTATCCTAAAATCATCCATGCAAATAATATGCCGTTATAGGGAGCGCTGTTCGGTACAAAAATTGACCGATAAATGCGCTTTAACTCACTTTTTTGCGGATAGTTGTGATCAAAAAGTTAATTTCAAACTCTATATACTATGAGGGTGGCAATGAGCAATTGTCACACTGGCGTAAGTTTGCCGCAATATTAAGTGATACAAGTTGAGTATAGAACTTAATCAATAGAAAAGGGAATACGAATAAGTGATTAAATTATCGAGTTTATCCAATAAAGTTCTTCAATACGGATTCGTGTTCTTGTTGGTTATTTTACTGGCCGGATGTGCGAAAAAGTTTCTATATAGCAACATCGATTGGTTTGTTATTGAATATTTAGATGACTACGTATCGCTTAACGATGAACAAGAAACGTTGTTAGAAGAGCGACTATTGCTATTAGCAGATTGGCATAAGAAAGAAGAATTACCGTTATATATCGATCACTTAAAAGAGCTTGAGAATATTAATGCAAACAATATTACTCTTGCGTTTTTGCAGCAAAACCGAGAAAAAATGAAAGCGCACTATGACCGTATAGTGTCGAGATCGGCGCCAGATTTGTTCTCTTTGAGCTTACAACTGACGCCAAAGCAACAACAAGAGTTTTTGCAAAACGTGAGAAAGGACTATCAAGAAAGAAACGCAAAATATGCGGATAAAACCGAAGCAGAGATCAGAGAGATTATTTTAGAGAATACTGAGGAGTGGATGGAAGAATGGATTGGGGAATTGAATAGCGATCAAAAACGGTACGCAAAACAAATTTCCCAGCAAACGATTTTGAATAGTCCACTTTGGCGAAATTATCGCGCTTCAATATATCAAGAGTTGGAATACCTTTTTGAAAATCAGTCCAACAGTGTTGTCTATCAACAAGTATTTATGCAGTTATTGTTCGAGCCGGAAAGCTATTATAGCGAGCAACTATCCGAGAATATCGATCACAACCTTGGGTTAGTGGATCAATTGATGTTAAACGTAGCGAAGTCCATGACCGATAAACAGTGGTTCCACTTCCGCAATAAAGTCAAAGAATGGCGAGTGTTAGCAGAAGAACTCCAAGATTAAATATATTGAAAACAAATGGTTATCGTTATGTATGCCAGGCTGAACTGAGACTTTCTGATGAAAAAATGATTCAAAGCAAATTCTTATTGAACTAAGAGCGTAACATGGAGTGAGGTTTATTACGGGCACTAGGCGGCCTCGCATTTAAATAACATTAGGTAGCTGAACTCATCCAGAGTAATTGGAGTTCATTCGTCAGAGCTACCTATGTTCGGCAAACCTTAGTATTGCCGGTTTGTTTGAGTGCGATGCGTAGTCTGGTGTTCATCGCTTAGAACAATGAGAATAAATATGAAGCATTTAGTTGAAAGATTCCTTCGCTACGTCACGTTTGACACCCAATCAAATCCCCATGTTGCCCAATGCCCAAGCTCACCTGGCCAACTCGTTTTTGCAGAGTTGTTGAAACAAGAGATGTTAGATCTTGGCTTGAGCGATGTGACTTTAGATGAACACGGTTACTTGATGGCAAAACTGCCGTCGAATGTTGATTACGATGTTCCACCAATCGGCTTTATCGCCCACATGGATACTGCACCAGATGCGTCTGGTAAGAATGTAAATCCGCAATTTGTTGAAGACTATCAAGGTGGTGATATTGCACTTGGGTTGGGAGACGAAGTGTTGTCTCCGGTTCAGTACCCAGACTTGCACAACTTACACGGCCACAATTTAATTACCACCGATGGCACAACGTTGCTTGGCGCGGACAACAAAGCGGGCATCGCAGAAATTTTGTCTGCGATCGCGATGTTGATTGAGAATCCAGACATTCCTCATGGTGACATTTGTATCGGTTTTACGCCGGATGAAGAAATCGGTCGTGGTGCGGATTTGTTTGATGTTGAGAAGTTTGGCGCGAAATGGGCATACACTATCGATGGTGGCCCGCAAGGCGAACTTGAATATGAGAACTTCAATGCGGCAAGCGCCGATGTGATTTTCCATGGCGTAAGCGTTCATCCAGGTACGGCTAAAGGAAAAATGGTTAATGCGATGAATTTAGCGGCGCAATTCCAAGTTAAAATGCCAGCAGACCAAACCCCTGAAACCACCGAAGGGTATGAGGGTTTCTTCCATCTGAAATCGGGAGAATTGGGTATCGCCCGCAGTGAGCTTGGTTACATCATTCGCGATTTTGATCGTGAAGGGTTAGAAGAGCGTAAGGCGCTAATGCAAAAACTTGTCGATGAAATGAACGCAGGTCTGAAACACGGTTCTGTCGAACTTAAGATTACCGACAGTTACTACAACATGCGCGAAATGGTTGAGCCGTACCCTCACATTATCGAATTAGCGAAACAGGCAATGGAAGCGTGTGATGTTGAACCGTTGATCAAACCGATTCGTGGTGGTACGGATGGCGCGCGGTTATCCTTTATGGGATTGCCTTGCCCTAACATCTTCACCGGTGGTTTCAACTTTCATGGTATCCATGAATTTATCTCTGTAGAGATGATGGAAAAATCTGTCCTTGTGATTGTAAAAATAGCTGAACTTACCGCTAAAAAACACGGTTGATGGAACGTTCACCCACTCAATTCAATTGAATGGGTGACGGGTGACATCGATACAAAAAAGCCCAGACAATTTGTGCGTCTGGGCTTTGTAGTTTTGGGAAGGACTAACGAACGTCTTTATCCTCGAAATTGATGTCGTCTAGCGGTAGCCAATCTACCTCAACACCCGCCTGATCAAACATATCTTGGCTCACTTGGATTTTATCTCCCCAGCGAGATAGAAAGTCTTCAGACTGTTCTGGGCAATGAACGCGCGAAATACCTGTTTGAATGATCTTTGCCGCGCAATTGGGGCACGGGAAGTGCGTTACCCAAATGTCACAACCATCCAAATCGCGTTTTGAAAAGAGAATTGCGTTCTCTTCTGCATGCAGAGTTTTTAAGTACTTCAGTTCACGTTCGTCGGTGTCTACGCTGTCCGAAACACCGTGTGGATAACCGTTAAAGCCAACAGAAACAATGCGGTTCTGTTTAGTGATCACCGCACCTACCTGCGTTGAAGGGTCTTTACTCCAAGACGCTACCAGTTCAGCCATTTGGTAAAAGCGTTTCGCCCATTTAGAAATCATGCTCATCCTCTCGGTCGAAGGCTTTGAATTATCTGAATGATAACCCATTTTTTTAAAAAAAATAGTCGAAATACGAGCATTACAGTGAAAGCGATTCGTTTTCATGGTTAATCGGGGAGAGTTTGTTCAGCTCTAAGCAACAATTCCGCCTTTATTGATGAGTTTATTGGTCAAAATTGGCAAACGAATGAGTCATACATCACATTGATAATTAGAGGTTGCTTATATTGTGGGGTGAATGAAGATCTGAAAATGATTTCAAATGCATCAACTTTATTTCGGTTCGTTTCAATTAGTTACATTTAGAAACATTTTACACAATTTATGTAGGAGAATTCGGAATCTACTGTCTGTAAGGTTAGTGTGTTTTCAACAATATCCTGTTCCATAAAGACGGTAAATACATGCAAAAGAAACCACTTGTCGCATTAATGGCGGCTACAGCTATCCTTGCAGGATGCGGAGAAGCGAATAATGCCCAAAGAGAGAGCCAAGCGCCTCTTGTCGTAACTCAGGATGTCACGGTAATCGACTACCAACCGAGTAAATCATATATCGGTCGCATTGAAGCGGTAGAAGATACCAATATCACAGCACAGATTTCAGGCTATTTACAAGCTCGTCATTTTGAAGAAGGACAAATGGTAGAAAAAGGTCAGCTTCTTTATTCTATTGAACCTTCTTCTTTTGAAGCACAAGTGGCAAGTGCGAAAGCAGCGTTAGCACAAGCAAAAGCTTCGCTTAAAAAGGCAGAGCTTGATCACCAACGCGGTAAAAACCTGCTTCCTCGTGGCAGCATCTCCCAATCGGAATTTGATGCGTTGACAGCAACATTGCTAGGCGCGCGTGCAGAACTAGAAGCCGCGAATGCACAGCTTAAACTTGCAGAAGTCAACCTTTCGTACACGCAAATCCGAGCGCCGTTTAGTGGTCGTATTAGCGACACAAAAGTGAGTACTGGTGATCTGGTTTCTCCATCTTCAGGTGTGCTGACGACGCTCGTGAGCCTAGATCCTGTGCACACTTCGTTTAGCGTCAGTGAACGTGAGCGTTTAGCGATGGGCATGGATCGAATTAAAGGCGATGGTTCGGCCGAGTCGAACGGTGTGGAAGTGCAACTAGAGCTAGAAAACGGCCAGTTTTTCGAACATCTAGGTCAGCTTGATTTCTTGGGTAACCGTATTGATACCAAAACGGGCACGATTGCTATGCGTGCGTTGGTGCCAAACCCAGAACACAAACTGCTTCCTGGCCAGCACATCAAAGTCAACTTACGTGATAAGAACACGCGAGATGTCATCGTCGTGCCTCGTCGTGCGGTGCAAACTGACCTAGAAGGTGACTTCGTGATGGTGACAACGGAAGGCAACGTCGCTGAACGTCGCAATGTAGAACTTGGCCCGCAAGTCGAGCAGGGCATTATCATTCGCGAAGGTCTTGAGAAAGGTGAAGCTGTTATCACACAAGGTCTACAGCGTGTTCGTAATGGCGTAGAAGTGCGTGTTCAAACTCCAACTGAAGACAAACAGTAGGAGGTCGCATGTTAAGTCGTTTCTTTATACAAAGACCTAAGTTCGCGCTGGTCATTTCGATCATCCTGACGTTGGCTGGTGCCATTTCGCTAGCGATTTTGCCAGTGGCTGAATATCCGCAAATTAGTCCACCGTCGGTTAGCGTAACGGCGTACTACACTGGCGCAAGTGCCGAAGTGGTTGAACAGGCCATCGCCGATCCGATAGAGACATCGGTGAACGGCGTAGAAAACATGATTTACATGTCTTCGAAAAGTGCTAACGATGGTTCGTACAGCTTAAACGTTACGTTTGATGTTGGTACCGACCCAGATATGGCGCAGGTGAACGTGCAAAACCGAGTGTCACAGATTGAGTCAAAACTGCCTCAGGAAGTACGCATGGTCGGCGTGACGGTGAAAAAGCGTTCTCCTGACCTATTGATGGTTCTGAACTTCTATTCACCAGACGGCAAGTATGATGACCAATTCTTAATTAACTACATCAACTTGAACGTAAAAGATCAGTTGGCGCGTGCGAAAGGCATCAGTGAAGTAAATGTAATTGGTGGTGGTGAATACGCGATGCGCGTGTGGTTGGACCCAGAAAAAATGGCCAACCTCAAGCTAACGACATCGGATGTATATGCTGCTTTAGCGGAGCAAAACGTTCAGGTTGCTGCTGGCCGTGTTGGTGCCGCGCCTTACAATAACCCGCAAGAAGTGCAGTTCAACCTAGTGACGAAAGGCCGCTTAGAAAGTGTGAGCGAGTTTGAAAACGTTGTTCTTCGTGCCAATCCAAATGGCTCTACGGTTTATCTAAAAGACGTTGCTCGTGTTGAACTGGGTAAGAAGTTCTACGATGGTAACGGTAAGTTCCGTGGGCAAGATGCTTCGATTGTCGCTCTGTCACTTCAGTCTGATGCAAACGCATTAGAAAGTGGTAAAGCAGTAATGGAACTGCTTGAACGCTTGAGCGAAAACTTCCCTGAAGGTATGACTTACGAAACCAGCTACGACACGACTGTGTTCGTCGCTGAGTCGATCAAAGGCGTGGTAAAAACACTTGTCGAAGCGATTCTACTGGTTATTGCCGTAACCTACCTATTCTTGGGCAGTGCGCGAGCAACGTTAATTCCTGTGGTCGCGATTCCAGTTTCGTTGATTGGTACGTTTGCCATCATGCAAGCGACTGGATTCACCATCAACACGGTAACCTTGTTCGGTTTGATTCTCGCGATTGGTATCGTGGTGGATGACGCGATTCTGGTTATCGAAAACGTTGATACCACGATGGCGAAAGATCCAACCATTTCACCTCGTAAAGCAACGTTGCTAGCGATGAAAGAGGTGACTGGGCCAATCATTACCTCAACGTTGGTTCTGTTGGCGGTATTCCTACCTGTTGCGATGCTTCCGGGTATTACTGGCATTATGTATCGTCAGTTCGCATTGACGATCTGTATTTCGGTTGTGATTTCGTCAATCAACGCGCTAACGCTGTCACCGGCTCTTTGTTCATTGGTATTAAAACAAGGTGGCGGCAACACGGCTAACTGGTTCCAAGCATTCAACCGTGGTCTAGAGCGTGTTACTACGCGTTACGGCCAAGTTGCAGGATTCCTTGTTAAGAAATCTCTGTTATTGGTTACGTTCTTCATCGTTGCGGTTGCTGCGGTGTCTTTCTTCGCGAAGACGACATCAACGGCATTCGTTCCTCAAGAAGATAAAGGCATTTTGTTGGTCAACGTTCAGTTGCCTGATTCTGCTTCTCTGTCTCGTACAGAAGAGGTGACGAGCGACTTGATGAAAATGATCGAGGAAGAAACCGGTGTAGATGGCGTAACGGTTGCAAACGGCTTTTCGTTTATGACTGGTGCTGCGGCGTCAAACGGTGCTTCGCTGTTCATCAAGTTGCACGATTGGGAAACGCGTAACTCGCTAGGGGGTGAACATTCTGCCAACGCGATAGCAGCTCGCATCAATGGTCGAGCTGCAATGGAATTGCCTCAAGCTGTTGTGTTTGCGATGGGGCCGCCAGCCGTTCCGGGTATGGGCGCTGCTTCCGGTTTTGAATTTGTATTGGAAGATACGCTAGGTCGTAGCCGCACTGACTTGTCGATGGTGATGGGGGAGATGATTCAGGCAGCAAACCAAGCTCCTGAGATCGCGTACACCTTTAGTACATTCCGCGCGAACGTACCGCATTACTATGTGGATATGGACCGCGAGAAAGCGCAACAACTTGGCATTTCGCTGTCGTCTATCTTCCAAACTTTGCAAGGCAACTTAGGTTCGCTTTACGTGAATGACTTCACCATGTTTGGTAAGAACTTCCGCGTAACCATGCAAGCGGACAGTCAACACCGTAGTGGCATGCAAGATTTGGAACGTTTCCATGTTCGCTCTTCGATGGGGGAAATGGTGCCATTAAGCACGCTAGTCAGCTACGAGCAAGTATTCGAACCTGATGTGGCATGGCGATACAACATGTACCGTAGTGCCATCATTCAAGGCCAACCAGCTCCGGGTTACTCAAGTGGTGATGCAATTGCAGCGATGGAACGCGTTGCTGCTGAAGTTCTACCACAGGGCTATACCTACGAATGGACAGGCATGGCGTACCAAGAAGTGCTTGCTGGTAACCAAGCCATTTACGCATTTGCGTTAGCGTTGATCTTCATTTACTTGTTCATGGTGGCGCAGTACGAAAGTTGGAGTATTCCTCTGGCGATCATTTTGGTGGTACCTGTTGCAACGCTAGGCTCTTTCCTCGCGCTGAACTTAACGGGCACACCATTAAACTTGTACGCTCAGATTGGTCTCGTTCTCCTTATAGCCTTGGCTGCGAAAAACGCTATTTTGATTGTGGAGTTCGCGAAGCAAGAACGTGAAGAGAAAGATGTTTCCATCGATGACGCAGCCGTAAAAGGCGGTACGCTACGTTTCCGTGCGGTGAACATGACGTCTTGGTCGTTTATCTTGGGGATTTTCCCGTTGATCTTCGCCGCTGGCGCGGGTCATGTGAGCCAAAACTCGCTCGGAGTGTCTCTGATTGGTGGTCTATTGTGTGTGCTTCTTGCGGGTACGTTCTTGATTCCGGGCTTCTACGCCCTGGTACAGAGACAACGTGAGAAGATTCATGGCGGCAATACAAAGCTTGTGCCGCTTGATGATGAATAACTACCGACACGATTTGGGCTGAGCTGATACTGAGCCTAAATAGAAAACAAAAAGCCCGAAGCATTCATTCGCTTCGGGCTTTCTTATTGGATTAACGAATCTACTAGTAGATTACTTTAAGCGAGTCTTAAACTCGGCTACCGCTTCATCCATATCGTGTGCTTGAGCCGACACTGAGTTCACTTCATGCAAACATTCTTGCGCGGAGTGCATGTTGTTTTCAGAGATGACGTTCAGCTCAGTGATTGAGTCGCTAACTTGGTTCATCACAATGCCTTGCTCTTCAATCGCAGAAGCAATGCGCTCTGAGTTGCCTTGAATCGCGTGCATGTCCGTGATGATTTGCTGGAGGCTTGCGTCTAATTGTTCAGATGCACTCAGGGTTTGCTGACCTTGTTCGTTACATTGATCAATATCGGAAACCACCATCGACATCTGCGCTTGGATGTCCATCACCACTCGCGTGATCTCTTCCGTTGATTGATGTGTACGGCTCGCAAGAGCGCGAACTTCATCTGCAACCACGGCAAATCCACGTCCTTGCTCACCCGCACGAGCCGCTTCGATAGCCGCGTTAAGTGCAAGTAAGTTCGTTTGTTCAGCAATGTCTTGAATGATGTTCACCGCACCGCCAATTTTATCGACGTGTTGGTTCAATGAGCCAATAGACTGTTGGCTGTTCGAGAGGATACCCGTCAGCTGACCAACATTCGTCACGGTCATTTCTACGACAGAGCGACCTTGTTCGGCGTTAGTCGCGGCTTGGTGAACACCTTCAACCGCAACCGATGTACTTTCAGAAATTTCACCGATAGTGGCAACCATCTGCTGCACGGCCGTCGCCATAGAGGCGGTGTGATCAGTCTGTGCGTGGAACTGTTCCATAACACCTTCAAGCTCACGATGCATGTTGTCCGTGCTCGCTGTTAACTGCATCGATTTTTCTTGTGTGTTGTGGATCAAACGCTCTAGCTTTTCGAGCAGATCGTTGAGATGGTGGCTGATATCAAATAGTTCATCCTTACCTGCAAGATCAGAGCGTAAGCCCATGTTATTGCTTTCGCTGATGTTCTTAATCGTTGCTAGTAAGCTACCAACACGAACGTTGATAGAGCGAGAAATTTGCCAAATCAGCGCAAAAATCACTACTAAGATGAACGCCGTAATGGCTTGCTTGATGCTTGCCATTTTTTCATCGCGTTGGGTTGCGGCAGAATCAATCGATGATGAGAAAGCTTCAAACTGCTCTTCCACGGCGTGAGATAGCGCGCGAGTTTCGCCCAGTAAACCTTTGTTGTACGCCACACCAATGACTTGTTTTTGAGCTGCAAGTTGTTTCGCTGACTCTAACAGTTCTGGAACGTATAGGTCAGACAGTTTCCTTGCGTCAAATTCGCCCACTTTCACCGCATTATCAAACTGGATAAGAGAAAGGATTTGCTGATGGTCGGCGCTTTTCTTTGCTTCAAGTAGAAGGTTTTCGTAACGCGCAAGAATGCCACTTTCTTTGTCTAGTCCATACTTTTGAGAAGCGGAAACTAATGCTTGGAAACCTTTTTGATAAGCGAGTAAATCCTGCTTGAAACGCTGACTTGAGGGTAGTTCGTATCGGTTTAGGATTTGAGCGAGCTCTTTCTCGGTGCTTAAAAACTTATCAACATTGCTATCAAATTTATCTAAGTATTTGACATTGCTGCGAAGTAAAAAGTCTTTCTCATTACGTCGCAAGTTGAGTAAGCGTATTTCTAAATCGCCGACAAGTTTTACTGCGTGGTTGAGTTCATTGCTCTGATTTGCGAAATGAGATGAGGTACCCAAAAGGGTCACAATGCCTAAAATGGCGATAACTCCGAGGAAGTAGAGTTTTTGCCTAATAGTCATATTGTTGTTTCCTGAATAAGTGACTAAAAAAGAGAAATCCAATCAGATTTCCAAGGGCTAGCAAACGTTGTTCAACTAACATGTCGTGAAAATGACATGCCTTAATACAGCACTTTTTTACGTTGCTGTTTTTTTGCCCCCTGCTTGTTTTTACTGTCAAGTCTGCGGCGTTGTGAAGCGCGGGTTGGTTTTGTTTTAATGCGCTTCTTATCTTGTAAGGCGGCAGCTTTAATCAACTCTTGTAGGCGATTTAGCGCATCCTCTTTGTTTTTTTCTTGTGTGCGAAACTGTTGCGCTTTAATGATCACCACACCATCTTTAGTGATACGGCTATCAGAAAGTGCAAGTAATCGCTCTTTGTAGAATTCCGGTAAACTTGAATGGTGTATATCGAAGCGCAGATGTATGGCAGTCGCTACCTTGTTAACGTTCTGTCCGCCATTTCCTTGAGCTCTAATGGGCGTTAATTGTATTTCCCATTCTTGAAGTGTGACGGAGTTCGAAATTTTGAGCATGATAAGCAAATGCCGATAAGGACGATTGAAAGAGCTGATAAATTAACACTACAGATGTACAAATAGAAGAAAAGACATGAGCACGATTGATTTTAGGCCATACGAAGGATTCATCTTCGATATGGATGGTACCTTGATTGATACCATGCCTGCCCACCTTGCGGCTTGGCAAGCAACGGCTGACCGATTTGATTTTCCCTTTTGTCAGGAGTGGCTACACAGCTTAGGTGGAATGCCGAGTTTTAAAATTGTTGCTGAGTTGAATCGTCATTATGGGTTATCTCTAGATCCTCAAACGGTTTCGAAATTCAAAATGGAGACGTTTGCCGCGATGGAATTGCAGGGCGAGGTCATCCAGTGCACTGGCATTGTTCTTGACGAATATTTAGGCCAAAAGAAAATTGCGGTCGGAACGGGAAGTCAGCGAGAAAGTGCGATGCGTCTGCTCAGTCATGCAGGGTTGATCGACAAGCTTGATGCCGTTGTTACGGCTAGTGATGTCGAAAATCACAAACCTTGTCCGGATACTTTTCTATTAGCCGCAGATAGATTAGGGATTGACGTGCAAAACTGTCTGGTTTTTGAAGATACAGAATTGGGTAAACGTGCAGCTCATTCTGCTGGGATGGACTGTGTCATGGTCGAAGGAAATAATCTCGTTTTTTATCCGAAGAGATAAGTGCTTACTATCGATGGACGATGCTTGAATCTTCATTTCTTGATTTCATTTCCTTTATAAAAATCCAAAAATCACTGAAAGTGAAAAGGGGTGCAAGCGCACCCCTTTTGATGAGAATGTGTGAACATTCAGATTATGGTTGAACCATCTCTTGGTATTCGAACGAAGGAACCACAACTTCTACGCGACGGTTTTTCTCACGACCTTCACGAGTGCTGTTGTCAGCTACTGGATTCTCTTCACCCATACCTTTCACTGTCAGGCGATCAGCATCGATACCAGCGCCAGTGATGTAATCTGCCACAGCTTGAGCACGACGCTCAGACAGTTTTTGGTTGTAAGCAGCAGGACCTGAGCTATCAGTGTAACCTGTGATTTCAACTTGAGCTTGTGGGTATTCGTTTAGGAATGAAACAAAGTTGTCTAGACGTTCAGAAACAGACTCAGTAAGTTTCGCACTGTCGAACTCAAACGTGCCTGTACCGTACTCTTCTTTGTGAACTTTGCTCATTAGTACTGGTTCTGGATCTGGCTCAACTACTTCTTCTGTTACAACAGCAGCAACCACTGGCGCAGCTGCGAATTTGTAGTTAACGCCGATACCGAAGAAGTTTGCGTCCATATCGTCCCAAACGTCATCCGACATATCTTGGTAACGTTGGTACTCAGCGCGAACACTCCAGTTTCTATCAATCGAATATTCAGCACCTAGTGAGCCTGTTGCAACGAAATCTTTTTCGTCTTCGGACATCATGTACGCACCACCGATCTTAGCGAATAAGTTCCAAGAATCGTTTAGATGCCAGTTGAATTTAGGTGCAAGTGTTAAAGCCGTTAAATTGCCGTCGATCGTATCAACTGTACTAGCTCCTGACTTAAAGTTCGCTTTGTAGTCGCCTAAGAAATCGACACCGTACTCTAGACCAATGAAATCGGTAAAGTCATAACCGATATGTAGTCCGGCACCAAAAGCTTCATCATCACAAGGGCTATTTAGATAGCAAGCATCGTCAAGTGTAGTCATGCCCACTTTGCCCCCGATATACATTTCAGCTTGAGCAGAGTTTAAAAGCGCGCTACTACCAGCTACCACTGCTGCTACTGCAATTGCTACTTTGTTCATAATGTTTCCTTGTATTGATTGCATATTAACTTCTACTTTGTTTTATCAAAAATTTAGAAAAAACCAGTGTTTATAAGAAATTAGTTCAATATTCTAATGATTTCACATCAAGCAACAATATCTTTGAACTTGATCAACATTTATTACCCAACAACACCTCACAAACTTCTGATATTTCTTACATTGTAGTAAAGATTTTTAGTGTCATAAGAAAATTGATGATTATTTTGAACTTTTTCGTGTAAATATTATTTTACGATGTGCGAGATAGTTAACGGTTGTAATTTGTTTGCATTTATTTGCAAAAAGTGATTGCAAGTCTATGGGGAAGCCGATAAGTTAATTGGAACGATAGACAGATAATCACCGGAGCCCTTGTTGCTGCTCGCTTTGTGAACAATGTTGCAATGAGTACAGTTGGCAAAAATTGGGTCGGAAATAACAACCAGGAAGTAGAAGTAATGTTTCAAACTGATGATGTAAGAATTAATAGAGTAAAAGAGTTATTGCCCCCTGTTGCAGTTCTAGAGAAGTTCCCAGCGACCGAAACCGCTTCTTCGACCACTTTTGATTGCCGTAATGCCATTCACAATATTCTTGAAGGAAAAGATGATCGTTTACTTGTGATCGTTGGTCCTTGTTCTATCCATGACCCTGCAGCTGCAGTTGAATACGGCAAAAAGCTGAAAGTGTTGCGTGATGAACTTGGTGAGCAACTGGAAGTTGTGATGCGAGTTTACTTTGAAAAACCACGTACGACAGTAGGCTGGAAAGGTTTGATCAACGACCCATACCTGAACGACACATTTAAGCTAAATGACGGTCTGCGTATTGGACGTAAGCTGCTTTTGGATCTCACTGACATGGGCCTACCAACAGCGAGTGAATTCCTAGACATGATCACGCCTCAATACGTTGCGGATTTGATCAGCTGGGGCGCGATTGGTGCTCGCACGACGGAATCGCAAGTTCACCGCGAACTCGCTTCTGGTCTTTCTTGCCCGGTTGGTTTCAAAAACGGTACTGACGGTAACATTAAAATCGCGAGTGATGCTATTCGTTCTGCAAGCGCTTCTCACCATTTCCTATCGGTAACGAAGTACGGTCATTCAGCGATTGTTGAAACCGCAGGTAACCCAGACTGCCACATCATTTTACGTGGTGGTAAAGAACCAAACTACAGTGCAGCACACGTTGCTCAAATCAAAGACGAGTTGGACGCGGCAGGTCTACCGAAGAAAGTGATGATCGATTTTAGCCACGCGAACAGCTCTAAGCAGTTCAAACGTCAAATGCTAGTGTCTGATGATGTATCAGAGCAAATCGCTGGTGGTGAAGATGCAATCTTTGGCGTGATGATCGAGTCTCATTTGGTTGAAGGCCGCCAAGATTTAGTGGATGGTAAAGTGGCAACTTACGGTCAGTCGATTACTGATGCATGTATCGGTTGGGACGATACGGAAACGGTACTTCGTCAGCTTTCTGAAGCAGTAAAAGCGCGCCGTAGCAAATAAGCTCAGCAGCAAGAACATTTTTAACAAGCGAGTACTTAAAGAGCCAGAGGCACTATGTCTCTGGCTCTTTTTATTGAGAATTAATCGCATCTCTTTCTATTACGCGGTCTTTCCTATATGTTGTTTGAAGGAATTTTAACCAAAGGAAATGGATTTGAATCGTAACGTATGGTTGTTATCGTTGTGCCAAGCACTCTTGATGACAGGAAACATTCTCTTGATCTCGGTGATCGCGCTCATTGGCAAAACACTTGCCCCGTCACCGAGCTTTATTACTTTGCCTGTCGCACTGCAGTTTCTCGGTTTAATGGCGGCAACGATACCTGCATCATTGATTATGGGGAAACTCGGTCGTCGTTTGGGCTTTAGCCTAGGTAACCTCATCGGCATCGTGGGCGCAAGTTTGGCGACGTACGCGTTAAGCCAACAAACTTTTTATCTATTCTGTTTTTCTACGTTCTTGCTCGGTGTCGGAATCGGCTTTGGCACGCTCTATCGCTTTGCTGCAATAGAAGTGTGTGAAGAATCGGCAAGACACAGAGCAATTTCAATATCTATGGCGGGTGGGGTATTAGCGGCTATTCTCGGTCCGAACTTAGCGGTGTATTCGCAACAATGGTCAGACGATGGTTTATATACGAGTGCTTTTTCTGTCCTGATTGTTCTCTACATCACCGCGCTTGTATTGCTTCAAACGATTCGGTTCCCGCCAGCGCATACTCAGCTATCGCATGTTAAAGTCGATACTATTAGTGACATCATAAGACGCCCGAACTTTATGATTGCTGTGTTAGCGGCAATGGTGGCTTATGCGGTGATGAATATTCTAATGACAGCGACGCCTTTGGCGATGATTGGTTGTGGTTTCGATTTTGACAAAGCCGCAGGTGTGATTGAGTGGCATGTGCTCGGCATGTTCGCTCCAGCCTTTATTACTGGTCGATTAATTGAGCAGTTCGGCGCAAAGAAAATGATCCTAGCGGGAGGTGTGCTGTTTATTGCTTGTATAGGGATTAACATTCATGGTGTGTCCATTTGGCACTTTAGCCTTGCCTTAGTTTTGTTGGGCGTAGGTTGGAACTTCATGTTTATCGCTGCAACGGGGCTGTTTAGCCAAAGTTACGAAGCGAAAAACCGCAGCAAAGCGCAGGCGTTTAATGAGTTCTTCGTGTTCAGCTGTGTCACCATTACTGCCTTACTTTCCGGCTGGCTTGAATCGACAGTTGGTTGGCAAAACCTGAACTTGTATGTTCTTCCGTTCGTATTGCTCGTGATTGTGATCTTTGCGATGAAAACGGATAACAAAACAGAATCCCAAATAGCCTAACTTTCAACCTGTCACAGAAAAACTCAGCATCTGAACGCTGAGTTTTTTGTTTATTAGCTCAAATTTTGACTGGTGACGCGCAAATTTCTGCCAGTGATGATAATTCCCACACTAAAAATGTCGTATTGATAATACTTTTTATCTAACATTTTGTAATAAAAACAATAATCCTGTATACATCTCGCCGAAAACTAATAAAAATTATAGAAGTATCGTCTATGTCAGCCAATTTTTCTCAGAAAGCTCAAGAAACCCTCGTCGGAGAACTTGAAGAACTCGTTTCGACCACTAACTTAAAAGGTGTTATTACTTATTGTAATGACGCGTTTTGTCGCGTTGCAGAATACACGCACGAGGAGTTAGTCGGTCAGAATCATAATATCGTCCGTCATAGTGACATGCCTAAAGCCGCTTTTGGTGATATGTGGGCACGCCTTAAAGAAGGCAAAGCGTGGCGAGGTATGGTTAAAAACAGCACCAAATCTGGCGGTTATTACTGGGTAGATGCCTACGTAACGCCTATCTATGAAAAAAACCAAGTTGTCGGTTATCAATCTGTGCGCGTTAAGCCTAAGCGTGAATGGGTGGATATTGCTGCAAAAGCTTACAAGGGGATGCTAGCCGCCGAGAAAGCGGGTAGAACCTGGTCGTTAAAAATTAACGAAACGGTTCGCTATGCGATTCTACTGGGTGCATTAACTGCACCTGCCGCAGCGTACGCACTATCTGTTGAAGGTCCGCTTGCTTGGCTTGCAAGTGCATTACCAGCGAGCGTATTAGCGTTATTGTTCCGCCAAGAGTTGATTGACACGCCGCAACAGCTCAAAAAGCTGCAAAAACAGTATGACAGCGTGAGCCGTTTGATCTATTCAGGCAATAGCGCATTTTCGATTGCTGATTTCCATATCAAAATGTTGTCTGCAAGGATTCGAACCGTCTTGGGAAGAATGACCGACTCGGCGCTACCACTGCAAAATTGCGCTGAAGAACTCAGTCAAACAACGGCCGAGGTTTCAGCCGCATTGAACCAACAAAACAGTGATATTCGACGCGTGCGAGATGCGACGCAAGAAGTGGAATCTTCAGCGAACTCGGTATCTTCAAGCACTAACGATGCGCATATGCTGATTGATGACACCTTGAAGTCATGCATGATGGCCAAAGAGACGATCGATCAAACGCATACCAACCTAGCTCAATTGAGTCTTCAAGCTGAAAAAGCAACGGAAACGACGTATCAACTGAGCGATCAGGCACAGAAAGTGAATCATTTGATGGTTGAAATCGGTGGTATTGCAGAGCAGACCAACTTGCTGGCGCTGAACGCGGCGATCGAAGCAGCAAGGGCAGGTGAGCAAGGTCGTGGTTTTGCTGTTGTTGCTGATGAAGTTCGCGCACTGTCTGGACGTACGTCGAATGCGACGGAGCAAATTCAAGCGTCTATCTCTGCTATGCTTTCGACGATAGAAGGTTGGCAGAAAGATATTTTCGCAAACAAAGAGCAAACCGATGCCTGTTCTCAAGTTGCTGAGCAAAGCGCGCTGCGTTTGTCTGAAGTTGAACAGATGATGCAAAGCATGAGTGGCTTGATGGTTGATGTGGCAGAAGCGGCGAACAACCAGTTAAAGCTATCTAGCGATGTAAACCAGCACATTCATTCTATTGCGTCGACCGCAGAGCAAAACTTAGCAGCTACGCATTCTGTTGAGCAAAACAGCCGTCAGTTGAAAGAACAAGTACAAGATTTCTATCAGCTTGCGATTCGATTTGAAGATAAGCAGTCGTAAAGCTGCCTTTTAGCGACGCCAAATATCTCAAACAAATTCGAGATAAAATAAAGCCCCGCCATTTCTGGCGGGGCTTTTCAGTTTTCAAATTCGCAATAGAGAAAACTGATTATCTTTTAACGCGATTACGCTAGCAGTTCTTTTGCTGTGTTCACTACGTTTTCTACAGTGAAACCAAACATTTCGAACAACTGGTCAGCAGGTGCAGATTCACCGAAGGTTGTCATACCGATGATGCGACCGTCGAAACCAACGTACTTGTACCAGAAGTCTGCGATGCCCGCTTCAATAGCGATACGTGCTGTTACGTCTGATGGTAGCACTGCTTCACGGTAAGCTGCGTCTTGTTTGTCGAATGCATCTGTTGATGGCATTGAAACAACGCGTACTTTCTTACCTTCTGCGGTTAGTTGCTCAGCGGCTTTCACTGCTAGCTCAACTTCAGAACCTGTTGCGATTAGGATTAGCTCAGGTTTGCCATCACTGTCTTTCAGGATGTAGCCACCTTTCGCGATGTCTGCAACTTGCTCAGCGCTACGTGGTTGTTGCGCTAGGTTTTGACGAGAGAAGATCAGTGCTGTTGGTGCATCTTTACGTTCAATCGCTAGTTTCCATGCTACAGCAGACTCAACTTGGTCACATGGACGCCATGTGTTCATGTTTGGAGTCAAACGTAGAGAAGCGATTTGCTCAACTGGTTGGTGAGTTGGGCCGTCTTCGCCAAGACCGATAGAATCGTGTGTGTACACTTGAATGTTCTGAATTTTCATCAGAGCAGCCATACGCATTGCGTTGCGAGCGTATTCCATGAACATTAGGAATGTTGCGCCGTAAGGAACGAAACCGCCGTGTAGTGCGATACCGTTCATAATAGCAGTCATACCAAATTCACGTACACCGTAGTGGATGTAGTTACCAGAGAAGTCGTTCGCTTCTAGAGACTTAGAACCAGACCACATGGTTAGGTTAGAAGGCGCTAGGTCAGCAGAGCCACCCATGAATTCAGGTAGTAGAGCACCAAATGCCTCTAGAGCGTTTTGAGATGCTTTACGTGACGCAATGTTTGCTGGGTTTGCTTGAAGATCTGCAATGATTTGGCTTGCTTTCTCTTCCCACTCAGCTGGAAGTTCACCGTTTACGCGGCGTTTAAATTCAGCTGCCAGCTCAGGGTACGCTGCTTCATAAGCTGCAAATTTCTCGTTCCACGCTGCTTCCTTAGCTGCGCCTGTTTCTTTCGCTGACCATTCTGCGTAGACTTCCTGCGGAATTTCAAAAGGACCGTGCTCCCAACCTAGTTCTTTACGTGTTGCTGCAATTTCTTCAGCGCCTAGTGGTGCACCGTGACAGTCGTGTGAACCCGATTTGTTTGGAGAACCAAAACCGATGATAGTCTTAGTACAAATTAGCGTAGGACGAGGGTCTGCTTTTGCAGCTTCAATCGCTGCGTTGATTGCGTCAGCATCGTGACCGTCTACTGCTGGGATTACGTGCCAGCCGTACGCTTCGAAACGCTTAGGTGTATCGTCAGAGAACCAACCTTCAACGTGACCGTCGATAGAGATGCCGTTGTCATCCCAGAATGCGATCAGTTTGCCTAGGCCTAGCGTACCAGCAAGAGAGCAAGCCTCGTGCGAGATACCTTCCATTAGACAGCCGTCGCCCATGAACACGTAAGTGAAGTGGTCAACGATGTCGTGGCCTTCTTTGTTGAATTGCGCTGCTAGCGCTTTCTCAGCCATTGCCATACCAACAGCGTTGGTGATGCCTTGGCCTAGAGGGCCCGTTGTTGTCTCGATACCAGGAGCGTAGCCGTACTCTGGGTGACCTGGAGTCTTAGAGTGAAGCTGACGGAAGTTTTTCAGATCATCGATAGATAGCTCGTAACCGCTCAAGTGCAGTAGAGAGTAAATTAGCATTGAGCCGTGGCCGTTAGACAGTACGAAACGGTCGCGGTCTGCCCATTCAGGGTTTGATGGGTTGTGGTTTAGGTGAGAACGCCAAAGAACTTCAGCGATATCAGCCATACCCATAGGTGCGCCTGGGTGGCCAGAGTTAGCTTGTTGAACACCGTCCATGCTTAGCGCACGGATTGCATTTGCTAGGTATTTACGATCCATAGTGATTACTTCTCGATAAGTGTTTAAATAGAGGGAACTCGTCTAAACAAGTTCAAATAGAAAATTTTGAATGAGCGTTGATGCTAAAAGCGAGTAGACGGGCTACTCGCTCTTGGTAAGCAATTAAAGCTTAGCTTCGATCATCGCTTCTAGTTTGCCTTGGTCAACTGCGAAGTTGCGGATGCCTTCTGCCAGTTTCTCAACAGCCATTGGGTCTTGGTTGTGTTCCCATAGGAACTCAGCATGAGTCATTGGTGCTGGACGCTCAGCTGCGCCTTTAGAATCAACTAGCTTCTCAACCACTTCACCTTCTGCAGCTTCTAGTTCTGCAAGTAGAGCAGGAGCGATAGTTAGACGGTCACAACCAGCAAGTTCTAGGATCTCACCGATGTTACGGAAGCTTGCGCCCATTACTACCGTTTTGTAGCCGTACTCTTTGTAGTAGTTGTAGATCTTAGTTACAGACAGTACGCCTGGATCTTCTGATGCTTCAAAGTCGCGGCCTTCTTTCGCTTTGTACCAGTCCATAATACGGCCAACGAATGGAGAGATTAGGAATACGCCCGCTTCTGCACAAGCACGCGCTTGAGCGAATGAGAATAGAAGAGTCAGGTTACAGTTGATGCCTTCTTTCTCTAGGATTTCAGCTGCGCGGATACCTTCCCAAGTAGACGCCAGTTTGATAAGGATGCGGTCGTTAGTGATGCCAGCATCGTTGTACATTTTCACTAGTTGGCGTGCTTTCGCTACGCTGCCTTCCATATCGTAAGATAGGCGAGCATCAACTTCTGTAGAGATACGACCTGGGATAGTTTTTAGGATTTCTTTACCGATGTTTACTGCAAGCATGTCACAAGTGTCTTGAACTTGTTGAGCTTTATCGTTGCTCTGTGCTTTAGCGTATTCGATTGAAGCATCGATTAGAGGTGCGTACTCTGCGATTTGAGCTGCTTTTAGGATAAGAGAAGGGTTAGTTGTTGCGTCTTCTGGCTGGTACTTTTTGATTGCATCAATTTCACCAGTGTCTGCTACTACAGTCGTTAGTTTACGAAGTTGCTCTAACTTGTTGCTCATAATCGATCATCCTATATAAATGGGCTTAAGCGTGGTTTTTGTTGCCACAGCTTGTGCATTTGCAAGCGAGTTAGCTAATCGTCTCATCGCGTTTAATGAGACATCTGCTCAGCCAACTACGGAAAATTTCGTTACCGAACAAATGCTATGAACATTTGATCGATAGCTGAGTAAATGATGTGTTCATATTTATCCTATCTATGCCGAAAGTCAATCGGTGAAATCGACTTATAGTGAACTTCATCAACGTTTTTTTACTGTGTGTTTAGCGGTTAACCCAAATAAACGTTTGCCCTTATTGCTCAATGCTTGAGCGTTGTTAGAAATAGCAAAAAATCGCACTGAGAAAATGTTATTGCAGTGAGCAAATGTTGCGTTTAAATTGATGGAGAACATATGCTAAGTCAATGAGCAGATGCTCACTTATTGCATACAATGTCGGGCCTCTTAAACGACGAGAGTAAACATGAGCAGTTCTAACCAAGATATTTCCATTGAAAACACGGATTTGTTGACAGAGATCTCCGTTGCCTACTATCAGGACGGTGCGACTCAGGAAGAGATATCGAGAAAATTTGCCATTTCACGCGCGAAGGTAGGGC
Organism: Vibrio sp. YQ_11; assembly: GCF_043103065.1. Classification (NCBI taxonomy): domain Bacteria; kingdom Pseudomonadati; phylum Pseudomonadota; class Gammaproteobacteria; order Vibrionales; family Vibrionaceae; genus Vibrio; species Vibrio sp. YQ_11. The sequence goes on along the minus strand of NZ_JBICJM010000006.1, from coordinate 186,472 downwards.
GAATGCTCAAACAAGCGCGTGATGAAGGCATCGTTGAAATCACCGTTAAATATCACCCGGTATTCAGCGCCAAGATTGAGCAACGTTTGATCGAGCGATTTGGCGTAAAGCGCGCGCTTGTCGCTCTTGACCAGCCGAATGAAGAAGCGCAGCGACTGCAGGTATCGGGATTAGTATCCAATTATCTCACCAGTACGCTTAAAAACGGCATGGTGGTGACCGTTGGACAAGGGCGTAACGTCTCTTCTGTTGCTCATCATATTGGGGTGATCACCCCACGAGACTGCAAATTTGTGTGTGGTATCGGCGGTATTCATCCACGTGGTGGTATGTACAATGCTGACCACATTTGTCGTCAGTTAGCGAAAAAGTACGGCGGAACGTCCGAAACGCTTTACGCGCCGGCTTATGCAGAAAACCGCGAGCAAAAAATGGCGTTCATGCAGAATGCGACCGTCAAACAAACGCTCGATTTGGCACGTAAAGCCGATGTCGCTTTAGTCGGTATTGGTGATATGAGCGAAAACAGCTATATGGTCGATCTAGGGTGGTTTACACCAGATGAAGTGGTTCAATCTCGACTAAAACAAGGCGTAGTAGGGGACTTTGCGGGTTATGACTTCTTTGATATTCACGGTAACGTTGCCAACACCGTAATGAGTGACCGTGTCATTGGCCTTGGAATTGAAGAGTTTCGGCCAATCGCAGAAGTGATTGCTATCGCTGCTGAAAACAGTAAACCGCTTGCATTACTTGGTGCGTTACGTACCGGTGCAATAGACGTGATTGCTACCAGTGTAAGCAACGCTTTGACAGTATTGAACTTGGATGAGCAGATGCACGGCAACGCGGCATCTGAGAGTTAGCACAAATAATATGCAACTTATGTAATCAGGCTGCGAGGATTTATAAATGACTCGCAGCCTGATTTCGTTTTCAAGTTAAAAATATTCTCTAGGAGTAGCTTTAAATTTGTACACCTACTCTGGAGAAAACAATGAAAAAGACACTTCTTGCTGCACTAATTATGGGGATAACTGGTGCGGCGCACGCCGAGCAAAAAGTCGTAGCGGGTTACTTTGCGGATTGGCAGTACGCGAATGCAGAAAACCCATACACGGTGAAAGATATTCCCGCCGATAAACTGACGCATGTGATTTACGCGTTTCTCAGTATGTGCGGTCCTCATACCGGTGCCTCTGAAACGGTGCAAAACCTAGTAGCTAAACAATGCGAAGGAAAAGATCCCTATACGGCGATCATTGTCGATACCGAAGCGGCACTGGAAAAGAACTTTGGCGCTGTCTCAGTTAAGGTGCCATACAAAGGTCACTTCGCTCAACTTGCCGAAATGAAGAAACAACATCCTGATCTCAAAATTCTTCCTTCTTTTGGTGGTTGGACAATGTCTGAACCGTTCCATGCTATGGCGAAAAACAAACAAGCGATGGATCAATTCTCAAAAAGTGCCGTTGAGTTGATTGCTCAATATGATTTCTTTGATGGCATTGATTTGGATTGGGAATACCCAGGCGGTGGCGGTTTAACAACGTCGCCTTGGAACCCAGATACCAAGCTTTCTGATGAACAAAAAGCGTCTGAGCGTGAGGCGTTTACCTACTTGGTGAAAACCATGCGTGCAGAGTTAGATGAACTCACAAATCAAACCAAACGTGAATACGAGCTTTCTACGGCGGTAGGCGTTGGTCCAAAAGCGGCAGGTATTGATTGGAAAGCAGCAGAACCGTACCTAACCAACATGTTTGCGATGACATATGACTTCCTTGGTGGGTGGGGGCAACAAACTGGCCATACTACCAACTTGCACGCGACAGAGCGAAGCTGGTGGGGCATGGGCGCAGACGTGTTCATCAACCAAATGATCGAGCTGGGTATTCCAAGTGAAAAACTGGTGATTGGCGCTGCATTTTATGGGCGTGGCTGGCAAGGTACTAAAGATTTTTCGGGTGGCTTACCAACGCAAGATCTCGTATCCGAGCAAGGAGCGCAGTTTGGTACGGGTGAGAACGGCTATTTCATGTTCTGGGATTTAGTGAAGAACTATGGAGCGAAGCAGGGCTACGAGTACAACTATGATGAGCAATCCCAAGCGCCGTACTTGTGGAATCCTGAAAAGAAAGTTTTTATCTCTTACGAAGATCAACGCTCGATCAAAGCCAAAGCAAATTGGGCGAAACAGGCGAACTTAGGTGGCATTTTTACTTGGGAATTGTCGGGCGACCCGAAAGGCGAGCTTGTTGAGGTGATGTACCAAGAAATGCGGAAATAAACGGAAATCGTGGTTTAAAACCGACATCACTAAAGCCATCGTTAATCTATGATGGCTTTTTCTTCTTTATTGTCTTTCACAAAGCTAACAAGTTGGTCAAAAGAGAGTGGCTTGGAGTATAAATAACCTTGAATCAAATCACAGCCACACGCTTCTAGTTGGTCGCGTTGGCGTTGCGTTTCGACCCCTTCAGCTAAGACTTTCATTTCGAAGTTTTTGCCAATAGCGATGATGTTTTTCACCATATTCAGCGCTTTTTTATCGTGCTCAATATTGTCGACAAAGCTCTTGTCAATTTTAACTTCATCAATCGGCAATGTTCTCAACATGCTTAGTGACGAGTAGCCCGTTCCGAAATCATCCAATGAAATCTTAAAGCCCAAAGCGTGCAAGCGCTCGCAAGTCGGAGAGAACTTTTCTAGATCTTCGATAAACAAGTTCTCGGTAATTTCTAACGTGATTCTATTGCAATCAAGATGGTATTTGTCCATCGCCGCCATCAAGCGCTCTATAAATTTGGCGTGCAGGAACTGCTTGACGGAAATATTGATCGACATCTGAATTGGGGTGGCAAGATGGGTTGTCAGTAAGCCCATATCTTCAAGGCTCTTTTCGATGATCAACTCACCCAATCGCACCATCAAACCTGAGCTTTCAGCGACAGGAACAAACTCGTTAGGTGGCACTTTGCCCAGTTCTTCGTCTTCCCAACGAACAAGCGCCTCAACACCATAAATCTTGCCATTGATGTTTAACTGCGGTTGATAGGCCATAAACAGCGTTTGCTTCTCAATCGCAAGCCTCAGACGTTGCTCGACTTTCATCTTGTGCAGATGACTTGCTTGCATCTCCTGATTAAACAGACTGTACGCATTACGCTGTTTCTTCGCTTGATACATGGCGATATCTGCAGAAAGCAGCAGCGCGTCTAAGTTGTCGCCGTGCATTGGGTAGAACGCAATCCCAATGCTGCAACTGAGCAGAAACTGGTTATCGCTAACGTTATATGGTTTGGAAAGCGTTTGAATCAGCTCGGTTGCTAGATCTTTGATGGTCTCTTCATCAGTTCGATTAACGATAAAGATGAACTCGTCGCTTGCCTCACGGACGATCAAACGACCTTCGCCCGAAAAGTGGTTAAGGCGAGTCGAGATCTGTTTTAGAACTTCGTCACCAAATTCGTGGCCGTGTGTGTCATTGACCGATTTGAAGTTATCGATATCAATGAACATTAAGGTGAACGGGTTACTGCTGCCACACATCCAACGTTGAATGTTGGAACGTAAATACTCACGATTAGGTAGGCGAGTTAGATGATCATGACAAGCTTGGTAAAGCAAACGCTCTTTGGTTTCGTGTTCATTGTTAGCGATTGAGCGAAACAGCGCATAAAACGCTGCTTGAACGATCAGAAAGACGATGCAGTAAAACGCAAATTGGCTGTAAAAGCCGCGCTTGATGAAGCCCAAATCGGTCGACGACGCCGCCCATAAGCCATAATCAGGAAGGTATTTGAGTGTGATTAATTCATTCAAACGTTGGGTATCGACGACGACATTGATTGCTCGGGTTAGCTGTTTTACTTGGTCGGCATCCCAGCCGTAGTCTTGCTGGATTTGATCCAATAAGGCTTGTTTATTTAAATCATCGGCGGGCTTTTGATAGTCCTTGATCGTGGTGTCTTCAGATGAGCTAAACGTAAGGTAGCCGTCGTTTCTAATTAGGGACACGCGATTGTGTTCATTAGCATGAATGTCGTTACGAAACACTGACGACGTATTCATGTTAAAGCCAGCCGTCATTACCGCTTGTACTACGCCATTTTTATCTGGAATCGCTTTGCGAATAGGAATAACTAACGAATCTTGCGCTTCCATAAAGTAGGTTCTGCCGATCACCATGCGATCGGAGTTCAACGCTTCAAAGAAGGTCTCTCTGGTCAGCGGATCTTGCTTGAGATTGTGTAGCTTTTCCAAAATCAAGTTCGAGCTAACGGAAATGTAGTCACCGTTGGGATTGGTCAAGCCAAAACCGATGATCGCCGGATGAATGTTGAGAAGTTTATCTAACATTGGGCGAGTTTGAATGGCCGCGGTACGAGTGAAGCTATTTTGCTCCACCAGTTGATGACCAACGACTTCTAGCAGCGATTCTTGCCCTTTTAAAAGTGACTCAACGGAGGAAGCAAACAGCTCCAATTGTAGGAGCTGTTTGTCTTTGTATTTGTCTAACGTTGCTTGGTAGTGGTAATAGCCGAATAGCGAAAATGTCACGATACTGACGGTGAGCAGCATCATGTAAAGAGTCCAAATGTTCTTCTTTAATCCGACCATATTGTTTTGATAACCCCTAGCTTAACGCGTAATTGGCAGTGAGCAGTCTGCACCCCATTCTGTCCATGAACCGTCATAAACAGATAAGTTGCGTAAGCCTAGTTGATGAGCTGCCAACAATAAAATACAGGCAGTCACACCTGAGCCACAGCTGAAAATGATTGAATTGTCATTATATAGCGACAGTTCGCTAAATGCTTGTTTCAATTCTGAGTTCGGTTTGATGTAACCGTTATCCAGCAGTTCTTGAAAAGGCAGGCACAACGAGTTTGGAATATGGCCACTGCGCAATCCTTCTCTTGGCTCAGGCACTTCACCAAAAAAGCGCGCTCGTGAGCGAGCATCAACAATATGCGCACTGCAATTGTTTGAGTACTCTAATACTGCATTTGCGTCCAAAAATGCATTTTTATTTAATTTTCCCGAAAAATTTCCTAATTGTTCAGGTTTTGCGAGCGAATCTACGACGGGCAATCCCGCTTCTATCCAAGCTGGAAGTCCACCATTAAGTACTTTGACGTTCTCGTGTCCCATCGCTTTGAGCATCCACCATGCGCGTGGTGAAGCAAGCGTACCTGAGTTGTCATAAACGATGATCAAGTCCTCGTTATTTAGCCCAAGCTTTTGCGCGCTTGCATTAAATCCTGCTTCGGTTGGCATCATGTGCGGCAAAGAGGTATCAGGCAGACAAAAGTCATTGTCGTAATCAAAACGGTAAGTGTTTGGAATCCATTTATCGGTGATTTTTTTGCTTTCAGAAGGAATTTGAAAGCTAATGCTTGCGTCTAAAAGCTTTACATTTGGTTGGTCGAGTAGGGCATGGAGTTCTTTTGCACTGATCAATGCTTGCATTGCTAAATCCTTCTTGTCGTGGGAGTGACCACTGTTCTAGTTACAGCTGACGAATGAAAGTGATGGTTCAAAAGTTGAGCTTGTCGCTTGCCTAAATGTGGCTGTCGAACCGATCGCACAATCAGTTGTTATCGGAACGGCGACGCGTTGTTGTTCGATATCAGGAGCATCTATCGTCAGGTAACGTCGTTGCCCGTCTAAAGACTGAGTCAAAGTGTTGTTGATGATGGTCGCTGATAAGGTTTTTTCGCTGGTGGGTGAGCCCCACAAAAGTAAAAGGAGCAGAGCAATCGAACCGATGAGGACCAAACTGTAAGTTTTGGGGTTATCCAAGTTGAGTTCCACCCGTTTAGGCTAGCGTAAGCCTATTGTTTTACAATAAAAAAATCGCATGTTCAAAGAACGATGCGATTTTTGCTGATATTTAACATCTCTAAGAGGTTTAGGTTTGTTTGCTATTCATGACATTAATGCTTACAGGCGCCAAGATGAATCTTCTGCTGATATCACGTGCTGCACGGGGTCTGAACCGTCATAAAACCAAACTTCGACTAATAGATTTCCTTGGCTATCGGAGACCGGAAAATTCATTTCGGCTTTTCCGTTGATGAGTGCTTCAGAAGCTACTTTGCTTGCGTATTTCGCTTGATAGGTACCTGAAGTCATCTCTTGATACTCTTTATAGACACTAAGGTGCGCGCGTTGTGAAGAGTAGCCACTAATGTCAACAGATAGAGCACGAGCGACGATCGGATCGTAGTCGTAGCCATCTGGTACGTTCAGCGTTTGCATGCTTGGTTCTTCGACCACGATGGTGGTCTGAGTTGGTGGAGGCGTTGAGCTGTCACCGCTTTTATCACCGCCGCCACCTCCACCGCCGCAGGCTGTTAACGCTAATCCCATGATGATTGTGATTAAATTTTTCATAATGTGGTCTCCTATGGAATGTAGCATTTGTTTGCTTTTGGTGAGGCATGCCAGTTAGCATTTTGACTGCCGACTGATTCAGCGTAAGTGGCAAATTGTGGATACGCGTCAACCAAGTCTACGTTTTCCAATGGCCACTCCCAGTCCTCAACAATCAGCAGAGCCCAAGGTAGGTTGTTGCTGGTTTTGAAGTAAGTACCTTGTACAGGATCACTTGCATCAACCCCGAGTCCATATAAGTTGGTATCATCAAACTGCTCGGTTGGCGCTTGATCCGGTAGGTGTACTTCCCATTTTCGGCCTGGTTGGAAGGTAATACCGTCACCGTGGTAAGTGTTTGGTGTTGCAAAGATAAATGGGTCGTAAGGCATGGCTTGTAAGCCAGAGCGGTCGGAGCCTTCCTTAAAATAAACCGTCAACGTAAAAGAGAAAGCAACGTTGTCATCACATCCTGATTGAGTTCGGAAGTAGGTACAATTGCTTTGCGTGTATTGGCTGAGATCATCGCTGATGATGAAAATGGCCTCTTCCGAGATAGTTTCCAATCCATTGCTTGCTTGTTGAACGCCGTTAAACGACAGGGTAGTTAAGCCATTCTCGATGCTTGCTTTTGCTATGCCCGGTAAACGAATAGCAAAGCCATTTTTGTATCCTGCACCGTAAGCGGCGAGGTCACCGGTGATTTGAATGTTCTCGACCACACCTTCCATACGCGTTTCTGTGATTCGGAACTGAATGACGACGTCGTTCATGTCGTAGTCTGCGGTGTATGGCCAGTTATCCTCAAACGCTACCGTTGCGTAGCCTTCTGCACTTGGGAAATGCTGAACAGATACGCCATTTTCGGTGATAGTGATTGGATGATCTTCCACTTCGCCGGAGGTTGAGCCGCCATCGTATTTGAGCCCTGTTTGTTGACTAAAGCGGAATCGGCTCCAACTTGGTCCTGCGGTTGCCAATTCAGAGACGATAAATGGAAGTGTGTTGTTTCCTGCTGCGAGTAACTGGTCTGTAAATACTTGTTCACCTTCATCTGCAAAATCACCGTCTCGGTTCCAGTCAAACCAAGCGGATAAGTAGCCAGAAGTAGACGCTGTCACATTCACCAGTGAACTCAAACCTGGATCGAGTGCGGCAACAAAGCCAACACCATCTTCGTCTGCGGTACCAACTTTATTGTCGCCAGAAGGTGCGATTTGTCCATCTGAATCGCCATCAGGCGCAATGACACCAAGCCATGTCACACCATCGATTTCGTGTCGTGGACCGTTTGAGGAAAGAAGCGTGTGGTAACTGTCTGGAGCATCGCCAAAATCGATTGGGTCATCTTCATCAATAACTGGCGCGTTGGCGCAGCGTGCACCGTCATTTTGGCTTGAACTCGGGCCGTTCGAGACAAACTCAACCGCTGGGACAATGCCCGCGTTGATGTTTGAAGCGTTGTCCGCTGACAAATTAATACGGTAGATTTTTCCGTCTTGATTGCGGGAAACGTAGTAATTGCCGTTGACGTCAAAATAGCCCGCACCAAAGGTACCGGTTTCGCCCGTATCTCCAATCATAGTGGCTTGGCCGTTTGCAGTATTGAATTTGTAGAGAATGCCGGAGTTGTTGTCGATTCCGTAAAGCGAACCGTCGCCAGGATGAAAGGCAAAATCCGTCAAGTTGACGTTTGCGGTCGCGGTAATTTGCGTAAGTGTTAGCGTCGCATTTGGATCGGTATCTAACGGTGATAAATCAATGGAAAATAATCCTTTTCCTTTGCGATATAAGTAGTAAACGTGATTATAAACATCGCCAACAAAAAACGTATGGCTAGGCAAACCAGCGACATTCAGTGTTTCTGCTTGAAAGTCTTTCCCTAAACGGACGATTTTCAAGTTGGTTGTATCGTAGCCATAAATGTATCTGTCGGTGAAGTTGAACCCGACGGCATTGATCCCTGATGCCAAACCCACATCGTCAGCTAATAAAGTTGTGGAACCCGTAACCAGATTGACGCCATAAACTTGAACGGGGGTCGATTGGAATAAATACGCTTTGCTCGGACAAGTGTCGAAAGGCGCCGCATTCGCATAAGCGCTTACGAACAGTGATCCGAGTATTAGTGATGTTCTTTTCATGATTCGCCCTCTCATTGATTTGTTTTATATGCAATGAAAGGAGCGTGCCAATTCTTAAGTGTCTGTTTTTGATGGGTATTGACAGCTAAAAGTTCGAGGTTTTAATTTTGAATCTCAGAATAAGAAAAAAGCCCAACGTTGCGTTGAGCTTTTTGAGAATCGATTGACACGGGAGCGAATGCGTTACTTAACCACAAACAGGGCAGGTCGGCATTTTCATCAAGTTCATTTCTCGCCACGACATGCTGAGCGCATCGAGAATAAGGATTTTCCCTTTCTTTGGCTGGCCGTAATTTGCGATCACCTTAATGGTTTCCATCGCTTGTACAGCGCCCACAATCCCGACCACTGGTGCCATTACACCAGCTTCAACGCAGCTTAGTGCACCGCTACCAAATAGTGCGCTCAAGCACTGGTAACAAGGTTGAGTTGGATCGTCGTACGTAAACACACTCACTTGACCTTCCATACGAATTGCCGCACCAGAGATAAGTGGAGTTTTCGTTGCAAAGCAGAGGCGGTTCAGTTGGTTACGAGTGTCGACGTTATCAGACGCATCAACTACCACAGTGTGTTGTTCAATCAAAGCTTGAAGTTGAGCATCATCGAGACGTTTGGCAACGGTGTTTACCTCGATGTGGGGGTTAAGTTCTCGCAGCGCATCGGCGGCAGAATCCACCTTTTTGCGGCCGATATCTGTGTCGTGGTGTAATACTTGGCGCTGCAAATTAGAGAGCTCTACAATGTCGTCATCGATGAGCGTAATACGGCCGACACCTGCTGTGGCGAGGTATTGGCTAGAAGCACAGCCTAAACCGCCCGCACCCAAAATAAGCACGGAGCTTTGTTTGAGCGCTTCTTGCCCTTCGAAATCGAACTGGCGAAGAATGATCTGGCGGTTATAGCGCAGCATCTCCTGATCGGAAAGAATATCCACGGCACGTTCCTAGTATAACGTTGAGTTAAACAGTTGGATTTGAACCGTTTCACCAACTTCTACGCGGCCACGCTCACGTTCCAACACCACAAAGCAGTTTGCCAAACTCATTGAGCGGAAGGCACCAGAACTTTGGTTGCCAGTAGTTTCAACGACAAATTTGCCATCTTCTAGCGTGTAGATGCCACGTTGGTAGTCCGTGCGGCCCGGCGCTTTCTTAAATGCAGTTTTTGTCGTAGCAGGGATAGACTCTGGTGCTTTCCATTCAGTATGGCCAGCCAATTTCGCCAACATTGGTTGAACAAGTACGTACATGGTTAGCACAGCAGATACAGGGTTACCCGGTAGACCGCAGAACCAAGCTGTACTTAACTTACCAAATGCGAAAGGTTTACCCGGCTTGATTGCCAGTTTCCAGAAACCGATTTCCCCAAGTTGTTCTAGAATGTCCTTGGTGTAGTCTGCTTCGCCAACACTGACGCCGCCAGAGGTGACAACTACATCTGCGAGCGTTTGTGCTTTTTCAAACGTCGCTTTTAATGTTTCTGGGCAGTCAGGGATAATGCCAAGATCAATCGCTTCACAGCCAAAGTTTTCGATAAGCGGTTTAATGCCGTAACGGTTGCTGTCGTAGATTTGACCTGCTTCGAGTGGATCACCTAATGGTTTAAGTTCATCACCTGTCGAGAAAAATGCCACCTTCGGTTTACGCACAACAGTGACATGGCTTACGCCAAGAGAAGCAATCATTGGAATATCGCGTGGTGTTAGGCGCGCGCCTTTTGCTAATACGATATCGCCTTGCTTGATGTCGTCACCAGTTGGGCGGATGTTATTTTGAGGCTTCACATCCGTTTGGTTGAACTGGATACCCGCTTCGGTCACGGTCGTGTTTTCTTGCATGATAACGGCGTCGCAACCTTCCGGAATTTTCGCGCCAGTCATGATTCGAACACAAGTGCCTGTTGGCCATTCACCTTCAAAAGGTTGGCCCGCAAAGGATTTGCCCACCATCGGCAATACAGTCGACGCTTCTAAATCTTGAATACGGATTGCATAACCGTCCATTGCTGAGTTGTCAAAAGGCGGTACGTGAATTGGCGATAAAACGTCTTCGGCCAGTACAAAACCCAGAGCATCAGCAAGAGGAAGAGAAAGTGTCGTTTGGATAGGTTTGATGCGCGATAACATTTTGTCCATCGCTTCTTCAATTGGCATCAAGCCAGGTGCGTCGCAGCAGCCCATTGAGATAATCCTATGTTCTTTTGTTTTGTGGCAACTCTACCATAAAATCGGACTTGGTAAGAATGTCCACCTATAAAATATGGGTGTAATTATTCAAAAATCCGAGTATCCTTGTCACCCATCCGAAAGGGGTAAACGCCTATCGGAACTAAAGAAAACGGCTCAGTGTATTCTTGTTATGTGCCTTGGCGATATGAACATCTAACTGAGCAACTTAGACACTAACGGGATGAAAACACTGCAATTGTATTTCACACCGAGAGTGGTAGTTACAAAAGAGGAAGTGGAATGTCAGGTCTTAGCGAGTCAGCGAAGTTAGTAAAAGAAGCGCTAGAGCAACGCGGTTTAGAAACACCAATGCGTCCTAATGCCGTGAGCCGTGAAGAGAAGAAAGAAAAGATCGAGCACCACATGCGTGAGATCCTAACCCTGCTTCAACTCGACCTTACGGATGACAGCCTAGAAGAGACGCCACATCGCATTGCAAAAATGTACGTGGACGAGATTTTCTCTGGTTTGGATTACTCCAACTTCCCAAAAATCACGGTTATTGAAAACAAGATGAACGTAAGTGAAATGGTTCGCGTGAAAGACATCACCGTAACCAGCACGTGTGAACACCATCTTGTCACGATCGACGGCAAAGCGGCCGTTGCGTATATCCCTCGTGGTAAAATTATTGGTCTCTCTAAGATCAACCGCATTGTCCGTTTCTTCGCGCAACGTCCTCAAGTTCAAGAGCGTATGACACAGCAAATCCTAGTTGCTTTGCAAACATTGCTTGAGTCTGACGATGTGGCCGTGACTATCGACGCGACGCATTACTGCGTGAAATCACGTGGTGTTATGGATGCAACCAGCGAAACGACAACCACTGCATTAGGTGGTATTTTTAAGAGCAACCCAGCCACTCGCGCTGAGTTTCTGCATGGTTTACGCTAGTCAAAGCGAAGTATAGATTTGAGAGAGGATGGCAACGTGCCATCCTTTTTTATACCTGAATCATGGGTAAGTGAGTCGCAATAAATAATATTTATGCAATTGTGTGTTGACAGTCACATTCGTTGCTCTTAGTATATGCGCCCAATGAACGGCTACAACGTGTAATCGTTTGTTTTGAAAAGAGATATCTCTCTAAGTTCAGCTGATCTCGGTCAGTTGTCTTTCTTTTTTTCTAATAATAGAAAGACAACAAATTTGAGACTTGGCATGACTACACAAAGCACTATCAGCACCTCTTCCATTTCCGCTCCTGTAACAGAAACCAGTTGGCAAAAGAAAGCCATGCTAAGTGTCGCGTTTTTGATGGCGACGACCTCTGTTGGCCCAGGCTTTTTGACTCAAACTGCTGTCTTCACGAACATCTACAAAGTCGACATGGCGTTTCCAGTATTGGCTTCGATCTTTATCACGTTTGGTATCGTGATGAACTTGTGGCGCATTGTGGGCGTTTCTGGCATGCGAATCCAAGACATTGCGAACAAAGTGGCGCCGGGTATGGGTTATGGTGTCGGTATTCTCCTTGCGCTTGGAGCTGTGGCGTTTAACTTTGGCAACGTAAGTGGCGCGGCGTTAGGCATTAATGTGTTAACGGGCGTGGACACGACTTGGGGTGCGCTGTTTACTGGTGTGGTCGGCTGTTTGCTGTTTGTGGTTCATAACGCCTCCAAACGAATGGACCAAATGGCTCGCTACCTTGGCTTGTTCATGATTGTTCTGATCGCATACGTGGCAATGACGAGCTTACCTCCGATGGGAGAGACACTAAGTGCAGCGGTGATGCCTATGGATGTTGGAAGCTTGCTTCTGCCTACATTGACTATCGTTGGCGGCGCAGTTGGCGGCTACTACACGGGTGCACAACGCCTAGTGGACATCGGCTTGAAAGGTAAAGAGAACGTACCTTCCATCACTTCAACGGCGTGGGCTGGTATCTCTATTGCGGTGATTATTCGCGTCTTACTGTTTTTAGCTGTATTTGGTGTTATCGCGACAGGCGCAACGTTGGATTCAGCTAACCCGGCAGCCGACGCTTTCCGTCAAGGTGCTGGCCAGCTTGGTTACTTCATCTTTGGCTTAGTACTGTTTGTGGCTTCCATCACGTCGGTGGTGGGTAACTCTTACATGGCTATCTCATTAATTAAGACGCTTTTCCCCGTTGTAGCGCGAAATGAAAAAGCGTGGTGTGTCGGTTTCATTATCCTAACCTCGCTAGGCACGGTTACCATGGACATGCCAATTCTTTTACTTATGCTCGCGGGTTTAGTGAACAGTATTATCCTTCCTATCGTTTTGGGTACCGTCTTAGTTGCGACAAAACGCAAAGATATCGTCGGTGACTACCAACACCCAATGTACTTAACGCTAACTGGAGCAGCGATTGTTATCGTGATGGCTGCATCGAGTTTGACTAACGTCGGTAACTTCATGGCGAAGTTTACGGGTTAATACTTTGTTGATAGTGATAAAAAACGGCCTCTTAGTGAGGCCGTTTTTTATGCTTGTTTGGTCGGGGTTCTTACAATTTCTGGCCAGTACATTTTCACATAACCTGCCGATACCCAAACGACCAATACGGTCGCGATACTGAGTTCTAAAAAGCCGAAATCGTGTAACCAATGCCATTGAGGATGAGATTGTGCGAAAAAAGAGGTTAATCGGTGCATCGCAATGGCGCTGATGACTGAAGGAAAAGTCACCGCTGCAATCGAGGGTTGGAACTTCAATCGAAGTAAGCGGAAATAACATAAGTAGATCAGTAGCGTCATTGTGATCGCGATTCCCGCCAACGCGCCCGTCAGAATAGGGTCGGGTTGGGGAAAATTCACTAAATAAGCTGCCAGTGACAAGTTAACTGGCGCGGCCATAATTGCGAGTGTTGGTCTTGCTCGTCTTGGCAGCGAGCCAAAAAACACCAAGCGATACAACACCAGTGGCAGCATAAAGAAGTAAATGCCGATACACATGATCGCGAGGGTTTCGGAAAATAGATTATGACCGAATTGCGAACCAGCCAATGAGCTACTGATTAATCCAACAGGGTAGAGGAACCAGCTCGGGACGATGTTCGACATTTTGAAGTTCATGAGCTGGAAGCCAAAAAACAGCACCATCATTGTAAAATGCAGCAGCACAGCTAAACACCAAAGGGGATAGGCAATGAGTGGTGAAACCGACGCGAGATAATCGGTCAGGATCAATAATGCCATACTCATTGGTGCCATTAAGCTACCACTTAACGGGTGCTTAATATCCGCCATAAATAGGCGAGGATTGGTGGCGTACTTAATCAGAACGGGAGCGAGCAATAACGCGCCAAATGAAGCCAGAAAAGGACGAATTGGCGTACCAATATCGGGAACATAGAGCGCCCACGCTTGGCCAAGCCCGATCATACCCAGTGCCAGCGCCGCTTGAGAAGGCGGGACACTATAAAACTGCACAAGTCTTTTCCAGTTCAAATCTACTCCGAATTGATTTTGCCCGAATGAAACGAAAAGTGATGTTTAAAACCAAATTATCTTTGGCTGCTTTGCGTGTGAAAATCGCGAACGGCGTGGAATCAGATCGTTGATTCTCTTCATCTTAGTCTGCTGCTGCCTTGCATTGCGAAACGCAAATTTTCAACGCATGTTTTACGCAATTGTTGACTCATTTTGGCCTGTAATGGGCGGATTTGAGTGGAACAATTGCTCTATTTTATGGCGCGAATATTAACAAGTTTAACAGGCGATGACGCCTAAACATGATGGGTAAATATCAGAGAATGAGAATTTTGTGAGTTTGGTATCGAATATTTGCGAACCGTTGCAAAATTATAGAAATGCAGGCTCCAAACATTCGTGATACTTACAAGTAGGTTTGGAGCCTGAGTGCTTTAAGTTGCCTAGGAGGCCTGATTTTCAGGGAGATCTTGTTGACGTAGCTTGTCATTTTTAAGCGTACGATGCAGCAACTGGCTGTAAATAGGTTGTCCACCAAGCAACTGTGCGACAATCACCGCTCCTAGACAGGTAATGATTAGCGGAAGAATCAGATAGTAGTTGTTGGTCATTTCGATCACCAACAAAATACCAGTGATAGGCGCGCGAACTGTCGCAGCGAACAGAGCTCCCATTCCTGCAATCGCAAAGACGCCAGGTTCTATATCAAGCGTTGGCAATAGAACATCTGCGCTTGCGCCAAATGCGTATCCAAATAGTGTGCCCAGCGCGAGCATTGGCGCGAAAATACCGCCTGGTGCGCCAGAGCCAAAGCAAAGCAAAGTTGTGACCACGCGACCAATAAACAGCAGCACTAAAATAGAGATTGAGTAGTTACCTGTTGTGACATCGGGAATAAGTGCAATACCCCCGCCCGTTAATTGAGGTACGTAAAGCAACAGCAGGCCAAATACGCCGCCCAAAATAGAGCCCGTGATCAGGTAACGTTTACGGTCGTTTTTATGAATAGCAACAAAGCTGTCTTGCGCCACTGTAATCAGTTTGTTGAAAATCACGCCAAACACGCCAAACAGTGCGCCAAGTAATAGGAACAACCACAACGTTTGTAGCGCTGGGGATTGATATTGCGGCATGGTGATTACGGCGTCTTGACCATTGATGGCGCGGAACACAATGTTCGCCATAATGGCAGAAATGATCACGGCACGAATCGAGATGAGCGAGTAGCGAAACTGAGGTCGCATTTCCTCAACTACGAACATGATCCCCGCAAGCGGTGCATTAAAAGCCGCAGCCAAACCGCCAGCAGCACCAGAAGCGAGTAGGGAATGGCGAGTATCGTCATCTTTAACGCGGAAAATATCGGTCACCATTCGACCGACAGCACCGCCCATTTGCACCGTTGGGCCTTCACGACCGAGCACCATACCAGAGCCAAGTGCGCCCATGCCGCCGAAGAATTTTACCGGCAGGACTCGCCACCAACGCACAGGGCGAATGTTGTCCATCGCGCCTTCAATTTCAGGGATACCTGAGCCCGCCGCCTCAGGGGCAAAGCGGTGAACAAGAAAGTAGCCAATAAAAGCAAGCAACGCGCTGATCAGCACCGCAGCAAGCCAAAGAGGAAGTACGCTACCGATTTCGCTTCTCAGCCATTCGGTACGGGTTTCAGAAACAAAATGAACCGCAAGTTCGAAGTAAGTACCGACGAAACCAGCTAATGTGCCGACGATGGCGGCCATAATCAGGACAGAAAATGGTGTGGACCCTCGAGAGACAAACTGGTTAATCGCATCTTTCGGTACGTGCGCTAACACAGATTTCACAATTCTCTCTCGTTTGGTCATTAACAAATTCTCCTGAAGCTTGTGGAAAGGAAGAACGAAAGTATACGCTTCGGAGAGTCTAGACCTAATCAGTAAAGATGCAATTTAGCTTTCCACTATTGAGTGTTCGAAGAATCTCGACGACAACCATTATTTAGGATTGTGCTATTGCTCTCATATTTGGCGGTTTTTTGATATAAAAAAACTTGTTTTCTGAGCAAAATGAACCATGCTTTAAGTGTAAAGCAACATGACTGCTTCAGAAGGAGGGATGTGAGGTTTTACACACAATTTGGATGGATTCAAACCCTACAGCAAGTCCTCGTTTTATGTTCGGGATGCATCAATAGACATCATCGATTCGCAAACTCACGATTGAGTAACGAGGTAGAGGCGCACGCAAGAGTGCGCCTTCTTAATGTCTGCTAGATAACATTTTCGTACTCGCCTCTAAATTATTCTCTTTGATAAATCCAAGCCTAGCGTTAAGGTCGTTGTTTTACGTTTTAACTTTAAACACACCATGCGATTTGCTTCTCGAACTTTGCTATTTTCCTGCTGTGTCGCGGCATCCTTTTCTTCATTGGCTTCGCAACGCTGGTGGCAAGAAGTCTTGTCTTCTACGCCGTACCAGAAACTGAGTGAACAGATTCAATATGATGGGAACTGGTATCCGTGTGATGTGCAGATTGGCGAGACAGAAAATCTCGGCCGTTCTTTCTGTTTAGATGAGTTTTCCTACTATCAGCAGACGCTATACGGCGAGGTGGTATTCGAAGAAAAGAAAGCGCAATTCTCCTTTTTAACCGAGTATCAGAGACAAACGCTGAGTGAGCTCATTCTTCATCTAAGAAAAGATGGTTTGGTGATGCGAAGCTTAGCAATCGGCAACGATCGATACGATATCGCAGCGTCGCTGAAAAACAAATCTGCAGGAGAGGTCGACAAAGAAGTGGTGTTGCTGATAAATCGCTACCCGCCAGAGATTGAGAGGTCGATGGTTTGGGTAAAAGCAGATGAGTTTACAGAGCCATCACCGCACGTAGTCATTACTTTACGCAGTGATGGCGAAATGATCGAGTTGCGACTTACTCGGCTTTAGTCTCTTTATGCAAAGCAAGAAATGTCGCCATGGCGGATTCATCTAAAAATCCGTCTGCCTTTTTATGTGCGCGCAGGTATTGGTACCCTGCAATGAGCTTTCGATGAAGCTCTTCTTTATCTTCTGTCAGCTCTTCATTCATCACGTGTTGGAAAGCCAATTTATAGGCATCCATATCCACTACTTCAGCTCGGCGGTAGAGATAACCGCAACCCGTCGCTAACCATTCAAGAGAGCAGTTTGCCCGCATCGCAATCTGATTGGCTTTGGTTAGGCTAGGTTCGCTGCCTTTTAGGTACTTTCGGATGAGCGATTCCGACACATCAACGCGTCGCGCAAATCCGCTGATGCTTTCTTCGCCAATCAAAGTGGCTAAACGTTGGGCAAAAGACATATTTCGTACTCCAGTTCGAATTGCGAAAGTTTACCCGTTGAGACGATGTGAAAACAAGACTAGGATGAATGCAGTTCAATTGAAGGAGAAAACCCATGGTTGCAAAAGTTGTGACTGCACCAAATGGCCCTGAATTTTCAGAGCTAGTTCAAGGATATTGGCGTGCGGCAGATTGGGGAATGACGGCTCAAGAGCGTTTGTCATTTCTTAAGCAACATATTGAGTTAGGGATCACTACGGTCGATCACGCAGACATTTACGGTAACTACGAATGTGAAGCGTTGTTTGGTGAAGCGTTAGCCTTGGATAAAAGTGTTCGCGACCAAATCCAGATCGTGACCAAATGTGACATTAATTTGTGTGGTGACAAAACACCTGAACGCAAAATTAATCACTACGACACAAGTTCTGCACACATTTACCAATCAGTGAACAACTCACTTGAGCGCTTAAATGTGGATGAAATCGATGTGCTATTGATCCATCGTCCAGATGTATTGATGGATGCTGATGAAGTTGCGGAAGCATTCACGGAGCTGCACAAAGTAGGCAAAGTGAAGCACTTTGGTGTGTCCAACTTTACGCCGCGTCAGTTCGAATTGCTGCAATCGCGCCTTGGTAAACCTCTTGTGACTAACCAAGTGGAAATCAACCCGCTTAATTTTGAGGTTGCGCACGATGGAACGCTGGACCAAATGCAAATGTTGCGAACGCGTCCAATGGCTTGGTCTTGCTTAGGTGGCGGCTCAATCTTCAGTGGGGAAAGCGAGCAAGCGATTCGCGTTCGTAACGAGCTAGAAGCGATTCGTGAAGAAGTGGGTGCGACCAGCTTTGACCAAGTTATTTACGCTTGGGTACGTCGCTTGCCATCTAAGCCAATTCCAATCATTGGTTCAGGGAAAATTGAGCGTGTGCAAACGGCCGTGAATGCACTGAATATCGAATTGACTCGCGAGCAATGGTATCGAGTTTGGGTTGCTTCGAAAGGTCACGGTGTGCCATAGAAAGCGCATTAGCATCGTGATTTTACTTAAGGCATCTTATTAGATGCCTTTTTTGATGTTTCCTCTTTCCTTCACTTTAGCAAGTAGCGAACTTTTTCTCGGTTTTCTGGAGCTTAGATAAACGCAACCCTATGCGTATCAAGGTCTGAGAATGGTCAGTAGGCTTTGTTCGATGTCACTAAATCGACAGTGAAATGCGTTGTTTCTTGTTGGCTAGGTTCACTCATCTATTGATCTTGCGTATGCTTACTGCATAAACAAAAAATACAAATTCCTCGTCAGTTTTCTCGTACTATATGCGGTAACAATCTGGTAGACTCCAGCGCAGATTGTTGAATATAAAAAGGTGATTGAATGTCTTTTCCTGTACTCATCTGTGATGATTCAGCGTTAGCACGCAAGCAGATGGCTAGATCACTGCCAGCAACATTGAATCCGGATATTACGTTTGCTATCCATGGAAAAAATGCGCTTGAAGAATTAGCGCAAAAAGAATTTAAACTGATGTTTCTTGACCTCACCATGCCAGAAATGGACGGTTTTGAAACCTTAGAAAACATGCAGCGTTTAGGAAATAAAACGCCAGTTGTGGTTGTGTCGGGGGATATTCAACCCAAAGCCAAAGAGCGCGTTTTCGCGTTAGGTGCCAAAGCATTTATTCAAAAGCCCATCGCAAAGGATGAGCTAAAAAACGCCCTCAAAGAGCTGATTGAGCCAGAGCCTCGACCGCTTATCATCACACCAAGCGTGATTGAGCTGCCAATTCTCCGCCGACGCGATATTTACATGGAAGTGGCGAACGTTTCTATCGGCCGAGCTGCCGACGCGTTAGCTCGCCATTTTGATGTATTTGTTCAACTGCCTTTACCAAACGTGAATATCTTTGAAGTGAGCGAGCTTCACATGGCGCTGCGTGACTTGGCATCGCACGATAACGTCTCAGGCGTTTGTCAGGGTTTTTGTGGCGAAGGCATTGCTGGGGAAGCATTGGTCATTTTGAGTGACTCTAGCGTATCGGATCTGAAAAAGCTGATGAAAGTGCCAGCCGACAGTGAAGAGCTTGAAGAACTCGAGTTGTTGATGGATATCTCTAACATCTTGGTTGGCTCGTTCCTAAATGGTTTAGGTGAGCAATCAGAAGTGCGCTTCTTCCAAAGTCCGCCGGTATTGCTTGGTCAGCACATTTCGATTGATTCCATTATTGAGTCCACAACGGGCGCATTCAAACGCACAATGACGTTTGAAGTGAGCTACAACATCGAAGGCACATCGATTCGCTGTGATTTGCTGTTTATGTTTGTTGATGAATCGCTGCCATTGCTTGACAACAAACTCGCATACTTAATGGAGGAGTTCTAATGTTGAATATGCCAGCAGAGTTTGAACAATTCCATTGGATGGTCGACATGGTACAGAACGTCGACATGGGTTTGGTGGTGATTGATCGAGATTACAATGTTCAAGTTTGGAACGGCTTTATGACGCACCACAGCGGTTTGCAATCGCATGAGGCAATTGGCCGTTCGATCTTCGATATCTTCCCAGAAATCCCGCCGGAATGGTTTAAGTTGAAGACGAAACCCGTATACGACTTGGGTTGCAGAAGCTTTATTACGTGGCGTCAACGTCCGTATTTGTTCCGCTGCCGCAACGTACGCCCTGTTACACAACAGGCGGAGTTTATGTACCAGAACGTAACGCTCAACCCAATGCGAACGCCAACTGGAAAAATCAACTCACTGTTTTTGTCTATCCAAGACGCGACAGCAGAAGCCTTGATGTCACAACATAAATAGCGATTGAAATTTATTCGTTAAAAGCCAAGGGGAACCTTGGCTTTTTTGTATACTTATAATTGTGTTTCCCCAATGCGCAGAACGTAAATATGGACTTTAATCTCGCCTTAAAACTCTACACCGCCGAGCAAGTCAAAAACGGAGAAGTGGTTGCCGCCCACATGGCAGGCGTTTCTATGTATAGCTTAATGCAGCGTGCTGGCATGGCTGTTTATGAACGATTTCTTCATTTATACCCAAGAGCGAAAAACGTTCTTGTCGTTTGTGGCAAAGGCAACAACGGCGGCGATGGCTACGTGTTTGCATCCCTTGCAAAACAAGCTCAGCTGAATGTTCAAGTTTTTCAAATTGGTGATGTAACGCAGCTTCAGGGCGATGCTTTGCGTGCGTATCAAGACTGGCAAACCGTTGATGGTAAAAACAGCAGTTGGGATGATTGGAATACTGCGTTACTTGAAGCGGAAGTGATCATCGACGCTATGTTAGGCACGGGGCTAAAGGGCGAAGTCCGAACTGAATATCGTCGCTACATAGAGCAGATCAACCAAATTCAGTGTCCTGTTATTGCGGTCGATATCCCGTCCGGCTTGTGCGCTAACACTGGCTCAGTTTTAGGTGACGCAATCCAAGCTGACCATACAGTTACCTTCATCGGCGTTAAGCAAGGGTTATGTACCGCTCAAGCGAGAGACCGAATTGGCGAGCTGCACTTTTGTGGTTTGGGCGTCAACGTGGAATTCGATGCCATAGAAGAAGAAAGCGCACTGGGTATTGACCATAAAGTCATCCCTCGTTTGCTCCCAAAGCCAAAAGCGACCGCTCACAAAGGCGATAACGGTAAATTACTTTGCGTCGGCGGGAATCAAGGTATGTCTGGCGCAATCCGTTTGTGCGCGTCTGCGGCGGTTCGAAGCGGGGCAGGGTTAACAGCAAGTATTACGCACCCAGATAGTTTCATCCCTCTGCAGGTCAGTTGCCCAGAAGTGATGAGTCAAAGCATAACCACGGATTTACTCAGAGATACGGAAAACGAGCTCACTAAGCGTATTCGCTGGGCGGATGTTTTGGTGTTTGGCCCCGGTTTTGGCGACGATGAGTGGGCGTATCAAGCTTATCAATACCTATCTCAAGAACAAAAGCCGAAAGTTGTGGATGCGGATGGTCTAAATATTCTGGCAATGTTAAGTCAACGATGTGATGGCACATTGGTGTGTGACAACCAACGCGTCATCACTCCTCATCCGGGAGAAGCCGCTCGTTTGTTAAATGTGACCACTAAACAGATTGAAAGTGATCGATATTCCGCAGCACGCCAACTGCAAGAACGCTATGGTGGCGTAGTGGTGTTAAAAGGTGCAGGAACGCTGGTTTTTGATGGTGTCAGAATGTATGTGTGCCTCGCAGGTAATCCGGGCATGGCGACGGGCGGAATGGGTGACGTACTTTCTGGTGTGATTGGTGCACTGCTTGCCAAAGGTTTACCGATCTCTATCGCAGCGCGATTAGGAGTCATGATTCATAGCCACGCAGCCGATCTCAATGCAGAAAAACATGGAGAAGTGGGATTATTAGCCACAGATGTCGTGGAGACTCTTCGCGCTGCGACTCATATTCAGCGAGCGAAAAACTGAATCTCGGGCGAAAATTTGACTTTAAAAGTGAAATTTCTTTAATGATCTTTGAGATGTATACGCGAGATTGAAGGTTAAACGATTGAGTTTTAATCAGGTTTGAGAGGTATATCGGCCAAGATAAAAGTGAATGACGCAAAGGTTTGCGCAATGGATTAGCTTTTAGGTTTTCTTAAGTTGTTGAATTTGTTAATTAAGAAGAAAAAAGAGTGTCTTGAAAGGGATTTTTGATATGCGATTTTCAAGATGGTAACACAAAAAAAATGCAAATATCAGACTTGTAGGAAAGAAATCACAGCCTATAATGCTGAAAACCGGAGCGTCTGCCAACGCTCCGGTTTTTTTGTGTCCGAAGAACAGTGAACCCGTCTGCCAACGGTTTCACTACGCACTCTGAGATGACACATATACATATGAATCAAGGAATTACACAATGCGTATCGAACAAGAACTTAAGTTAGGTTTTAAAGATGTACTGTTTCGCCCGAAACGTTCTACCCTGAAAAGCCGTTCTCAAGTAAATTTAACCCGCGATTTTACATTCAAGCATAGTGGTCGTCAATGGTCTGGTGTGCCTGTAATCGCAGCGAACATGGATTCAGTTGGTAGCTTTGAAATGGCTAAAGCACTGGCTGAGCATGGTGTAATGACAGCCGTTCACAAACACTACACAGTGAACGACTGGGCAGACTTCGTAAAATCTGCTGACAACGCAACGCTAAAAAACGTGATGGTGTCTACGGGAACTTCTGACGCAGATTTCCAAAAAACAAAAGACATCATGGCACTTTCTGACGAGCTCATCTTTATCTGTGTTGATATCGCGAACGGCTACTCAGAGCATTTAGTTGAGTACGTAGAGCGTGTACGTGCAGAGTTTCCAGACAAAGTGATTTCTGCGGGTAACGTGGTTACTGGTGATATGTGTGAAGAGCTTATTCTTGCTGGCGCAGACATCGTAAAAGTGGGCATTGGCCCAGGTTCAGTATGTACTACTCGTGTCAAAACGGGTGTGGGTTATCCTCAGCTTTCTGCAATCATTGAGTGTGGAGATGCGGCGCACGGCCTGGGTGGTATGATCATCGGTGACGGTGGTTGTTCATGCGCGGGTGACGTATCAAAAGCGTTTGGCGGCGGTGCAGACTTCGTGATGCTTGGCGGTATGTTAGCGGGTCACGAAGAGTCAGGCGGCGAGATCATCGAGAAAGATGGTGAGACTTTCATGAAGTTCTACGGCATGTCTTCTCAGTCGGCAATGGACAAGCATTCAGGTGGCGTGGCTAAGTACCGTGCCGCTGAAGGTAAAACCGTACTATTGCCATATCGTGGCAGTGTTCACGGCACGATCTCAGATATCCTTGGTGGTGTGCGTTCAACTTGTACCTACGTAGGCGCAGCGAAGCTGAAAGAACTAACGAAGCGTACGACTTTCATCCGTGTACAAGAGCAAGAGAACAACGTATTTGGTAAAGAGAAGTAATTTAAAACTTCGAATAAATTGAAATAGTAAGAGCCGCAATAGCGGCTCTTTTTTATAGCGCATTGGTCAGTGCGGGCTGTGTTTCAACGGCAATTGCCGCTATCGCTTCCAAAACCTCTGGATTCGCAATTGCGCCGATATTTTTAACTGTCTGACCATTCACGACCTGCTTTACTGCCAGTTCAACCGTTTTGCCGGAACGCGTTCGTGGAATATCACTGAGTGCGAAGATCTTGCGCGGGACATGTCGCGGTGAGCAGTTCGCTTTCAACGTTTGGCGGATCAAGTCACTCAGTTGTGGCGTTAACTCAACACTTTGGCTTAATTTGACGAATAACCAGATCTCTTCAGATTGCTGGCTCAACTTACCGACGGCAATCGAATCTTCGATACCCGATAGCGCGTTCACTTGTTGATAGATTTCTGCTGTGCCAATACGTACTCCGCCGGGATTGAGCGTTGCGTCACTTCGGCCGTAGAAGATAAAGCCGTCGTTTTCGGTTTGCATGACGTCATCACCGTGGTGCCAAGTATCCGCAAATTTGCTCCAGTAAGCATCGTGATAACGTTCGCCATTGTCATGCCAAAAGCCGATAGGAAAGTTTGGCAGCGAGTTGTTACATGTCAGTTCTCCGCGTTGTGAAACTACTTCGCGTCCTGCGTCATCAAGCACTTTTACCTTGTTGCCGAGCCCCGCACCTTGGCATTCCCCTTTGTAGACGGGAGAGATCGGGTTACCAAGAACAAAGCAGCCACAAATGTCGGTTCCGCCAGCGATGGAAGCTAAGTGTAAATCCTGTTTGATATGTTGATAAACGTAACTGAACTGCTCTGGATAGAGCACGGAACCTGTAGAGCATAAGGTCTTCAGCGAATCCAAATTATGTTCTGACCGAGGCGAATAATTGGCTTGCTCAAGCGCTTCGAGATACTTTGCAGAGGTGCCAAACAGTGACACCGACTGTTCTTCCGCCAAGCGCCAAAGCACAGAATGGTCGGGGGACACGGGGCTACCGTCGTAAATCACCAACGTGGCTCCGCTCGCGAGTGCGGAAACATGCCAGTTCCACATCATCCAACCACAAGTGGTGTAGTAGAAAACCTTGTCGAGTGGTTTAACATCGCAGTGCAGCTGATGTTCTTTCAAATGATTGAGTAAGGTTCCACCTACGGAATGGACAATGCACTTAGGCTGCCCTGTGGTTCCTGACGAATATAAAATGAATAACGGGTCATTAAACAGTACTGGTTGGTAGCGAATAGCTTGTGGAGCAATGTGTTCAGACAACTCGTTCCATGTGACGAAGTCGGAGTCGGATCGTTCGTCTCTTGGTTTTAATTCGCTGCTTGGCGTTAAATAGTCAATTTGGCAAACGCTGATGGTGTTTCCGAGTTTGCTGCTAATCGCTCGGTTTTTTTGCGTCATATCGAAGATCTTGCCGCCAAATTGGTAGCCATTACAACAAAACAATACTTTGGGGGCCACTTGGCCGAAACGCTCTAACACGCTGTCGACGCCAAAGTCTGGAGAGGTCGATGTCCAAATAGCACCGAGACTGGTGGTCGCAAGCATCGCGATTACGGTCTCAGGAAGGTAGGGCAAGTAGGCCGCCACGACATCTCCTTTGCCGACACCATTTGCAATCAACCATTGTTGGACGATGGACACTTGCTCAATCAACTGTTGACCAGAGAGCTGTTTTTGCTCGCCACTTTCATTGCTGAAAACAATCAATTGTCGCTCTGGTGATTGCTCAGCGTGTACAAGTAAATTCTGAGCGTAGTTAAGGGTTGTATCGCAGAACCAAACCGTATCTCTGTTGATATTTGGTGAGTTTGAATCGCTCCATTTTGGCTCGCCTAAACTTTTGACTTGTGAACCTAACTTGCCAACGACTTTACAAAATTGCCAAGTGTGTTGCCAAAATGCGTCATTGTGTTCAATAGACCAGCGGTGTAATGACGCATAATCGCTAATATCATTACTTGTGCTGCTTCGTACATTAGTGCTCTCGATAAATCGAAGCAGGTTACTGTCTCTGACTCGCTCAGCAGATGGCGACCAAATAGGAGTTTGGCTTGGCATAGTTCCCTCTATATTCAATCCATTGTTAACTTACGTTGATCAAAAAGGGCGAGCATCATCATGCTCGCCCTTAGTCGGTTTATTTATAGCTGTTCAGCGAGCTGAGGCAATATCTCAAACAGATCGCCGACTAACCCATAATCTGCCACTTCGAAGATAGGGGAGTCCGGATCTTTGTTGATCGCAACAATCACTTTCGACTCTTTCATGCCGGCAAGGTGTTGGATTGCACCAGAGATCCCGACGGCAATGTAAAGCTTAGGCGCGACGATTTTGCCGGTTTGACCGACTTGTAAGTCGTTAGCGACAAAACCTGCATCGACAGCAGCGCGAGACGCGCCAATCGCTGCGCCGAGTTTGTCGGCGACTTTTTCGATAAGTTCGAAGTTCTCTTTGCTGCCCACACCACGACCGCCAGAAATCACGATTTCCGCAGCGGTGAGTTCAGGGCGCTCAGAAACGGTCTTGTCGATAGCAACTAACTCTACAACGGGAGATTGAGCCGAGGTTTGCTGATGTTCAATATCGACTTGGCTGTTGCAAGCAACAGGATCAAAAGCAGATGCGCGCACGGTGACCACACGTAATTTGTCATTTGAAGTCACTTTAGCGAAAGCGTTGCCCGCATAAATTGGGCGTATAAACGTTTTGTCATCCACCACTTGAACGATGTCAGAGATTTGCCCAACACCACATTTAGCGGCGATACGTGGCGCAAGATCTTTGCCTTTGGATGATGAGTTAGCCCAAATGCCATCAAAGCTGTCGGCAAGTCCTACAACAACTGGTGCGATATTTTCCGCGAATTGGTGCACCAGCGATTCGTCGTCAATGCAAATCACTTTTGCAATACCATTGACGCGGCTCGCTTGCTGAGCGACTTCTTCACATTGATAACCAATCACGAGCAATGTGTTATCTTGGCCCGCTTGACTTGCGGCATTCACGACTTTCAACGTATCGGCGTGCAGTTGGTTGTTGTCATGTTCTGCAATAATTAGATTCTTCATGAAATCACCTTCGCTTCGTTACGTAGCTTATCGAGAAGTTCTGAAACAGACTCCACTTTGATACCGGCTTTTCTTTGCGCTGGTGGGGTAACTTCCGTGATGGTTTGGCTAAACACAACTTCAACGCCCAAGCTCTCTGGTGTGATCGTGTCGAGGGGCTTACGTTTGGCCTTCATGATATTAGGTAGGGAAGCGAAGCGAGGTTCGTTTAAACGCAAATCAGTGCTGATCACCGCTGGCAAGTTCATTGCTACCGTCATCAATCCACCATCAACTTCTCGCACAACTTGCACTTTTTGGTCTTCAATTTTTACATCTGATGCAAAAGTAGCCTGAGGCCAGTCAAGCAAAGCGGCCAGCATCTGCGCGACTTGGTTGTTGTCCGTATCGATCGATTGTTTGCCGGTGATCACCAGTTGGGCTTGCTCTTGTTCAACAATCGCTTTGAGCAACTTGGACACCACGAGCGGCTCAATCTTGTCCGCCGTGTCGATATGAATCGCGCGATCTGCTCCTAGTGCTAGGGCCGTGCGCAATTGTTCCTGACATTGTGTGCCGCCAGCACTCACAACGATGACTTCTTCTGCAATCCCTTGCTCTTTTAGTCGCACCGCTTCTTCAACGGCGATTTCGCAAAACGGGTTGATAGTCATCTTGACGTTATTGGTTTCAACATCGCTGTTGTCCGGTTTAACACGGACCTTAATGTAGGGATCAATGACCCTTTTAATTGGCACTAGTATTTTCACGTTAGATTCCTTTTTACAGTGAAGACTATGTGTTGACGTCTTTAAATTGATGTTAATTTACCTTTACGTTTGCGTCAACTTTAAATATATTGTTGATTAACAAGTTGGCAACATGCAAAGAAAGAAGGGAATACAACCATGGAAAGAGACTGCATGGAGTTTGATGTTCTGATTGTTGGTGCGGGCCCGGCGGGCTTGTCTGCTGCCTGTCGCGTCAAACAGTTGGCAATGGAAAAAGACCAAGAAATCTCAGTTTGTGTTGTAGAGAAAGGTTCGGAAGTGGGGGCGCACATTCTCTCTGGCGCGGTGTTTGAAACGCGCAGTTTGGATGAGTTGTTTCCGGATTGGAAAGAAAAGGACGCGCCGCTCAATACCAAAGTCAATCAAGATAAAACTTACTATTTAAGTAACGAACTTAATGGCCATGAACTGCCAACGTGGGCGGTGCCGAATACGCTGCATAACGATGGTAATTACATCATCAGTTTAGGTAATTTGTGCCGTTGGATGGCATCGCAAGCAGAAAACCTAGGCGTAGAAATCTACCCTGGCTTTAGTGCTAACCGAGCCATTATTGATGAACAAAACCGTGTTTGTGGCGTGATCACAGGAGATATGGGGCTCGACAAAAACGGCGAGCAAAAAGCCAATTTCGAGCCGGGTATCGAACTTCGAGCTAAGTTTACTCTGTTTGCTGAAGGGGCTCGTGGCCATATTGGTAAGCAATTGATTAACAAATTTAATCTCGCTGAAGATAAAACGCCACAGCACTATGCGATTGGCTTTAAAGAGCTGTGGGAAATACCTGCAGAGCAACATCAGCAAGGATTGGTTGTTCATGGATTAGGTTGGCCGTTGGCAAACGAAGCCAGTGGTGGCAGTTATCTTTATCATCTTGAGGGCAACCAAGTCGCAGTTGGCCTGATTGTTGACCTTAATTACGAAAATCCCCACCTGAGTCCGTTTGACGAATTTCAACGTTTTAAACATCACCCGATGATTGAACAGTACCTAAAAAATGGTAAACGCATCAGCTATGGTGCGAGAGCCATTACCAAAGGTGGTTTTCACTCCCTTCCTACACAACAATTTGCGGGTGGACTATTGATTGGCTGTGATGCTGGCACGCTCAATAGCGCGAAAATCAAAGGCACGCATACCGCGATGAAGTCGGGAATACTCGCCGCTGAAGCCGTTTTTGAAGCGGTTTCAAATCAATCGGTTATTGCCGACTACCAAAGCCATTTCAAACAGTCATGGCTATATGAAGAGCTTTATCAAGCACGCAACTTCTCTAGCGGAATACACCGTTTTGGCTCTTGGTTAGGTGGTGGTTTAGCGATGTTGGAACACAACGTGTTAAAAGGCAAAGCAAAGTGGAATGTCCGTTGTGAACATCCCGATCATCAGTCTTTGATTCTGGCGGCAAACAGCCACGAGATTGTCTACCCAAAACCTGATGGCGTGTTGAGTTTCGACCGTCTTTCTTCCGTCTATTTATCCAATATTTTCCATGAAGAAGACCAACCGTGTCATTTGCAGCTTGCCAGCCAGCGCATTCCTATCGAACAGAACTTGGCGCTCTATGCCGAGCCCGCTCAACGCTACTGTCCTGCTGGGGTGTATGAAATTGTAGAAGGTGCAGAGCAAGCCGAATTACAGATTAATGCGGCGAACTGTATTCACTGTAAAACCTGCGATATCAAAGACCCAAGTCAAAACATCACCTGGACGCCTCCTGAAGGTGGTGGTGGTCCCAACTACCCAAATATGTAGTGGTCTGAGAATAATTTTTATTAACAACTTATTTACTTAAAGTTTGCGTCAGTTCAAATCTTTATCGGTGAACTCGATTGCAACTTAATCTTCAAGGCACTATTCTGATTTTAAATTGACGTTTACGTAAACTGAATGAAAAGTTGATGCATAGGTGTAGAAGCGGTTACCAGTATCAAAGTGAAGTTTGATATCGAAATAGTGCTCAAGGAAACGCACTCAAAATGAAAGGGAGATCAACTATGGTATCGGAAACACCTCTTTTGCAGGTAAACGATATTTCATTGGCCTTTGGTGGGGTGAAAGCGTTAACCGACGTGAGCTTCCATGTGAACGAGAAGGAAATTTTCTCAATCATCGGTCCCAATGGTGCAGGTAAAACTTCGATGCTCAACTGCATCTCTGGCCGATACACTCCGAACAAAGGGTCGGTCATCTTTGCTGGAAACGACGTAACCAAACGTACCCCGAGCCAACGCGCTGAGTTAGGTCTGGGCAGAACCTTCCAAAACTTAGCCCTCTTTTCACACATGTCTGTGCTCGACAACATCATGGTTGGCCGACACCACCTGTTGAAAAACAACTTCGTGACAGGCCCGCTTTACTGGTTCTCTAACGCGCAAAAAGAAGAGATGGCGCACCGCAAATACGTGGAAGATGTCATCGATTTTCTTGAAATCCAACACATCCGCAAAGCCACCGCTGGCACGCTTTCTTACGGTTTACGTAAACGTGTCGAGCTTGCGCGCGCAATAGCGTTAAGACCAAAACTTCTTTTACTCGATGAGCCGATGGCCGGTATGAACCTTGAAGAAAAGGAAGACATGGCACGTTACATCATGGATCTGAATGAAGAACTCGACATCACCATCATCATGATCGAACACGACATGGGAGTGGTGATGGATATCTCCAATCGCGTGTTGGTTTTGGATTTTGGTAAACACATTGCAATGGGCGAACCGGAAGAAGTGATGGCGAACCCACACGTGAAACAGGCTTATTTGGGTGAAGAACTACCGACATTAGAGGAGAGTGCATAATGGCACAGCAACATAATGATTGGGCAGATATAACCAGCTTAGATACCTTTCCAAAAGTGTTGCAGCACAA
This sequence comes from Vibrio sp. YQ_11, assembly GCF_043103065.1. Classification (NCBI taxonomy): domain Bacteria; kingdom Pseudomonadati; phylum Pseudomonadota; class Gammaproteobacteria; order Vibrionales; family Vibrionaceae; genus Vibrio; species Vibrio sp. YQ_11. The sequence goes on along the minus strand of NZ_JBICJM010000006.1, from coordinate 156,355 downwards.
TGCCAAGCACTGGCCAGAGCAAGTGGCAATGCGTGAGAAAGAGTTCGGTATTTGGCGAGAGTTTACTTGGCAGGATTACGAAAACCGAGTCAAGTGGATGGCATTATCGCTACAAGATTTAGGCATCGGCGAGCAAGATGTGGTTGGCCTGTTAGGTGACAACCGACCTGAATGGGTGTGGGGTGAACTGGCTGCGCACGCGATCAAAGGCTATTCACTGGGTATCTATCAAGATTCCATGCATGAGGAAGTGGCGTACTTAATCAATTACGCGAAAGCGAAAGTTGTGATTGCCGAAGATGAAGAGCAATGCGACAAATTGCTTGAGCTAGGCGATGAAATTCCAAGTGTGGAATACATCATTTACTGCGATCCACGCGGGATGCGCAAATACGATGATCCGCGACTGATTGATGTTGAGCAGGTTTACAAAAAAGGGCAGCTGATCGATAAAGCTAACCCAGATAAGTATCTCAATATGGTTGCCGCAACCAAAGGCAGTGATCTCTCGATTCTTTGTACCACTTCGGGTACGACGTCCAAACCGAAATTGGCGCAACTTCACAGCGGCACGTTCTTAGATCACTGTGCGGCTTACTTGCGTGCGGACCCACGCTCTCCGGGTGACAACTACGTTTCTGTACTGCCTCTTCCTTGGATCATGGAGCAGGTGTATGTGGTTGGTCAGGCGTTGATTTCGCGTCAAATCGTCAACTTTGTTGAAGAGCAAGAAACCATGATGTCGGACTTACGCGAGATTGGCCCGAACTTTGTGTTACTGGCACCGCGCGTGTGGGAAAACATTGTGGCTGATGTGTCTGCACGCATGATGGATTCCACACCGTTCAAGCAGAAGATGTACAAACTCGGTATGAGCTTAGCGAACAAAGCGCTGGATCAAGGCAAACGCTCTAAGCTGGCGGAATGGATTCTTCTGCGCGCTCTACGCGACCGTTTAGGTTTCTCGAATCTGTCTTCTGCGGCTACCGGTGGTGCGGCAATGGGGCCAGATACGTTCCGTTACCTGCAAGCGATCGGTGTGCCACTCAAACAGCTTTATGGTCAGACCGAAATGTGTGGCGCGTACACCGTACACCAATCCGATGACGTGGATTACGATTCAGTCGGCGTTGCGTTTGACAATGCAGACGTGAAAGTCATCAACCCAGACAGCAACGGGGTGGGTGAGATCATCGCGAAAAGTACCGGCATGTTTACCGGCTATCTCAATAACCAAGCGGCGTACGATGAAGATGTTCAAGATGGTTGGATGCACACAGGCGATGCGGGCTACTTTAAAGATTCTGGTCACTTAGTCGTTATCGACCGTTTGAAAGACATGTCGGAAACCAGCCACGGCGACCGTTACTCTCCGCAGTTTATTGAAAACAAACTCAAGTTCTCGCCATTTATCGCAGAAGCGGTGGTGGTGGGCAAAGGCCGACCTTGGCTCTCTGCAATTATCTGTATCCGTTACGCGATCGTCGCCAAGTGGGCAGAGCAAAAAGGGATTGCATTCACCAACTACACCAACCTTTCTTCGCAACCTGAAGTCTATAAAGCGATTCGTGAAGAAGTGCTGAAAGTGAATGAATCACTGCCAGACGCGCAGAAAATCAGCAAATTCATTCTGCTTTATAAAGAGCTGGACGCCGATGACGGCGAGTTGACTCGTACACGTAAAGTGCGTCGTGGTGTGGTTGCCGAGAAATACGGTGACATCATCGAAACCATTTACAGCGCTGCGCCGACTGTGGACGTCGATACGGTGATCACTTATCAGGATGGAACCAATACACGCATTCAAACGTCGCTGGTGATAGAAACGCTTATTCAACATGAGCTGACACTGGTGGATAGCGAACAACGGAGGATCGCATAGTGAATACGGATTTATTACTGCAACTCGTCATTAATGGCGTGATCGTCGGCATGTTGTATGGCGTGGTCGCCATGTGCTTTGTACTGATTTACAAATCAACTCAGGTGGTGAACTTTGCTCAGGGTGAGTTTCTACTGATCGGCGCGTGGGTGTGTTGGGCAGCATTGGTGCATCTACAACTGCCGTTTTTCGTCGGCTTTTTACTCACGCTCGCCTTTATGATGGTGTTTGGTATTGCGGTGCAAACCATTGTGCTCAGGCCGTTGATTGGTGAGCCGATCATCTCGGTGATTATGGTGACGATTGGTTTGTCGATGTTCTTCCAAGCACTGATGAAATGGATGTTTGGTGTGTCTGCGGTGTCGTACCCACAGGTATTCGAAACTAACGTCGTCAATATTGGTGGTTTGAACGTTGAATTTGCTTACATCCTCAGTTTGATCTTTTCGATGATCATCATGGGCGCGTTCTACTGGTTCTTCAAATTCAGCAAAATGGGTTTGGCGATGCGAGCGACGGCATTTAACCAGCAGGTCGCCCAGAGTCTTGGCATTTCCATCAAGAAAGTGTTCGCCATCAGTTGGGCTATTTCGGCGATGGTATCCGCGACAGCAGGGATTGTTATCGGGATTGTAAACGGTGTTTCTGACGCGCTATCTATCATCGGCATCAAAGTGTTCCCAGCGGTTATTTTAGGTGGCTTGGATTCCGTGGTTGGCGCAATCGTCGGTGGTATCACCATCGGGGTGCTGGAAAACTTAGCTGAGTTCTTTGATAGCCAATACCTGCAAGTGGGTAACCTTTACAACATCGCACCTTTCTATGTGCTGTTAATCATTCTTGCCTTCAAGCCATACGGCCTGTTTGGTACCAAAGATATTGAGCGTATTTAAGGAGAAATACTATGGCTCAACTTAGCATGCGCCCATGTGGGGATTTTCGAACCACATACAAAAGTGATACGCCAATTTTTGAAACCAAAACCATAAGAAGCCTTGCGATAGCGGGTGTTATCGCCATGCTGGCAGCGCCGCTGGTACTGGATATTTACTTCCTCAACCTGTTTATTCAGATTGCGTACCTCGGTATTGCGGCCCTTGGTTTGAACATTTTGGTCGGCTTTACCGGACAAATCTCTCTAGGTCACGGTGCGTTCTTTGGCTTTGGCGCATTTGCATCGGCTTGGCTGAACAACCAGTTCAACATTCCAGTGGTATTTGCCATTCCGCTCGCGGGTTACTTGACCATGATCGTCGGGATGCTCTTTGGCTTGCCAGCCGCGCGAATCAAAGGTTTGTACCTTGCGATTGCAACTTTAGCCGCGCAGTTCATTTTGGAAGACTTCTTTGCTCGCGCGGAGTGGTTCAGTGGTGGTTCGTACGGTGCGAGTGCCAGCCCAATCAACCTGTTTGGCTTCGAGTTCTCGACCGATGAAAGCTTCTTCTATGTTGCACTGTTTGCGCTGATTTTTATGTATCTATGGGCTTCGAACCTCATCCGTTCGCGTGATGGCCGTGCGTTTGTTTCGGTACGCGATCATTACCTATCGGCTGAAATAATGGGTATCAACCTGACCAAATATCGTCTGCTATCTTTTGGTGTGTGTGCGTTTTATGCAGGCATTGGCGGCGCACTTTACGGGCATTACTTAGGGTTCGTTTCTGCCGAAGGCTTCACCATCATGATGTCTATTCAGTTCCTCGCGATGATCATCATCGGTGGTCTGGGATCGGTGAAAGGTACATTGATGGGTACGATCTTCATCGTATTGCTACCAGAGGTTTTAGAGTTTGGTGTGACGGGGCTGGCTGCGTTTAGCGATAACACGTCGTTCATTGATGGGCTTGCTTACTTCAAAGAAATGGCGATTGGTTTAGTCATCATGCTGTTCCTGATTTTTGAACCACAAGGCTTGTCGCATCGCTGGCAACAAATTCGAGCATATTGGAAACACTATCCGTTTTCTTATTAATCGGTACGTCGTGTACTTAAGTGGAATATACCTAAATAACAAGGACAACGAGTTATGAACAAAGGACATTTAGCGACAACGTTGGTGCTATCTTCGGCGCTGTTTACTACTGCATCTTGGGCAAAAGATTCTGTATTTGTCGGGCATCTGGTGGACTTCTCTGGTCCTACTGCTTATGTGAGCAAGCCTTACGGCTCTGGCGTGCGAGATGCGTTGCAGTGGATAAACCAAAATGGTGGCATCAACGGTACTGAGCTGGAATTTGAAACGGTGGACATGGCGTACAAAGTGCCAGTGGCGATTTCTAACTACAAACGTTGGGTTGCGCGTAAAAATATGGTGGCGATGCAAGGTTGGGGCACGGCGGATACCGAAGCACTGATTTCATTCGTCACCAAAGACAAAGTGCCAGTATTCTCGGCATCTTACTCGGGTCACTTAACAGACCCTACGGGCAAAAACCCGAAAACAGCCAAGCCTGCTCCCTACAACTTTTTCTATGGCGCTTCTTACTCAGATGCCTGTCGTGCATTGGTGAAATGGGCGAAAGAGGATTGGGAATCAAAAGGCAATACCACGGCACCTAAATTTACTCACATTGGTGATAACCATCCGTTCCCGAATGCACCAAAAGACGCGTGTGCGGAATACGCCAAAGAGCTGGGCTTTGAAGTGCAAAACCCAGTGGTTGTCTCACTCAAACCGGGTGATTTCAAAGCGCAATGTTTGTCGCTAAAAGAATCCGGCACCAACTACGGTTACATCGCGAACCTAGGTGGCTCAGTCATTTCACTAGTGAAGTCGTGTAACACGGTTGGCACGGAATTCCAGTACATGGCGAATATCTGGGGTGGTGATAAACCCGTAATTGAAGCGGCAGGTGACGGTCTGAAAGATTATGTCTTCCCAGGTATGACGGCATTCTGGGGCGACGATAGCGAAGGCATGAAGCTGGTTCAGCAAATCTCCAAACTGTCTGAATCTGAGCCGGGCGAGTTCCGAACTCACCATTACATTCGCGGCGTTTGCTCAGCGTTTTACATGAAAGAAGCGATGGAATGGGCGAAGGACAATGGCGGCATTACGGGTGAAAACATCAAGAAAGGCATGTACGTTCACAAAAACTGGGTTCCAAAAGGTCTAGAGGGCGTGTGTATTCCTGCTAACTGGCAACCAGAAGATCACCGCGGCACTACCACCGTAAACGTGTTTATGGGTAACAACCAAGGCGGTGCAGTAGACATCAAGAAAGTGTCTCAGGTGACATTGTCACGCCGTGACGATTGGCTAGGTTACTAACAACAAAACAAGAACAGGTGAGGGGATGCGATATACATCATCCCTTCTCCTGAACAAGGAGTGGCTTGATGAGTGAATTAGCAAGGGATATAGAACCAGCGGAGATTTTACTCTCGGTAAACAACATCGAAGTGGTCTACGACGAAGTTATTTTGGTTCTGCGTGGCGTGAGCCTTGAAGTACCTAAAGGTCAAATCGTGACGCTGTTAGGCGCGAACGGGGCAGGTAAATCGACCACACTAAAAGCCATTTCGGGTTTGTTAAAAACCGAAGATGGTGAAGTGACTCGCGGTGAAATTACCTTCATGGGCGAGCGTATCGACAACAAGAGCCCGGAAGAAATTGTCCGTTCGGGCATTTTCCAAGTGATGGAAGGGCGTCGAATTGTTGAAGACATGACGGTTATTGAAAACCTTCGTTTAGGTGCGTTTACCCGCAACGATAACGAGGTCGAGAAAGACATCGAAATGGTGTTTGACTACTTCCCTCGACTCAAAGAACGTACTGGTCTCGCGGGCTACTTGTCGGGCGGCGAGCAGCAGATGCTGGCAATCGGCCGGGCATTGATGGCGCGCCCGAAAATGATCTTACTTGATGAGCCGTCGATGGGGCTTTCGCCACTACTGGTGAAAGAGGTGTCCAGCATCATTGAAAAGATCAACAAAGACCAAGGCATTACGATGTTGCTGGTGGAACAGAACGCAAACTTTGCGCTTCATGCGGCCGACTATGGCTACATCATGGAGTCAGGCAAGATTGTGCTCGATGGCAGTCAGCACGAGCTGCTTAATAACGAAGACGTGAAAGAGTTCTATCTGGGTGGTGGCGACGAAGAGCGTAAGAGCTTCAAGAATCTTAAGTCTTACAAACGTCGTAAGCGTTGGTTGTAAGGAGTGGTTATGAACGAATTATTCGATGCAAAAGAGTCTTTGTCTCCTGCTGAGAGAGAGGAATCGTTGTTTCAACGCTTGCCGACACTGATTGAAAGCGCAAAGGCGAACAGCGAGCACTACGGTAACATCTTCGCAGATATCGATGCGTCAAAAGCAAGTAATCGTGAAGGACTCGTCCAGTTTCCGATCACTCGCAAATTCAATATCCCAAGCCAGCAGCAACTCAAGCCGCCGTTTGGTGGTTTAAACAGCGTTGCAATCGGCCAGATGGCGCGTGTGTTTCAATCTCCGGGACCGTTGTATGAGGCACAAACGGATGAATCGGACTTCTGGCGTATGGGACGCGCGTTTCATGCCGCAGGATTTCGCCGTGGTGATTTAGTCCACAACACGCTCTCTTATCACTTCTCTCCGGGTGGATTCATTATGGATGGCGGTGCTAGAGCGTGTGGTTGCGCGGTATTTCCGGCAGGTGTTGGCAATACTGAAGCACAGATTGAAGCGATTAAACAGCTTCAGCCGACGGGTTACACGGGAACGCCATCTTATTTGTTGACGTTGTTACAGAAATACCAAGAGCAATACGGCGAGTTACCTAGCTTTACCAAAGCGTTGGTTTCTGGTGAAGCCGTCACCGTAGACATGCAACAAGCGTTTACGGACAAAGGGATTGCTGTATTTCAAGCCTACGCGAGTGCCGAGCTTGGTTTGATTGCGTATCAAGTTGCTGGCGAGCAAGGCTTAGTGATTGCCGAAGATATTATTGTTGAAATCGTTGATCCCGACGGTATGCCAGTCCCGCTGGGTGAGGTCGGAGAGGTGGTCGTTACATCGCTTGATGACAAGTTTCCGCTGATTCGGTACGCAACGGGAGATTTATCGGCTTATTTAGACTCAGACTCCGATTTGCCACGCACAAATGCGCGAATAAAGGGTTGGATGGGGCGTGCGGACTCGGCGGTGAAAGTCAAAGGGCTGTTTGTTTATCCGCATCAAATCCAAGAAGTGTGTTGTCGCCACGATATTAAAGGCTCCTTGAAGATTGAGCGTGAAGGCTTCAGCGATACCATCACATTCTGTTGTCATGATGTACATGTATCGGCAGAGGACATTCAAGCGACACTTCAATCCGTCACCAAACTGAAAGGCAATGTTCAGTTTGTGCCCAATCAGACCGAACAGCCGTTAATCAATGACTTGCGAAGTTAATCCGTTATTGTAAACCGCTGCTATAAAAAGCTAACAACGTAAAAATCAAAGGCTAGGAGAGGAGATACCACATTGTACTGCGTATCCCTTTCTTTTAGTGCCAGTACAATCAGGAGGGCGATAAATGAAACAGGCACCGGCCATCAATCAACAGTTTTGGGATAATTTGTTTACCCAAGGCACCATGCCGTGGGATGCCAAAACCACACCTCAAGAGCTAAAAGCTTACCTAGAAAACGCGCTTCATAGCGGTCAGTCTGTATTTATCCCTGGCTGTGGTGCTGCTTATGAACTCAGCTCTTTTATTCAATATGGGCATGATGTGATCGCGATGGATTACAGCCAAGAAGCGGTAAAAATGGCGCAATCGACGTTAGGCAAGCACAAAGATAAAGTCGTGCTAGGGGATGTATTTAACGCTGACTCTACGCACTCATTTGATTTGATTTACGAGCGTGCCTTTCTCGCTGCACTACCGAGAGACCAGTGGCCAGATTACTTTGCTATGGTGGATAAATTACTGCCAAGAGACGGTTTGTTAATTGGTTATTTCGTTATAGATGATGATTACCGTTCTCGTTTCCCACCATTTTGTTTGCGAAGTGGGGAGTTGGCGCAACATCTTGAACCAACGTTTACACTTATTGAATCTTCACCCGTTACAAATAGTGTGGATGTATTTAAAGGTAAGGAGTATTGGATGGTGTGGCAGAAGTGTTAGTCGCTTTTAATCTTTTTGAAGAAGTATTCGCGGAAACTTTCTGGCTCTTTTTTAATCGCTGAAAAGTAAGTCACAAATGTATGATATTTGGTCGATGCCATGAGCCAGAGGGCGATAATAGGAAAAAGTACAAAACTAACAAAAAAAAGTTTATGTTCATCTTCAAGAAGGAATAGGCCAAGAGCGTAAACAAGGAACTGAAAGTAAATATTGATTAAGTTGATTTCTGCCGCTTTAGGTTTGCCTCTAACAATCATCATGTTTGGGATAACAAGCAGTAGAGTCATGATCCCAGCAAAGGAAAAGTTTAGAGCCAAGAAAGTATCAGTTGTTAAGTGCTCAGACGACTGGTCAATCAATATTGCCAGCAACGTTACTGCCATGCCGCCTCCCATCATAATCAAGGTAATGACTGCCACGCCAACAAGAAAAACCCAAATAGAAAGGTAATGGTTGTCAAAAAACTCTTCTGCCTTCAATCTCTTAAACCTCATCGATACGTGCGGTGAAATAACAGAGGTTATTTCACTCTATTCCTGTTGAGGGGATGCTCACATAGAAAGAATACGTATGTAAAGTATCAATAAGCGTTGGTTTTAAAGGCGGGAGTTACCCTCCATAATAGGTAGAAAGGTATTCCAGAATGGCTTCTCGGTCGTCGCCTGATAAATCTTCCATACCTTGCTCTTCAATCATCCAGTCGAGGGTTTCATCCCATCTTTGGCGGCTTAGTCCTTGTTGTGTGACCATGTGTAACGAATGACAGGCTGAGCAGACTGCTGCGACGAGCTCCATATTCTCTCCCGGCGTTAATATCCCATCACCTGGCGACTTAACCTCCAATCCTGATGACGTCATATTCCAATTGGGTGGTGTCGGGTTTTTCGTTGCAAGCCATGCAATGATAGCCGCGCGCGCACCGGGATCTGTTACGCCAGGGAAGACCATGTTGGTTCCTGGCGCGAAGTCATTCGGAGCGGATAAAAATGCGTCCAACTTTTCAGCGTCCCACTTTCCTTGATGTTGTCTAATTCTGTCGCTGTAATTGAAGCCCTCAAAACTGGCGATATTGCGCTCCGCTAGCCCCCATAAGGGCGGGCCAACCAGCGTTACGCCATTCGGCTCAAATTGATGGCAGGCTTTACAAACCATGGCTTGCTTCTCGCCTGCTGCAATCAACTCGTCGTTACTCGCAAGGACAGGGGCGCTCAACAAAGCCAAAAGGGTGAAAGCGAGCGGGAGTACCCGCTCTGATGGTTGTTTTGTTCTCACCGTGTCATGTCCCCTAAGTGCTCACCATTCTGCTATTGCCTCTCTAGCTTCGTACAATCAATGCGATGCGGTGGAAAGTGTTGTTGAGGTAACCTTTCGGATTCCATGCGATGGCAAAAGGCTGGCTGACGCCTTGATCGTCAGTCGCTTTCGCCCACACTTCGTAGTAACCCGCTTGAGGGAACTTCACCTTAGCATTGAACGTTTGCCAAGCACCGTCATTGGCAGGAGCTGCGAGGTCGGCATCCATCCATGTTGCGCCAAAATCAATCGAAATCTGCACTTTGGTCACTTTTCGGTCGCCAGACCAAGCATGTCCGCGAATGGCGATTTCATTGCCATTGACCTCTGTGTTGGTTTGCGGAGAGGTGATGAGCGATTTTACTGGCATGCGCTCTATGATTTCGAAATCCTCTTTCGCCACGTTTTCTCCCGGGGCGACAGGTCGGTTAGGGACTCGATAGGAAGTGCCTGTCATCTTTGGTCCATCGTGTATTTGATCGCGAATTTGAATGCGAGTGAGCCATTTTTGCGAACAAGAACCCGGCCAACCTGGAACCACCAAACGCAATGGTGCGCCATTCATAGGGTGAAGCGCTTCGCCGTTTTGAGCAAAGGCGATGAGATTTTCACTGCCCATGGCTTTAGCAATGGGGACGCCACGAGAAATTGGCAACTTGCCTTCTTTGCCTGAAAGGTGCTTGTCGGCACCATAGTGCGCGGTGTAAACGGCTCCGTCTTTTACGCCTGCGGCTTTGAGCACGTCGGCCAAGCGAACGCCTGTCCAACTGGAGCAAGCCACAGCGCCGTAAGTCCATTGATTACCGGATGCTTTGGGATCAAAGAAAGCACGGCCGTTACCGCCACATTCAACGACCAGTTGTTGTTCTACGACATCGAAGTTCTTTTTGAGATCGGCAATCGACAGCGACATTGGTTTGTCGACCAATCCATCAATGGTCAACGTCCAAGTTTCAGGGTTCACGTCTGCTGGTGGAATACCGTTGTTGCGAATGAAATGGCGTCGAGTTGGGGTTACGTCGTCATTCAACAAATGGGGTGGGGTTTCTGCATTCATCGGTCTGTCGTTGAGGACTGTTAAACCGTCTTTACCTTCGATCATGACGTCATCAAGACCCTCTGCAAAAGCTGCGGGGATGATGCCAGCCGGCATATTGCGATGGAATGGGATAAATCCACCAAGCGCGGCGGCCATGGTCGCTAAACCCGCGCCTTTTAGAAAACCGCGCCTGTCTGGGTAGCTGACTCGTCCAAAGACGTTCTCATCCGCAGATTTGGGATTGTTTTCATAATATTTATAGATCCCTTGCGGTTTGTTTTTCTCGTTCTCACTCATGATGTGTTCCTTTGTCGGCACACGCCCAAGAACTGCTACGTCATTCTCGTCCCTTAGTTCGTATCGCCGATCTCTACAGTTGCCCTACTAAAGAGTTTACATCATTAAAAGTAGACGACTATTTATAGTCTTAACAACATCGGTAAGAAACTAGACTGCTTGCTTTGCAAAGGTTATCCATAGTGTGGTTACATTACTTGTGGTCACAGGAAGGGATAATCTTCGGTAAAAATAATGAATATGAAAGAGTTTTCCAGCGCAGTTGGGTTGTCGTCTTACACGCTTCGATACTATGAAAAAATTGGCTTACTGAAACATGTCCACCGAAATAGCAGTGGGCACCGTGTCTACACCCATCGAGATATTGATTGGGTCAACTTCATCAAGCGGCTGAAAGAGACGGGAATGCCGTTAGAAGAGATTCAAGAATATGCCTCCTTGAGGGAGCTAGGCTCGCAAACGACTGCTGACAGACAAAAGCTTTTGGAAGTTCATCGAGATAATTTAATCGAACATATCCGACAACAAAATGAGCATCTGAAACGATTAGAAGAAAAAATAAATCTGTATAAAAGCGGAAAAGTACGTTGACTTAGAGTTCACTCTAACTTGTAAGGTGTGCGGGTATTCACTCAAAGGAGCACACAAAATGGAAAATACGCGATTTCAAACAGGGTTAGAGCAGTTATCAAAAATCGATGGAGAGGCTGGCCAAAAAGTTATCGAAAGCCTGAACGACATTTGCCCTGATTTAGCAAAGTTCACGATTGAGTACCCGTTTGGCGACATCTACACCCGTGAAGGGCTAGATCTAAAATCGCGAGAGATCGCTACGGTGTCCGCATTGACGGCGATGGGGAACTGTACTCCGCAGCTTAAAGTGCATTTACACGCTGCGCTAAATGTTGGTTGCACGGAAGAAGAGATCAAAGAAGTGATCATACAAATGTCTGTTTACGCAGGATTTCCAGCTGCATTAAATGGCATGTTTGCCTTTAAAGAAGTACTCTCGGAAAGGCAGGTTTAGCTGCCTGCAAGCTCTTGCCACAGGTTCGGCTCAGTGCTCATTAGCGCCTTATTGGTTTGAAAAGCTGGGCAAAGAAAAATTGACGGCTCGTCAGCTATCTCGTGCTGGTGGTTATTTTGAAGTGGCTCGTGGTTCAGCATCTACTATCGTATTGTCTGCACACGTAAAAAGTCGGACTTGAATGTAAACGCCTCTAGCTCTTACACAAGCTCTAGAGGCATCCATTTTTTATGACTTAAAAGTGCCGAGCTAAGATTTTAACCCTGCAGCGGTCATCATGATGCGAAACAGCATTGATACGAACCCCAGAGCTAGCACACTGGCCGCCCAGATCCCAACCATCCAAGCCCATTGGCGACACCAATTTTGGATTTTCATACTCACTCCTCATTAACTCGTTAATGGTACGCTTCGCCTTCTTTCACTTTTCCGGAGAAGACGTAGTAACTCCAAAAGGTGTAAGCCAGAATGATCGGGATGATGATCACCGCTCCAACGAGCATAAAGCGCTGACTGCTTGCAGGAGCCGCTGCTTCCCATATCGATATGCTAGGAGGAATGATATTTGGCCAGATACTGATGCCAAGCCCAGTGAACCCGAGAATCACGATCACCAATGCCATCACGAAAGGGCTGCGCTCTTTTCGCTTTTTTACGGAGTCGGCAATCTTCAAACAGACCAACCCAGTAATGACAGGTACGGGCAATAAGTAGAACAAATTGGGCAGAGAAAACCATCTTTCCGCAATGGCAGGGTAAGCAAGTGGAGTCCAAGCGCTCACAATGACTAATGCGGAGATCATTGCCAGTAGTGTTTTGTTAGTGAAGCGGTACATCGTGTTTTGCAGTGAACCTTCCGTTTTCATGATGAGCCATGTACTACCAAGCAGCGCGTACGTTGCGACTAAACCCAAACCACAAAAGATGGGAAAAGGGGTGAGCCAGTCTAATTGGCTACCTACGAAGACGCGGTTTTCCACCGCAAAGCCCTGAATTACCGCGCCAACGACGATGCCTTGGAAAAACGTGGTTAAAATCGAGCCGACCATAAAAGAGCGGTCCCAGAACTTTAAGTGGTTTTCCAATGCTTTAAAGCGAAACTCAAACGCTACGCCACGAAAGATCAAAGCAATCAACATCAACGTTAAAGGGATGGTTAGCGCTTCAATAATCACCGCGTAAGCCATCGGAAAAGCGCCAAATAGAGATGCGCCTCCAAGCACAATCCAAGTTTCGTTACCGTCCCAAACTGGCGCGACACTGTTGACCATGACGTCTTTTTGTTTTTCATCCTTGATGAAGGGCATCAGTATTCCAATACCCAAATCGAAGCCATCCATGATGATGTACATCAAAGTGGCAAAAACGATGATCGCGAACCAAATCACGGATAAATCAAAATGCATATTCTCTACCTTAACTTTGTGACAAATTCTAAATGCGGCCTGAAACGGTCGTCATGTCGTGCTCATCGTGCTCGATTGCATCGGGGCCTTTCTTGATTTGGTGGATCATGTAGTAATAACCAAAACCAAACACCAAGCTGTACACAACAAGGAAACACAGCAGGCTGATGCTCATTTGTAGGTCTCCGTGTGCAGAAACCGCATCACGCGTTTTTTGTTCGCCATACACGACCCAAGGTTGCCGACCAACCTCTGTCGTAAACCAGCCAGCGAGTATTGCGATAAGACCAGATGGCCCCATAAATAATGAAAACTTGAGGAACCAACGCGAGGTATAAAGCGTGTTCTTTTTTCGTAACAACATGCTGTAGAAGCTTTGAAAAATCATAAGAAGTCCTAACCCGACCATGATTCGAAATGACCAAAAGACGATAAGTGAGTTCGGTCGTTCCTCTTTCGGGAAGTCTTTCAGCGCCGGGATTGGCTCAGTTAAACTGTGGCGTAGGATCAAACTTCCTAGAACAGGAATTTCTAAGGCATAGTCTGTGCGTTCTTGTTCCATGTTTGGCATGCCGAACAAAATCAATGGGGTTGGTTTGCCATCGCTGTTATCCCAATGTCCTTCGATGGCGGCGATTTTGGCGGGCTGATATTCTAAGGTGTTTAGCCCGTGCACATCTCCAATCACGGCTTGGAGTGGCGCAAGGAACACTAAGATCCCGAGCGACATTGAAAACATCGTTTTTACCGCAGTCGTTTGATTTCCTCTCAATAAATGCCAAGCGGCTGACGCGCCTACAAAGAGTGCTGAACTGACGAAAGCCGCGACGCTCATGTGCGCCAAACGATAAGGAAATGAAGGATTGAAAACGATAGCAAACCAGTCGGTTGGCACCACGCGTCCGTCGACAATTTCATAGCCTTGTGGCGTTTGCATCCAACTGTTGGAGGCGAGAATCCAGAAGGTCGAAATGATCGTGCCTAACGCCACCATCGAGGTTGCAAAAAAGTGCAGCTTTTCGCCGACGCGACGCCAACCAAACAGCATCACGCCAAGAAATCCAGCTTCGAGAAAGAAAGCCGTTAACACTTCATAAGTCAGTAATGGGCCCGTGATAGAACCAGCGAAGTCGGAGAAACCACTCCAGTTGGTGCCGAATTGATAGGCCATGACAAGACCAGATACAACGCCCATTCCAAAGTTAACCGCAAAAATTTTCGACCAGAAGTGATAGAGCTTTTGGTAATCGGGATTACGTGTTTTTAGCCATAAGCCTTCCAGCACGGCGAGATAGGTGGCCAAACCTATGGTGATAGCGGGGAAAATAATATGAAAGGATACGGTAAAGGCGAACTGTATCCGTGCAAGCATAAATGCGTCGAGGCCAAACATTAAACTTCCTTTGATCTTTTAAGTTTTATGAGAGAGCTATTTTAAAAGGAGCGGAATGAGGGAAGTAGGTACAGACAGTGACTATAAATCTATAACAGATTAAATATTGAAGTGTTATTATTTTGAATTCGGCTTTAGGGAAGGGGATTTGCGTTTGGCGAAGTATCAAGAGTTAGTGGAACAGCTTAAAAGGCAGATAAAATCGGGGATATGGCATCCGGGTGACAAGCTGCCTTCGCTGCGTCGCCAATCTGAACACTCGGGTTTAAGCTTGATGACGGTGTTGCATGCCTATCAAATTCTGGAATCTCAAGGCTGGGTGACGTCACAGCCGCGCTCTGGTTATCGAGTCGCTCCCAATATTAAGAGTTCAAATGAACCCCAAGCGCCAGCCGCGGTTTCGTGGACAGAGCAGGTAGACATCAATGAGTTTATCTTTGATGTGCTGCAGGCGAGTAAAAATCCATCCATGATCAATTTTGGCTTTGCCTATCCAGATCCAAGTTTGTACCCACGCTATCACGTGAATCGAGCGATGAGCGCAGCCGCTCGCAATATGCCGATTTCTACCGCCTTTGATAACTTACCGCCGGGAAACGAACAATTACGTACCATCATCGCGAAGCGTTATGCTGCGAAAGGTATTGAAATTTCACCCGATGAAATTGTCATTACGGCAGGCGCACTGGAGGCGTTAACGCTCAGTTTGCAAGCTTGTACAAGACCGGGAGATTGGGTGGTTGTGGAGTCGCCTGCATTCTATGGCGCATTGCAATCCTTAGAGCGGTTAGGTTTGAAAGCGCTCTCAGTAAGAACAGACCCAGTCACGGGCATTGACCTAGATTCATTGGAACGAGCGCTGCAAACACACGATGTGAAAGCATGTTGGCTGATGTCGAACTTCCAAAACCCTCTGGGTTTTACGCTCACCAACGAGAAAAAACAAAAGCTGATTGAGCTGACACAGCGATATAACGTGCCAGTGATTGAAGATGATGTGTACAGCGAACTGCATGCCGAGAATGACTCGGTTTACCCATTAAGAATGTTTGATGACACGGGCAATACCATGTTGTGCTCCTCGTTTTCAAAATCATTAATCGCAGGGCTACGTATTGGTTGGGTTGCGGCGGGAAAGCGGGCGCTAGAGGTACAAAAGTTACAGCTAATGAGTACATTAGCGACGAGTGCACCAGTGCAAATGACATTGGTGCACTATTTAACAAGCCGCAATTACGAATCGCATTTGAAGCAGTTACGGAAAAAGCTGTTTGAACGTAAAAGTAAGATGACGGATCTGCTTAATGAGCTGTTACCTGAAGAAGTCAAAGTGTTAAGCCAAAGCGGCGGATACTTTATTTGGTTAGAGCTTCCCAAGCATATCGACGCCTTGCAGATATATCGAGAAGCGCTAAAAGATAATATCAGCATCGCACCGGGAAAGATGTTCAGCCTGACAGAACAATACGATCACTGTATTCGTCTTAACGCTTCTTTTGAGCTTAATGACAAATACGTCCATGCTCTCAATTTGCTTGCCAACATTATTCGCTGTCATTTGGCGAAATAGCGACTTTCTTCAGTTTTTTGGTTTAATGGAGCGCGCCGGATTTCCGGCAACTCGATCGCCCGGCGCAACGTCTTTGGTTATGACAGAGCCAGCGCCGACGACGGCCTCATCGCCAATGGTCACGCCTGGCAGTATGATTGCGCCCCCACCAATCCAAACGTTATTGCCGATTTTTACCGGTTTGGCGATCTCATCTCCAGCTAAGCGTCTTTGTGTATCGAGTGAATGAGCGGCTGTGTAAATTTGCACTCTAGGCCCAATCATGACGTTCGCGCCAATCTCAACCTGCCCATTGTCCAGAATAATGGCATCCCAGTTGATGTAGGTGTTTTCCCCGATGGACAAGTGGCAACCGTAGGTAAGTTGAAGCGGTGGCTCTATACAGGCGCTGTTTTCTATACGGACGCCCATTTCCGCCAGCAGTTGTCTACGGATATCTGGGTTTGGCTCGTGGTTAAATTGGAAGACAAGCTGCGCGGTTTTGGCGCGCATTAGCTTTAGTTCTTCATCCAGGCAATTATAGGTTTCTCCAGAGCGCATCCGAGTCAGTTCTGACATAACAATCATTCCATTAATGGTTTGCAGTTGAGGCCACAATGATAAGTGAGTGTTTCAGTCAATAGGATATTTTTATTGTGAAATCAGATGCTTATCACTGATTTATATTCAATAGGTTAGTTTTGAGTAAGCACTCGTTAAGAGTCATTCAAATAGAGAAGTGAATTGGGTAAGTTCCTTTTAGCAGGGGAGGAAAGTATAGATTGGATGTTGCTTTCCTCTCCACAGCTTGATTTGGAGCATTTATTGGCTGTCCCACATCACTTCGCACTCTTCTTTAATAGCCGATTTTAAAAGCTCAATAAGTGGAAATGCTCTGCGTCCTAAACTGACCGTTTGTTCCTCTTGCTCCTCATCTTCTTCCATTGCTTGACTGTTGTTCTTCTCTATCGCTTCTTGTGCTGCGAGAGCGGAGGTCAATCTAGATAGAGCATCAGGGATGTCTTGAGCGGAAATTGACCCTGGTACTGAGCCACTATGCCCCATCATTTTGATCATCTTTATCGCAATATCGCCAAACATAGTGACGTTCGAGTGGCTATGGCAACGAAATGTAATAAGCATTTACCTGCTCCTGTTGTAGGTGTTCATTTGAGTATAAATGGTATCTGAGACACGAGGCAATTTAATCCGGTAATTCGCAATCTTTCATATAGCTATCTATCTTTAACGAAAGACAAACCTAAGGAGATGATTTTGTTGAACTCCCAATTAAAGACGTTGATTTGGCGGCTTCACAAGCGAATATTTACGTTGCTTATGGTGTTATGCACATGTTCACCTTCTGTCGTTGCTCAACCTTCCATTGTTTTTGGTGTGGTGCCACAACAATCGGCCACCAAATTAGTTCAACAATGGCAACCATTACTGCAACGTTGGGGCGAGCTTGCCGGAGTTGAAATCAAATTTGCTACTGCGCGTGATATTCCTACTTTTGAAGCCCGTTTAATGGCTGGAGAATATGACATCGCGTACATGAATCCTTATCACTTTACGTTGGTGAATCAAACTCCGGGTTATACGGCGTTAGCAAGAGCGAAGAACAAGCGTATTACAGGGATTATTGTAGCGAGAAAAGGGCAGTCAGTTACTCTTGATGATCTGCAAGAAGAGACGATTGCTTTTCCGGCTCCGCGCGCGTTTGCGGCTTCCATCATCACGCAATCTGAACTAGAACAGAAAGGCATCAAATTTACGCCCAAATATGTGGGCTCGCACGATTCGGTCTATTTAGGTGTTCTGAAAGGTTTGTATGTCGCTGGTGGTGGCGTGAAGCGTACCTTTGAGAGCTTGCCGAGTGAAACCAAAGAACAACTGAGCGTGATTTGTACAACCGCAGGTTATACCCCTCATGCCATTGCAGTCTCGAATGAGGTAGATGAAGAGATGGCTTTGGCATTGCGAGCGGCGATCTCACAACTCAATGAGGATCCCAAAGCACAGGAGAGCTTCGCTTTACTCAATATTGATGGATTGCAATTGGCGCAAGACCAAGATTGGCAAGACGTCGTCCAATTGGGCATTTCGAGATAAGTGGGCGCTTTATGACGCTGCGTTCAAAAACGATAATCGGCATTGCACTCATCGAAGCACTCGCGCTCGGTGTACTTATCATCAGCGGCCTCAACTGGTTTAAAAGCTCGAACGAGACCAGTCTCGAAGTTGGTAGCCAGAATTTGGTGAGTGTGTTTGCTCAAGCTTCGAGAGACGCGGTAATCGCAACGGATCTGGCGTACTTAGACAGCTTTGCACGCTCTGTCGTAAGTGAACACAAGTTGGCTTACATCCGTATCGTCAATCAAGATGGCATCGAACTTACGCTTCAAGGTGATTACACAGGCGTTGACACCAATGTTCGTCCTTTCGATGCAAGCGACGGTGTTTATGACGTGGCGAAAGCAATTACGTTAGGCGATCAGACTTTTGGCGTGGTAGAAATGGGTGTTCACGTCGAGCATGTTCATCAAATGCTTTCGTTTGCGACTCATGCGAGTTTGGTGATTGCCTTTGTCGAAATGTCGTTGGTGGCGCTATTTTCATTTGCGTTAGGCAGCTACTTGATGAAGCGTCTGGATCTTCTCCGCACTGGGGTAATCAAGGTTTCACAGCAAGGGCCGGGTTCGCAAATTTCTATTTCAGGCAATGATGAAGTCACGCGCGTTGGAGAGGCGTTTAACCAAATGTCGCGCTCTTTAGCGCTGGCGCAAAACAAACTTCAGCAAGAACATCAAACCCAACAGCAGTTATCCGCCAAAATATCGCAGCTTGCCGAGGTGGCGGAACACGCTCGCGATACGATCATAATTACGCATCCTGACGGCACGATTGCTTGGGTAAACTCTGCGTTTGAGCAGTTAACCGAATATTCTTTAGAGGAAGTGGTTGGCAAATCACCGGGCGAACTGCTGCAAGGTGAAGACACCGATGCAAATACTGTCGCGCTGCTCTCACAAAGTGTTCGCAGCCATTCCCCTGTTAGGGTTGAGATACTCAATTACACCAAGTCGCAGCGCCCATATTGGGTCGAGTTAGAGCTGTCTCCGGTGTTTGATGAAAATGGCGAGCTACTGCGTTTTATTGCGGTAGAACGTGACATCACTGATAGACGCGAGATGGAGAAGCGTTTGTCGTCTGCATTGGATAAATCGAAAAAAGCCACGCAAGCCAAGTCGGAATTTCTGGCGAACATGAGCCATGAGATTCGCACTCCAATGAACGCGATCATGGGGATCAGCGAGATATTGCTTGAGAACGAAAACCGCCGAGAGCCAAGGGAGTTATTGCTCCTGCTGCACAAATCTGCCAATAACCTTGTGACCATCATTAACGACATCCTCGATTACAGCAAAGTCGAAGCAGGCAAGTTGACGCTTGTTGAAGAGGAGTTTGATTTGCGCTCGTTAATAGAGAGTTGCACGGCATTGTGTGCGTATCAAGCGGATAAAAAGAACCTTAAGTTATTGGTTGATATGCCATTAGCCATGAATACGGTCGTGGTCGGTGATAAAGGTCGGATTAATCAAATCTTACTTAACTTGATCGGCAATGCAGTGAAATTCACGGATGAAGGTCATGTGCAGCTGAAAGTAAGAGAAAGTGAGCACGGTTTTGATTTTTCAGTGACCGATACAGGCATTGGAATTCCTGAAGACAGGCTAACTCATATTATGGATAAATTTGAGCAGGTCGATACCTCCGCGACAAGGCGACATGAAGGAACGGGCTTGGGGTTGGCAATCTCCAAACGATTGATCAGCATGTACAACGGTGAGCTTTGTGTGCGCTCGGATTTTGGCAAAGGATCGTGTTTTAGCTTTAGTTTGCAGTTGCCTAAACGAAGTCAGCCTCATCCTGAACTAGTAGAACTGAATGCAAATCGACTATTGTTGATTGATGATTATCTACCGCGCGTGGAACACTTGATGCGTTTAGCTAAAGAGATTGGCATAGAGGTGACTCATCGCAACGATTGGTCTGCGGCGCAATCTTTGGGCAGAGATTTGGACGACTTTGACCGCATCATGGCGAGCGTGAATAATGCTCAGGATAGAGATGCGCTCTATGAGCTTGATGCGACAGAATCAGCCGCCAAACGGGTACTGTTTCTCGCCCCTTGTGTGATGGAGGAAGGGCAGGCATGGTCGTGCGAGCGGGATCGTTTACTGCCGCAACCTGTCACGCAGCATAAACTGCAAACTCTGCTTTCTAGCAAAATACAAAAGCGTCGAGCGCTTTCCTCACAAGACAATCCGGATTTTTCTAATTTGCACCTTTTGGTTGCAGAAGACAGCCATATCAATCGAATATTGATTGAAAAAATGTTGCAAGACACCGGTGTGAAACTGACGTTGGCGGAAGATGGTGTCGAGGCCGTTGAACTCTACAAGCAGCTTTCCCCTGATTTGGTGATTACCGATATTTCTATGCCAAACAAAGATGGTTTTGGTGTGACAAAAGACATTCGTGAGTTACAGGAAAACGGTGAGTTTCCTTGGTGTCCAATCGTGGCGTTTTCTGCTCACGCGATGCAAGAAGAGCAGCAAAAAAGTATTGCACTAGGGATGAATGATTACCTGACGAAGCCAGTTCAGAAAAGCGATTTACTCGATATGATTGCGAAGTGGGGACGGCATACTCAAATGGCTGAAAAGCACGCCTCTGGTTAGTGCTTTTGTGAATCGTATTTGGCCCTAATAAAACGGGCATGTTGTTACGCATGCCCGTTTGTATTTATTGGTTGCTTATCGCGGATGGAGTCTTTTACAAGCTGTGCGGATCACCCAGAGCGAGTGCTACTTTGGAAGACGGACGTTTACCTAACGCACGGCAAATTTGCCAACCCGCTTCATTGATAATGTTGAGATCAATCCCCGTTTCAATGCCAAGCTGTTCACACAGATAAAGTACATCTTCCGTTGCGACATTACCACTGGCTCCTTTCGCGTAAGGACAGCCGCCCAAACCAGATACAGCGCTGTCTATGGTGTTGATGCCCATTAACAAGGCTTGGTAGATATTAGCCAACGCCTGCCCGTAAGTATCATGAAAATGTACCGCGAGCGCGTCTTTGGGTAGTTGTGTTAACAGCGAATCCAGCATGGCAATGACGCGATTAGGTGTCGCTTTACCGACAGTGTCACCGAGCGAAATCTCATAACATCCCATATCAAACAGCGTATTTGCGACCTCGGTAGTTTGCTCTGGCATGATGTCCCCCTCATATGGACACACCATGGTGCAAGACAAGTACCCGCGCACAGGTATGTTGTGCTGCTTTGCTAGTTCGAGCACGGGCTCAAAACGAGAGAGGCTTTCGGCAATGCTGCAGTTGATGTTTTTCTGGCTGAACGCTTCTGAAGCGGAGCCAAATACCGCAATTTGCTTTACACCGCTTTCCAGTGCACGTTCTAACCCTGCGAGATTTGGTGTGAGCGCACTGTAAACCACGTTAGGCTTTTGCATGATCCCCGCAAACACCTGATCGGAATCGGCCATTTGAGGTACCCATTTCGGCGAGACAAAAGAGCCCGCTTCAATGTGCTTTAAGCCACTAGTGCTTAGCTGATTTATCAAACGGATTTTATCAATCAGCGTCACTGCCGTTTCATTCTGCAAGCCATCACGCGCACCAACTTCGACGATATTAACCTTCGCTGGTAGCATATTCGTGCTCCTTATCTTCACAGACATTATCGGGTGCAGAAATTAAATGCAGCAGAATGGAACCGTGCTGTACTTGGTCTCCATGTTGATAAAACACTTCATCAACGGTCGCTGCTACCGGAGCGGTAATGGTGTATTCCATCTTCATCGCTTCGAGCACTAACAACGGATCACCAGCCGCTACTTTGTCTCCCTTATTCACCATGACCGCAGAGATAACGCCGTTCAGTGGTGCGGTTGGACTAAGTTCGTCGTCTTTTCCTTTTGGTGATTCAAAACTTGGTTGATGAGTGAACGTACGTTGCTGACCAAGATAAAACACGGTTGTCTTTTGCTCGTCGTTGAGTGCGTTAAAGGTGTAACGCACATTATCAATATCGGCGATAAACTGGTTGCCACTTTCAAGCAGAGTTACCTGATGCAACTCCTCACCACATCCGACAGTGAAGTGAGCCTCTGTATCTTGCGATGATTGTTGCAAACGTACTTGATGGTTGGCATTGGCATCCGTGAAGTTAAATCGATAAACATTGTTAACCGAGAGTCTAAAACCTTGTTTGGTTGGCGCGGGTAACGTTGAGTTGCCTGATTTTGAAGTGAGATCATTCCAGCGAGCAACCGACGCTAACGTTAACCAGATCGAATCCGACACACTTTGCTGCTCATTTATACTTTGTTGATGTGTGACGAGGAAACCTGTATCAAGCTTAATGTCAGCAAAGGCTGGCTGCGAAATAATGCTGTGCAGATAACCGATGTTTGTCGTTACTCCACGCACGTGATATTGAGTTAACGCCTGTTTAAGCTGTTTTAAGGCGATATCACGAGTTTGCCCCCAGACGATCAGTTTGCTGATCATCGGATCGTAGTATTCGCTAATGGTATCGCCTTGGGTAACACCGCTATCAACACGCACACAAGCTAGTCGAACATTGCTGTCTGAGATGGGTTCTTGTAAATAATCAATGCGTCCAGTCGATGGCATAAAGTCATTGTCCGCATCTTCGGCGTAAATTCGCAGCTCGATTGAGTGACCGTTATGATTGATTTCGTATTGCGAGATCGGTAAATGCTCACCAGCCGCAATTTTGAATTGCCATTCAACTAAATCAACGCCAGTGATCAATTCAGTGACAGGGTGCTCAACTTGCAGACGAGTATTCATTTCCATGAAGTAAAACTCACCGCGGCTATCGAGCAAGAATTCAACCGTACCAGCGCCAACATAATCGATCGCTTGAGCGGCCTGAACTGCGGCTTCACCCATTTGTTTACGCAGTTCATCCCCAAGACCGGGTGCAGGTGCTTCTTCGACCACCTTTTGGTGACGACGTTGAATAGAGCAATCGCGATCAGACAGATAAACACAGTTGCCATGTTGGTCAGCAAAGACCTGAACTTCAACGTGGCGAGGCTGCAATATGCATTTTTCGATTAGAAGCTGCTTATCGCCAAAGCTTGAAAGCGCTTCACGCTGCGCACCGTCGATGGCCAACGGCATTTCGGCTGCACTGTTGACCACTCGCATGCCTTTACCGCCGCCACCTTGGGTTGCTTTAAGCATCACTGGGTAACCAATCTTTTCCGCTTCCGCTAATAAGTGCTCAACGCTGTTGTCTGTGTCGTGATAGCCCGGAACGAGAGGTACGTTCGCCTCTGACATAATGGCTTTGGCTTGCGACTTCGAACCCATTGCCTCAATTGCGCTGGTGGAAGGGCCAATGAAGACGATGCCATTTTCATTACACGCTTTGGCTAATTTCGGGTTCTCAGAGAGAAAACCATACCCAGGGTGGATTGCATCGGCTTGCCATTTTTTCGCTGCGCCGATAATCGCATCGATATCGAGATACGACTCACTCGCCGGAGCAGGGCCAATAAACTCTGCGAAATCCGCGTGCTTAACATGTAAGCTGCTGCGATCCGCTTCGGAATAGACGGCAACCGTCTCGATAGCCATGCTTTTTGCGGTTTTAATGATTCGGCAGGCAATTTCACCGCGGTTTGCGATCAGTATTCTTTTAAACATGATTCCTCCAATTGGCGGCGCGCTTTTCAAAAAATGCACTCAGTCCTTCTTGTCCTTCACTGGACACGCGGGCGGTTGCAATGGCTTGGCTGGTGTATTCAATTAATGAGTGATCGATAGGGTGGTTGTCACAACGCAAACAAAGTGCTTTTGCAGCCTGCATGGCTTGCGAGCCATTATTAAGCAGGTGCTCAACCATACGGTTGACCGACTCTTTTGGCTGGGGATCGATTTGGTGAAGAATATTGATCGAAAGCGCAGTCTCGGCATTAATCAGTTCCGCGGTTAAAAAGTAGCGTCGGCTTTGTCGTTGTCCAATCGCTCGAATGACGTAGGGTCCGATTGTCGCGGGTAACAAACCGAGTTTCACTTCACTCAAACAGAAGCGGCTTTCAGGTGTGCCAATAGCGATATCACAGCAGCAGATAAGCCCAAGCGCACCACCAAATGCTGCGCCGTGCACCATAGCAATGGTTGGTTTGCTAAAGGTATCCAGTTTATGCAGGAGCATCGCCAATTGCTGTGCATCTTGCAGGTTTTCATTCTCGGTTTTGGTGGCCATTGACTGCATCCAGCCAAGATCCGCACCCGCAGAAAAGTGTTTCCCTTGCGCAGTGAGTACCAACGCGCGTAGAGAGTCGTCTTGCTCAAGTTGTTCCAAAGTTTCGATAAGAGAAGCAATTAATTCATCATTAAACGCGTTGTGTTTCTCTGGTCGATTCAGGCTCAACCAGGCAACGCCATTGCTGTCTTTTTCAAGCAGTAGTCCGGTCATGTGACTTCCTTTGTCTGACATTTCAGTCTCTATTCCAATGCTCGCTAACCGTTACTTGTATAAACATCGGTATTCGCGAGGAGTTAAGGTTTGCCTTGCATCCGACTACATACGGAAGATGCCAAATTTGCTGTCTGGTATTGGTGCATTAAGCGCAGCAGACAGAGCAATGCCGACAACATCACGTGTTTTTGCAGGATCAATAATGCCGTCGTCCCACAAACGGGCACTGGCGTAATAAGCGTGGCTTTGGACTTGATATTGCTCCGCAATTGGACGTTTGAACGCTTCCTCTTCTTCAGTGCTCCAGCTTTCACCTTTGCGCGTTTTGATATCGCGGGTCACTTGCGCCATCACGCCAGCCGCTTGCTCTCCACCCATGACGGAGATGCGCGCGTTTGGCCACATCCACATCATGGTTGGATCATAGGCGCGGCCACACATACCGTAGTTACCTGCGCCATACGAGCCACCAATCACTACGGTAAACTTCGGTACGTCTGCACACGCCACAGCGGTTACCATTTTCGCGCCATGTTTGGCGATGCCTTCTGCTTCATATTTTTGGCCGACCATAAAGCCCGTTATGTTCTGCAAGAAAAGTAGAGGAATTTTGCGTTGTGCACACAGCTCAATAAAATGCGCGCCTTTTTGTGCGGATTCTGAAAATAGAATGCCGTTGTTAGCGACAATGCCAATCGGCATACCGTGAATATGGGCAAAGCCACAGACTAAAGTTTCACCAAACAGCGCTTTAAATTCATCGAACTGCGAATCATCAACAATTCGGGCAATCACTTCTTTTACATCAAACGGCTTTTTAAGATCGGTTCCGACGATGCCGTACAGCTCTCGCGCAGGAAAGCGTGGTTCCTGTGGTGCTTTTTGCTTGAGTTGAACGGGTTTCAAGTGGTTGATTTGTGAAACCGCTTGTCTTGCCAACTCTAACGCGTGGTGATCGTTTTCTGCATAATAATCGGCCACGCCAGAAGTGCGACAGTGAACGTCTGCACCGCCAAGATCTTCCGCGCTGACTTCTTCACCTGTCGCCGCTTTAACGAGTGGTGGACCTGCCAAGAAAATCGTGCCTTGCTCTTTTACGATGATCGAAACGTCACACATGGCAGGAACGTAAGCGCCGCCAGCGGTACATAGCCCCATGACCACAGCAATTTGTGGGATGCCCTTGGCCGACATACGTGCTTGGTTATAGAAAATACGGCCAAAATGGTCTTTGTCTGGGAAGACTTCATCTTGGCGGGGGAGGTTAGCACCGCCAGAGTCGACTAAGTAAACACACGGCAGTTGGCATTTTTCTGCAATTTCCTGTGCGCGTAAGTGTTTTTTAACCGTAAGTGGGTAGTAACTGCCGCCTTTTACCGTCACGTCGTTGGCGACGATCATGCACTCAGTGCCGTCAATCACACCAACACCCGCTACTACGCCCGCGCATGGAACGTAATCTGGATACACATCCCAGCCAGCAAACTGACCGATTTCTAAAAAAGATGAGCCGGGGTCGAGTAGGGCAAGAATACGCTCACGTACCGGAAGTTTGCCTTTCTTCTGCTGATGCTCGCGGGCTTTTTCGCCGCCGCCATCTTCGATTTGCGCAGTCACGGTATAGAGTTGATCCACGAGCGACGTCATAGAGCGGTAGTTTTCCTGATACTGCTCGGAATGGGTATTAATATTGGTCGTCAAACAAGCCATAAATAGCCGATCTCCATTCGGTAGACGGGTGACAAACCCCGTCTTTATTTAGGTTGAATAAGGAAGTTGTTTCGAGTTAGAACGCCTAGGTATGATGATTAGGCGCTTTCGTTGAACAATTCGCGACCAATAAGCATGCGGCGAATTTCTGAAGTGCCCGCACCAATTTCATACAGCTTGGCATCTCGTAGCAAACGACCGGTATCAAACTCATTGATATAGCCGTTACCACCGAGTAGCTGAATGGCATCTAATGCCATTTTGGTTGCCAGCTCTGCGCTGTAGAGGATCGCACCAGCAGAATCTTTACGTGTGGTTTCACCACGATCACAAGCGGCAGCGACGGCGTAAACGTAGGCTTTTGCGGCATTCATTTGCGTGTACATATCGGCGATTTTTGCTTGAACAAGCTGGAATTCACCGATGGATTTACCGAACTGTTTGCGGTCGTGAATGTAAGGCACAACGATGTCCATACATGCTTGCATAATGCCAAGCGGGCCACCGGCAAGTACCACGCGTTCGTAGTCCAAACCGCTCATCAACACTTTTACGCCTTGGTTTTCTTCACCGAGAATGTTTTCTGCAGGGACTTCGCAGTTTTGGAAGACCAACTCACACGTATTCGAGCCGCGCATACCCAACTTGTCGAGTTTTTGTGCTTGAGTGAATCCAGGAAAGTCGCGTTCTACAATAAATGCCGTGATGCCTTTGGAGTGCTGGTTTGGGTCTGTTTTGGCGTAGACAACATAGGTGTGTGCATCTGGGCCATTGGTGATCCACATTTTGTTGCCGTTTAGCAGGAAAATATCGCCTTTACGTTCCGCTTTAAGCTGCATAGAGACCACATCAGAGCCAGCGCCGGGTTCACTCATGGCTAGCGCACCAATATGTTCACCGGAGATGAGTTTAGGTAGGTATTTCTCTTTTTGCGCTTGTGTGCCATTGCGGTGGATTTGGTTGACACAAAGGTTGGAGTGAGCGCCGTAACTTAATGCAACCGAAGCGGAAGCTCGGCTGATCTCTTCCATAGCGACAACGTGGGCAAGATAGCCCATGCCTGCACCACCAAACTCTTCGCTGGTGGTCACGCCTAAAAGCCCCATTTCACCTAATTTGGACCAAAGATGGTTTGGAAAGTCGTTAGATTGGTCGATAGATTGCGCTAGCGGCGCAATTTCTCTTGCAGCAAAACTATTGATTTGCTCGCGAAGCAAATCGGTATTTTCGTCATAAACAAAGTTCAGGGAAGAGTAGGTAGATTTCATTGCGTGTCCTTGCCTTTACGTCACCTACATCCCAGTGCTGAGGTGTCAGGTGACTTTTTCGCCTTTCATGGATCTCAGTGTGTTTTGGCATCGCAACTGTGCCGCGTTTAACTCCATCATTACCGCTTGAATGTCGTTTGCTTGCTGTTGCAATGCTGCCTTCTTCTCTTCGATCAACCGAATCATATAGTTCAACTGCTCAGTACTTTGATCGGTATCGTAGAGTTCAAATAACTCTTTGATATCTGCAAGAGAAAAGCCCAATCGCTTACCTCGCAAAATCAGTTTTAGTCGAATTCGATCGCGACCATTGTAGATTCGAGTGTTGCCTTTACGTTCTGGAGTTAGGAGACCTAAATCTTCGTAGAAGCGAATACTTCGGGTAGTAATGTCGAACTCTTTCGCGAGCTCGCTGATCTTAAATGTGTTCATTCCTTAACCTTACGACTTTCGTATAACATTCATACGAATATACAATTCGTTAACGTTAAAGTAAATAAACAACATCCACTCTTGAGCCTTGATATCACTCGCATTTACTCGAAATAAAAGAATCACTCGAACAAACAACAACCGCAAACTTGACGTTAACGTAAATGTTAGTATAGTTATGACGTAAACGTCAACAAAAGGTTAATGGAATGAAAAATGAAACATGGATTGTTGCCGCCAAGCGAACGCCTATCGGCTCTTTTCAAGGTGCATTAGCTTCAACAGATGTCACGGAACTCGGTGCGAAGGCCATCCAAGGGGCACTAGCCGAAAGCCAACTCGATGTGCAAAAAATAGACGAAGTGTTAATGGGATGCGTTTTACCCGCTGGCGTGGGGCAAGCGCCAGCAAGACAAGCAAGTCTTAAAGCAGAAATGCCACAATCGATCGGTTGTACGACACTGAATAAAGTCTGTGGTTCGGGTATGAAAACCGTCATGCTGGCACATGATCTTATTCAATCTGGTAACGCGCACGCGGTTATCGCTGGTGGTATGGAAAACATGTCGTCTTCTCCTTATCTACTTAAGAAAGCGCGTGATGGTTTCCGTTTAGGTCACGAGCAAGTGCTTGATCACATGTTTTATGACGGTTTGCAGGATGCCTACCAAGGCGAATTGATGGGTGTCTTTGCCGAACAAACCGCGCAAAAGTATCAGTTCAACCGCGAAAGCATGGATGCATGGGCACAACAATCGGTGACTCGTGCTCAGCAAGCGATTGAGCAAGGCTTGTTCAAAGAAGAGATCGTGCCTGTTAACGTAAAAAGTCGACGTGGTGACACCTTGGTTGTAGACGATGAGCAACCGAGTAAACTCGACGTCACTAAAATTCCTACCTTACGCCCTGCGTTTGCTAAAGATGGCGGCGTAACGGCAGCCAACTCAAGTTCTATTTCTGATGGTGCATCGGCAATGGTATTGGTCGATAGTGAATTTGGCCGTCAGGAAAACCTTCAACCTCTAGCCAAAATTGTCGCGTACAGCACGCATGCAAGACAGCCTGATGAGTTCACCATCGCCCCCGTCTTCGCGATTGAAACGCTGTTGGAAAAAACGGGCTGGGACAAATCAGACGTGGACCTTTGGGAAATCAATGAAGCTTTTGCCGTTGTCACTCAATACGCGGTGAAAGCACTCGAATTGGACGAGAGCAGAGTTAACCCTCGCGGCGGCGCTTGTGCGTTGGGGCATCCCATTGGTGCGAGTGGCAACCGAATCCTCGTCACTTTGATTCACGCTCTTAAACAAACAGGCGGTAAACGTGGCGTTGCATCGCTTTGTATTGGTGGCGGCGAGGCTACCGCAATCGCGATTGAAATCTGCTAAATCATTCTCAACTCAATTACTCACAGTAGTCAGTGAAACGCTGAAAAATACAAGGATGTCATCATGACAGAACAAGTAAAGCAGTATATCGGTGGTGAATTTGCCATCTCCGACTCAAAACAATGGCTAGATGTAACCAACCCGGCAACCAACGAAGTGATTGCGCAAGTACCTTGTGCCACGGAATCGGAAATGAATGCGGCGATCGCCAGCGCAACAGAAACATTCAAGCGTTGGAAAGAAGTTGCAGCGCCGGAGCGTGCGAGATTGATGCTGCGTTACCAACACCTGCTAAAAGAGCAACACGATGAGTTGGCGATACTGCTTTCAAGTGAGACAGGCAAAACTCTAGCGGATGCAAAAGGTGATGTTTGGCGCGGGATTGAAGTGGTAGAACAAGCGGCGAACATTTGTAGCTCAATGATGGGCGAAACGGTGGAAAACGTTGCGACCAATATTGATGGTTACTCTTACATTCAACCGCTCGGTGTTTGTGCGGGTATCACTCCGTTTAACTTCCCAGCGATGATTCCGTTGTGGATGTTCCCTATGGCGATTGCGTGTGGCAACACCTTTATTTTGAAACCGTCGGAACAAGTTCCGCTGACTGCAATGAAATTGGCAGAGCTGTTTGAACAAGCAGGTGCACCAAAAGGCGTATTACAAATTGTTCACGGCACCAAAGAGCAAGTCGACCGCATTCTGACTGATCCAGTCGTTCGTGCGATCTCTTTTGTCGGCTCTGTGCCTGTTGGTGAGTACATCTACAAAACGGGTACGGACAACCTAAAACGCGTGCAGTCATTTGCGGGTGCGAAGAATCACATGGTCATCATGCCAGATGCAAACAAACAGCAAGTGATTAATAACTTGGTTGGCGCGTCCGTCGGTGCCGCAGGTCAGCGTTGTATGGCGATTTCGGTGGCAGTATTTGTCGGCGAAACTAAAGAATGGATTCCAGAGCTTAAAGAGGCGTTAGCTCAAGTACAGCCTGGCGCGTGGGATGATGAAACTGCCGGTTATGGTCCACTGATTAGCCCTCAAGCGAAGCAGCGCGTGGTGAATCTGATTAATGAAGGCAAAACGTCTGGCGCGAACTGTGTTCTGGATGGGACAGATTGCCAAGTACCTGGCTTCCCGAACGGTAACTGGGTGGGACCAACACTGTTTACCAACGTGACCACTGACATGTCGATTTATCAGGAAGAGATTTTCGGCCCAGTGCTGCTCACCACGGAAGTGGATGATTTAGATGAAGCGATTGAGCTGATCAACGCGAACCGCTTTGGTAATGGTACGTCCATTTTCACAGCGAATGGCGCAGCTGCGAGAAAGTATCAGCACAATATCGAAGTGGGTAACGTAGGTATTAACGTGCCGATTCCGGTGCCATTGCCGTTCTTCTCATTTACGGGTTGGAAAGGCAGCTTCTACGGCGATCTTCATGCTTACGGCAAACAAGCGGTTCGCTTCTACACCGAGACGAAAACTGTCACTGCGCGTTGGTTTGAAGATGACATTCCAAGCGGTCCAAACATGACCATTCAACTTAGCTAATTACTGGATTGGCGATACCTCTAGCCAAGCGCCACGGTTTAAGTGGGCTTGGCTTCAAATGCAACGAATTAGACCTTAGGACTTCAAGATGGATTTTGAATTAAACGAAGATCAACTCGCGTTTGCCGAAGTAGCAAAGCAGTTTGCAGACCAAATGTTAGCGCCACACGCGGCCGAGTGGGATGAAAACCATCACTTCCCTAAAGATGTATTGCGTCAGGCGGGTGAGCTTGGCTTTTTGAGCATTTACACACCGCCAGAGCACGGTGGCTTGGGGTTATCTCGTTTGGATGCAGCGATCATTTTTGAGCAGTTGGCTATGGGTTGTACCGCTACTACAGCGTTTATGACAATCCATAACATGGCAACTTGGATGATCACCAGCTTTGCCAAAACCGAAGTGGCGCAGCAATTTAGCGCGGATTTAATTTCGGGTGAAAAGCTCGCTTCCTACTGTTTAACCGAGCCAAACGCAGGCTCTGACGCCGCTTCGCTGACGACAAGTGCGGTACGTGACGGTGACGAGTTTGTCTTGAATGGCGCAAAAGTGTTTATCTCTGGCGCGGGTGATACAGATGTTCTCGTCGTGATGGCGCGTTCGTGCGGTGAAGGGGCGGGTGGCGTTTCTGCGTTCGTCGTTCCTGCTGACATCGAAGGCATTAGCTATGGCAAGAAAGAAGCCAAAATGGGTTGGAATTGCCAGCCAACGCGCATGATCACCTTCGAAAATGTCCGTATTCCAGCTGACTATCTGTTGGGTGAAGAGGGCGAAGGTTTTAAGTTTGCCATGCTTGGTCTGGATGGTGGGCGAATCAATATCGCTACTTGTTCCGTCGGCACAGCACAACAAGCACTGAATGAAGCCAAGCAATACATGACCGAGCGTAAACAATTCGGACGTTCACTAGCGCAATTCCAAGCACTGCAATTCAAGTTGGCTGATATGGCGACTGAGCTGGTTGCCGCGCGTCAAATGGTGCGACTCGCTGCCGCCAAACTTGATGCCCAACATGTAGAAAAAAGCGCGTACTGTGCAATGGCGAAACGCTTTGCTACTGATGTGGGCTTTAAAGTCTGCGATCAGGCGCTGCAAATTCACGGTGGCTATGGCTACATCAAAGAATATCCGGTCGAGCGCCATTTCCGAGACGTTCGTGTTCACCAAATTCTTGAAGGTACCAACGAAATCATGCGTCTGATCATTTCTAGACGTTTACTCACGGAAGGCGTTGAACTGCTTTAGTCAGCGAGACACAGCCTTACCTCAAGGAAAAACAAAGGACTGAAAGATTATGACGGCACAAATCAAACTAGAGCGTGAAGCGCACATTGCCAAGCTCACGATTAGTAACCCGCCAGCAAACACTTGGACGCTTGAATCTTTGAATCAGCTAAAAGAGTTGGCGATTGAACTCAGTAATGAACGCTCCATTTATGCGTTGGTATTAACAGGCGAAGGCGAGAAGTTCTTCTCTGCTGGAGCAGATCTTAATAACTTTGCATCCGGCGATAAATCGCAAGCCGCAGATATGGCGTTCGCATTTGGTGAAGCCTTTGAAGCGCTGTCTGCGTTCGATGGTGTTTCCATCGCGGCAATTAATGGTTACGCGATGGGTGGCGGTTTGGAAGTGGCAATGGCGTGCGACATTCGCATCGCAGAAGAACAAGTACAAATGGCACTTCCTGAAGCATCGGTAGGTTTGTTGCCGTGTGCGGGCGGGACGCAAAACCTGACCGCGTTGGTAGGTGAAGGTTGGGCGAAGCGTATGATCTTGTGTGGTGAGCGTGTGACGGCCGAGCGAGCGGAAAAAATTGGTTTAGTCGAAGAAGTGGTGGCGAAAGGCCAAGCACTGGAAGCGGCTATGGAACTTGCACAGCGTGTTGCGAGCCAATCGCCGAAATCCGTGTCTGCATGCAAAACGCTTATTCAAGGGCGACGCAGCCAAACTCACGCGGCCGGATTAGTCTTGGAGCGTGAACTGTTCTTACAGCTGTTCAATACACAAGATCAGACTGAGGGTGTGAATGCCTTCTTGCAGAAGCGTAAGCCACAATGGACAAACAGCTAGCGGAGGCCAAATGATAGGTACAGTAAATGTTTCACAGATAGAATGTGCTGACGGCTATGCCATTGGTGTGTTGGAGCTTGATAATCCAGCCGCCCTCAACGCACTTAGCTATGTGATGATCGAGCAGCTCTATAACCAACTGGTAGAGTGGCAATCGAACGACAGCATCGTCGCGGTATTCTTGCATGCTCAAGGTGAAAAAGCGTTTTGTGCTGGTGGCGATATTCAAGCGATCTACCGTGCACTTGAAAACAAAGAGCAAGACTTTGATTCTGCATTTTCAGCGATGGAAACCTTCTTTGACCTCGAATATCGCTGTGACCATCTTATTCACACTTATCCAAAACCGATCATTGCGTGGGGACATGGTTATTTGATGGGCGGCGGTGTGGGTTTGTTTATGGGCGCTAGCCATCGCGTTGCAGAAACTACCACACGCTTTGCAATGCCAGAGATTAAAATTGGCCTTTACCCAGACGTAGGCGCGACCTACTTCCTAAATCAGTTGCCAAAACATTTGGCACTGTTCTTAAGTTTGACGGCTTGCCAAATTAACGCGACAGACATGAAAGCGTTGGGATTAAGCCAATGGATTGCAAAGCCAGAAAGCAAACAAGCACTGTTGGATCTGCTTGCATCGGTAAGTTGGAAAGGTGAAGCGAACATCAACGAAAAAATCGCCACTACGCTGCGTTCGGTGCAAGTGGACGAGCCAAGCGAAGGGATGTTGATGCTATATGCGGGATTGATTGAGCAGCTTTGTTCGGGTGATTTAGATTCGATTGTTCGCGCAATCAGCAGTGCTGACGTTGATGACAAGTGGTTCGTCAATGCACAAAAAGCATTGAGCTACGGAAGCCCACTGTCGCTCAATATCACTTATCAGCAGTTAACGCAGTATCAAAACCTCTCTTTGAAAGCGTGTTTTGATATGGAATTTAACCTGACGCTACGTTGTGGCTTAGAAGGTGATTTTAGAGAAGGGGTTCGTGCGCTGATTATCGATAAAACCAATCAACCGAGTTGGCAACATCGCACGGTTTCTGACGTAACGCCACAAGCTTTGGAACGCTTCTTCGCGCCAATTGACTCAGCAGAATACCCACTGACCGCATCGTCGGTTGCCACTGCGGTACTTTAGACAAGGAAGAAATACGACATGGACAAAATTGCATTTATTGGCCTTGGTAATATGGGCGCGCCTATGGCTAAGAACCTACTCAAAGCGGGCTTGAACGTTGAAGTGTTTGATTTGACCCCGAACGCAGTAGAGGAACTTACCGCACTAGGTGCTTCAAGTGCCGATTCGGTTCAGCAGGCAGTACAAGGTGCGGACGTGGTCGTTACCATGTTGCCTGCTAGCCAACACGTTCAAAGTGTTTATCTTGGTCGAGATGGCATTTTAAATAGCGTCGAATCGGGCACCTTGCTGATTGATTCTTCGACCATCGATCCGGCGACTGCTCGTTTGGTCGGCGAAAAGGCGCAGCAACTTGGCATCAACTTTGTTGATGCACCGGTGTCTGGCGGGGTTGCGGGCGCAGCAGCAGGTACGTTGACTTTCATTGTTGGCGGCTCACAAGAGAACTTTGTTCAAGCCAAAGCGGTGCTTAACCACATGGGCAAAAACATCTTCCATGCGGGAGATGCCGGAGCTGGTCAGGTGGCGAAAATCTGCAATAACATGATGTTGGGTATTTTGATGAGCGGCACCTGTGAGGCTCTCAACTTAGGCATGGAAAACGGACTCGATCCCAAAGTGTTGTCTGACATCATGCTACAAAGCTCAGGCCGTAACTGGGCGCTAGAGCTTTACAACCCTTGTCCGGGCGTGATGGAAAACACACCTGCAAGCAATGGTTATCAGGGCGGTTTTATGAGCCAGTTAATGGCTAAAGATCTCGGTCTTGCGATGGAAGCGGCGGTTGCCAGTCAAACATCAACGCCAATGGGCAGTTTGGCTCGTAAT
Source organism: Vibrio sp. YQ_11 (assembly GCF_043103065.1). NCBI lineage: Bacteria > Pseudomonadati > Pseudomonadota > Gammaproteobacteria > Vibrionales > Vibrionaceae > Vibrio > Vibrio sp. YQ_11. The sequence continues at coordinate 121,433 of NZ_JBICJM010000006.1, read as the reverse complement.
CTGTTTAATTTTCACAACGGTCAGGGCAACGGGCAAAAAGATTTCTCAAGCTTGTTTGAGTTCTACCAAAAGCAAAATCAGGCCTAAGGAGCGCTTATGGAGTTAGCAAATAAGGTCATTGCAATCACGGGGGCAGGACAGGGGCTGGGTAAACAAATGGCGCTGTCTTTGGCGGAAAGTGGCGTTTATCTTGCGCTAATCGACCTCAATTCAGACCAACTGGCTGAAACGAAAGCGGAGTGTGAATCTCTCGGTGTTACCGCTCGTTTTTATGTGGCGAACGTGACCGACGAGCTGCAGGTGTGCGCTGCTTTTACGCAAATTGAAGCGGATTTCAAACAGCTCAATGGCGTGATCAACAACGCGGGCATTATGCGCGATGGCATGTTCATTAAAGTAAAAGATGGTCAGGTTAACGCGATGTCGCTAGAGCAGTTTCAGTCCGTTCTGGATGTGAATGTAACAGGCACTTTCCTGTGTGGCCGTGAAGCGAGCAAGGTAATGCTGAACACCGACAGCAAAGGCGTGTTGATCAACATATCCAGCGTTGCGCGTGCCGGTAACATTGGTCAAACCAACTACTCCGCATCCAAAGCGGCCGTAGCTACCATGGCGACGGTGTGGGCGAAAGAGTTAGGGCGTTTTGGCATTCGTTCAGTGGCGATTGCACCGGGCGTTATCAAAACAGCAATGACCGATCAAATAAAACCTGAAGCGATGGAACGCTTGGTTAATATGATTCCAGTGGGACGCTTAGGGCTTGCGGACGAAATTTCATCGACCATCAAATATGTGTTAACCAACGAGTTCGTCACCGGGAGGGTACTAGAAGTCGATGGTGGAATGCGAATGTAATCTTAATAAGAGGACCAGCGATAACAGTGTTGCTGGTTCTTCCGTATTATTCTAGTGATCATTAAAGCGCCACTTTAGTTTCACGTAATGTCCTCTTCCAACAGCGTTTATACGCTAGTTTTCATAACACACCATGCTCAGTGACACGACGCAATTTCTTTTTTATCCAGAATTGTGATGTTTTCGCGTGAAATAACCACAAAATCTATTGTTGCGTCAAAACTGAAATTATTCATTTGTCTCTTAAATGAGAAATTCCCTTTTATGGTTGAAAATTATTCTCTTTGTCTTTTTTGTGGGACGAAATCGTTTCTACATCGAAAGTTGGTGATTTATTATTCACTACAGAATGCATGGGAAAGCATGCGCGGTGTGACCATTGTCATTCACGTGCAAAATAATAATCAAAACTTCCCACCACACTGAAGTAACTACCCATCAGGGAATAATAATAATGTCGCAATTTTATAAGCTCAGAGCGTTGTCGCTTGTGTTTTGGTTCGTGTTTTTGACGACCAAAGTCTACGCACAAAGCCCTGAGCCAAAAGATAAGTTTCTGCAATCTCTTGAAGGGATTGAGAGCCAAATTTACGCGCTGCCACAAAGTTCACTAGCACAAATCGAATCATTAGAAGAAGACTCTCTACTGCAAAACCAGCCCAAGGATCTGTTGATTCGTTATTGGCTGGCGAAGTCGACCGTTCTTGAGTTGTTAGGGCGCGATAAAGAGAGCTTAGCAGTGGTAGATAAAGGGCTGAGTTTGACACCAGAGCAAAGCCAAGAGCACTTGCTGTTCAAGCTGATCCAAATTCGAGCCATGATGGGCAATCGAGATATCGATACCGCGCTCTCGTCGTTGGATGCTTTGCTTGAAACATCACGAGAAAAAGGTGACAAAAAATTGGAATCGGAAGTTCTGTTGCTCAAAGGTCGTTACTACGATGAGCAAGGGGACTATAAGAAATCGTACGCGGCGTTGATGTCTTCGATGGAAGCGGCGGAGTCATCGGGTGCGCAGGGCTTAGTCGAACGAGCAGCGCTAGAGCTCGGTGATGTATTGGTAAAAATTCAAGGCTATGACCGCTCTGAAGTCGTGCTGAAGCAGGCGTATCGTTATTTTAAAGACCGCCGCATGTCGTTTAATGAGTTGCTTAGCGTCCTAACTATTGCAAAGCTACACAAAGCTCAGTTCCAATACGATGAAGCCATCAAATCTTATCAAGCAGCTTTAAAGCTTGCGCAGATTATTGGTGACGGACGTTTTCGCTTTCGGGTGAACTTGGAGCTTGCGTCTCTGTATCGCGAAACCAACAACGAAAAAAACATGCTGCGTCATCTCAAGCTTGCCGAAAACTTGCAGTATCGTGAAACCTCGAATGCGTACTTGGCAACATTTAAGTTGTTGCAAGCTGAGTACATGCTAGAGCGTAAGCAGTATCAAGCTTTGTTAACGATGATTACGCCTTTACTTTCTGAGATCATCGAGAGTCGCTACATCAAACAGCAGCAAATGGAGCTGTTAAAAGTCGCTGCTATGGCTTACGCCGGAGATCAAAACTTCGAATTGGCCTATCAAACCTACGGTCAATATCATGAAAAATTCATTCAATTTAGTAATCAGCGTGAAGTCGAGAACTTAGAGCGACAACAAACCTTGTTTGAGCTAGAGCGATTAGAGTACGAGAACGAAAACCTCAACTGGAACAATGTATTACAGCGTCTAGAGCTGGAGAATAATCGCCGAACATTCTACCTGTTGGGTGAAGTGTTATTGGTAATGATTGGTATTTTATTGCTTATGGCGTTGGTATTTTTGTACGTGAACCGTTCGCGTTTGCGTATGCGTCGTTTGGCGAAAACCGACATGTTAACGGGCCTATTTAACCGCCGATTCTTGGAAGAATGGTTTGCGAAACCTGCAGAGCAAAAGCCTAAGCTGATTGAAAAGCCAATTCCAGAAACGAAGAAAGGTCAGTTGGTTCACAAGCTAAATAAGCAAGTCATGCGTGTTCAATACGGCTATTTGGCGCTCAATCATTGGGTTGAAAGAAAGCTTGATAAGCAGAAAATGGTAGCGAAAAAGCCGGAAACAGGGCCGATCACGCTGGTTATGATGGATGTCGACCACTTCAAACAAGTCAACGATACCTATGGCCATGTGTTTGGTGACGTCGTATTAACTGGCGTAGCCAAAGTGCTCGATTCGTCGGTGCGTGAGAGTGATATTGTTGCTCGTCTTGGTGGGGAAGAGTTCGTTATCGTTCTTCCTAATACCGATCTTGAAGAAGCAACCGCGCTGGCTGAACGACTGCGTATTGCGCTTTCTCAACGTGGCTTTGTAACGGAGAACAATCAAGCCGTGAATGTCACTTGTAGTTTTGGTGTGATCACTTCGGATGACGTCGACGTTGCATTTGAAGCGCTTTGTAGCCAAGCAGATAAGTTGTTGTACGAAGCCAAATCCAGTGGACGAAACTGTGTGAAAGCAATGTCGTTTAGCTGATCATTGCACAATAAGAGTCGCGCAACGCGGCTCTTTTTTTGCCAGTTTTATGTGCTCACCACTCCCTTCTTAAGTTCTGGCAGAACTCGACGTACTTATCTATCTGAATCTTATCAATATGCTTCCTGCAAGTGCAGCACTTGGATATGCGTCCATTTTGCCAGGTGCTCCCACCTTTCATTTAAATCTTCCAATTTACGTAGTTGTAGTTGGTAACAAGTCAGCAACGCACGGGACTGGGCAGTCAATTGGAATTACCTGCTCATCATTCAGAAACAACACAACACAAATAATTAGTGTTCGATGTAAATTTTTTATAAGGCTTCTACATTGCTTTATTCGCTGCGTTGATGCTTAAGTTGAGTTTAATTTAGGATCTTGATTAAACTATTGAAAATAAATGTATTAACTTGTTTTGTTTGTTGTTTCTGGGTGGTTGTTTGAATAGATAATGGGGTTGGGTTTGTCTTGGTATAGTGTGTATTTAAATCTCATTATCACTACTTTTAATAATAAATAGTTTGAGTTCGAACTAATTTTTTGGCATTTTATATTTAACTAACCGTTCAATTAAAAATAACAAGGACGCAAAATGCCAAAGGTGGGGATGCCTGAAATCAGAAAACCGCAGCTTGTAAAAGCGACCATGTCAGTGATTGACAGAGTCGGTTTACATGCTGCGAGCATCTCGTTGATCAGTAAAGAGGCTGGAGTATCAACGGGGATAATTAATCACTACTTCGGTGGTAAACACGGATTGTTGGAAGAAACGATGCGCGAGATCCTTCGTCAGCTTTCTTCAACAATCACTGGGAAGCTTCGTGTGTTGCCAGCAGATGCTCATCATCAGCGTATCAACGCCATTATTGACGGCAACTTTGTTGGTTATCAGGCAGAAAACAAAGTGGCTAAAACGTGGTTGGCTTTCTGGTCTTACTCTATGCATGACGAGCAACTTAAGCGTTTGCAACGAGTGAATGAACGACGTCTGTTGTCCCATCTAAGAAGAGAACTAAAAGCACTATTAAGTGCGGAGCAAGCAGAGTTGGTTGCTCACGGGATAGCGTCACTGATTGACGGTATATGGCTACGCGGCACGCTCAACCCACAAGGCATCGATGCTGATAAAGCGAGGATCATCATCAACGATTATCTCGAAAAGCAGCTAACGTTTTACTCTCATAAAATATAAAAGTCACAGGTCTTCACTATGGAAATGAAAACACATTACATCGATGGTGCAATGTATATCGGATGTTCTGAAGAGCATTTCACCACTTACAATCCGGCAAATGGTGAGCCATTGGCCAATGTTAAACAAGCAGCCCAGAGCGATATGGAAGCCGCTATTGAATCTGCAAAGCGCGGTTTTGAGGTTTGGTCTGCAATGACGGCCATTGAACGTAGCCGGATTCTCAACAAAGCGGTAGCGATTCTGCGTGAACGAAATGACGAGTTAGCCGCTTTAGAAGTGGCGGACACGGGTAAGCCAATTCAAGAAGCGATCGCTGTTGATATTACGACAGGCGCAGACGTTATCGAATATTACGCCGGTCTTGCACCAAGTTTGCAGGGTGAGCAACAACCACTCAATGAAAACCAGTTTTTCTATACGCGCCGAGAGCCGTTAGGTATTTGCGCAGGTATTGGTGCCTGGAACTACCCGATTCAAATCGCAATGTGGAAATCTGCACCGGCATTGGCTGCCGGTAACGCAATGATCTTTAAGCCGTCGGAAGAAACTCCGCTTACCGCTCTTAAGCTTGCGGAAATTTATTCTGAAGCGGGTCTTCCTGATGGTGTGTTTAACGTCGTGCAGGGTGACTACCGCGTAGGGCAGATGCTAACTGCGCATCCGGATATTGCTAAAGTATCGTTCACTGGCGAATCAGGTACTGGCAAAGTTGTTATGGGTGACAGTGCAAAAACGCTTAAGCAAGTCACAATGGAACTTGGTGGTAAGTCTCCTCTGATCGTATTCGACGATGCAAAGCTGGACGATGCGGTATCCGCAGCAATGGTTGCTAACTTCTACACTCAGGGTGAGGTATGTACCAACGGTACCCGTGTATTTGTCCATGAATCTATCTACGACGACTTTGTTGCACAGCTTAAAACTCGCACTGAGAAACTGGTTGTCGGCGACCCTCTTGATGAAAATACGCAAATCGGTGCCTTAATTTCAAAAGAACATGAAAGCAAAGTGCTGTCAGCGATTGAGAGCGCAAAAGCGAGCGGTGCCACTCTGCTGACCGGCGGTTACAAAGTAACAGATAATGGCCTGCAAAATGGTAACTTCGTCGCTCCAACCGTATTTATCGACTGTGACGACAGCATGAGCCATGTACAGCAAGAGATCTTTGGTCCTGTCATGTCCGTGCTTAAATTCAGCGACGAAGCTGAAGTTATCGAACGCGCTAATGATACGGATTATGGCCTAGCTGCTGGTGTCTTCACTCAGAATCTCTCTCGCGCTCATCGCGTTATTCACAAAATTCAGGCAGGTATCTGCTGGGTTAATGCTTGGGGTGACTCTCCGGCAGAAATGCCAGTTGGTGGCTACAAGCAATCCGGTATTGGCCGTGAGAACGGTGTCGAAACACTGAAGCACTACACGCAAACTAAGAGCGTGTTGGTTCAGCTTAGCGACTTCGAAAGCCCTTATCTCTAAACACTCCTAGGAGAAACAAAATGAAACAACACTACGATTATATTATCGTCGGTGCGGGTTCGGCCGGCTGTGTGTTAGCGGATCGTTTGAGTGAGAGTGGTCAGCACTCAGTATTATTGCTGGAAGCGGGTGGTACGGATAAGAGTATTTTTATCCAAATGCCAACAGCACTTTCGTACCCAATGAATACTGAAAAATACGCTTGGCAGTTCGAGACCGTACAAGAAGATGGTCTTGACGGACGCCAGCTTCACTGTCCTCGCGGTAAAGTTCTTGGTGGTAGCTCTTCTATCAACGGCATGGTTTACGTACGTGGCCATGCTTGTGACTTCGACCAGTGGGAGGAAGAGGGAGCAAAAGGCTGGAATTACCAGGCGTGCTTGCCGTACTTCCGCAAAGCTGAATCTTGGGTCGGTGGTGCTGATGAGTACCGCGGTGACAGCGGTCCGCTGGGCACATGTAGCGGCAATGACATGAAGCTGAACCCGTTGTATGAAGCCTTTATTGAGGCTGGTAAAGAGGCGGGCTATCCAGAAACTGACGATTACAACGGTTTTCAGCAAGAAGGCTTCGGTCCAATGCACATGACGGTTGATAAAGGCGTACGTGCTTCAACCTCTAATGCATACTTAAGCCGTGCTAAAAAGCGCAAAAATTTCACGCTCATGAAGCGAGTGACTGTGCGTCGTGTATTACTTGAAGAAACAAGGCTTGAAGAAAAAGGGCTTGAAGAGACAGGACAACAAGGCAAGAAAGCGGTCGGCGTTGAATTTGAGAAAGCAGGTTCAATTCAGCAGTGTTTCGCGAAAAATGAAGTCATTTCTAGTGCAGGCTCAATCGGCTCGGTACAGCTACTCCAACTTTCCGGTATTGGTCCTAAAGATGTACTGGAAAAAGCGGGCATCGAGTTGAAACACCAGTTGGAAGGGGTAGGTAAAAACCTGCAAGACCATCTGGAAGTGTACTTCCAATACCACTGTAAGCAGCCAATCACACTGAACAGTAAACTAGGCTTGGTGAGCAAAGGGCTAATCGGTACCGAGTGGATTCTTACTAGAAAAGGCCTAGGCGCAACCAACCATTTTGAATCGTGTGCGTTTATTCGCTCGCGTGAAGGGCTGAAGTGGCCAAATATTCAATATCACTTCTTACCAGCTGCGATGCGTTATGACGGTCAGGCGGCCTTTGATGGTCATGGTTTCCAGGTACACGTCGGCCCTAATAAACCAGAGAGCCGTGGCACTGTAGAGGTGGTTTCTTCTAACCCGAATGATAAGCCAAAGATTGAGTTTAACTACATCTCGACCGAGCAAGATAAAAAGGACTGGCGTGACTGTATTCGTCTGACGCGCGAAATTCTCAATCAACCTGCGATGGATGAGTTCCGTGGCGATGAGATCCAGCCCGGTCTCAATATCACTACCGACGAGCAAATTGATGAGTGGGTTAAGCAAAATGTTGAGAGTGCTTATCATCCTTCATGTAGCTGCAAAATGGGTGCAGACGATGATCCGCTAGCCGTACTGGATGAGCAGTGTCAGGTGCGCGGCATCCAGGGTTTGCGTGTTGTGGACTCGTCGATTTTCCCAACCATTCCAAATGGCAACCTGAATGCGCCAACCATCATGGTTGCAGAACGGGCTGCGGACATGATCTTGGGTAACGCACTAGAAAAAGCAAATAACACTCCGGTTTGGATTGCACCGAACTGGCAAGAGATGCAGCGAATGCATCCACCGAAAAGAGACTTGGAATCGATCTCTTAATCTTTAAAAACTGAGAATAAAGTCAGAAATTATTAAAAGGAATTCAACATGTCTAAGATGACGAAAATACTATCGACTATCGCGTTAAGTTCTTTAGCTACCAGCGCTTACGCAAACCAATGTGAAACCGTGCGCTTTGCCGATGTCGGCTGGACAGACATTACCGCAACCACGGCTGTAACCACAGAGCTACTGAAAGGCTTGGGTTACAAAACTAAGACGGATCTGCTGTCTGTACCAGTAACTTATTCTTCTATGGCGAACGGCGACATTGATATCTTCCTTGGTAACTGGATGCCAACGATGGAAGGTGACATTGCTAAGTACCGAGATGCTGGCACTGTCGAAACAGTAAAAGCGAATCTTGTCGGCGCGAAATACACCTTAGCCGTACCAAAATACGTTTATGACGTAGGTGTGAAGAGCTTTGCTGACCTGGAAAAACATGCCGACAAATTTAAAAACCGCATTTACGGCATCGAACCAGGTAACGATGGTAACCGCCTGATTCAATCCATGATCGACAGCAACGCATTTGGTTTAAAAGACTTCAGCCTGGTTGAATCAAGTGAAGCGGGCATGGTGTCACAAGTATCACGTGCGGTACGTCGTAATCAGTGGATCGTTTACCTTGGCTGGGCACCACATCCAATGAATAACAATGTTGAAATGGAATACCTTGCGGGTGGTGATGATTTCTTCGGCCCAAATTACGGCGGTGCAAACGTTTATACAAACGTACGTCAAAACTACCTATCTGAGTGTCCGAATGTGGGTCAACTAGTGAAAAACCTAGAGTTCAGCCTAGAAATGGAAAACGAGCTGATGGAAGCGATTCTCAACCAGAAGCAAAAGCCATCTAAAGCGGCACAGGCATGGTTAAACGCGAACGCAGATAAAATCGAAGCTTGGCTGAAAGACGTGAAAACCGTCGATGGCCAAGACGCTCAGTCGGCAATTGCTCGTTACCTTAAAGACAACGCTTAATTGATTTTTCTTAGTGGGCAGCAATGCCCACATCATCAACACAAAGGTTTTATTGTGAATTTTATTACGGACAACAAACTACCGTTGGGCCAATGGATGGAAACGGGCGTCGATTGGTTAACCATCAATGCATCCGGCTTTTTCGATGCAATCTCTATTACCCTAGAAACCATCATCATGTTTGTGGTGGATATCTTTAAATGGATGCCGCCAGCCGCTCCTATCATTATGACTGCAGCGTTAGCGTGGTTTTTGCACCGCAGTCTCCCGTTGGTCGTATTTATTGTATTGGCTCTGTTGGCAATTCTTAACCTTGGCTACTGGCAAGAAATGCTGGAAACCTTTGTTCTCGTGTTTGCAGCGACAACGATTTCCGTATTAATTGGCGTGCCACTTGGGATCATGGCAGCGCATCGCCCTTGGTTATACACGTTACTCCGACCTATTTTGGATCTGATGCAAACCGTACCGACATTCGTCTACTTGATCCCGACGTTAGTTTTGTTTGGTTTAGGCATTGTACCGGGACTGATTTCAACCATCATTTTTGCCATTGCAGCACCAATTCGATTGACGTATTTGGGCATCATCAAAGTGCCAGAAGAGCTACTGGAAGCGGGTAAAGCATTTGGTGCAAGCCGTATGAAGTTACTGTTTAAGGTGGAGTTACCTGCGGCATTACCTAGCATCATGGCGGGGGTTACTCAATGTATTATGCTATCTCTTTCGATGGTGGTCATTGCCGCACTAGTAGGTGCAGATGGTTTAGGTAAGCCTGTGGTACGCGCACTGAATACGGTAAATATCTCACAAGGTTTTGAAGCTGGTTTAGCGATTGTTCTTGTTGCCATCATTCTTGATCGCTTATGCAAAGCGCCAAACCAGAAGGAGGCTTAATCATGGACGCAATTACTATTGAAAATCTTGATGTAGTGTTTGGTCAGCAGCAATCACAAGCTTTGGCTTTGCTGGACCAGGGTAAGTCTCGCCAGGAGATCATCGACGAAACCGGTCAAGTAGTTGGTGTTGATAATGTATCTCTGACGGTCAAACGCGGTGAGATTTGTGTGTTGATGGGTTTGTCTGGTTCTGGCAAATCCAGCTTGCTTCGTACAGTAAACGGACTCAACGATATTTCTCGTGGCTCTCTGAAAATCCAAGACGGCGATGATATGGTGGAGCTCGCTAACTGTAATGAGCAAACGCTTCGTCATTTACGTACTCATCGAGTGTCGATGGTGTTCCAGAAGTTTGCTCTGATGCCTTGGCTAACGGTACTAGATAACGTTGCCTTTGGCCTGGAAATGCAAGGTATAGGTAAAGCAGAGCGCCGTGCAAAAGCACGTGAACAGTTAGAAATGGTAGGCTTGTCAGAATGGGAGAGTAAGCTCCCGCATGAACTTTCTGGTGGTATGCAGCAGCGCGTGGGCTTGGCTCGAGCGTTTGCGATGGATACGGACATTCTTCTCATGGATGAACCGTTTTCAGCACTTGACCCACTGATCCGAGCGCAGCTGCAAGATGAACTGATTCTGCTGCAAGAAAAGCTGAACAAAACGATTTTGTTCGTGAGTCATGATTTAGATGAAGCGCTTAAAATTGGTAACAACATTGCCATTATGGAGTCGGGTAAACTGATTCAGCATGGCAAACCAGAGCAAATCATACTGGCACCAGAAAATGATTATGTAGCGGACTTTGTTGCCCACACGAATCCTCTGAATGTGCTTAAAGGTCGTTCGTTAATGAAGTCGAGTGATGCTTTGGTACGTGAAGAAGAGCGTGTGCTTATTTGTCCTGATAAAGAAATTTGGGTGACGCAAGAGCCTAAAGGCCTGAGTTTGTCGGACTCTGAACAGTCACTGATTCAGTGGGTGAGCGAATCATCGAACCTCGATGATGTTGAAGCCAACTCACTGGTACAGGTTAATCCGAACATCAGCATGCGCGAAGCGATAGAGCTTAAGCAGCGCAGTAATCAACCACTCTTGATGGTGGAAGACAATAAGTTAGTCGGTGTGTTGAGTGATCACGAGCTGTATGATGCGTTGCTTGGTAACTTTAAATCCGAGCAAGTGGCTTAGTCGATATAAACGTCTGAACTGAAAGCGATACTCAACTCAAATTACACTCAAAACAAACAAGCCGCACATCAATGTGCGGCTTGTTCATTCAACAATGATGATTTCAATCAGCTTTTATAGCGTGGTGATAACATCATCCAATGCCATACGCGCTTTAGGTAGACCGTGATTGTAGTCTTCACCATCTTTGTGGTAACCGATCGCGAGCGCAACTTCACAAACGTGGCCTTCCAACTCGTCTTTAAATTCTTCGCCAATCAGCTCAGGATCAACGCCTTCCATTGGAGTGGAGTCAATACCAAGGCGCGCTAATGTGTGCAGTAGGTTACCCAGTGCGATGTAAACTTGCGCCTTAGTCCAATGACCGTTGAAGCCATTTTCATCGGTGTTCGCTTCGGCAAATGCGTATGCGCCCATAAAGGTGTTGTACATATCTGCTGGTAGGTGACCTGAAGTGACTTCGGCATCCACGCGTTTTGCAAACTTCTCTTTTGTGAACTTAGGATCGTAAGCAAGAAGGATAGTGTGCGACGCCGTGGTTGCGTGGGGTTGGTTAAATTGGTGTTTGTTCGCGAACGTGCTGTGGAAGCGTTGTTTCGCTTCATCACTTTCAATCACGATGAATTTCCATGGTTGCGAGTTGATTGACGATGCAGACAGACGAATGGCTTCTTTGATGATGGCCATATCTTCTTGAGAAATGCGTTTTTCTGCGTCGTATTTTTTCGCTGTGTAGCGGCTGTTTAGATCTTTAATGATTTGATGAGACACGTTTTTATCCTCGTTATTCAGTTTTATATCGGCCGCTTTTAGCTTCGACAACCACGCGTACCTCGAAAGTGAGTTCATAGTACCGAATAACCAGCAATTGATAAGATGGCTTTTATTTAAATCACTTTTAACTTTTTGTTGAAAATCGAACAGAGAACTTGGGAGTGATGTTTCAAACTCTGCGTAGAGAACGTGGTCTTTGCTGTTTCTTGGCAAAAATTACAAGCTTTGAGATATTCGCTTGCCCCTTGTTTGAGATATTAAATTACACTCATAAAATATGAGTTGTACTCTGGTTTTCGTTTGGAGTTGTCATGAATGTGATTGAGGTTTTCAACGACAGTTACGAGCGTTGTGTTCTCAGTGAGTACTTTTTCGAGCGGTTTTATGCCAAGTTTTGGTCAAAAGGAGAGAGCTTTCGGCAGAAATTTGAAGGCGTAGATATGCAAAAGCAAGTTCGTATGCTCAAAGGTTCGATCGTCTTTTTTATGATGACAGACACGTCTTCTGATGCGCGAAAAATGATGGAAAAGTATGGCAAAAAGCACGGTATCGGAAACATTGGTATCAAACCCGAAGACATTGATATTTGGTTTGAAAGCTTATTGGAAACAGTACGAGAGTGTGATTATGAGTACAACTCCGACGTTGAAAAGGCGTGGCGCGCTTGTTTTAAATCGGGTCTGGAAATCATGAAACGCGAATGTGGTACGCCGCCAAGTAAATCCGACACGGGTCAGTGATCGAAAGGTTTGTGATATCTAATATGAAGAAGCGGCCTTACTGTTTACACCAAACTCAACGAGACCAAACTAAGTCCGCTCAAGTTAAACCAAAGCCGCTTCCGCCCTTACTTGAAAATTAATGTGGCTATTCTTCTTTATCCTGCCCCTGATTCTTTTTAACGGCGTTGGCAATGTCCGTCACCGCTTCGACCAAATTAATTGGCATTGGGAAGATGATGGTTGAGGTTTTGTCCGTCGTAATTTCGGTTAATGTCTGCATATAGCGTAATTGCAGCGCGTTTGGCGCTTCGTTTAGCATTTCTGCGGCTTCTTTCAGCTTGTTTGACGCTTCTAATTCACCCGTTGCGTGAATCACTTTCGCTCGGCGGTTACGTTCTGCCTCGGCTTGGCGAGCCAGCGCGCGAACCATGCTGTCGTTCAAATCGACGTGTTTGACTTCGACGGTGGAGATTTTAATACCCCAATCGTCGGTTTGTTGATCGAGAATGGACTGTAAATCCTTGTTGAGTCGTTCTCGCTCGGATAGCAGTTCATCCAACTCGTGTTGGCCCAGCACCGAGCGCAGCGTCGTTTGTGCTAACTGGCTGGTGGCATCGCTGTAACTTTCAATATTGTTGATTGCCATTTGTGGGTCAACCACACGAAAATACACCACCGCGTTAACGCGCACAGAGACGTTATCTTTGGTGATCAAATCTTGTGTTGGCACATCCAGCACAATGGTTCGTAAATCAACACGCACCATTTGTTGGATGAAAGGAATCAAAATGATCAAGCCCGGGCCTTTTACTTCTTGAAATCGCCCCAGAAAGAACACTACGCCTCGTTCGTACTCGCGCAGAACCTTAAACATTTGTGTCGCTAATGCGAACAGCAGCACCACGATCACAGCAACAGTGTAGAGCATCATAAACGCCTCCTATTCTTTAGGGCGGTCATTGGGCTTCACCGTTAAGGTTAGCCCTTTAACATGAACAATGGTGACCGATTCACCTTGTTTGAGTTCTTGATCTTGTTCGGTTTTCGCTTGCCAAAAAGCACCTTCAAACTGCACGCGGCCTTGTCCGTCGATGAAGTCGTCACTCACAATGGCATGTTTACCAGGGTAGGTCTCTAAACCTGTGATGACGCCTTTTCCTCGAATCCTGAGTAAGAAACCAATAGTAAGAAGAATCAACGCGATAGAAAAAATGGCGATACCGAAAATCAACGGTAGGGCAATTTGGAAGCCCGGGAGCTCGCTGTCCATCAGGAATATTGAACCAAGCACAAATGCTACTACGCCGCCCAAGCCTAAAATGCCAAAGCTCGGGCTAAAGGCTTCGGCAATCATGAGCGCGATACCGAGCAGTAGCAGCCCCAAACCTGCGTAGTTGACGGGCATCATTTGCAGTGCGTACATCGCAAGCAGTAAGCAGATGCCGCCAAGCACACCGGGTAAACCCACTCCGGGGTTATAAAACTCGAGTAATAGGCCGTAAATGCCGATGAGCATTAGAATGTAGGCGACATTAGGATTGGTGATCACCGCAAGCATTTCTGCGCGCCAGTCCGGTGTTCTTTCAACCCAAATGGGATTGTCGAGTGACAATGTCACGGGGAGATTGTTCACCTTGACGGATTTACCGTTTATCGCGGTGACCAACTCTTCTGGCGAGTTGGCGATGACATCAATGACATTGAGTTCTAAGGCTTCTTCCGCGTCTAAACTGGCGGCTTCACTGACGGCTTTTTCTGCCCATTGTGCATTGCGGTCATGTAATTTTGCGAGCCCTTTAATGTAGGCTTTTGCGTCATTGATGACCTTTTTCTCCATGGCGGTTTTAGCCGGAACTTGATCGCCGCTTTTTTCTGCATTGGGTTTGTTTTCATCCGAGGATTCGTTGTCTTTGCCGTCATCAGAAGAGGGCGCTTGTGGTGCACCACCTATGGCCACAGGGGTTGCTGCGCCTAGGTTGGTCGCTTCTGCCATTGCCGCAACGTGGCTGGCAAGCAGAATGTAGGTGCCCGCGCTCGCTGCTCTTGAGCCTGAAGGCCCAACCCAAGTCGCAATCGGTGTGGTCGAGGTTGTGATGGCGTGAATAATGTCTCTCATCGCGCTATCTAGCCCGCCAGGGGTATCCATTTTGAGAATCACTAGGCTCACGCCGTTGATTTGAGCTTGTTCAATTTCCCTAGTGAGGTAGTCACTGTTGGCTGGGCCAATTGCCCCTTTTACGGGCACAATCCAAACCGTATTTGCCAGTGTTTGGCCAGCAAATAGAAGCAGCGGTAGCAGCCATATCCATGTCCGTTTCATGCAGTCCTCCTTGTCCGGTGACAGGGACTTATTGAAAACCTTGTTTAAAGTATATACGCAGACATTTATATCGGGTTGAAACCGTGTTCGATCATCAGTGCGATGCAATACTTAACCTTGCTGGGTAAGAAGAGGAGAGATTGGGGAACAAAAAAGGCAAAGCGACAGAGGCCGCTTTGCCTTGGGAGGGGGAGCTAGACTAACAGTGGGGCAAGCCAGAAAACTGAGCGAATGCGTCTTCTCGAGTCATCGGTTTATAGAAGTAGAAACCTTGTAACTCATCTATATTCCACACTTTTAGTTTGCGGACTTGGCTGGCCGTCTCGACGCCTTCTGCGACGATGGTTAATCCCAACTCTTGCGACATATTGGCAATGTTTCGCACGAGCGTTTTGGCTCGGTCGTTGGTTTCAATTTCATCCACGTACGATTTGTCGAGTTTGACGATGTCTAGCGGGAAGTTGCACACGCTGCTAAATGATGCGTAGCCTGTACCGAAATCGTCCAACGCCAGTTGTACGCCCAGTTGTTTGATTTCGTTGATGCAGTGGATGGATTCCGTTTCGCCGCCCATCAGCATACTTTCGGTGATTTCTAGCACCAAATGACCAGCAGAGATGTTGTGCTCTTCAATCATGGATTGCAGGAATGAAATCAGCCGTGAATGGTAGAAATGCTGCGCACTCAGGTTGACGTGCACCGTTAGTGGCGGCAAGCCTTGGCTGTGTCTCTTTGTGTTCAGTTTGCCGATAAAATCGCAAGACTGATTGAGGATGGACTCTCCAAGCTCTACAATCAGTTTCCCTTGCTCTGCAAGCGGAATAAAGATCAACGGCGAGATAATGCCGAGCGTTGGATGCGGCCATCGAGCCAATGCTTCAAAGCCAATGATTTCACCTGATTTCGCGTTCACGATTGGTTGAAAATAAGGAATGATGTTGTCTTGTCGAATCGCTACTTCTAAGTCGCGATTGATGATCATCGACGTTTCTGCTTGCTCAGATAATTCACCATCAGCGACCAACACTTCATGCATGTGACGACCGCTCATTGACTGCGCTGAGTAACGAGCAACAAGCAATAGGTGCTCAAGGGATTGGTGGGTGATTTTAGGGTCAACCATCACGGCTTTGCTGTCGAGCGACAACATAATCCCAGAGAGTTCGATTTTGTAAGAGAGCTGATTTAACAGTCGGTTTGCCGCTTCCAATGCGTCGCTGTGACCGCTTGCGTTGGGAAGAATGACGATGAACTCATGCTCACTAATCCTACCAATTTGGTGAGTGCCCAAATGGTCGCGCAACAAAGTCGAGATGTACTGGATCGCCTCATCAAAGATCAGGTGTCCGTACACTTCAGCGATTTGCTTGAGGCTCTTACTAGTGATGTAGATGAACGAGAAGTGATTCGGTTGGTGTTTCACCAACTCTTCAAGTGCGCCTAAGATTACCGGGCGATTACAAAAGCCAGACACAGGATCAAAATCGGTCAGCTTTTGAATCATCTCTGCTTGTTGTTTGTTTTCACTCAAATCTTGCA
Organism: Vibrio sp. YQ_11; assembly: GCF_043103065.1. Taxonomy (NCBI): domain Bacteria; kingdom Pseudomonadati; phylum Pseudomonadota; class Gammaproteobacteria; order Vibrionales; family Vibrionaceae; genus Vibrio; species Vibrio sp. YQ_11. The sequence continues at coordinate 105,212 of NZ_JBICJM010000006.1, read as the reverse complement.
ACAGCAGCATCAAGGCGGTGTGCCCGTTGTGCTGAATCAGTGTTGCTTCTATTAAACAATCGATGGTTTCGCCGTGGCTGTCTAGCATCTGTGCTTCAAACTGATTGCGGCCATGTTGAAGCTCTCGATACATTGCATCAACACGACACTCATCAGCAGTCGTAGGGCAGAGCGTGTCTAATGACTGCTCAAGAAGCTCGGACTTTTTATAACTCAGTAGTTCAAGCGCTCGATGGTTGGCGTCGACGATTTCACGTTCAATAACGATCAGCATGCCCAACGATGAGCTGTGGTAAAGTGCGCCGAATTTCTCCATGGAGTCTTTCAGCTGTAACTGAGTCATAGACGTGTTTTCAGAGAGCTTTTGCACAAGCTTTGTCGCGAGTTCTAATTCATCGAACTTTACGGACTGCAAACCTTCAAGCTGATATTGGGAGGCGATTTCGTTAATGCCTTCTGCAAAGTGGCTAAAGCGTGTTGCCACCTTTCTTTTGAAGATGAAAAACGTGCTGGTAGCAATGACTGACGCTACCACCCCAACCGTCGCAAAGAGGTAAATAAAGAGCGTATTACCTTTTGAATAGTGTTCGCGTTTGGTTTGTGTTTTCAACCACGCAATCGGCTCACCCGCGAGATCGCTGATTGGGGTCCATTTGATGATGGACTCTGAGGTTTTATCGATGCTTTTAGTTTTTGCATGATCCACAGGATTAAACGACTTGGTCACGAGCGTATTGTTGGCAGACATCATCGCTTTAAAGTCGCCAGGGAAACGCTCAGACAGATTGCGTCCCCACAGCATCCAGCCGTTCGAAGGACGATCTCCTTCGCTGTTGCGAACCGGCGCTAAGCTCAACCCCCAAATGTTGTCATTGATCTTAAATATGCCCGCCAAACTTTCGCGGTGAACATCAAGCTTACTGTTCATCGCCAAAATATGCTGTTGGAGGAGTGGCACGGACACGACTTTATTGTTTAGTGAGGATGAAGACTCTGGTGTGCTTTCACGACTCAATGACACTAAGGACTGACCATCCAGTGTGATAAACGACATCAAATCGAGGTTCAGCGCATCAAGGGTTTCGACATATAAGTTGCGTTCGCTGTAACCTGCGATGTCACGGTGTGCGAAAAGGTCATAGGTCTCATCCCAGTAAGCCCAATCATAGGAACTTCCTTCTTGCTGAGTCACCATCATGTCAATTACGGCGATAGCTTGCTGACTTGAGTGGTCAATTTCCATGTTTTCCAACTCATCTAAGCTGTAAAGGAAAAAGTATCGGCTGATAAAAAGGAAACTAATTATCATCCCGAGCAGACCGAGCGAGAAATACAAGGCAGTCTTGTAGCGAAGATTTAAGTTAAACAAGCGAGGTGTTTGCATTAAAAAATAGTTATAAGTATTAGTTTTAAAAAAGTGTACGACATATCATATTTGAAATAGTTGATGCTCGTCCAACTTGTCGACATCCATTTTCGCTCGCTTATCTAGGTTATATAGTGAGTTAACCGATTGCTTTTTAAGCAAAGCGAGCAGTAAGTTAATAAAAAAGTAGATAGTACAATCGCTTAGATAACAGCGCTTCTAGCACGTCATTTTTTGCAAAAAATTTTGTTGATTGTTTAACACGCCTTGATACAAGCATCCGTTTTTCATTCGCCTGTTGACGTAGTAAACTGCGAAAAAACAACAGGAAATTGTGATGTTTATAGTTCAACGCTTGGTCAAATTGGCCATCATCTGTGTCATCTTCTTCACCATCTTTGATTTGATTGCTTACGGTGAAGTCACTTGGTTTTATCGCCTGCTTGCCTTCATCAACTAGCCACGCTCTATTGCCTTCCTGACGCGAGTTCGAATTCTATTGGACTCGCTCTGTCTGTTTTTATCTCTCTCCCTCTTGAGCTTTATACGAAACAAAATCATACCTTTTACTCTCGCCTGAAAATGGCAAAAAATCGCATTCGCAACTAGGTTCATAATTAGGGCGTTCTAGGAAGTTCAAGTTATGAGGCTGAGTACAGCTATCAAATGGGGTGCCGCCGTGCTATTCGTTTGTACCGCATCATCCGTCAGTGTTGCAAAAGCAGAAGTCGAACTTGTTTTGCCTATCGAGGGCGATCCGGTCGTCGACGTTAAGTTAGCGCGGATTGGTTGGCATTTATTTAGAGATCCCAACTTGTCATCGAATGGTAAAGTCAGTTGTGAAAGTTGCCACAATCTACAAACGAATGGCGCGCAAAACACAGCCTTAGCAGCAGGTGTAAAAGGGGCAGGAATACGAAACGCGATCACGGTTTTTAATGCGTCACTGAATTACCGACTGTTATGGGATGGCTCGTCGAATACGTTAGTCTCTCAAATGGATGGCCCAATTCACGACCCGTTAGAAATGGATTCCAACTGGCCGAAGATTGAAAGCTACGTTCAAAACAACGAGCAATATCAAGCGCTGTTTAAACGCGCTGGAAACCTGCCAATTTCTATCGACAACATCAAAGCGTCCATTGTTGAGTTTGTGAGAGGGCTTGAAACTCCCGGCGCGCCGTTTGATGCCTACTTATTGGGTTACACGCATGTTTTGAGTGAGAAAGCGAAACGCGGTTGGAAAACCTTCCAGAAAGCTGGGTGCGTACAATGTCATCAAGGGAAAAATGTTGGCGGCGCGATGATTCAACGCTTCGCTTACTTTGAGCACAAACCCGTGCAGAAAGACACAGGTCGCCATTTACTCACAACGGAAGGGGATGAGGGGTATTATTTCCGTGTTGCCAGTTTAAGAAACGTCGCATTAACGGGGCCGTATTTTCATAACGGGCAAGTGACCACCCTTGCTGAGGCCATTCAAATCATGGCACAAACGCAGCTTGGTATTACGATGAGTGATAGTAATATCGAAGACATCGAAGCGTTCTTGACGTCACTCAGCGCCCCAAGGCCAGTAATTTTAGAGGTGCTGGAAAATGAATAAGTTTAGGTTGGTCAATTCATGCTTATTTATTGCGATGCTGGTGGCGTGCACCTTTGCCTACATGGCTCACATTAACTCCAAGAGTACGCAACAACTTCATAGCGCGCTTTCTGAGGTCGGCCATCAGCTGATTGAAGAACGCGATGTGATTGTGAATCAGTATGCCATCAAGGAGCGAAAGAACTTCGAGCTCACTAAATCGTTGGTTGATATTGAAGTTGAAGCGGAAAAATTGGCTGATACCTTCGATAACGCCGTTTGGTTTCCCATCTCACCCAACCGCCAGAAAATACAACAGACGTTAGCCAAGTTTGAGCAACGGGTTATTCAAACCACTTCGCAATTAGACATGTTGATTGGGGTACAAGTCGAAAATCAATACGCTTTGCTGATGCTGTTGGACATCTATGAAGAGGAGTTTTCGACGCACATTGGTGAAACGCAATTAGATAAACATTACGTCGAGTTTTTTAGCCGCGACTTAGTGAATCAAAGTGGGGAGCAAAGCGAAAGTGGCGCGAACTTTTTGGGGCGCTTACATGAAAGCGATAAAAAAATCGAGCTGTTGACCAATGAGCTACTGGATCACAATTACTTTGTGTTTGTGGAAGAGGCCGAGCACTCACTTCTTGATCTCGCCCAAAATGAGGCGCGCTTCACTTGGCTGTTTGTGTTTGTCGCAGTGATGTTGTTAGTCGGGTCGTTCTTGTATCAACTGCAATACCGAATGCACAACTTGAAGCAGCTTAACTCGGAGTTGGAAGCCGAGACGGACAAAGCAGAGCGAGCCGCGAAGGCTAAATCCAGCTTTCTTGCTGCTATGAGTCACGAATTAAGAACGCCAATGAATGGTGTGCTCGGGATTTCTCAGTTGATTGCAGAGGAAACCAAAGAGCCCGTCACCAAGGAGCACATTAAGGTGATTCTGGATTCAGGGCAGCATTTAATGACTATCCTCAACGACATCTTGGACTTTTCTAAAGTTGAGGAAAACAAGCTAGAACTGGAAGAGGCCCCGTTTCATCTTGAGCAAGTCTTAACTCCGGTTTGCAGCGCCATACAACCGTTAATTGATGAAAAAAGCATTGAGCTGATTGTTGAGAACGACGTTCCGAACAACACCGAGTTCACAGGAGATTGTGCTCGACTTCGCCAAATTCTGTTTAATTTGGCGGGTAACGCCGTGAAGTTTACCAATGAAGGGCACATACTGATTCGTACCGAGTTAAATGGTGAAGACAAACAGCTGTTGATCATCGTCAGTGATACGGGGATCGGTATCGCGCCCGATAAACAAGGGCGAGTATTTAACTCCTTCGAGCAAGCAGATTCTTCAACTACAAGAAGGTTTGGAGGAACGGGTTTAGGGTTGGCCATCGTTAAAAAGCTCACTGAGCTTATGGGTGGTTCTATTACCTTAAAGAGCGTAGAAGGGGTCGGCACGCAGTTTATTGTCACTTTGCCGATACCATGGAATGAGAGCGAAAAACCTAGCCCGCAGCATACGCCAGTTCAAACCCGAAGCACTCAGAACTTGCGCATTTTGTTGGCAGAAGATAACCGCGTAAATGCTTTGGTGGCGAAAGGCTTTTGCGAAAAGTTAGGGCACGCAGTGGATGTCGCAGAAAACGGGCTGGTTGCTGTAGAAAAGGCACGCGACAACGATTATGACCTTATCTTGATGGATAATCACATGCCAGAGATGAATGGTGTCGAAGCGACTCGTTTTATTCGCGAAAAGCTAGGGGTAAAGACGTTGCTGTTTGCCTATACTGCGGATGTCTTTCGTGAGGCCCATGACCACTTTATCGCGGCAGGTGCCGATCATGTCCTAACCAAGCCTCTGCAAAGGGAAAGTTTTGCTGACGCTTTGAAGCAATTCAGTGCGAGGCTCAAAGTGAAACAAACTGAAGAGGTATCGCCAGCGAGCAATGTATTGCAACTGCAACGTAAGCCGATTGAAAACTTGAGGCTGACGGAAGAGGAACTGTCGAACTCCGAAATGTTGGCGTCCCTCAAAGAACATCCGAATGAGTTACTTGATCTGCTCAACAGCATCATCACCGATTTTGAACTGGCGGTTGATGACCTGATTGAAAACTTTATGCAGAGCGATTTCAACTCTCTCAAATTGACGATGCATACGACCAAGGGAATGGCGCTGAATTTAGGGCTGAAGATACTGGCTAGCCAAGCGCTGGAACTCGAAACACAGTTAAAAATGAACCAAGTGCCAGCGATTGAACAGCTACAGATGTTGATCAATCGCCTCCAAGTGAATATTCATCAAGGACACCGTTTGAGAGATGAGTTAGTAAAAGCGCAACAAAACTCAGAACAGGTGCTTTGAAGAGGCTTTTCGCTCATTTCACTCAGTGTCTGTTTTCTTTCCGTATTGAGCTGTGATTTACTACACCACTCAACAATCAGGGAATGAGTATGAGTAAGCACACGGCATTAATAACGTGGCAACGCCAGGCCAATGAAATCTTTAGCGATAATCAATACAGTAGAGCGCACACTTGGCGCTTTGATGGCGGTTTGTTAGTTCCTGCTTCGCCATCTCCTCATGTTGTTCCGTTGCCGCTGTCGGTAGAAGAAAACGTCGATCCCGAAGAGGCGTTTGTTGCGGCACTTTCTAGTTGCCATATGTTGGTTTTCCTTTCGATTGCAGCAAAGCGTCGTTATGTGATCGACTCTTATGTTGATGCAGCTGAAGGGGAGTTGACCGTTGGTGAAAATGGGAAAGAGTGGGTTTCGAGAGTGGTGTTAAATCCGACAGTTGTATTTTCTGGTGATAAGCAGCCAAGCTATGAGCAATTGGAAAAAATGCACCACATGGCGCATGAAAACTGTTTTATCGCGAATTCGGTGAAAACGGAGATCGTGACCAATATTCTTTATTCTGATTAGTGCTCCACAGCCAAGCTAAAACTCTAAATCGCAGCGATAGTGATGAGATACGAGTGACCTGTTTCACACTATTGCTTCGTTGCCTGCATTAAATGCGTGATTGTTGTGCAGTCGCGCAACTCGTTTGTTGTTAAATTAATGTTAACCTTGTGCCATGTGTGATTAGTAAAGTCAGAATCATGGACGTAATTAAGCCTTTGGACTCATTTATTCAGCAAGATGGTATGCCGGTTTTTGGGCACTTGTCGGCGATTCCAAGATCACTCGATTTAGAGTCATTTCAATATCTCAATGAGATGGACAATCCTGTATCGAAGTGGCGAAAACATTTCGATTATAAGCAGTTCCAGTTCGTGTCTCTCGTGACCCCTGACTATGTCGTCGGGATTGCTATTGCCGATATTCGCTATTTGGCCTCCGGATTTTGTTATTTGTTCGATATTAAGCGCAATGCACTCACCGAGCAGCAATGGCTTAAACCTTGTCAGCTTGGTTATCAGACTCAGCCATCGAGCTGGTTGAGCAAAGCACATCTCGCGAACAATACAATTCAGTTCTCTATTGAGGAGGGGCAGTGGCATGTTCAGTTTGTGACGCCTTCCGTTAACGCCAACATTACACTGCATCCACAGCCACAAAGTTTGCCTCTTATGCTCTCTACGCCAACGGGTTACTCCGGATGGACGTATACGCAAAAACACAACGCGCTGACGGTAACAGGGAATCTATTTATTCTGGGTGAAGAGCAAGATCTGTCACAGGTTGCTGCGGGTTATGATTTCTCGGCGGGTTACATGCGAAGGGAAACGAGCTGGCGCTGGGCGAGTGTCAACCATAAAGACGGCGACAAAAGCTTCGGTCTCAACCTCGCCGCTGGCGTAAACGAAACCGGGTTTTGTGAAAATGTAATGTGGGTGGATGGTGAAAGGCATTTGCTTAATCCGGTGCAGTTTCAATTTTCACGTCAGAATCCACGTACTGATTGGCGCATCACCTCCGAAGATGGTTGCGTAGACTTAGTGTTTGAGCCTATCAATCAACGTTCTGAGAAAAAGAACTTCTGGTTTTTGAAAAGTAACTTTCGTCAATATATCGGTCACTTTTCAGGGTTTGTTGTGCATGGCAATGGCAGTAAGCACGAACTAGACGGTGTTGTGGGTTTAACGGAAGATCACTACGCAAAATGGTAGATAAGACAATGGATTGGTCACAAATCATGGAACGACCGGAGCTCTTGCTTATGGCTTTGGCCCCTATCTTTTTTCTCTGCATCGCCGCGGAATACGGTTTGGGACAGCGTCGAGGTAAACTGCCTGACAGCGCACAATATTATTTGCCGGAAGTGGCGTGTAACTTTGTGTTGGCAGGATTACATCAAGCTGCTGATATTTTAACGGGGTTGCTGATTGCGCATTTCTACTTGTGGATATTTGATTGGCGATTATTTGATATCGAAATGAGTGTATCGGCCTTCTTGCTTCTTATGTTGCTGCAAGACTTTTTCTATTACTGGTTCCACCGTGCTAGCCATCGTATTCGTTGGATGTGGGCGGCACATGTAGTGCATCACAGTTCAGAAAGAATGAATTTTAGTACGGCGTTTCGCCAAAGCTTGATGTACCCATTGGCGGGGATGTGGCTGTTCTGGCTACCTTTGGTCATTATTGGTTTTGACCCTAAATGGGTAGTATTCGTGGTGTTGTTGAATCTAGGTTTGCAGTTCTTTGTGCACACGCAGTCGATTCGGTCACTTGGCCCACTGGAGTGGGTATTCAACACGCCGTCTCACCACCGAGTGCATCACGGGATCAATCGTCAATATATTGATAAAAATTACGCAGGTGTTTTGATTATCTGGGATCGAATGTTTGGCACTTTTGAACCAGAAATAGAAACGGTTCGTTATGGCATTTCTAAACCGGTAAACAGCTTCAACCCAATCAAGGTGACGTTTTCAGAATGGAAAGATATGTTCAACGAGGTACGTCGACCAAATTTAACGTGGCAACAACGTTGGCGCTGTTTGTTTGCTCCGCCTTCGGATTCAACTGAGTAACTTAGAAAAGAATTTCTTGGGAGTAGATATTGGAGCGGGCAGCGGGAATCGAACCCGCATCATCAGCTTGGAAGGCTGAGGTAATAGCCATTATACGATGCCCGCGCATCGATAGGACTCAGCTAATATGCCACATTGATTTCAAAAGAAAAGTCTTTTTTCATCAGTCGCTTGTCAGTTGTATAAAAAACTGTCTTCTTGGTGAAAAAATACGCTTTCGATGAACGTAAATGGCTTCCTGATGATGCTCGACGAAAATGACACCGTTATGTGACAGAGCTGGCTCATTAATCGTCAATCCACTTGATGGTTTAATCATCACCTGACATTGAACACTTATCATTCATGGTCAAGACTCAATATTGAAATGACACAACCTTATTGTCAGCCGTATAAGTAAAAAAACGAGGAGAGCGCGTATGTGGAAAACAGTAACAATTGGGGCGATGGCGCTTTTGATGGCTGCTTGTACGACAGTAACAACAGACGTGGATAAACAAGCGGACTTCGCTTCTTACAAAACGTTTGATTTTGGTACTCAAAATGATGCCCCAGCAAGTATCGATGGACGCCGTATAGAACAAGGTTTGGCTGTTCAACTGGAATCGAAAGGGCTTTCTAGAGTTGCAAGTGGTGGTGATTTATACGTTCATCACGATATCGTTGAGGAGTCGGAGTTGGTATCGTCTGGTTCTTCTTTTAGCGTCGGTTATGGATGGAACAGCTTTGGTGTGATTACATCAAGCCCTGAACGATATAAAGAACGCAAATACGGGAAGTTAGTGGTAGAGCTGGTGGATAGTAAGGCGAACCAAGTTGTGTGGAAAGGCGTTTCAAGCCGCAAGTTAACCGAATCAATGAGTACTGAGAAAAGGGAAAATTTGATCACAGAAGAAGTGGCGAAAATGTTCGAAAACTACCCATACGGCAAGAACTAAGTCCTCAGTTATATCAAACTGAGTGGCTAAAACCACGAGGCGAGAATTTCGATTGCAAATTCTCGCCCTCAGAGTTAAAAGTACGTATTACTGTGATGTAGGTGAACGTTGTGCGTGCTCTTCTTATTAGCTTTTTCGGGCTATTTCTGAGCTTATTGGCGGTTTCTGTCGGCCAAGAGTCAACGTCGCCTGAAACTGTTCACCACTACACCGTCGGCAGTGTGTTTTATGATGAAGACGCACAAGTTTCCGAAACGCCACTAGCACCACCTTTTCATTCGTTGGCTAGCCTGTTAAATCGCAATGCACTGCGAGTTCATGATTCAAAATCAGAGCTTGATGAGCTCGATATCGGTTGGTTCGAAACGTTGGCTCCTCATTGGAACCGCGCCTTATCAGAAACGCCATATTTGAACGCGGGTCTGACGGCTTTTCTTGGGCTTGCGAAAGACTTCTCTCATTCAAAATACCAAATTGGAGATGGGTTAGGCTCTAATCTTATCTATCGGTTTATTCACGCTCGATAGTCCTAAGCATCTACCTTGTTGTTATTTAGTGATGTTTAGGAGCTTTTTTATGTTTGATTCAATGATGGACGTCTTGCTTGCCTTTTGGCATCAAGACTTTTCTGCACTTATGGCGCCAGGAAGTGCAGGGATTATCTATATTGTCGTGGCGACATTAATCTTTTTGGAAAGTGGTTTTATTCCTGCTGCGCCATTTCCGTGCGATAGTGTGGTGGTGTTGTCTGGCACACTTGCGGCGGTAGGCGTGCTTGATCCAATTGCCATCATGTTGGTGATTATTGTGAGTGCGGGCTTAGGAAGTTGGGCGGCTTACTTGCAAGGAAAATGGCTAAACCGCCTACCTAAAGTTCAAGGCTGGGTGAATGCTGTCCCACAGAAAAGACTCGAACAAGTCGATGTTCTTTTGGGGAAACATGGCTTAATTGCATTGTTTTGCGCGCGTTTCATTCCGGTGGTGCGCTCGCTTTTGCCATTGATGATGGGATTACGTGTGAAACGCGTGTCGAAGTTCCATTACTTTGCATGGCTGAGCGCCATATTGTGGACGTTATTACTGTGCGGCTTTGGCATGCTCCTACCTTTGCTTCCGGAGAATATCAGCAAGATGGTGACGATGGGGTTAATGGCTGCGCCAGTGATTACTCTTACTATTGCTGTGATGAGTTTTGTGATCCTCAAGGTGCGCAAAGCGCGGTTTAAATCTAAGGCTGCGTCTCAGCTCTCTTAACAATGGTTCACTCATGTGTAACTAGGATATTGATATAAGCAAAAGGCGCAGAGAATGCGCCTTTTGTTTTTGGAACTGTTGACCCTTTACCGAGTTCTTCATTCTCGCTGGTGTCAGTAGCCCACGCGGTAGAGCTGCTCACCAACTTCTTTACACTGTGTTTGATAGAACTGTTCTATCTCAGAATCGTTGTTGTCTTGTGCTTTAAACTCGGTTTCGGTGGAAGAGAGTTGGCTAAAGCTGTAACCACGTTCAGACATCAAGTAGTGACGAAAAACGGCTCGGTGCTCTGGTATCGCGTTACGAGCATTGGAAGCATTTGCGCATTCCAATAGCGTTTCGTTTGTCATTTTGTCCGCGTTTGTGTCTGTATTTGCAAATGTTGGTACTGCAGTGAAAAGTAGGGCCGTTAACGCTGCTGCTGTGAATTTTTTCATAAATAGACCTCGAATCAGATCAGATAAATTTGAGGACATCCATGCCTGGTGTGACATGCTTCCTTGTTTTTCTTTGTGGTATCAAACTGTGATGATCGATTCGCGACCGTGTTTAAACACGTACAGTAAATTCGCCTCTTTCCGCCCTGATAAACGATAGAGAGAACGTTGGTTTTTTAACATGCCATAGCTATCAGTAGGCAACGGAATAGTTTGCCACGCTAACTCTTTTAATGGGGGAGGCAAAAACGCGACAAGCAGATGGTATTCAGATTCAAAGCTAAGGGAGAGCGAGCCGTCATCAGTAGACGTTCGGCGGTAACTCACCAGAGCGAACAAGTCTCGCTTGATGTGGCGCTCAAACCCATCAGAACCCCAATAGTGTTGTTGTGCTTCTGAGTGTGGGGCGTTGACTACGGATTGAAAATCAGATTGCACGAGTTTGTCGAGGCGTTCTGACGTCACGTGATTTGTATTGTGGTGCGCTGCATGCAAATGCCCAGAGAGCATGGACAGTGTCAGCACAAATAAAATACGAAGAAGATAACGCAAAAAAACAATCCTAAACGTCAGTGGGTATAGATTTGGGCAATACATTAGTCGGTAAGTGACCAATTGTGCGTATACTAACGAGACGAAACAGGAATGAACAGTATTTTAAGCGAATCTAACCAACACCTGAAAAAGCGCTAATAGATTCATGACGTGATTGACTCTCCAAGAGCACACAAATATTGGCGTTGTTCTGCTCGACATGTGATTTTATTTGCGACTTGTAAGAACATCAGGCAACAAAAAAGGGAGCTAGGCTCCCTTAGTATTGGTGTGCAGCGTGGTTTACGCGCTGGCGTAGATCACGCTACCACCTTTAATCGTGTCAATGATTTCGCGTGACAGCTTTTGAGGTAACGCTGGGCAACCCCAACTGCGTCCCAAGTAACCATTCTTTTTAATGAAAGAAGGATTCGCATAGTCTGCGCCGTGTACAACGATGTAGCGCTCGCGAGCTTTGTCATTAAGGCCAGAGCTAAGACCATCTAGTCGCAGCGAATAGCCGTTAGAACCGTAGTATGTTGTGTCTGTCAAAAACGTGCCAAGTGATGTTTTGCGAGAATTCACGACATTCGAAAACTGTGTTGCTGTTTTCTTTCCGCTATTCACACCATGAGCCACGTAAGTGTTATAGATCAGCTTCTTTTTGTTTACGTCCACAACATAAAAACGTTTTTCGGTCGATGGTTTGCTGTAATCAATAATGGTTAGTATCGACTTCTTTCTATCTGGTGTTTTTTGGTAAGCGATGAAGGCATCGCGAAACAGTTTAAAGTCGATGACGCCATTGAGTTTGGCTTCTTTATATGTTTTTTCAATAACTTGTTGGGATACGCGGTTCTCTGCCTTGCTATTTGGGTGTTGCGCCATTGCAAAAGGAGAAACCGACAAACATGTCCATATCAACAATAAAAATAACTTTTTCATTTTGATTAAATAAAAACTCTTTGGTGTTACAAATTTATCGATTGCTTCATGCACTCGTTAAAACAACTTGCACATCAATATAATTATATTCCCAATGTTTCTTATTATGCACAAAAGCACGTAATGTTGGGATTCCATTAAGTTTCAAGGGTTCTGTCTAACCAATTGAAACTGCTTAATATTAATAAGTTAATCGTTGCTTTTGAAAAACTTCGACGTAAATACTAGCCGATTTCTCTAATTAATAAAACTGTGTTTAGCAATATTTTTGATAGAGTAAAGTTAAAAAACAATGTTTAATTAAATGGATGTGGAAAATATCTTTTAATTTCAAAGTATTTATTAGAACCATGAGCGAAGGACAAAAAGTTTACTCTGTGATCCAGCTCGAAACGTCGCGTTACTTAAGGGGCAGTCTCTGAACGTTGTGATTAAGGTTTTATAAGTAGAATAAAGGATGTAGAACGGAAAGATAGATAAACAGCTCTTCATATGAGCGTTTCACTCCAACTGAAAAAGTGAAAAAAATGTGATGATGAGTTTTATAAGGTACGGATATGGAACGAATGGAAACTCTAAATAAGGCATTTCTATATAAGGAAAAACGAAAGTGATGGGTATCCATTATTTTTATATTTGCTTTGTATGAACTGAATAGGTAATTAGACTTTTCTTATAAACAAATTAACGACCGATTAAGACAAGTTAAAACGGAATTAGTTTCATTTTTTAAAATAGTTCTTATTCGATAAATAAAAATTGTGGTCTGGATAAAATATTATTTTGTCTTTTCTGAATTTGTTTCTTAAGTTTTTTGAGCAAAGTACGGTTATAAGTCAAATCTTCACTCAGAACATCGTGTTAGTTTCTAAACACTAATTTGGCTAGTTGAGGTCGTTATCGCGTTATAGAATTACGCTTAACGACCGCTTGCTTATCAATAAGATCATTTTCAGGGAGAAGAATTAATGACGAATAAATGTGGTCAATGCCGACAATTCACGAGAGTGAAATCAAGCGATCAGGATATATGTGGCGCTTGGGGACATCCTACCTGCGCAACTAGGATAGCTTGCGAATTTTTTATGCCTACTATTTCAGCGAAACTGCGTGTCCCGACAAGTCAAGAACCCAAAAGCTGAGGTTGTAGAGAAGCTCTCCTTGCCTCATTGCTGATTGTTTTGACTGATAGCGTACGGAATATTCCCCCTTTAAATTTCAAGGGTATATAATGTGTGGCGCGTCGCAAAAGGGCGGCGCATTGCTACACTTCAGGACTCGTATGTTTAAGAAATCTCTTGTTTTCATTCTTGCCGCGTTTTCACTTCCTACTTTTGCTGCATCAACGATAGGTATTGTTGGCGCGATGGATGTAGAGGTTGAAGCTCTGCTGCCAAAAATTCAGAATCAACAAATCAAAAAAGTTGCGAACCACACTTTTTATATCGGTGAGCTTGAGGGCAAATCCGTCGTGGTAACGCAATCTGGTGTTGGCAAAGTCAATGCTGCGATGACGACCACTTTGCTGATTGAATCTTTTGGTGTGAACCAACTGATTTTTACTGGTATAGCAGGAGCAAGTGACCCGAAACTTGATCCATTGGACGTGGTTATTTCTACTCGTACTGTACATCATGACGTTGATTTAACCGCATTCAACAAACCGAAAGGGTTATTACCGGACTATCAAGAGCGTTACTTTTACGCCGACAAAGCGCTACAAAATTACGCGTATGAAGCAGCGGTGGAGACGTTAGGCAAAGAAAGTGTGTTCCGAGGCATCATTGCTTCTGGTGATCAATTTATCGCCAGTAAAGTAAAGGTCACGGGCATCTACCAAGAGTTCAACGCGATGGCCGTCGAAATGGAAGGTGCAGCATTGGGACAAGTTGCAACCGCCTTTAAGGTTCCGTACGTTGTCATCCGCACGATTTCCGACAAAGCGGATGGTTCTGCTGATGTGGTTTATTCTGAGCTGAAAAAAGCGACGGCAGATAACTCAGTAACCATTACGCTCAACATGCTTAAGCGCATGCAATAGGGTGAGAATACGAAAAGCAGCACATTAAGTGCTGCTTTTTTATGAGTTCGTCAAAGTAAACATTATCGATTCTTTACCTTCAAATTCCACCCTCAGCCGCGAGTTTGGTTGTAAGCGGCTGAGAGAATCGATTGTCATCGTTGGCCGATTTCCACCACAAGCTAAGTTGCTCTTTGTCCATTGGCTTTCCGAACAAGTATCCTTGCATGAAATCACATCGATAAGCGGACAACCATTTGTGCATAACGTCGTGTTCAATGCCTTCGGCGGTCACGGTTTTGTTTTGAGCATGGCACAGCTCAATGATCGGTTTGATCACGTGTCCATTATTGGTATTCATCAACGTCAGTAGAAATTCTCGGTCAAACTTAATCTTTTGTACTGGGTATTGAACAAGCTGAGTGAGCGACGTGTAGCCAGAGCCGAAATCATCAATAGCAAGTCGATAACCCAGTTTCGAAAGCTCATCAAGCAATGCCGTGCCTTGCTGTTCCGCGGCAAACGTCTCGGTAATTTCTAGTTCGATACATTCTGGTTTGATGCCATTTCTCGTTACGTGTTTATGAATAAATTGCGCCATTTCTAACGAGTTTAATTCGGCCGATGAAAGGTTGATGGACAGGACAATGTCTTTGCCGAAAATGCTTCTCAAATGATGGTATTCATCGGTTGCATTGGCAAACACCCAACGGTCTATTTTGTCAAACAACCCAGCTTGCTCGGCGATTGGAATAAATTCGGTCGGTGGCACTGGCCCCAAGCCTTCTGCGTCCCAACGTAGAAGCACTTCCAAGCCTTCAATTTCGTTGTCTTTGTTATTCATGTAAGGCTGAAACACAAGCCTAAACTCATCTTCAACGTTGCTTTTACGCAGTGCACGTTCGATCTGACTGCGTCGCTGAGATTCCAAATTTAGCTCTGCTGAGTAGTACGCGTACTGATTTTTTCCAGCACGTTTGGCTTGGTACATTGCTGCGTCTGCATTGGACAACAGTTTCGCGATGTCTTGCCCATCTTGCGGGTACTGAGCGATGCCAACACTGGCGGTCACCGGGAAGGCGTTCGCCCAAGTTTGGCTTAGGTTGCTAATTGGTTTTAATAGTTCTTTGGCGAGTAAATCTGGGATGCTGCCCACGTCATGGTTGGAGCTGAGTAGGATGGCGAACTCATCACCAGATAAACGCGCGCCAAAACAAGGGCCGTCGTACTGCTGAGAGAACTTTTGACAGGCGTTTTTAATGTGAGTCGAGAAGACCTTTAGCAGGTTGTCGCCAAGTTCATGGCCATATTTATCGTTTACGTACTTGAAGTTATCCAGATCGACATAAATCACCCACAAATGAGAAGGTGGCGAGGCTAGTTCACGCGTGGCAAGTTGGTGGAATCGATGACGGTTAGCCAACTGAGTAAGGTGATCAGTTTCTGCGAGACGTTTGGTCTTTTTGTAAATGACGTTGAGCTCTTCGTACATATCAAAAAAGCGTGATGAAAGACGGCCAATTTCATCATTGGTTCCGAGCTTTTCGATGTTGTCTCGCTGATTCGATTCTAGCTCGCTGAGTTGTTTATCGAGGCGAGAGACTGGATGCAAAACGTAACGATAGAGCACTAAGACGATCAGCGTGATGGTACAAAATGCAGCGATACCAAAAGAAAGTGCAAGCTCTAGCCATACTTTGTCCACTTTGTTCCACATCAGATACTCCGCAGGGGAGAGCACCGCATAAAAGTGGGGCAGAAGTTCAATGGTTTGCGCAAGAGGGATGTCTAGATAAATGGGTTTATCGGCAAACGTAATCACACTATGAGTATCAAATTCGACGTCGTGTTTGATGTCGTTAAACACTTCTAAAGATACGGACACGACAACAAAAAACACGTTGCTAGGATCGAAGCTAACTGGCGGTACGCCCGTTCGTTTGTCAATGAGTTCGTATCGCAACAAGATGCTTTGGCCACTGGAGTTATAAATGAACCCTGTGTGACTGTATTCACCACGAGCCGCGAAGCTGGTTGCTATGTACTCCAGCACCTTTGGGTCAACAACGCCGGACGATTCATAATATTGGTTTTCGGTGTAATAAAGCAGATTTTGCTTGCCGTCGAGGATCGCCATGCTCGCATCCCCTTTATAGCCATGACTCAGGACATCAGCGGTTTCATCCAAGCGGCTAAAAAGCACTCGCTCACGGTAGGGATTGTCGTGATTGATAAAATAGTCCTGCAGCACATCACTTTTACTCAGCGTGTACGCATAGCTGTTAAGAAAAATATTGGCTTGTCGAAATTGCCCCGCCAGTTTTTCCATCTGAAGTTGTATGTAGCTATCTTCGCGCTTGATGAGTGTTACTTTTTGAATGCTATAGATGATGTAACTCGATACCAGCGCACTCAAAATGATCACGGGTGCGACAAGCAAGATAACTCGATTGCTTAATTTCATTATGGTTCTTCGACTTCCGTTTGTGTCCCTACAAACGTTGCTTACCTAAACGGTA
This sequence comes from Vibrio sp. YQ_11, assembly GCF_043103065.1. Lineage (NCBI taxonomy): Bacteria > Pseudomonadati > Pseudomonadota > Gammaproteobacteria > Vibrionales > Vibrionaceae > Vibrio > Vibrio sp. YQ_11. The sequence goes on along the minus strand of NZ_JBICJM010000006.1, from coordinate 88,624 downwards.
CTGAACGGATGATATATTTTTTGCAAATTGTAACCAGATTGTAAGGTGGGTGTTCTCGAAAATCAGACAACCATTTTAGAAATGTGATGATGTGGCAGATTTCCTTCCCGTTAACTAGAGGCTTTCTCAGTAATTGGACGTATTTCTGCTTTAGCGGGCACAAACCTTAGGGTTTTTGTGGGCTTTAAAAATGCCTATCGAAACGTTTCGATGGGCAAAGTGTGACTTGGCCGGCCTTTTCTTTCTCTTAGTTGGAAAAATCACGGATCATTCTCACACCTTGCCGATCGGTGACTGGTGAAATCTCGCAAGCGTCTTATTATTGCATCGAAACGTTTCGATGAGTTTTCTGTTAATAATGAAAATTTCCTAAAACAGGCACTCATTGTTGTATGAACGTGTAACCGAAAGGTCGATGAGATGAAAAAAAGTACCCTTATTAACTCAGATATTTCTTACTTAGTGGCAACGCTAGGCCACACCGATGAAATCACGATTTGTGACGCGGGGCTGCCGATTCCTGATCATGTTCAGCGCATCGATTTGGCGCTAACGCATGGGGTACCAAGTTTTCTTGATACCGTTCGCGTGATTTTGTCTGAGTCACAGATTGAAGGGGTCATCATTGCAGAAGAATTTTCCGATGTCAGTCCTGTTCTTCATGAAGCACTGCTTAAAGAATTGAGCAAAGAGAGTGAGGAAACGGGCAAATCGATTGAAATCAAATACGTTTCGCACGAGGCCTTTAAAGCACGCACCGAGCAAAGTCGCGCAGTGGTTCGAACCGGTGAATGCACACCGTACGCGAACGTGATTTTCCAAGCAGGCGTAGTTTTTTAAGCCTGAGAATTGAGGACAGATTATGACTCAAGCCATTCTACAACTGAGCGAAATTGAAAAAGCGTTCCCAGGTGTAAAGGCGCTAGATAAAGCGAGCCTGAATGTATACCCAGGTCGTGTTATGGCGCTCATGGGCGAAAATGGGGCAGGCAAGTCAACTTTGATGAAAGTGCTGACCGGTATTTACCATATGGATGCAGGTAGCATTCAGTATCAGGGTCAACCTGCTGCATTTAAAGGTCCGCGAGATTCTCAAGAAGCGGGCATCAGCATTATTCACCAAGAGTTGAACTTAATTCCTGAACTGACAATCGCTGAGAACATTTTTCTCGGTCGTGAATTTACCGGTTCTATGGGGCGCATTCAGTGGAGCAAAATGTACGCGGAAGCGGACAGACTTCTACAACGTTTGAACGTGAAACACAGCTCGAAAACCTTGCTTGGTGATCTAAGTTTGGGTGAGCAACAAATGGTAGAAATTGCCAAAGCGCTCTCGTTTGAATCGAAAGTCATCATCATGGATGAACCAACCGATGCGCTTACTGATACAGAAACCGAATCTCTGTTCAAAGTGATTAATGAGCTTCGTGAGCAAGGCTGCGGCATTGTATATATCTCACACCGCCTGAAAGAAATCTTTGAAATCTGTGACGACATTACGGTGCTTCGTGACGGTAAATTTATCGGTGAATGCCGAGTAGCAGACACGGATGAAGACGGCTTAATCGAAATGATGGTTGGCCGTAAATTAGAAGAGCAATACCCACGTATTGATGTAAAGCACGGCGAGACATGCCTTGAAGTGATTGGCTTGACAGGTTCTGGCGTTCACGATGTGAGCTTCACACTTAAACGCGGTGAGATTTTGGGTATCTCTGGTTTGATGGGCGCAGGCCGCACCGAGTTAATGAAAGTGATTTACGGCGCGCTGCCAAGCGAGCATGGCGTTATCAATCTCGATAACAAAACCATTAATCCGGTTAGCCCGCAAGATGGCTTGGCAAATGGCATCGCTTATATCTCGGAAGACCGCAAAGGGGATGGTCTGGTGCTGGGCTTATCCGTGAAAGAGAACATGTCTCTGTGTGCATTGGATAAGCTAACTAAAGGTGTGCAAATCCAGCACGGCGAAGAAGTCATTGCGGTGGAAGATTTCATCAAGTTATTCAACATTAAAACACCAACTCGCGACCAAATTATTGGCAACCTTTCTGGTGGTAACCAACAGAAAGTAGCGATTGCGAAAGGGTTAATGACCAAGCCTAAAGTTCTGATTTTGGATGAACCAACGCGTGGTGTTGACGTTGGTGCTAAGAAAGAAATCTACCAACTCATCAACAAATTTAAAGCCGACGGCATGAGCATCATCTTGGTTTCTTCTGAGATGCCAGAAGTGCTAGGCATGAGCGATCGCATTCTTGTCATGCATGAAGGTCGCATTACTGGCGAATTTGATGCGAAAGACGCCGATCAAGAAAAATTACTCGCCTGTGCCGTAGGCAAAAAGATCAATGAGGAAGCAGCATGAGTACCAAGACCATGAGCAAACCGACCGAAACAAGCAGCAAAAAGCTGTTTACTAAAGAGTGGTTGATTGAACAAAAATCACTGATTGCACTGTTATTTTTGATTGTTGTGGTGTCTTTTTTAAACCCGAACTTTTTTACGGTAGACAACATTCTTAACATCCTTCGTCAAACCTCAGTCAACGCGATCATCGCCGTAGGTATGACTCTGGTTATCTTAACTGCTGGTATCGACTTGAGTGTCGGTTCTGTCCTTGCGCTTTGTGGTGCATTTGCCGCGAGCCTAATCGCGATGGAAGTGCCAGTTTTAATTGCGGTTCCAACGGCTCTATTAGCTGGTGCGGCACTGGGCGCAATCAGTGGCATCATCATCGCTAAAGGCAAGGTACAAGCCTTCATCGCGACGCTGGTCACCATGACATTACTGCGCGGTGTGACCATGGTTTACACCGACGGTCGACCAATTTCTACTGGCTTCACAGACACGGCAGACGCATTCGCATGGTTTGGTACAGGCTACGCGTTAGGCATTCCAGTGCCAGTTTGGTTGATGGTTGTTGTATTCGCAGCGGCTTGGTACCTACTTAATCACACTCGCTTTGGTCGCTATGTTTACGCACTAGGCGGCAATGAGTCTGCGACTCGCTTGTCTGGTATTAACGTAGACCGAGTGAAGATTGGTGTGTACGCCATCTGCGGTATGTTAGCTGCACTTGCGGGCATCATCGTGACTTCTCGTCTGTCTTCTGCTCAGCCAACGGCGGGTATGGGATACGAATTGGATGCGATTGCTGCCGTGGTTCTTGGCGGTACGAGCTTGATGGGCGGTAAAGGCCGTATCATGGGGACATTGATTGGTGCGCTGATCATCGGCTTCTTGAACAATGCGCTTAACCTACTGGACGTTTCTTCTTACTACCAAATGATTGCAAAAGCAGTGGTTATCTTGCTGGCGGTATTGGTAGACAACAAAAACAAGTAATTCATAACAATCTACATATCAATATGTGAATACAAACCGAGCCAGTAGGCGTGTGCTGGCTCACCCTACACAAAGGACTAGAACGATGAAAAAACTTGCAACTCTTATCTCTGCTGCACTTCTTTCTTCCACTGTATCAGTAGCGGCGCAAGCCCAAGATACGATGGCGATTGTGGTTTCGACGCTAAACAACCCGTTCTTCGTAACGATGAAAGATGGTGCGGAAGCTAAAGCGAAAGAACTGGGATACGATTTGATTGTACTGGACTCGCAAAATGACCCGAGCAAAGAACTGTCAAACATCGAAGACCTAACCATTCGCGGTGTAAAAGCGATTTTGATTAACCCAACGGATTCTGACGCAGTGTCTAACGCTATTCGTATGGCAAACCGTTCTAACATCCCTGTGTTAACGCTAGACCGTGGTGCAAGCCGTGGTGAAGTAGTGAGCCACATCGCATCTGACAACGTTGTAGGCGGCGAGATGGCTGGCCACTACATCATGGAAAAAGTCGGCGAGAAAGCAAAAGTGATTCAGCTGGAAGGTATTGCTGGTACGTCTGCGGCTCGTGAGCGTGGTGAAGGCTTCATGACCGCTGTGAAGGGTAGCGATATGGAGCTTCTGGCTAGCCAACCAGCTGACTTTGACCGCACGAAAGGTCTAAACGTAATGGAAAACCTACTGGCTGCTAACCCGGATGTTCAAGCGGTGTTTGCGCAGAATGATGAGATGGCTCTAGGTGCACTACGCGCGGTTCAAGCGTCTGGTAAAAACGTCATGATCGTTGGTTTTGACGGCACAGAAGACGGCATCGCAGCGGTTAACCGTGGCAAGCTAGCAGCGACCATCGCGCAGCAACCTGATCTTATCGGCGCGTTAGGCGTTGAAACGGCTGACAAAGTACTGAAAGGCGAGAAAGTGGATGAGTACATCCCAGTTCCTCTAAAAGTGGTAACAAAATAAGCCTGACGTGCGATAAAGCGTCCTAATTTCCTTGCTCTCTCCTCTGTTTATATCTGTCGTTTAGGGGGAGAGGGCAAGGTTTATCTAAGCAGCCATGCATCTTGAGGTTGCTTGGGTATAGATGCCTTTGACTTTTTATAGCGACTCAAACGAGAAGTTAAAGTCATCTAAGTATTTTCCAAAAACAGTTTTTCAAAAAAGGGTTCATTCAGAACCGAGGATAACCGTATGAATAAGTTAGTGGTGTTAGGTAGTGTAAACGCTGACCATGTTCTTCAAGTGCCTTCTTTCCCTCGCCCTGGCGAGACGCTGCATGGTCGCAACTATCAAGTTATCCCAGGTGGCAAAGGTGCCAACCAAGCCGTCGCGGCGGCGCGATTAAATGCAGACATTGGTTTTATTGCTTGTGTAGGCGATGACTCTTTCGGCATCAACATTCGTGAAAACTTCAAAATGGACGGCATCGATATCACTGGTGTTAAGATGCAACCAAACTGCCCGACAGGCATCGCGATGATTCAAGTGTCGGACAGTGGTGAAAACAGCATTTGTATATCAGCAGAAGCGAACGCCAAACTGACAGCAGAAGCGATTGAGCCAGATTTAGAGCGTATTCGCCAAGCTGATTACTTGCTAATGCAATTGGAAACGCCGATGTGCGGCATTGAGAAAGCCGCGCGTGTGGCAAAAGATGCAAAAACCAACGTAATTTTAAACCCAGCTCCAGCTCGTGAATTGTCAGATGAACTACTTGCTTGTATTGACGTGATCACGCCAAATGAAACGGAAGCTGAAGTGCTGACAGGTATTACTGTAACAGACAACGAAAGCGCGCAAGAAGCGGCGAATGTGCTACATGGTAAAGGTATTGAAATTGTCATGATCACTCTCGGTGCAAAAGGCGTTTGGTTGAGCCAAAATGGTCGAGGTGAAATTATCCCCGGTTTCCGTGTCGAAGCGACCGATACCACTGCGGCAGGTGATACGTTTAATGGGGCATTCGTCACTGGTCTCTTAGAAGATTTACCTTTAGAATCAGCGATTAAGTTTGCACATGCGGCGGCTGCAATTTCTGTGACCCGCTTTGGCGCGCAAACGTCGATTCCAACCCGCGAAGAGGTGGACGCGTTTCTCGCTGAACAATAAGGCGCACAACGCCTCATAAAAATAGGAGTAATAACATGGCGACGATGAAAGACATCGCAAAACTGGCAAGGGTTTCCACTTCAACAGTGAGCCATGTTATTAACAAGACGCGTTTTGTGAGCGAAGAAATCTCTGAACGTGTTAACAATGCAGCAAAAGAACTCAACTACTACGCGCCATCTGCTTTGGCGCGTAGCCTTAAAGTCAATCGTACCAAAACCATTGGTATGCTAGTGACAACCTCTACCAACCCATTCTTTGGCGAAGTCGTAAAAGGCGTGGAACGCAGCTGTTACCACAAAGGTTATAGTCTCATTCTATGTAACACCGAAGGCGACAACGAACGCATGCGCCAGTCCATTAATACGCTTTTGCAAAAGCGTGTCGATGGTTTGATCTTGATGTGCTCGTCGTTAGAAGGGGAGCGTATCGATGTATTTGAGCGTTATCCAGATATCCCTGTCGTGGTGATGGACTGGGGGCCGATGCTGTTTACAAGCGATAAAATTCAAGATAACTCACTTCGTGGCGGTTACTTAGCGGCGAAATACCTGATTGATTGCGGCCACACTGAAATCGGATGTATCACCGGCCCTTTGATTAAACACCAAGCGCAAATGCGATACGAAGGTTACAAGCGAGCGATGAACGAAGCAGGCTTGGAATTTAATGCCAATTGGATCATTGAGTCGGACTTCGAATGTGAGGGTGGGTATCAAGCGTTCAAGAAAATGGCTGAACGAGGTACGTTACCCAGCTCGATTTTTGTCTCTAACGATATGATGGCGATGGGTGTGATTAACGCCGCAAATGAGCTCGGTATTAAAGTGCCAGATGATCTTTCCATTATTGGCTACGATGACATTCATATCGCGAAATTTATGTCGCCTTCCTTAACGACCATCCACCAACCAAAATATCGACTCGGCCAAGCCGCCGTCGAAACTCTTGTCCGAAGACTGGACGACAAATCTAACGAAGCTCAAGTCGTTCAACTGGAACCAACATTGGTTGTACGCAACAGTGTGAAATTGCTAAATTGTTGAACTCATTGTGCAAACGGATATCACATAACCACAAATTACGTGTGATATTGAGCTAGAAAATTAAAAAAGACATTTCTCTTGAAACGATAAAAGCTTATTATCATCGTTGCTTATAAATAAAAATGTTAATTGTTGTCTAGCGGATTAGTTAAATGTTATCCAAAGGTTATGCGAAGTTCTCGGTCAAACATCCTTGGTTTCACCGAGCGAATGTTCTCGCAGTAGTGATCACTTTTCTCGTGAGCTGTTACCAGCTATTAGTGAATGAAGCTTTTGAATACGTGATTGGCTTTGTTGTTACGCTATTGGCATCGGTGCTATTTGCGTCAGCTTCCGCTTTCAAAAAGCGCTACCTAGGACACGAGTCCTAGTTCATTTAGAATGAATGGTTGATATAAATAGGCGCTTTCAAGTAAGTAATGATCTGATTTATGATCGAGTGCATCAAGAGGAGGACAAATGTCCTCCTTTTTGTTTGTTGCTGCACCCTAATATGGGTGTATTCCAAACAAAATAATAAAGGACATCACCATGGACCTATTCGCCTTACTCGATATCAACAATACCCTCGTTACCATTCCGATTGGAGACGGCTACGCAATGAGCTGGATCGAAGCATTCGGAACCGTCTTTGGTCTGCTTTGCATTTGGTTTGCGAGCCAAGAGAAGACCATCAACTACGTATTCGGCTTACTGAATGTCACGCTTTTTGCTGTTATCTTTTTCCAAATTCAGTTGTACGGATTGCTACTTCTTCAACTGTTTTTCTTCTGCGCCAATATTTACGGTTGGTACGCATGGACTCGACCAAATGCACAAGGTGAAACGTTGGAAGTTCGTTGGCTTAGCAAGCAAAAGCTGATGGCGACTGCGGTTGTTTGTGTGGTCTCGATTGCATTGTTGACCATCTACATTGACCCATTCTTCTTCGCGCTAGCAAACATTGCTGTTGATAGCCTAAACATTTTCGGTGCAGGCCTGTCTGAGCCAGTTCTTGAGCCTGATGCGTTCCCGTTCTGGGATGCAACCATGACGGTACTTTCTGTTGTTGCACAAATTCTGATGACACGTAAATACGTCGAAAACTGGATTCTATGGGTTGTGATCAACATCATCAGTGTGGGTATCTACGCGACGCAAGGTGTTTATGCTATGTCTGTTCAGTACGCGATTCTTATGTTCATTGCTGCCAATGGTACGCGTGAGTGGGCTCGTAGTGCCAAGCGCAATGGCGATAAAACCTTAGCTCAAGCAGCAGCGTAAGGAACAAGCAAATGGCTAAACAACCTCATATCGGTGTTGATGAAACACAAGTCGCTCCTCTTGTTATTGTATGTGGCGAGCCAGATCGAGCGAATCGTATCGCGGCATTATTTGATGATGCAGAAATGGTGTCGGAAAACCGTGAGTACCGCGTGTTTACCGGCAACTACAAAGGTCAGGCTGTTTCTGTATGCAGCACAGGCATCGGCGCACCATCGATGATCATTGCGGTAGAAGAGCTCAAACAGTGCGGCGTAACTCATGTGGTACGTGTTGGATCTGCGGGTGCTATGCAATCGGGGGTTCAGCTTGGAGAATTGATTGTTGCTGAAGGTGCAGTAAGAGACGAAGGTGGTTCCAAATCGTACGTCGATTCGGCTTATCCGGCGTACGCAAGCTTTACTCTACTGAAAGAAGTCGAGCGTTATTTGTCGACGCAAACGACGCCATATCATTTCGGCGTAGTACGTTCTCACGATAGTTTCTATACCGATGACGAAGAGGCCATTTGTCAGTACTGGAATAAGAAAGGCATCTTAGGTGCAGACATGGAAACCTCGGCGCTGTTTACGGTCGGTCGATTACGAGGCCTTCATGTGGCTTCGATTTTAAACAATGTCGTACTCTACCAACAAGATGTGAAGGAAGGAGTAGGTCAGTACGTAGATGAAGCTAAAGTGATGATGGAAGGTGAAAAGCTTGCATCTTTCACGGCTTTAGAAGCGTTGATTGCCCAAGCATAGCGTCATCTCTTTCTAAGATTAATATCAAAAGCGGCACATGGTTGTCGCTTTTTTTATTTGGTTTCATCGTCTTAATGGAAGGGGTACAATCCATCTGAGATTGTTATCAATAGTAATTGTCTGGATGAATAAGCAAACTGGCTTAGTCTTTGAGTTGCTCATTTGTCCGGATTCGCATCCTTCCTAGCGCAGAGAAAAACGCATGAAAATCAGCCCTTATCCGACTGGTCGCTTCAAAAACTATCTAGAACAGAAAAGTGCCGCGTTTCGTGATCTCATCTATCAGTGCCAAGTAAATACTCGTTATTTTGATGCTGGCGAAGCCATTTTGCGCCAAGGCGAGCAACTTCAGTACCTGTATATCGTGCCTGTTGGACGTGTTTCTATGAGCATTTTGGCCGCCAATGGGCGACGTTTCCAACTAGGGGAGGCGAACTGCGATTACCACATTTATGGCGAAATGGAGTACTTTACTCAAACCCCTTGCCAGTGGAATGTGGTGGCTGATGAGCACATGCAAGTCGATGTCATTTGCATTCAAAAACTGACCGAAGCACTACAGCAGCACCCTGAGATGATGGTGTTTTTTGCCTCTGCACTGGCAGAAGACTATCAGGACTCAATGGATATCTATACTAACCGTTTGCTGCATCCCATCACTTACAACATTGCCTATGATCTTCTCGTCCGTAATCAGACGGATACGCTGCTTGGTGGCTTTGACAAAGTGAACCAAGAGGCGGAACGATTTGGTACGTCAGGCCGTGTTTATCGACGTGCGGTCAAAGATCTTATCGATAAAGGACTCATTGCAAAAACCGACAATGGCTTAGTGATCCTTGATGAAATGGCGTTAAAAGCGTTCATTGATTCGCACGAATAATTCAATTCGGGATTGCAATGATTGCCATTCATAAGTGCTTGAAATGGTTTAATCTAAAATCACTGTAATGAATGTAAAGTCGTATAAATCTTGTTGAATGCTTTTGAGAGTAACGCTATATTGCGAACGCGCATGATAATAGATCTCATTAAGGCTCAACAAAATGAAAAAACTCGTCAGTGCGGCTGTTTTCTCGCTGCTAACCATTTCTCCATCTTTTGCTGCTAACGTTGTTATTGACCATTACATGGGAAAAACCGAGCTAGAACAATCACCTAAGCGGGTGGTTGTAATTGGTTTTGGTCCTTTAGATGCTTTGGATAACTTCGGGATTGACCCTGTAGCTGTGTCAAACGCATCTCATCTTCCGAGCTATCTTTCTAAGTACAGCAAAGAGAATTACACATCAGCAGGCAGTTTGTTTGAGCCTGACTTCGAAGCTGTTTATATGCAAAAACCAGATCTGATCTTGGTTGGCCCGCGTGGCTCTGCGAAATATGAAGAGCTAAGTGAAATTGCCCCAACGGTTGTGTTTGCAGCTAAAGAAGGCGAAGGCTACTGGGAAGGCACGCAGGCTCAATGGCGTAACATTGGAAAAATCTTCAACATTGAAGACAAAGTCGAGCAAAAGATTGAAACATTGGATGCTCAATTTAAAGCGATTCGCGACTACAACCAAACGAACAATAACGATGCACTAACGATTTTGAGCATCGGTGACAACATCAGTGCCTTTGGTGCGAAGTCCCGCTTCGGTGCGATTTACAATGACTTTGGTTTCATTGAAACGGTAAAAAACATCAAGACTGGTACACACGGTGACGTGATTTCTTACGAGTTTATCCGCGAAGCTGATCCGAAAAACATTTTGGTTATCGACCGTAACTCGCTGCATGCGAAGCCAAGCCAAGACCTTCGTAAATCGATGGACAATGATTTGGTGAAAGCGACGACGGCATACAAGAACCAAAAAATTACGTTCTTGGATGTTGATGCGTGGTACTTGGCTATGTCAGGCGTGACTGCGACAGAAAAAATGGTCAACGAGATCAAAAACACCGTCGATCTTTAAGCCCGGCTAGCAGAGGTTAACTTTGAAAAAGTTATTGCTAACCCTTGTGGTTTTAAGCACGGTTTCGTTGTTTGTTGGGGTGGCTGATATGACGCCCCAACAATTGTTTTCAGGCGATGCAAAAGCGTTAGAGCTTTTCTTTACTAGCCGTATTCCTCGTTTGTTCGCGATTTTGCTTGCTGGGGCAGGGCTTAGTATCGCTGGCCTTGTGATGCAGCAGATCAGCCAAAACCGTTTTGCTGCGCCTTCGACCACGGGGACAATCGAGTGTGCCATGTTGGGCTACGTAATGAGCGTGGTGTTCTTTGGCGATGGAGATCATCTTTGGTTGGTGTTTGGTATCTCTGTGCTCGGAACGCTCACGTTTGTACATTTCATCCAACGTATCCAATTCAAAAGTGTGGTGTTTGTACCGCTTGTCGGGATCATTTTCGGTAACGTTATTGAATCGATGACCACGTTCATCGCTTACAAGTACGATGCGCTCCAAAGCTTGAGTGCTTGGTCGGTCGCTAACTTCGCCAACATTTTGCGGGGGGATTTTGAACTGCTTTACATTGCGGTTCCGATGGTGGTTCTCAGTTACTTGTTTGCCGCAAGAATCTCTGCGGTCGGTATTGGTAAAGACTTTGCCGTGAACTTGGGTTTGAACTATCAGCAAGTGGTTACTATTGGCATGCTGTTAGTGTCTATCATGTCCGCAAGTGTGGTGATGATAGTTGGTCAGCTGCCGTTTCTTGGCCTTATTGTGCCGAACCTTGTCAGTCATTTTTACGGTGATAACCTGAAGAAGAACATTCCTTTAACCGCCATGTATGGTGCCATATTGGTTCTCGGCTGTGATTTGGTGAGTCGTTTGATCATCTTCCCTCATGAAATGCCAATTTCCATTGTGATCAGCATTTTAGGTGGCGTGGTATTCATTGCGATGTTGCTAAGAGGTAAGCAGCATGCGTGATTCAACCAAAATCGTTTTGCTTGGTGTTATCGCTCTGGTGTTTGCCTTTTTGTTTATCGGCATTGGCTTGAACGCAGACAACTACCAGTACTTTCTTTCGCGACGCGTACCCAAAGTGTTGGCGATTGTATTAGCTGGCGTGGCGATTGCTCAGTCATCTATGGTGTTTCAAACCATTACGCATAACCGAATATTGACGCCAAGCATTATGGGCTTTGATGCTTTGTACGTGCTCACGCAAGTGTTGATCGTATTGTTGTTTGGTGGATTGAGCACATTAGTGTTGAATATCTACGTCAACTTCACCATTGCGGCATGCATCATGGTGGCGTTTTCTCTGCTTTTGTTTGGCTTCTATTTCTCCAAAGGCAGCCGAAATTTGATCACCTTATTGCTGGTCGGTTTGATATTTGGTCAGCTATTTTCCAATGTTGCGTCTTTTTTCTCGCTATTGATGGATCCCAATACGTTCGCTTTCGTGCAGTCCAAACTGTATGCAAGCTTTAACAACGTAAAGGTTAATCTCGTGTACTTCAGTGCGCCGATGTTGATATTGGCTTGCTGGTTATTGTTTCGTATGCATCGCACATTGGATGTGTTCTGGTTAGATCAAGACAACGCGAAAAGCTTGGGTGTTGATGTGCCGAAAGTGACGCGCAACGTCTTCATCCTTTCTGCGGTTTTGATTGCAATTTCTACCGCTTTGGTTGGCCCAATTATGTTCTTTGGTTTGCTTGTGACCAACTTGAGCCGCGAGATGTTTCATTCCTATCAACATAAAACATTGTTGATAGGCTGTTCGCTGTTGGCCATTAGCTCCTTGCTTTCAGGGCAGTGGATCATTGAAAACGTATTTAATTTTGAGACAACGCTAAGCGTGGTCATTAACTTCCTTGGCGGCATTTATTTCTTGTATCTGCTGTTGAAAAACAAAGTCGTATAAACATGATAGTCATAGAGAAACTAACCAAAGCATTTGGTTCGAGTAAAGTCGTTGATAGCGCGGATACTCAGTTCGAAAAAGGCAAAGTCACGTCGATCATTGGCCCAAATGGAGCAGGCAAGAGTACCTTACTTTCCATGGCTTCTCGCCTAACAGAGCGAGACGGTGGTAGCGTCATCATCGACTGTAAAGAGATCGCTGAGTGGGATACCAAAGAGCTGGCGAAAAAGCTTGCTGTGTTGCGCCAAGCGAACTCAATCACGATGCGATTTACCGTGAAAGAACTGGTCTCTTTTGGTCGCTTCCCTTATTCAAAAGGCAATCTTACCAAAGACGATCATGCGGTCATTGCACAAGCCATTGATTACTTAGACCTGCAAGACATTCAAGATAAATACTTGGATGAGTTGAGTGGTGGTCAGCGCCAGTTGGCGTTTATCGCCATGGTGATTGCTCAGGATACGGACTATGTTTTCTTAGATGAACCGCTGAACAACTTGGATATCAAGCACTCATTGCAGATCATGAAGGTGATTCAAAGGCTTGCTCATGACATGAACAAAGCAATGGTGGTTGTGATTCACGATATCAACTTCGCGGCGTGCTATTCCGATGTCATTCTGGCGCTTAAACAAGGCAAAGTGGTGGCAAGTGGCGCGGTTGAAGAGGTGATTCAGGCAACAACATTGGAAGACATCTACGAAACGCCATTTAACATCATTGAGTTAAATGGCAAGCGCATGTGCACTTACCATTAATCTGAACCAACTTGTTGCCTTTAACGAACTGCAATAGACAGGCGAGCTTACTTAGTGAGCTCGTCTATGATTGGACAGCGACTTTTTGCATCGCCGGGACAAGCCGATACCCAACCTTCCAACTGCTTTTTGATTTCCATCAGGTGAGCAATTTTCTCTTCTACTTCGCGCAGTTTATCCATCGTTCTTTCTTTCACTTCGCTGCTTTTACGGTTTGGATTATGCGCAAGCTGGACGAATTCTTTACATTCTTGAAGTGAAAATCCTGCGTTTTTTGCTCGTGAAACTAAGTTAAGTTCTTGAATATGATTATCTGAATACTCGCGATAGCCAGAATCACTGCGTGCTGGTGGAGAGATGATCCCTTTGTCTTCATACAAACGAATCGACTTTGATGACAGTCCAGTTAGCTTCGCGACAGCGCCAATATTCATGTTTAACCTCCACATTCGAGATAACGCCGATGCCGTTAATTGTCTCGCGTATCAGTGCGTTAAACATATTGGTTTCTACGCAGCGTTTGATTTGCAACCTAATGGCATTGGCTTGATGTTTAACGCGAGTATATACCCATGTCGTTGACGATATATACCCCAAAAGTGCGTAAGTAGGTTGGATAGACGCATTGTTGAGCGTTCCCGTCACTCTTTTACGATCTCATGGGGAGGCACTCCGAACACTTTTTTAAACGCATTAGTGAAATTAGAAGGATGGTGATAGCCCGCTTCGTACGCGGCTTCAGTGATCGACACTAAACCACGCTCCAAATGTACTCTTGCGATCTCAAGACGACGATAACGGATATAACCATTCACCGTCATATTGAGTGACTGTTTAAAGCGGCGTTGTAGGTTTGACACACTCATCGAGAATACCTCTGCAATGTGTTCGAGGCTCAACTCTTGTTCAAGGTGCGTTTCGATATAGCTGACAATGTTTTCCACGCGTGAATCACTATGACGTTCGGTGATTTTATCTCGGTAACTGTTGGTGTTTTGAGGGCAAAAATCCTGTGGCATTTGTTGTGTTGCGTGAAACAGAATTTGATAAATCAAACTTTCGATTTCGAGCTTGTCTTGGAAACGATGCGGTGTATCCCAGTTGGTGAGTTCGGTGGCAAGAATAGTTAACGCCTGATTAAGCTCTAGGTGGTAAAAGGCTTGGTGCGTTTCAAAGAAGGCAGTACTGCAACACGATTCTTCCGAGCGGGACTCTAACCATTGCGGCTTTACAAGAATATTAATCTTGTTGATCTGATTGTTTTCAATAAGCGAACGACGAAAGTTCGCAGGATGAATGAGATTCACCACCACGCCTTGAGGTGTATCACTGGCATCGAGATCGAACTGTAAATCGTCGTAACCGAAAGAGAGCTTTCCTTCTAGAAGAATGGTGATCAACAACGAAGCGTGCGCGGTGGAGACGATATTGGAGTCGACCAATTCAATGCAGCGCCCGCCATGCACAAAAATCTGGTCATTGTACTGATAAGACAAAAACTTCCCTTCGGCCAGTTGGGTCTGGCATGGTTGCCCTTGCGTCACAATTAACTGTTTTTCCGTGGCTTCCAGTTTTTGGGTCATGGCTATTTTGCCAAGTTTAGTTCGTTTGGCGGTGACTTCCTGCATTTGACGTTTCCTCATAACACTTGTGCGATTTCGCATAACTGAATCGCCTTTGTATTTATAAAACACCTGCTTATTATACCTGAGAATTATTATCATTAATATTTAGGAATGTACTTATGGAAAGCCCAGCTTGCTCATCAATCAAGCTTTCAAGCCTTTGCCTTGCAGTGGGAATGGCATTGGCAAATCCCGTTTTAGCTCAAGAACCTGACTCTCATTTCGAAGAAGTCGTGGTATGGGGAACGAAAGTTTCCAGCAATACCGAATCGATGTTCGCGGACGATATGTCATTAAAGCAGGCCGATCATATGTCGGATCTACTGCGTGATATTCCGGGCGTTGATGTGGGTGGTACTCACTCAGTCAACCAACGCATCACGATTCGCGGCTTGGGTGAGACTGACTTGGATATCCGTCTGGATGGCGCGTCACAACACGCGAGTATGTTCCACCACATCGGTAACTTGACGCTGAACCCCGATATTCTAAAGTCGGCAGATATCCAAGTGGGTAACAACTCAGTGACGCAAAATGGGTTGGGTGGTTCGGTGTATTTTGAAACCAAAGACGCACGTGATTTGCTTCGTTACGATGAAACTTTTGGCGCGCGTGTATACGGTGGTTTTGCATCTAACGACAATCAACAAGGCTCATTAACGTTATACGGTTTGCTGTCAGAAAACATAGATGCAATGGTTTATGGCCACTATGTTACGCGTGACGATTTCAAAGATGGAAACGGCGACAAGACGTTCGGCTCGGCAGGGGACGTTTACAACATTCTTGCGAAGCTTGGTTACGAGTTTAATGACATTCACCGCTTCGAACTTTCCTACGATATGTACCGTGACAGCGGCGATTACAGTCCTCGCCCTGATATGGCAGGTAGTGCAAACAATGGCTTGTCGAGCAAGTTGCTGATCCCAACGGATTACGATCGCGATACCGTCACGCTCAGTTACGAGCTAAGAGGGGAGCAGCACCAAGGTAACGTGACGCTTTACAACACCGAAACCGAAATCAAACGTGATGAAACGGTTATGGCACCGCGTTGGCCTTCGAACCGCTTGTCAAAGAACACGGCTAAGAACCAAAACCTCGGCTTAAATGCGAAATTCCAATCGGATTTTGCTCTCGCTCAGTTTGATAACCGAGTGACTTATGGCTTTGACTACATGGATAAGACGTCATCTAGTTACTACGGCAGTAGCAAGTTTATGGATGAATCGGCTGTTTCAACGGCGCTGTTTGTTGA
Source organism: Vibrio sp. YQ_11 (assembly GCF_043103065.1). NCBI lineage: Bacteria > Pseudomonadati > Pseudomonadota > Gammaproteobacteria > Vibrionales > Vibrionaceae > Vibrio > Vibrio sp. YQ_11. The sequence continues at coordinate 72,617 of NZ_JBICJM010000006.1, read as the reverse complement.
AGATCAGTTCTTCTTTTCGGATGCCTTCTTTATTACTGCGGGTCTGCGTTTTGATGATTACAAACGTAAAGCGGAAACAGGCACAAGCAATTTTGATGACGTGACTTGGGCATTGGCTGCCGAGTGGGCGGTGACACAAGACTGGACGCTGTTTGCGAGCTCGCGTTCACTGTTTAAGGGCCCTGAGTTGATGGAAACGTTCATCGCGTATCAAGACGTTGCGTACCTTGATGAAGGCATGAAGGCGGAAACGGGCCAAAACACCCAAGGAGGTCTGCGTTTCAACAAGACGTTGGATAAACACTTCTTCGGTGCCAATGTGACGGTTTTCCAAACAAATATTGATGATTACATTGCTGATAAATACCAAGATGCGACTCAAACCTACCTGATTTACAACATCGGTGACGTTGAGATCAAAGGCTTTGAAGCCAGTGCGTCCTACGGGTATGACAAATTCAACAGTAAGCTTTCTTACTCGCGGTCTGATACCAAAAACAAGAACACTGGCGGCCCAGTCGCAGGTGGAAATGGTCGCAGTATCGACATGGGTGACAGCATTGCGTTAACGCTGGATTACCAATCTAATTCGCTAGAAACCATCTTTGGTTGGACATCCATGTTTGTACTTGAAGAAGACAATGTGTTTGATGGTCAGCCTGCTAAAGATAGCTACGATGTGCATAATCTGTACGCTCAGTGGGTGCCGTCGAACGTTGATGGCTTATCGGTAACGTTCGGTATCGATAATGTCTTCGATGAGGTTTACACATCACATGCGTCACGTTCGGGCACGGTACGCGGCTTCACGCTAGATGATTACGAACCAGGTCGTAACTTCAAGCTTTCAGCGGCTTACCAATTCTAAAACCTACTCATAAGGCTCTCGAAAGAGGGCCTTTTTACACGAATAAGCAAAGTGACAATATGATCAAAGAAACTACCCAGATTGAAAGTGAACACGCGAGCAAATACTTAGTGACGCTATGCCGACATTTCGCACGTAAAGTGTCTGCAACGTGGGATGAACAAAGTGGCTTGGTAACATTCCCTGCTGGAAAGGCAGAATTCAGTTTGAATGGGCTGTGCCTCATTATTGCGTGTGAAGCGGATTCTGAAAAGCAGTTGGAGCAAGTGAAGGGCATTATCGAATCGCATGTCGAAATGTTTTCACGTAGAGAGACGCTCGAGCTTGATTGGATTCGATAAAAACGAATTTTAGACAATAAAAAAGCCCGCAGTGTATGACTTGCGGGCCTTTCAAAATACGAGTTTTATTGGGCTTTTTCAGGCTCTAGGCTTTTTTTTTCCTGCTGCATTTTAGCTAGGAAGTACACGTTAACACATGCAATAAAGCCGTTTGTTAGTACTACTGGCCACGAATCAATCATCAGTCCGTAAGCAGTGAACAGTGCACAGCCGATAAAGTTAAGGATACGAAGCTTAACAATATCTTTCATAGTTAGCGAAATTGCGACCATGATTGAAGCTGCGTAGCCTAAAATCTCAACCATATTCATTTCCATTATTTGACCCTCTTTAAATCTGCCGAATTTGTCGGTACCAATTCTTCTCATCTTGAGATTAGCGAGGAAGCTCCATGCCTCGAATGGTCTTTATTTTTGTATTGGCCGTACTATATCAATGGAAAAACCGTGATGAAAGCCTCAAATCAAGGTTAAGAGAAGGTTAGCGATTACGCAAACGTTTAGGGAGAAAATTACTGATAACTTTACTTATTATGTTGATTGATAATAACGATGGGATTGATAGCTCAAACTCAGTTGAATATATGGGCATATTCTCCTAATATTTCAAATGAGAATTATTTTTATTTGTGTCGTTTTTATGATGTATTTTTCTGCTAGTTTGGTTGTTTTATGCGCTGTTGCGCTTCGGACAAAACCTAATTCATGGTGTGTAGGTTTGCACATGGCTTTACACATGATGTTAGCCCTGTTTTTCCAACCTATTTATCTTGTTCAGTATTTAATTGTGACGTTCTTTTCTTCTCCTTTACTAATAAAGTTATCAACTCGCTCAAGTCTCTACAGTATGTTGTTTGCGTTTTTACCGCTTTTGATCGCAACTGGCAGTATCGCTTTTAGTTAAGTGACTTTGATAACTCCGTTTTTTATCAGACCGACTACACTTGTTTAGAAATAAGTGACGCATTTCATATAATTACTTGATATTGCGCCGCTAGGATATGTGTCCCATTTTTGTGACAGATAGTAACTTTAACTTGTTTTGGGATGTGGAACGCAATAAGTCGATTGTTTAATGAGTTGATAGTTAGTTTAATCAACCAACGATGTGCAAAACGCCACATATATTCAACTAAAAACTATGCAATAGGTTAATGGGAAACGTTGGCTATTAGCGGAGGTCAGATGAGTACGCAAACCGTGCCGCAAAACGCGATTGTAAATGCTGTCAAAGGGGAAGTTTTGGTATTGGATCTTACCGGTAAGATCCGAGTGGTAAGCGCCGGAGATGCGTTAAATTCAGGGGATGTCATTGTCACAGAAAACAATGCGTCTTTGGATGTTCTAATCAATAACGAGCTCTATCTTGTCGACCAAAACTGTGTCGCGTGTCTTCCTGAGCCTTCATCAGAACAACCGGAAACTTTGGTTCAAACCTCGGTTGATGGTCAAATTGCTTTCGACCCGACGGTGATTGATGGTGCTAATTTTGACGCAAATGATGTTGCTGCTATCCAACAAGCGATTTTGGAAGGTGCCGACCCGACGGCAATTCTTGAAGCAACGGCCGCTGGTGGCGATGCGTCTGGTTCGGCAAATGCTGGCTATGTGACGGTTGAATACAACAACCCAGAAATGCTTGCCTCGACGTTTTTCGAAACCTCTGCAATACGCACTGGCGTGCAAGATCGTGAAGAAACCGATGACATCAACGTCACGATTTTTGCTGATGGTGGACAATCTCTTGAATCGGAAGTAACCGAAGGTTCGATTTCCCTTACGACTTATCCTCAATCTATTGCAACCAGCGTATCCGTTGAGGCGGGCGATCTCCCGCTTGACCCTAGCTCATTTGTTCCATCTGCTGCTTCACTAGAGTCGCTACTGGCCGAGTTGAACACCGATATTCAATCTGGTGGTAAAGCTGTCGAGTTCTCATACGACGAAGCGCAAAATGCCATCATTGGTGTTCAAGATGGCAATGAAGTCCTACGTATTGAAATTGAAGCGACTTCGCTAGGTCGTGATATCGAGTTGGAGGTGACGACCACCATAAGCCAAGGCATTGATCATGTTGCGTCTGTAGATGACGGGCAGGTGTCGATTGTTGGTGACCGCATCAGTATTGAGTTTGAGATGACGGGTACTGATATTGGTGGTAACAGCATTCGTACGCCAATTGATTTTGTCACGACGATTATCGATGGTGATAATCCAGCGCCGCAAGACATCTCGTTTGAGAACGAAGAATCTTCATCGACGCCAATCACGGGGACGTTTGTCGAAATTGGCAGTGACCAGTTGGCTTCTGTCACCTTTAATCAGGAAAGTTTGTCGCAATTTGATGGTTTGTTAACTGACAACCAAGCGACGGTTGCGACCTTGTCTGAAGATGGCAGTAACATCACGTTAACCGTAGCTGGCACAGGAGAGGTGGTATTAAGTATCACTTTAAACACCAACGGCACGTACCAATTTGAACAGTTCAAACCGCTTGAGCAGACGAATGATAGCGATACGATAGTGCTTTCCCTTCCAACGACGATCGTGGATTTCGACCAAGATACGGTCAGCAATACCTTTGTGATTACAATTGCTGATGGCGATAACCCAGTCATTAACAATGTCACAAGCTTGTCTTTGGATGAGTCTGGCGTCGAGCAAGGTTCTCTACAAGGCATCGCGATTACTAGCGGTACCGGATCAATTTCGGCAGCTGCAGGCAGCGATATTATTGACCACTTCGAAGTAGAACCAACGGAATTTAATGTCTCTGGCGAGTTGCAATCGCAAGGACAAACTGTACTTCTTGAACTCACTTCTGATGTCAATGGTGTTCGTACTTACGAAGGCTACATTGAGTTTGATGGTGTGCGCATTACGGTATTCGACATCAGTATCGACTCTCCGTCTCAAGGCGAATATCAGTTCAACCTCTATGAACAGCTGGATCATACTGGCGCAAACGACGAATCGTTAACGTTCACCATTCCAGTTTATGCCGTTGATGCCGACGGAGACCGCTCTTCTTTGACGCTCGGTTCGAACGATGCCAAAGCCGCAGAAATCGTTATAGAAGTTAAAGATGATGCGCCTTCTATTGATGGTGTAGAAGCTTTAACGGTGGATGAAGACGACTTTGCGAGCATCGGCTCGGATCAAAATGATTCTGTTTCGGTTGACGGCAAGTTCACCACGACAGAAGGTTCCGACCGAGTGGTGAGTTATCAACTCGACGCATCGACCAATCCAATTGATGGCTTGACTTCACATGGTGAAGCCGTTGAACTGGTAGAAACCGCAAATGCCGACGGCAGCTTCACTTACACCGCGACAGCAAACGGCAACTCAGTATTTACGCTAGTGGTGAATGTTGATGGTTCATACAACTTTACGTTAGAAGGCACAATCGATCACGCTAGTGGTAGTGATGCGTTAACACTGAGTTTCCCTATTACAGCGACGGATTTTGATGGCGATACCAGCACCATGGTTTTGCCTGTCACCATTCAAGATGACGTTCCTACGATTGAGAATGTCGAGCCTCTCACTGTAGATGAAAATGACTTAATTACGAATGGTGGACAATCAAACGCACTGTTGGTTGAAGGGCAGTTCACGACCACACAAGGCTCAGATGGTGTGGTTCAGTACCAGCTTGAAACAGGTTCAGACCCGCTAAACGGTTTGACCTCCAACGGTCAAGTTATCACGTTGGCCGAAGTCAGTAATGCCGACGGTAGCTTTACCTACACGGCGACGGCAAACGGCAATCCGGTATTTACGTTACAGGTAAACAGTGACGGGAGTTACTCGTTTGAACTGCAAGGGGCTGTTGATCATGCTCCAAATAGTGACACCTTAACGTTGGACTTTTCCATCATCGCGACGGATTTTGATGGCGACACGAGCAAAATTACGTTGCCAGTCACTATCGTTGACTCATTGCCAGTTGTAACGGATTTTGAAGCGATCAGTGTTGATGAAGACGATCTGGCTGGTATCGGTTCAGACCAAAACGACCCAGTTTCAATTGATGGCCAGTTTACGACCACTGAAGGTGCAGACAGAGTTGTGAGTTACCAGCTTGACTCGAATGCGACACCTGTTGATGGATTAACCTCACAAGGCGTAGCCGTCACAATGACGGAAACTGCCAATTTTGATGGCAGCTTCACCTATACGGCAACGGCAGGGACAAATCCGGTATTTACATTAACAGTCAATCCCGACGGCAGCTACAACTTTACCCTTGAAGGCGCGATTGACCACGCAGCAAACAGTGACAGCTTAACGTTCAACTTCCCGATCACAGTGACCGATTTTGATGGAGACACGACTTCCGCCGTTATTCCTGTCACGATTACCGATGACCAACCGACTATCACAAATGTTGAAGCCATCAGTGTTGATGAAGACGACTTAGCGAACATCGGTTCGGACCAAAATGATTCACTTTCGATTGATGGTCAGTTCACGACAACGCAAGGTTCTGACCGTGTGGTGAGTTACCAGTTAGATACCTCTGTAGATGTGGTTGCAGGGCTCACCTCGCAAGGCAATCCGGTGACGTTGATAGAGACTGCAAATCCTGATGGCAGCTTCAGCTACGTTGCGACCGCTGATGGCAACCCTGTCTTTACGTTGGTAGTGAAAACGGATGGCAGTTATAACTTCACGCTGGAAGGCCCAATAGATCACGCTATTAATAGCGACGAGCTAACGCTGAACTTCCCAATTATTGCGACTGACTTTGATGGCGATACAACTTCTGCCACCATCCCAGTGACTATCGTCGACGATAAACCAGTCATCACGAATGTGGATGCAATCCAAGTTGATGAAGATGACTTGACGGGGATTGGCTCAGACCAAAATGATGCACTTTCCATTAACGGCCAATTTGCAACAACGCAAGGTTCTGATGGTGTCGTTAGTTATCAATTGGATGTTTCTGCCGACCCTGTCGCAGGGCTGACGTCTCAAGGCGTTGCGGTAACGATTACTGAAACGGCCAACCCAGACGGCAGTTTTACTTATCAAGCCACCGCAGGTGGTAACGTCGTCTTTACCTTGATTGTTAACGTAGATGGTTCTTATAACTTTACGCTAGAAGGCCCAATCGACCATGCCAATGGTAGTGACGATTTAACGCTGAACTTCCCGATTATTGCGACCGATTTTGATGGTGACACCAGCTCCGCGGTGATCCCAGTGACCATCGTCGATGACCAACCGACCATCACAAACGTCGATGCCATTATGGTTGATGAAGACGATTTATCGGGCGTTGGTTCTGCTCAAGATGGTGTCGTTTCTATTGACGGTAAATTCACCACAACAGAAGGCTCTGATCGCGTGGTGAGCTATCAACTTGATTCCTCGACGGATCCTGTTGCTGGCCTTACCTCACATGGCGAAGCGATTGTACTCGTAGAAACGGCAAATGCTGACGGCAGCTTCACTTACAGTGCGACGGCAGATGGCAATCCAGTATTTACGTTGGTAGTGAATACCGATGGTTCATACAACTTCACGTTGGAAGGCCCAATCGATCACGCTATTAATAGCGACGAGCTAACGCTGAACTTCCCAATCATCGCAACGGACTTTGATGGTGACACCAGCTCTGCGGTGCTCCCAGTGACTATCGTCGATGACCAACCGACCATCACAAACGTCGATGCCATTACAGTGGATGAAGACGATTTAACGATTATTGGCTCTGCTCAAGATGGCGTTGTTTCTATTGATGGCAAGTTCACCACTACGGAAGGTTCTGACCGAGTGGTGAGTTATCAACTCGACGGCTCGACGAACCCTGTAGCAGGGGTAACGTCGCGCGGCGAAGTTGTTGATTTGGTTGAAACAGCGAATGCAGATGGCAGCTTCACTTACACTGCGACCGCTGACGGCAACCCTGTATTTACGTTGGTGGTGAACACCGATGGTTCATACAACTTTACGTTGGAAGGCCCAATCGATCACGCGACTGGTAGTGATGAACTGACGCTGAATTTTCCAATCATCGCGACCGATTTTGATGGAGATACGTCATCGGCAACCATCCCTGTAACCATTGTTGATGACCAGCCAACAATTAACAATGTTCAAGCGATCACCGTTGATGAAGATGACCTCGCGCAGATTGGCTCGGCTCAAGACGGTTTTGTATCGATTGACGGACACTTCACCACCAATCAAGGTTCTGATGGCGTAGTGAGTTACCAATTGGATGCCAGTGCGACGCCTGTTGATGGGCTTACTTCGCAAGGTGTTGCGGTGACATTGAGTGAAACGGCAAATCCAGATGGTAGTTTCACTTATACGGCAACCGCAGGAACCAATCCTGTCTTTACGTTAACAGTCAATCCAGATGGTAGTTACAACTTTACACTCGAAGGCCCAATTGACCACGCGAGTAACAGTGACGAACTGACGCTGAATTTCCCAATCATCGCGACGGATTTTGATGGTGACACCACTTCTGCCACGATTCCTGTGACTATTGTTGATGACCAACCAGTGAGCACAAATGTTGAGCCAATCACGGTCGATGAAGATGACTTGATCAACATTGGTTCTGATCAAAAAGATGCGCTTTCCATAGACGGTAAATTCACTACGACTCAAGGCTCGGATAGTGTCGTCAGTTATCAGCTCGATGCGAGCGCGATGCCCGTTAATGGGCTTACTTCGCAAGGTGTTGCCGTAACCATGACTGAAACTGCAAACGCAGATGGCAATTTTACTTACACAGCAACCGCGGGTGCGAATGCTGTGTTTACGCTCGTTGTAAAACCGGATGGCAGTTATAATTTTACCCTTGAAGGGACACTTGACCATCCAATCGGTGCAGATGAGCTAACGCTGAATTTCCCTATTATCGCGACCGATTTTGATGGCGACACCACGAGCGCGACTATTCCAGTCACGATTGTTGATGATCGACCAACACTCGATGGTATTGGCGCAAACAGCGTACTAACAGTCGACGAAGATGATTTGCCAACCGTGGGTTCTAATGGCAATGAACCAACGAGTATTATTGGTAAGTTTGTCGCGACAGAAGGTGCGGACCGTATCGTCGAGTACCATATCGTTGACTTGAACACGCCAGTTCAAGGCTTAACGTCTGGTGGGCAATCACTGACTCTCGTTGAAGTTTCTAATTCAGGTGGCGTATCCGTTTATGAAGCCGTTATTGATGGAACAACAACACCTGGTTTTCGAGTGACGTTGGATGTTTCTGATGGCAGCTACAAGTTTGAACTACTTGAGCCACTCGATCATCCAACCGCGAATGGTCAAAACGACATCGTCATCAACCTTCCTATCGCAGCGACGGATTTTGATGGTGATGTTTCGAATACTCTCACGTTGCCGATCACTGTTGTGGATGACGTACCAACCATCGACGGTTTGGCTCAGGGTAGTGAACAGACCGTCGATGAGGATGACCTACCGCAGGGTACTGACCGTACTCAAGACACCATCATCGGTGGTACCTTCGATGTAACAGAAGGGGCAGACCAAGTCACCTCGATTCAACTGAGTGATTTGACGACGCCAGTTAGTGCATTGATGTCTGGCGGAGAGGCAGTCACCTTAGTCTTAACGTCCAGTACTGGCGGGGTGAATGTTTATCAAGGTATCACGGTTAATTCTCAAGAAGTGGTGTTTGAGTTAACTCTGAATGCGTCAAATAGCTCCTATGAGTTTGATCTTAGAAAACCACTTGATCATCCTGATGGCAATCAGCAAAACAACATTATAATCGAACTGCCAATCACTGTGACTGACGGTGATGGCGATGTATCACCAGTGTTCACGTTACCGATTACGGTGGTAGATGATGTACCCGTGGTAACGAATATAGACAGGTTACAAGTGCATGAAGATGATTTGCCGCTGGGCTCAGACGAGACCAAGGAGCCTCTAACGGTTTCTGGTCAGTTTGAAGTGACCAGCGCGGATGGTATCGACTCATTTGTTCTGGATCTCAATTCCAATCTACTGCCTGCACTTACTTCTGGCGGCGAGAGCATCGCGATTACTCAAGACGCTACAGCGTCAACGAGTGATGCTTTGGTTTATGTCGGAAAAACCGTTGGTGGCGACACCATTTTCACGCTGACATTGCATCAAGACGGACGCTACGATTTTGAATTGTCTGGCGCGCTCGATCATGCGACGAATTCTGATGACCTGACCATCAATCTGCCGATTGTGATTACCGACGGCGATAACGACTTCGTTAACGCGACGTTGCCAGTCACTATTTTGGATGATAAGCCGACGATTGAAGCTATTCGTCCAGGAAGTCTCTTGTCCATTGATGAGGATGACATTCCGAACAAAGGGTCGGATGGTCAAGGTGATCATATTATCGGCGGGCATTTTGATGTCGTTGACGGTGCAGATTCTATCGTTAGTTTCCAATTGGAGGATCTTGTCTCACCTGTTGCTGGGTTAACGTCAGCAGGTCAGCCACTAGAGCTTATTGAATACTCAAACGCGAATGGCGTGATTGAGTACCGTGCGTACGTGCAAGGCACTACCGATATCGTGTTTAAACTTACGTTAAATGCTGGAGAAGATAGGTATCAATTTGAATTATTTGCTCAACTAGACCATCCAAATGGCAATGGTGAAAACGAGCTAGTGATTGATTTTCCAGTGAATGCCACGGATTTTGATGGCGATGTGTCGAACACGATTAGTTTGCCAATTACCGTTGTTGATGATGTGCCGTCTATCACTGGGGTGGATAACAGTAGCCAGTTGACGATTGACGAAGATGATTTACCTGCTGGCTCTGATACTTCTGGCTTACGAGTGTTAGATGGACACTTTAACGTTGTTGCTGGCGCTGATGAAATCGTCAGTTATCATGTTTCTGACTTAGCTGGCGCGGTCGCTGGTTTGCAGTCAAATGGTCAAGATGTGGAACTAAGACTGGTCTCTGAAGCCGACGGTGTAAGCACCTATGAAGCGGTGGTTGTTGGCACGAACACGCAGATTTTCACCCTAACGTTGGATGCAAAAGACAATAGCTACCAATTTGAGTTAGTGGGTCCTGTGGATCATCCTGCTGGCGCGGGCGAAAACAGCCTAACGTTAGATATTCCTATTTCTGTTACTGACTTCGATGGTGATACATCGGCATCTGTGAACTTGCCAATCTCCATCGTGGATGACGTGCCGGAAATCAAAACGGCGACGCCGTTGTTCTTAGATGAAGATGACTTGCCTTCAGGCTCAGAGCTGAGCAAAGACAGCCTAGAGGCAAGCGGCAGCTTTGATAGCGTAGAAGGTGCGGATACGATAGTTTCTTACCAGTTAGATTTGTCTGGTAACCCAATCAGCGGGGTAACGTCAGGCGGCCAAGTGGTCACGCTCGTACAAACTGGTGTGAATAACAACAACTACACTTACCAAGGTCAAACGCCAGATGGAAAATCGGTATTTACTCTGGTGTTAAATGCTGACGGAACATACAAATTCACGCTAGAAGGCGTACTGGATCATGGTGTTCAGGGCGAAGATTTACTGACGCTCAATCTGCCTGTGTTTGCTACGGATGTGGATGGCGATACCGCTGGTATCAATCTTCCTGTGACGATCACAGATGATGTTCCAACGATTTACGATAGTTCCATCACTCGTGTTGAAGGACAGGGAACGCGAACCGTTCAACTGTTCCAAGACCCTGTAGAAGGCGACTTAAATTATGGTGCAGATGGCAGTGAGCTGACCTCATTTAGCGCAGACGATTCAGGTATCTATTTCAAACAGAATGGAATAGATATGACAACCGTTGATCTTAACGGCAGCAATCAAACGGTTTTTGTACATAAAACCTTAAACGGCGTTGACACTGAAATTGGGCGTTTGATTGTTCGAACTGATGGCTCTATTAGCTTTAGACCAAATGACGATCTTGATCATACCGATGCGGCTTCAATCGATTTCACGGTTCATGTTACGGCTACCGATGGTGACGGAGATACGAGTACCGCCGATCTCGACATCTCCGTGACAGACAGAAATGCACAAATCGATACCTCATCGGTGTTGTCTTTCGAAGATAAAGGCCGTGACGGCTCTATCCTTGGTACTGATAATGCCAATACGCAAGATAACTTATCTGGTCTAGATACTACGCCAGCGAAAGTCGATCTAGTGATTAACTTGCACGACCTCGATAGAAATGAAAGCCTAGGCGATATCACGATTCGCGATGCGAGTACGCACAACGGCACGTTCTATTATCGAAATGCCAATGGTGAGTACATTGAACTTACGCCAGTCAATGGCTCTGTTGTGTTGGACGGTTCGAATGTCATTCAATCATTCAATGGTGAGTTCGTTACGCTTGAGAACCTCTATTTTGTGCCTGACCGCCATTTTGCGACGGGCGATAGTGGCATAGATCCACGTATCCGAGTTGAGATCCTTAATAACGGTGTGTTTGACCACATCATCAATGGCAGGCTTAACATTCAAGTGGAAAGCGTTGCAGACATCGCGACTTGGACGGCAAACAGTACCTTTAACTACACGGTTGATGAAGATGGTAACAACGTTTCTCTGAACATCAGCGCGCAAACACAAGACAGCAGTAACCCAGAAAGCATCGTGTACGAACTTGTCTTTACTCAAGGTGAGGGCAACGCAACGCTAGTTTACTCAGATGGCAGTGCCATCACGCAAACGGGTGGGGTATACCTTGTTGATGCAAGTCGAATTGGCGATGTGCAAGTCGATCCAATTGATAACTTCTCGGGTGAAATAAAAATTGATGTCACTGCGATCACCACGGAGAGCGTGAATCCACTGACAGGTAAAGAAATGGCTCGCTCAGAAACGGAAACCATCGTCATTGATGTCACTCCGGTCGCTGATGCTGGCAGCTTTACCGTGAATCGCATCAATATTTTCGAGGACAACGCTCGCACTCAAGATACGGTCGATCCGGTTACTGACCACGACCCACTTCAATTAAGCGAAGTGATTTCAATGAAACCATCCGCGGATATGGATGGTTCAGAAGAGCTGTTTGTTCGCATCTCGAATTTCTCTATCGACGGCGTGACGCTTGTTTGGCTCGATGGCGCGAATCCTTCACAGATTGTTGAAGTGACGGATGGCAACGGCAATGTGCTGTATTACGAAATTCCTGAGTCACAGCTGACGAATGTAGAAGTGCTGCCACCACTGCACAGTAACGACGATTTCACCTTCAACGTAGAAGGCATCGTAAAAGACAGCGCTTCGCTTTCAACAGGCTCTGCGCAAGATGTACTTTCACTCGGGAACAAAACCGTCATTGTTGATGTGAAAGGCGTAGCGGATATTCCAATCGTTGAACTCAATGATAAATCAGGCATTTGGCAAGAGTTTGATGATGGCAACGTACGTGGCGTTCAAACATTTGTGGATGAAAATGGCCAAGTTGATATTTCGTTCAGCATTCTTTCTGGAGAAGTCAAAGACAACCCGAACGACCACTCTGAAACGGTAACTGTACTACTTTCCAACATTCCTGATGGCGTTGAGATATTTGATAATGATGGCAACTCGGTCGATTTAACGTTCGTTGGGTACGATGGTAATAACCAGCCAATCTATGAAGCGAATATTACGCAAGCAAATATCAACTCGGGCATTGTGATTAAACCGGAAGCATCGTCTACCGAGAATATTCACATCACAGCAACCACGATCGTTACTGAAAACGATGGTCATACGCGCACCTCAACTGGGGAAATTCGTGTGATTGTTGGCCCTGTGATTGACGCAAGAAATAACTATACCGTGGTTTCGGAAGGTGACGAAGATTCGCGCTTCAACATCGACTGGAAACCAACGACCAGCCAAAGTCCAGATGCCGATGAGTTCTTCTCAGAAGTGACGATTTCTGGCTTCCCTCCGAGTTGTACCGTGTTCGTGGATGGTGTAGCGCAAACGCTCGTCGCTGGTACGTTAACATTAACGCCACAAGCCAATGAATCGGAGCAAGACTTCTCTGCTCGCGTTACTCAGAGTGGTTATGTTCAAGTTGAGTTGGAACAAGATTCCAGTACCGACTTTGATTTGAGCACAACGTTGACTGTGAAAGAGATTGACCATGAGTACGTTGATGCGGCAAATCCAGGACAAGGGATTGCAGAAGCGGTGATAACTGGTTCGGTTCACGTTCAAGTGAATCCAGTTGTTGAACCAGAAGATACCTCTGGTGCGATAGGCGATCAAACGCACTTGCTGGTCACAGAAAGTAATGGTACTGCGATAGACGTTGTTAAATCGGATGCGCAAGGTGCAATCGACTTTACAATCAACACCTCGGCGGGGGGGCAAGCTGGTGCAAACATCATTAAATACCAAGAGTTTGATGCTTCTTCGGATGAGGTGGTGACTGAACTGGTTGTACAGCTGCACACGACCGATCCTGCCATTCTTAACCAGCTAGTTATTATCGGAGCACTGAATGAAGGTGACGGCCGTTGGACTATCATTGATGAGGAGAATTTCTGCATCAAAGCGCCATCTGGCCTTGATTTGACGCCGAACGACGACACTGACAATGGTGATAACGGCGGTTTATCGCAAATTGGTTTGACGATTTACGCGCGCGTAAATGACTTAGGTGAAGATTCGGTTGAAAAAGACGCGACTGAAATAAGACAAACTAACGTGATGTTGGAGTTCCCAACGGTTCTTACTCCGCAAACCAGTGTCGCGGCCGAAATTGATGTGACCGATGACGTACAAATTGAAGGCTCAGAAGACAACTTTGTCGATCTTGGTGCTCAGCTTACTTCCAAGACTGATGTGATCAATCCTGATGGTGTGGAAGACATATTGACCATCATCATTGACCCATCTTCACCTGGTATTCCGCCGGGCCTAATCATTACGGGTACGGACGTTGATTTCATCAACGGCAAATACGTATTCCAAGCGGATATCGACGCAAGCGGAAACATTGTTGGCCTTGAAGGCTTAACGATGCGCGTGGCTGAAGATTATGCTGGCGACTTCGTGTTACCTGTGAGATTTGTGACTAAAGATACGGGCTCAGCAGATGAAAAATCGTCCATAGAACTGATTCCGGTGCAAATTCTGCCAGTTGCTGACGTGCCAAGCTCGGCAGGCGACCAGCCGTTGGATCGCAACATCACGCCAGATGTCACAGTAGATATTACTGGAACACTTGGTCTTGATGCGAACAAGCAGCCTGTTGATGACCTCAATAACGATGTTCCAACCGCTGATGGTATTGGTTACGAAGATGGATTAATTCAGCTTAACTTGAACGTCGATTTTGCAGATGGCTTCAACAACACATTAGGCGGTAGAGAAACGTTAACCAACATCAAGTTGACGCTTGATGACACGACACAGGGTGAGTTTGTCGATAGCAATGGCAACAGTTTGGGCACGAGTATCGAATTTAATGAAGCCGATATTTTAGCGGGAGCGTTGGATAACGTTCTGTTCAAACCGAGTGAAAACTACCCGGTTGGTGGTGGTCAAAATACGGTGAAAATTAACATCGAAGGCGAAATCACAGACGTTGCCGTGTTTGACCAATCGACATTGATCAATCCGGGCGATAACGTAGATGTACGCACCTTTACCGACGACGTGACATTTGAAGTCACGCCTGTCGTGGATGACATCGTGATTACGGGAACCGATCCAAGTCAGCCTATCGTCGTGACGGGTGATGAAGATACGTTGATTTCACTCAACCAGTCAGGTACTGGCGTTACGATCAGTCTGACCGACGATGATGGCTCTGAAAGCTTTGTTTCACTTAAGCTGACTGGTATTCCGAATGACTTTGTTGTTGAGTCTAATTCATCCGATTACATTGTGAAAAACGCAGGCAATGGCGAGTGGAGCATTCAAGTTAAAGACTTGACGCAAACTTCCATCGACTTGAGTGATATTCAAATTAAGCCGCCAAAACACTTTAGTGGTGAAGTTGAAATCGGTATCTCTGTCTTCATTCAAGAAGAACTGTTGAAAGTGCCTACCGAGCGAAACAGCAACTTTACGTTAGTCGTTAACCCGATTGGCGACGACGTGGATGTTAACCCTGATACCCAAGTCTCAGGCAACGAAGGTGAAGACATTACCATCAACGTGAATGCGCTGGTGGTGGATAACAAAGAGTCGATTGGCGACGGTGCAAATTATCAAGAGAATGATCCAGAAACATTGAGGGTTGAGATTTCAAACGTACCAGATGGTGCGAGCTTGTCACTTCCAGATGGAACGACATTTGTTGATCAAGGTAGTGGTGTTTTTGTCCTTGAAATCAATGCACAAGACCTAGATCAAATCGTCTTTAACTCTGGTGATAGAAACGACAATTCTTGGGCTGGCTCGCTTCATTTTAAAGTGCAAGCGGTCGATACTGGCCTAGACGGTAGCCAAAGCTTGGGAAATGCGGAAGAGTTTGATGTGTCTGTCGATGTTACAGCGGTAAACGACAGACCTGATTTCGTTAATGTTGTCGATGTGGAAACACCTGAAGACAATGCCTTATTGCTAAATAGCTTCGGTATCTCTGATGTCGATGCGGTACTTGATAACCCGAATGCAGAGTATGTTCTTAATGTAGTGGTAGATAGCGGGTATCTCGCATTGAACGCTAACGTTATCTCGAAATATGGTTTGACGGTTCAGGGTGACGGTACAGGAGCGGTTGAGCTAAAAGGTTCAGTCGCAGATCTCAATGCCGCCATTGCAGAAGGATTGATTGAGTTCAACCCTGATCTCAACTTCTTCGGCGATGTTACCGTGAACATTACAGTCGATGACCAAGGTAACGAAGGCATTGTTATTAGTGGTGTTGATGACACTTTAAACACCAACAGCAGCAGTTTTGTGATTGATGTTACAGCCGTGAACGATGCGCCTGAAACGTCGCCAGTTACCTTGACCAGTATTGGTGAAGACAGTGGTGTATTTGCAATTTCTACATCAGATTTGCTTGTGAATGCCACTGATGTGGAAAACGACAACTTGACGGTGAGTAACGTTCAACTTGTGGACCCTAGTTCTGGCTCTTTGGCGTTTAACTCAGCCACAGGGAATTGGGAATTTACGCCAGCGCCGGGTTACAACGGCCCTGTAGAGCTGACTTACGATATTACGGACGATGGCACAACAAATGGTGTATCCGATCCTAAGACAGTATCGGGTTCTGCATCTTTTGAAGTGTTCGATGTAAACGATGCGCCTCAAACATCGAAAGTGACGCTTTCTTCGATAGAAGAAGACAGCGGCGCTGTAAGCATTACTGCCTCAGAACTATTGGCAAATGCAACTGATCCGGAAAACGATAACTTGACGGTCAGCAACGTCATGCTTGCGGATCCATCGGCGGGAACGATCACGCAGATTAGCGCGACGGAATGGCGCTTTGAGCCATCAGAAAACTTCAACGGCGACGTGAGTTTTGTCTATGACATTACTGATGATGGCACAACCAATGGAGCACCGGATCCAATCACAATCAGTGGCTCTGCGGTCATGAACGTTCAAGCGGTTAATGATGCTCCAGAGATTGATGGCTCATTAGTAACCAGCACGATCTTCGAATCGGCAGGTCAAAAAATATCAGGCATTACGATAGCGGATGTGGATTTCACTGGTATCCATGAGAACGAGATCATGACGATTTCGCTCAGTACGAGTGAAGGTGATGTCAGTGTTATCGCGCCATCCGGCAGTGGTGTTACGCAAGGTGTTGGTTTAGCGGGTGAAACCGTGTTGATGGGAACGTTGTCCCAACTTAATGCGGTGTTGACTTCGACAGATCCAAATGTCGGTGTTTTTGTCGATGCAAGTGACGTAAACAGTTCAGCGATTTCATTGACGGTTATAGCGGACGATAATGGAATTTACTATGAGAATTCCACAGGAACGTCGCTGCAAACCACCGAAACATTTGATATTAACGTGACACCAGTGGCAGACAAACCGACGCTTGCCTTTGACGCAAACTTTAATTACATCCAGCGCATTACTGCTAGCCAAAGTGCGAGTTTTCAGGGCGTAGCGTTAGTCGGCATTATTGCTGCACTGACGGATTTGGATGAAGTCTTAGCGTTAGAGGTGACAGGCGTTCCAATAGGCGCCACGCTAACGAGTGATGCAACCACATCGAGCATCAGTTTTGATAGCGCGACTTCGACTTGGACAGTGCCTGCTGATGAAATTGATACGCTTCACATCGATAACGTGCGCCAAGGTGATCACGATATCACGCTGACTGCGGTTTCAACGGAATCGAATGGCGATCAAGCGTTCTCAGACCCAATCGATATCAGCATCAATGTTACGTCCAACAGCCGTGACATCGATGTTTCTTCTGAAACGGAAGATAATCTGTTACTTGGTAGTGATCGCGGAATTTCCCTCATCGGCGGCGCGGGTGATGACCGCATTATCGGTGGTGACGGCGATGATATTCTCATCGGTGGTCTGGGTTCGGACATCCTAACGGGTGGCGGTGGTAACGATATCTTTAAATGGACTCAAGATACCGTTGACGAAGGTGCAGTGGATACCATCACCGACTTTACGCTTAATGAAGACACGATCGATCTTAAAGACGTGATTGCGGATTTAAATGACCCAATGGCAGGAATTGATGAGTTACTTGCGCATATTCAAGCGGACTACGATGCCACGACAGACAATGTGTCTTTGAGCATTACTACTGATGCTAACGTTCATCAGACCATTGTGGTTGAGAACTTAGGTCAGGCAATAGACTTTAATGGATTAAGCTCAAACGAGATTGTTGAATCGCTTCTTAATCGAGGTGTTATTGATAACGGATAAAGTGATTTGAGAAATGAAAAGTGCGGCGGTTAGATTTGACCGCTGCGCTTATTAGCGTTTGGTGCTCTTGAATATCTGGAAAGGGAGTTAGGTATAATTTTTGAACTTGGTTTCTTTAGACGTGAATGTCGAGAAGGCTGCCAATTACCTCGTTATTTTTTTCCACAACGGACGCACCAATACGGTTGTAACTTGCGGCTTGAGTAACTTCGATAAGAGGTTCGATAACAGTGGCATGTGCGGCTAGGGAAGGGGTCGCGGCGAAAGCCACGTTTTTAGCGAGTTCGACTTTATTGAATGATAAGTCTTCACCGCCTTTTACGAAGGTTTGTTGAATCTCATGTGCAGCTTTATCCGCCATCTTGTGCGATAACTGCATGATTTGTTGACCGGATTGAATCCCTGAAACTGGCATGATTATAATTCCACTTATTATGCTGCTGTTAGCATAGGAAGTGTTTATAAAACGTGCAAGTGATTTATATCAATAACTTAATCAAACAAACAGTTTAGATAACATTTCACGCTCTTCAGTGGAGAGCAATGGCTTTTCCTTTTTGTTCAGCGTCATGCTGATTTCGCCTTGCAATGTTTTTAACTGACTTGCCGTCAGGTCTCCAAGCTTCTTTTTTAGCTCTTTAAATTGTTGCGCTTTCATCTCTGTATCCTCGCTGTACTCAGTTTTATCCTTCATGTCCTGTCTAACGGCCTCCGTGGCCACACAACATACTTATTCAATAGAATTAGATTAGAATTTGATCGATGGTTTTTTGTCCGAGTATTGTCAAGGTGCGTTAAGTGATACGTAAGACTTTTCCTATGAAAGGTAATTTTACCTACTTCGGGTTATCTAAAATTAAAAAAGGGAAGCAAAAGTGCTTCCCTAATTGCATAAAGAACGCGCGTTAAGTCACATGCACCTTTAAGTTAGTCTCTCTAAGGTCGAGTTAGTTCACACGAACGGCAAATTTGCTCGCCAGCGAGTGAAGCTCAGGCAACATGCGATAAATAAGGTGGAGTTGCTGAAGCACCATACGCGCCGAGCTGTCATCCTCATCGCGCCATTCGTTCAAACGCTGCTCAAGTCCCGCATCGTCAATGTTGGATAAATCGCACTCTTCGCAATGTTGGTGTAATTGTTGATGCAACACATCCAAATGCTGGTGGATACAACGGTGAGCATCCAGAACCAGTTTATGAATGGATTCATCTTCGATGCGAGTACGATGGGCACCTAAAGCAGAGATGTAGCTGAGCATGGCGTGGTTGAGCGTCAGAAAGCGGAAGCTCTCATCGACGGCTGCGCGATACTTACCTGGTTCAGCAAGCATTGTGCTGATTGCTGACGTCAATGTCGCATCATTATTGTGAGCCTGACGACGAGCAATGCGGTAGCTCAGGTTGTCTTTCTTACCGATACGATATTGGCCGATGATCTGATCCAAATACTGTTTATTCGCATCTATCGCATCAGACATCACTTTATGCAGTCTTCTCGATTGCCAGTCAGGTAAAATGAACATCACAGCCGCGACGGCTAGCGCGCAACCAATCAGTGTATCGGCAAGCCGAGGAAGCACCACTGCGTAGCCTTCACCTAACTGGTTGAACAGGAACAAGACTAACAAGGTGATAAATCCGGTCGCGTAGCCGTAGTTGTTCATCCTAAATGCAAAGAACATCACGCCCGAAACAACGATAAACACCAACTGACTTTCTTGAGAAGGGAAGAACGTTAGCAGCGGTACGCCAATCAATAACCCCGCTAAAGTACCGATCACACGAGCCGTAAGTTTTTGGCGCGTTGCACTGTAGTTCGGCTGACACACAAACAGCGTTGTAAGCAAAATCCAATAACCACGGTCAATATCAAACAGCTGAATGATGCCGTACCCAATAGTAAGCGCAATTGACATACGCAACGCATGTCGAAATAGCATCGAATCTTTATGAAGGTTAGCCGAAATGCGTTGCCACATCGCTTTCAACGTATGTGGGTTAGTATCGGCAAGCGTGTCTTCTTCTAGGCGTTCGGCATCCGGGTTATTGATGTTGTTTAGCTGCTTTTCAACCGTAGCGAGGTTGTTGAACAGGTAAGTTAGCTGCATTAACAAACGCTTCCAATGACCTTGTTGCTGCTCTTCCAAATACGCCAGTGAATTTTGTAGTTCTGCCAGAGCCAGAATCGACTCATCGGTGTGAGTGTATTCGTTGCCGAGTTGAATAGCTTGAGCAATATCTCGGCAAGCTTGCGCTTGTGTCTCAAGAAGATATTTAAAGCGGAACAGTACGTCTGAACGCTCGAACTCCGTTGCCAAATCTTGGTAGCGGTAGTGGCTCGAACTCACGCGTTCGTGAATGTCTTGCGCGATAAAATAGATATTCAAGAATCGGTCACTTGGGCCGTCTACATGACCACGCTTGGAACGGGTGAGTAGCGTTGCTTTACACGCATTGAGTGCGGTGACCGTTGCAGCATTAAGGCGAGCCGCTTCAATACGCATTGGTTGCGGTGCAAGGTTCGTGACTGGGTGGAAAAGCTTGGCTTTGGCATCGAGATAATTAGCAAGCGCAAGAAACACGTTCGCGAGGCTTAATTGCACCGGCTGCAACGGCCAGAACATTTGCCAGATCATCGACATAAAGTAATACCAAGCGGCACCAGTTAGCAGTAACAACGGCTGGAACCAAATGTTCGTGCTTTCGTGCGCGCCGAGCATGGTGTAAATGGCGATCAGCAACGAACCAAATGCGATACTGGCATATTTCGGCCCAATTGCGCCAAGCATGATAAAGCCAAACGTGGAAATAAACAGACCCGTGGCAAACAGCCAAGGGGTGTGAAACAGTATTTCAATAGAGAAGGCCGCAACCGCGAAACAGATAAACGTGAGAATCAGAGCTTTGATTCGTCCCATAAAGCTGTCATCACTTTCCGCTAGTGCAGCGGCAATCACACCTAGTATGAGAGGTGTGATCAAGGTGTTTTGTCCGAAGTACCAAGCAGGAATAACGACACCCAACAGGGTGATCAATAT
Source organism: Vibrio sp. YQ_11 (assembly GCF_043103065.1). Classification (NCBI taxonomy): domain Bacteria; kingdom Pseudomonadati; phylum Pseudomonadota; class Gammaproteobacteria; order Vibrionales; family Vibrionaceae; genus Vibrio; species Vibrio sp. YQ_11. The sequence goes on along the minus strand of NZ_JBICJM010000006.1, from coordinate 51,502 downwards.
AAGAATGCTGTAGTTTATGGTTTTATTTGCCCAATAGAGGCGAAATTTAGAAGCTGCTTGCACAATGCGCCTTACTTTTCCGATAAAAACGGAGAAAAATTTCCAATTTCACTCAAGGATGACGGCGTTAGAAAGTTGACGTTCTCACGGTTAACGCTCACCAATTGAGCCTTAAAACAAACGGCTTTCACGGGCGCTATCATCTTGAAGTTGTTTGGATATGTTACCAAGCTCACTATAGCGTGTTTATGATTTAATTTAAGAAAAAATCGCGCTTGGTTATGAAATCGACAGAAATGTCATTGACTTAAGAATGCAGAGCAGTTTTTCGGATGCGAAAACCGTCTAGAGTTTGGGTTTATGGCGTTGAAGTAATGACAATTATGTTCACAAAATCAGCAGTAATGTGAATTTTATTAAAGAATCAAGGAAGATGCGTATTTAGGTGGCGGTCGCTGCTACAATTTGAAGCCCTAAAATGATATAAATCGACAACTTCTCACTTAAAAGGCGCACGTTTCATGCAGCTTACTGCCACCAGCAAAGCACAGTTTTTTATTCAAAATGAGTATTATCATGTCGAAATAAAAGAGAACAGTGTTTTATTAAGCTCAATTGGCAGTGAAGAGCATATTCCTTTCACCGTCTGGAACGGTAAAGTCAACGTGAAACGCGGCCTGTTTTGGAGCTCGCTTCAGTTCTTCGCTCACGAGCAAGATGGCAAGCAACAAAGTTGGTTAGTACAAGGTTTACCTTGGCCTCAATGCCGTAAGTTTGCGTTAGAAGCTGTGCGTCAATATCAAGAGTGGCACAACACTCAGTGCCGAAAACTGGCGGAGTACCTTCCTAAATGGGAAGAAGAGTTGTACCAGCTCAAACACCTTCCTGCCTATCTTTCTCATTCTCAAGTTATGGCGTGGGTAGAGAAACTCAATCAAGAACTCGCAGAAATCAAGACCAGCCTAGACGAAGCTAAAATGCGCATGCCTAATCGCATGGGTGAAATTGAGCCTTGGTTGGTTGACACCTCTCATACGCTGGGAGAACGCAATCACGAATGGCTGGAGAACGAACGTCCTAATTGGGAAGTCTTGTTCAACCGTATTGAGTCATCTCCGCTGAACTTGTCGCAACAATACGCAGTGTTGCTCAATGATGATCACAACCTTGTTTTGGCTGGGGCAGGCTCGGGCAAAACCAGCGTATTGACTGCAAGAGTGGCTTACTTACTTCAAAGCCATCAAGCTCAAGCGGAAGAACTTTTGATGCTTGCGTTTGGCCGAGATGCCGCGAAAGAAATGAAAGAGCGTTTGGTTGATAAAGTCGGCTTGGCGGCAGAAGGCGTAAGAGTCAATACCTTTCATCAACTCGGCTTGTACATTCTTAATCAAGTCGAGCAGCAGCCTGTCGAAATTAGCCCTCTTGCATTAGACGATAACCAACGCACGGCTTGGTGTGTCGACTGGTTGAAAAAGCACTGGATGACACCAACAAATTTCAAACGTTGGCAAAAGCATTTAGATAAATGGCCTATTGCTTATCTGAAAGGTGATGATGAGCTGGGTAGCCATTCGGAAAATCCGAAGCTAATTGCTTGGTTGGATTCTCAATTGTCGCATTTAGCTGCTGTTGGTTTAACGAAAAAGCAAGTGCAAGAGAAGTTGGTGGATCACCAAGACTATACGCGCCTCAATAGCGAATTAGCACTGTGTTGGCCGTGTTTTTCTGCATGGCAAAAAATGCTCAAAGAGAGCAATCAAGTCGATTTCCCAACCATGATAAGTCGAGCAACGGATTACGTGAATAAAGGGAAGTTCGTATCGCCTTGGCGTTTTGTTATGGTCGATGAGTATCAAGACATCTCTCCAGATCGTTTGGCGTTGATCGAAGCGTTATGTGAATCAACGGAGAAGCAGCCTGGCGCAACCTTGTTTGCCGTGGGCGATGACTGGCAAGCGATTTATCAGTTTGCGGGCGCAGATGTGGACTTGATTACTGGGTTTAAAGAGCGATTCGCTCACTCTACGGTACATCACCTAGACACGACCTATCGTTTCAATAATCAAATTGGCGATGTGGCGAATACGTTCGTGCAGCAAAACCCATCACAATTACCGAAGACGCTCAACAGCCACAAACAACGCAAGCAAAAGAGCGTGCACACAGCGCCAAGCAACCAAGTTGAGAAAATCCTCGATCAATTGAATCAACAAGCGAAACAAACTAAGTCTGTATTGCTGCTTGGCCGTAACCATTACCATAAACCCGATTTGTATGATGACTGGTTAAGACGATTCCCGAATCTCGATATTCGTTTTATGACTTGTCATGCGAGTAAAGGTCGAGAAGCCGATTTTGTGATTATTTTGGCTGTGGATGAAGGGCAGTTCCCAGCGAAGAAGAAGCAGATTCACATCGACGGTGCGTTGACCGAGTCCAAAGACAAATTCCCGTATGCCGAAGAGCGCCGACTGTTCTATGTCGCAATTACTCGTGCAAAAGAGAAAGTGTGGATCACGCATACGGGGGCAGGTTCTGCATTTGTGCAAGAACTCGTAAGTGGCGACTACCCAATCGTTACCTCACGCTAAACGCACTTTTTCAACCGTTAAAAACAACAAAGGCGATACTCAGTATCGCCTTTGTTTTATCTATTCGATTACGTCGATTTACATGCGTTCTGCAAGGTAAGCTTCGTAATCTGGCACTTCGATGTCGACTTCTTGTTCTAAAAGAGGAGAGTCGAAGAGGAATTTTGCCGTTGCACGGTTAGTCGCAACTGGGATGTTCCAAACACTTGCGATACGAAGTAGGGCTTTCACATCAGGGTCGTGAGGTACGGCGTTTAGTGGATCCCAGAAGAAGACCAACACATCGATTTTACCTTCCGAAATCAATGCTCCGAGTTGTTGGTCGCCACCCATCGGGCCGCTGATCATACTCTTAATTGCTAAGCCAGTTTCTTTGCTCAGCATGTGGCCAGTTGTGCCTGTAGCGTACAAGAAATGGCGTTGCAGCTTTTCTTTATTCTCTTTTACCCAGCGAAGTAGCTCAGGTTTGCAATTGTCGTGGGCAACCAATGCCACGTGTTTATGCGCAGGCATGGTACGAGTCGTTTTTTGCATCAAGTTATTCCGATTTTATGATTATGAACTGGTTATCTATCAATAAAACACTTTTTTAGCGCATCAATCAACAGCCTTTATGCTGAATGTCGGCCTATATTCTGACGGAGATAACGATTCTTCAATTGTGTCATCGTGAAGCGTCTTTGGCGTCAGTGGTTTGATGATTGGCGATGCCTGTTTTTCATACGGTTGATGGCGTAAATAGTGCGCCGCTTGCATGACAGACAGGCGGCCTTGCTGCACCATTTTGTCTGTCGGAGCAAAAAGCACTTTATTGCGCAGAAGACCACGATACACACCGTGACTCAAATACACCGATACCAAACCAATATCATGGGTTTTATCTGCGCTGCGCAATTCACTGATGGCTGCTTCTATGGCGACCGCACTGCCGACGATGTAATCAATGTTCCCCATATCAATCACGCGTTGCACTAGGTTACGCTGTAACTCTTTGTCGTTGTCTGCCCAAAAGGAGTCAACGATGTGGATGTCGCTGTTTTTGATAGCTTCATAAAACCCTGTTGTGACAGGCTTAGTGCCACCACGAGTACGCGGGCCAAGCAGTAGGGCAATATTGGTTTTACCTGAGCCTTTTGGATGGCGCTCGGCTAAGTACTTACCGGCCTCGTAACCCATCCAATACCAATCGACACCGACTTCGCCTTTGAGCAGTGTGCTCTGTTCTTCATCAAGATCGAGTTGGTTGACTGTTGCAAATACGGGCGTGTTGCCGACCCAACTTTTTAAGTTGTGTTCATAGGCGTGAGGATCAACCGTGCCTAAAATAATGGCATCCGCACCCCATTGGGTGCACAGCGCAAGTTGCTGCTCTTGACGACTTTTATTTGGGTAGCCACCTGCTTCTAATACGCGCAGATTGACGCCTTGTTTCTCTGCTTCAGAGACCATTCCATAGTTTACTGATAACCAGTAAGAATCCTTTAAATGAGGGTAGATCGCACAGATCTTTTCAGCGGCCACAGAAGGTAGTGAAGCGCAAAGTGACGCTGCCAAGACTGAATGCTTGAAAATTGTACGAATTGAGCGTTGATTTATAACCATGAAATGAAGTTCGTTGGCATAGATTAAGTAAACACTGCAAAATATAACGTAATATGTCGCCGAACACGAACATTAAGGTCATGAAAATATGTTGCTAGCAACCGCAAGCATCGGTCGTAAACTTCTGTTGTCATTCATCGCGATGGCAATGCTGGTCATGTTATCAGCATTGATTGGCGTATCCGGCTTTTCGCTGGTGGCAAAAACAGAAAGGAACGTGGTAGATGCCGCGATCCCCGCCATGATAGAAGCGCGACAAGTCTCGGAATTGAGTACTCGAATCATTTCATCGGTGCAAATGCTCTCTAATGCGCAAAATGAGCAAGAGAGGAAAGAAGCCGGGCGAGTGTTGTTCGAACAACTTGAATCGTTGTTGACGCACATTAAAGAGCTAGGCGGTGAGTCGTTTGATTCAAAACTGCTCGATGCACTTGAAAGCAATGTTCAGAATGTGATCAATAACCTCGCGGAGCTTGGTGTCACGGTTGAAAGAAAGTTGTGGCTCGCGAAAGAAATTGATACTCGTGTTGAAGAAATGCGCCTGCTGAGTGAAGAGTTGGAACAGCTCACTCGCACTCAAGTTCAAAACACCAGCACGATTGCGGTTGCTAACGTAACCCATATTTATGACCTGTTAGAAGCGAACAAAAAAGACCAAGTCTATCAAGCGCTCGATGCCTTAGTTGAAGTCGATCTTGACCTAACCGAGCGTCTGCACGAGCTGCATCTTCTCGCTTTTAAAATGCTTAATCAAATTGAAGAAGCACGCACTCTGACCAACGTTGATCGTATCCAACAAATCCAGACGGCGTTTGAAAACAATCTTAAGATCATGAAACGCCGCGTCTTAGCGGTCGAAGACCCAACACGTTCAAAACAGATGAGCCAATTGCTCACCGAGCTCGGTAAGCGCCAAGTGGTATTTACCATTTTGCTGCAACAATACGAAAACAACGAGCAATCTCAACAGTTGATGCAGAAAACGCTGGAGCTGTTTTCTGAATTGAACAGCACCGTGAACAAGCTGGTGGACGATTCCAACAAAACCACCACGTTTGCCGTTGACCAGCTGACCAATACGCTGAAATTTGCCCAATGGTCGCTAACGGTGATCTCGATTGTCGGCTTGATTGTGGTTGTGCTTATCCTTTGGCGCGTGGTGTACGTGTCGGTAGTGAAACGTCTGGCGGAATACTCTGCTGCGCTGCTTTCTGTTGCTCAAGGTAACTTGGCTGTTGAACTAGAAGTTAAAGGCAAAGACGAACTCGCGCACATGGGGCAAGCTATCATCACCGCCCGCAATACCGCCCAAGCGCTCAAAGTGGTGGCAGAAGGGGAGGCAAAAGCCAAACGAGAGCTGGAAGAGCACAAAGAACACCTGGAAGAATTGATTGAGCAGCGTACTTCGCAGTTGAGACAAGCAAACCTGCGCTTGAATGAAGAGGTCGTGAACCACGCTCAGGCGCGTAATGAAGCCGAGCAGGCGAGCCGTGCGAAATCGGCCTTCTTAGCGACAATGAGCCATGAAATTCGAACGCCGATGAACGGCGTGCTCGGTACTGCTCGTTTGTTAATGGATTCTGGTTTAAACCCAATTCAAAAGCGTTACGCGGAGATCATCAACCGCAGTGGTAAAACCTTGCTTGCCATCTTAAATGACGTTCTGGATTACTCGAAAATTGAAGCCGGCCATCTTGAGATTCGCCGCTTGGGCTTCGATCTACATCAAATGGTTGAAGACACGTTCCAACTGATGAACAGCCGAGCGCAAGAGAAACAACTATTGTTCTCTTACCACATTGAAAGTGACGTCAGCCGATACTGGAAAGGGGATGTAACGCGCATTAGCCAAGTGCTGAACAATCTAGTGGGTAACGCGATCAAATTCACTGAGGACGGTGAAATTGATATTTACGTCAGCCTGAATCCAGAAGACGAATCGCAAGTGCTATTTGAAGTCTCAGATACAGGTATCGGCATTTCGAAAAAAGATCAGGAAACTCTGTTTGATGCCTTCACGCAAGCAGAAGGTGGTCTGAACCAAATCGGTGGTACAGGGCTTGGTTTGGCGATCAGCAAACGCATCGTAGAAGCCATGGGCGGCGTGCTAGAAGTCGACTCAGAAGAGGGCGAAGGCAGCCGTTTCTGGTTCTCCATCCCACTTGAAGAAAGCGAGCCTGTGGAAGTCGGTGTTGTGGCGAGCGCTCGCTGCAAGGTGAAAGCCAAAGTGCTGTTGGTCGAAGACAATGAAGTAAACCGCGTAGTGGCGGAAGGTTTCCTCCAGAGCATGGGGCACCAAGTTGTGATGGCGGAAGATGGCCTGCAAGCTGAACGAATCATTGATAAACAAGATTTTGACATCGCGCTTGTTGACATCAATTTACCTGATTGCGACGGCACGGATTTGATTCAACGCTTAAAACGCATCGAACGTAACAAGTCAGGTGACAAAGCGCTGTCACCGACACCTATGATTGCGGTGTCTGCTCATGTTTTTGCGGAAGAAGTGGAACGCTACTTGGCAGCGGGTTTTGATGGTTACTTGCCAAAACCGGTTGAGAAAGAAGCCCTTGCTACGTTGATTCAGGATGTTCTGGATGGCAAACAATTACTGCTTCCGCAAAGTGGAGAATGCTTACCTCTGAACGAAACGAGCGATACCAATCTAACTATTGAAAATCAGGTCGAACAAGACCACCAACAACGAGAGGAACCAGAAATGGTCATCATTAATCCAAGCGTGATCCAGTCCGACATGAAGATTTTAGGCAGAGAAAAAATGCTGCATATCATCGACTTGTTCAGAAATACCAGTGCGGATGTACTTGGACAGTTGGTTGTGTCAGCAGAAAAAAATGACAGCCTAGCAGTGAAAAATCTCGCTCATAAACTAAAAGGCAGTGCGGGGAGTTTAGGTCTTACTGCGTTAATGAACACTTGCCAAAGTATCGAGATTGCTGCTGAACCGCTAGATACATACAACGCTCAGCAAGGTTTATTGGACGAGCAAGTCGCTGCGTCAGTTAATGCACTTGATGAGCTGATGGCAGAGTAAAGCTCTGCTTTTTAAACCTAAACCTAAACCTAAAAACAAAAACCTCCGGTAAATGCCGGAGGTTTTTTCTATTTGGTCATGTCATCTTCCCACTCGAATCGAGTGTCTAAGGCATAAGGGTCATCATCTAATGGATGTTCCACTTTGCCACGCAAGTATTCGAGTTGATGCTCAAGCATGTTGACCGTCTCGTAGTCTCCCTCTGAACAAGCAACGTAAATTTGTTGCTCCAGAGCGGCAATGTTGTCTCGGATACCCATGAGAACCCCCTTAAATCATCATCGATTCTCAAAACGATTATAGTCAAGTAATCCAAATTCGATCGGTTGATTTGTACGGTACCAATTGTGGATACGATCGCTAAACGGCCAGAATTTTTCCGAGCTACGGCGAATCGCAAAATTATCCAACAACTTAACGTAATCGGCTTCGTTTTGAATCGCGCTAAACTGATCGACAAATTCTTTTACTTGGTTTTCTTTAAGGGAGAAAAATGCTGCTGGGTAGCTCCCGACAACACCACGCACGATGGTCATATCGTCGTTGGCGAAGTCTCGGTTGCTTTCTTCATCAAACAAACTCGAAATATTAGTGTGCGCATTGTTGTGAATTAGGGTGAACAGTTCGTCCTTACCTGACTTACTACGCACCATCAGCATCGTGATTTGTGGGACGGTTTGTAGCCCTTCACCACGCACTTGACCGATGCGTTTTAGCTCTTTTTCCGTTTTATCTGAAAGCGCAGTATCGGTAATCTCATAACGCGGCAACAGCACTGGCGATAGGCGTTTGCGCATCATGTTCAGTAGCTCGGTTTTTGGATCGTCCGTTTTGTAAACAACGCTGGTCGGTTGATTAAAAGGCTTCACGTTACGTTGCAAAAAGTCACTAAGCTGAGGGCTTTGATCTTGATACCAGCTCGATTGAAGCTGGTGACGCATATCCGCAGGCAGCAAGGTGACAAAGTTACTCTCGCCTTCAAGACGTAAGAAGTCCATGAACATACGCGTCATCAACTGGTGACCAAAGTTACCGTATACGTCAAACCCTGCTACCAATAGGTAGTGAATACGCTCCAGCAAAGCGTAATCTAAGATCCAGACTGTTTTGGGCTGCTCGCCAACCAACCCTTGAACTACAGATGCACTGTCGAAATGACGGAATACTGTTAATGCTGCATTTGGGTTGGTACCGTTACCGTCCCAAATGACGTCAGTCGATAGGTTTTCGCCATGCTTAAACCAATTGTTCGTGAACTCAGATTTCGCCTCAAGATAACGCGCTTGTTGGCGTGCGTACTTAACCCAGTTTGTGACTGGAAGCGTATTACTTTCTTGTTCGGCTGGCAGTTTTAAGTTATCTGCTTGTGAACGGTAGAACTCGTTAACCTCAGGAATGTCAGCTTTGTCTGGGTCTAAGAAGAATACCCAGAAGCGATCATTTATGACGTTAAGTGCAAGCTGACCACGACAAACAGGGCCTTTAATGTACGCCATTATGGTGTTTTGCGCGTTATCAAGCATGAATTTGAAGCGAGACTTCACTGGCATATCAATGAATGCCGTCATCGGGTTAGCTGCAACTTCTGGCTCGTAGCTAGGTAGCTGAGTAACGGAGTAATCCGCTTCAATAAACCACTTTTTCCAGTTGCTGATGCGCTGTTTGTTGAGCGCAAATGGCATGTGCGTTTTGTCAACAATAGTGCTTTGTTCTGGAATGATTCGGTAGTAAACGCGTTCAACGCCCGGATCGTCGTAAGGGCGGCGAGTGGAAATGCGTTTTACTGGCTGTCCTGGTGGCGTTGCGGAGCGAACGAGGGTAAAGAAGCGCGGTTTTTCGCTCAACTCAGAAAAGTACAGGTGCGACAGGAACAAGTGCTCGTAAATATAACGCGACATCAACTGGTTCTTGAAGTCTGAATGGTTGAGCAGTGTTTCGTATTGATTGATTTGCGCCTGCTCTTGGTCACTGATTGGCGTGTGCATATTCATGATCGCGCCGTTTTCTAGCCAAGTCATCAGCGTGTGGTATTCGCTGTTGGTTAGATTCGGCATACCAAATGGCATCCCCCAGTTTGGGTTGTCTTTTTCGTACTGTTCGTACTCTTCAATTGTCGGGCAGGTTTGCTCACGATCAATCGAAAAATCAAAACCTTCTAATTGCACTTGGTCTGGCAAGGGATGGCGCTCTTTCTGTTGCAATAAACGAGCGATAAGGCCAGCTTCAAGGTTTGCTGCCATGCTTTGGTCGCGTTCATTCAAAACAGGGTGGAAGCCAGCGTCGCGCCATTCTTGGGTGGTTTCTGCATCTTCAAACAAGCGAGTAGGCGCAGCAGCTGTCAGGCGAGTGCCTTCATAAACCAATGCTTTCGATGCTCCGCGGTCGATCCCTTCTACCGATGAGAGTTTTAGCTGACATGGCGCATCGTAGCAGGCGTGGCAAACCACGCAGCGGTTATCGACGATAGGTTTTACCTCGCGTTGGAAGAAATCTGCCTGTGGCGTTTCAACGCTGGCAGTACGCTCACGAACCAACTGAGGGCCGAACAGTTGGTCAAAGTTCAGGCCAGCATAAGTAGCACAACCAGCAAACAGACTGGCAATGCAGAGTATAAAAATTAGACGCAAATTCATTGAGTTATTTTGAGTAAATTGAATTTTCATTAATTAAAGCAAAATAAGTGACGAAATACCAAAAATCGAGACAAATAGCCGCGCTTTCTTTACCTATTTATGGATTTAAATAGATAACCCTTACGGTGAATTGTCTGAATTTGATCTGGTGGCATGCCTTCGGCAATCAAGCGTTTTCGCATTCGACTGATGTGCATATCCAGCGCTCGGTCATGCTCAGTGAACGGACGTTGCAAAACGGTTTGATAGAGGAAAGGTTTGGTCAGTACTTTATCTTGATGCTGAATGAGCGTGCGCAGCAGTTCAAACTGAATGGGCGTGAGTTGGATATCCGTCTTCTTTGGTTGGCTTTGAATCGTAACAGACTGCGTGTACTTATCGAGCGTAAGTACATGATTTGCTGAAGAAGAGTGACCACAATCTTGGCTATCAGACGTTAAGGTTGGCAAAACTGACAAGGTTGCTTGATCGCTCACGTTGATATCCAGATTAATAATGAAATTGCGAACCATTATCATTAATGGCCAATCAAAAATCAATGCAATATATAAAGAAGATATTCAAATCGATGAAGACAAGTGGTCAGCAAATGTGCTCATTGTCCGGCCTGTTATTGCAATGCTATGCCAGTTGAGATGAGATTTGTTATATCTTGTATAACTTCAATCGTTTTTTCAGCAGGCATACCATAAAGGAAGTTTTTAACGTGAAGGAATAAAAAACGTGAACTTTCGCAAAAATACTCTAGTACTCACGATGCTTGCAACGGCAGCTCCGATTGCCGCACAAGCAGCTTCTAAACCCAACATGCTGGTTATCATGGGTGATGACATCGGCTACGGTAACATCTCTGCTTACAACCAAGGCATGCTTGGCTACAACACACCAAACATCGACAGAATTGCGCAAGAAGGTGCGCTTTTCACTGCGTACTACGCGCAGCAATCTTGTACTGCGGGTCGTAGTACTTTCATTACCGGTCAAATGCCAATCCGTACCGGTTTGACGAAAGTAGGCCTACCGGGTGCAGAACAAGGTCTTCAACCGCAAGACATTACAATGGCGACGGCACTTAAAGATATGGGCTACGCGACAGGCCAATTTGGTAAAAACCACCTTGGTGACAAAGATGAAATGTTGCCAACAAACCACGGTTTTGATGAGTTCATGGGTAACCTTTACCACTTGAACGCGGAAGAAGAGCCTGAAAACCCTGATTACCCGAAAGATCCTGCGTTCCGCAAAAACTTTGGCCCACGTGGTGTAATCCATTCTTATGCCGATGGCAAAATTGAAGATACGGGTCCTTTGACACGTAAGCGCATGGAAACGGTCGACCAAGAAACGCTAGACGCGGCAATGAACTTCATGGAGCGTCAGGTTAAAGCGAACAAGCCGTTCTTCTTGTGGTACAACGCAACGCGCATGCACGTTTGGACGCATGTGAAAGAAGAAAACCGTACAACAGGTTTGGGTGAATACGCAGATGGTATGGTAGAGCACGACAACATGGTTGGTGAGTTGCTAGATAAACTGGATGATCTGAAAGTTGCCGACAACACCATCGTGATTTACACCACCGATAATGGCCCGATGAACGCGACCTGGCCTGATGCGGCATTTGGTCCTTTCCGTGGTGAGAAAAACACTGGTTGGGAAGGAGGCTTCCGCGTGCCAGCAATGGTTCGTTGGCCTGGACACATTGCACCAAATACGAAATTAAACGACATTTTTGCGGGTGAAGACTGGTTCCCAACACTGCTTTCTGCGGCGGGTAACAACACCATCAAGCAAGACTTGCTGAAAGGTTACAAATCATCGTCTGCTGATCGCACATACAAAAACCATTTAGATGGTTACAACCAAATGAATTACTTGATGGGTAAAGACAAAGAGTCTGCTCGTGATGAGTTCTTCTACTGGTCAGACGATGGCGATTTGCTAGCAATGCGTGACAAGCGCTTCAAGCTTCACTTCAAGATCCAAGAGCATGAAGGTTGGGATGTTTGGACGAAAGAGTTCACAAACCTACGTCTACCAATGATCTTCGACCTTAAAGTTGACCCACTAGAGAAGGGTGACCAAGGCTTCGGTTACGAAACATGGCAGTTCAACCACATATTCTTGCTTGTTCCTGCTCAAGCGAAAGTAGCGAAAGTTCTGAAATCATTTAAAGAGTTCCCACCACGTCAAGAGATCCCAAGCTTCTCGGTTGATAAAGTGATGGAACAAATGAAGAACCTAAGTAAAGTTCAACAAGCGAAAGGTTAATCCTAAGCGTATTTGAACCCCAAACGGTTCGCAGTGATGATCTATCTTGGTTGTCGGCGCGAACCGTTTTTTATTTTATCTATTTCGCAATCCTCTAATCCTTTGTTATCTCTTCCTGCCATTCCTTGTGTTAGCGAATCTTCTCTTATCTAAACGCCTTCAGATCTTTGTTGTCGCCGTGTGAACATGTTCGCGGAAATTATTAAACCCCATTGCCTTTATTCTCATTTTGAATATTCGCAAATCCGGAGGTTGTGAACTATACATTCTGTTGCAGGAAGCACTTTTCTAATACACACAGAGGTTTATATGACAGCGAAATATGGCGTTAAACGCCGATTAGCGATTCTTGCCGCGGCTTTAATTGGCGCGACAAGCAGCAGTATCGCGGCAGAAAAACCTAACATTCTCGTCATCTGGGGTGATGATATTGGCCAGTCCAATCTCAGTGCGTACACCTTTGGCTTGATGGGATACAAAACACCAAACATCGACAGCATCGCGAAAGAGGGCATGATGTTCACAGATTACTACGGTGAACAATCATGTACTGCAGGTCGCTCCACCTTTATTACCGGCCAGACTGTGCTCAGAACGGGTTTAAGTAAAGTCGGGCTTCCTGGTGCTGACCTAGGTTTGAAAGCGGAAGACGCAACTATTGCGGAAATGCTTAAACCAATGGGTTACATGACTGGTCAGTTTGGTAAAAACCACTTAGGGGATAAAGACGAACATCTTCCTACTAACCACGGCTTCGATGAATTTTTTGGCAACCTTTACCACCTGAACGCCGAGGAAGAACCGGAGAACGTCGATTACCCTAAAGATCCTGAGTTCCGTAAGAAGTTTGGCCCACGCGGTGTGATTCGTTCGTACGCTGACGGCAAAATTGAAGATACAGGGCCTCTGACTCGTAAGCGTATGGAAACTGTGGACGAAGAGACGTTAGATGCGGCACTCGACTTCATGGATCGTGCCGTGAAAGCGAAAAAACCATTCTTCGTTTGGTGGAACGCAACCCGCATGCACTTCCGTACTCACGTGAAGCCAGATAACCAAGGCAAAACCGGCATCAGTACTTATGCTGATGGTATGGTAGAGCACGACAACCATGTTGGTCAGCTGCTGAAAAAAGTGGATGACTTAGGCATTAAAGACAACACCATTGTCTTCTACTCAACCGATAATGGCCCACACATGAACTCGTGGCCAGATGCGGGTACAACGCCATTCCGTGGCGAGAAAAATACCAACTGGGAAGGTGCGTACCGTGTTCCTGCAATGGTACGTTGGCCAGGTAAAATTAAAGCGGGTTCTGTCTCGAATGACATCATGCACCACATGGACTGGATGCCTACATTTGTAGCCGCCGCTGGTGACGACAAAATCAAAGAGAAACTGCTCAAAGGCTACAGCGCGGGTGATAAGAAATTCAAAGTTCACCTAGACGGTTATAACTTCCTGCCATACCTCACTGGTAAAGAAGAGAAAGCACCGCGTGAAGAGATTTTCTACTTCTCGGACGATGGCGATTTAACTGCGCTTCGTTACAACAAGTGGAAACTGGTCTTCATGGAACAACGTGCCAAAGGTACGTTGCGTATTTGGGCTGAACCATTCACCAAATTACGTCTGCCGAAGATCTTCAACTTGCGCATGGACCCTTATGAAGTTGCGGATGTTACCTCCAACACGTACTACGATTGGATGCTTGATCGCGCCTACATGTTGGTGCCAGCACAAACGTATGTTGGTCGATTCCTAGAAACCTTCAAAGAGTTCCCGCCAAGGCAAAAAGCCGCAAGTTTCTCGCTTGATCAAGTGATGGAGAAACTGCAAGAGAACCCGAACAAGTAGGTTTGTTGCACGATCAAAACTCCAAATCGAGAGGCTCTGAGGAGCCTCTTTTTTTGCGCACTGTTTAAGTTTTTCTTAAAACTCATGTAATTACTTGTCCAAAAAGAAAAAGTCATCCTACAGTTGATGAAGAACAAAATTAGAATAACAAGGATCGTTATGACTCAGTGGGCAAGTTGGAAGCAGGCAATAGTGAGCCTTGCTATGCTCGTCAGTTTTTCTCTGTTTGGGCAGCAAAACGCCCAAACTCCACCAGAAGTTGTTCAAGCTCAGTTTATTGGTAATGAAACGTGCATCGATTGTCACCAAGTCGAAGTGGAAGCGTGGCAAGGCTCGCACCATGATATGGCGATGCGCCATGCTGATTCAGAATCCGTACTGGGTAACTTCGACAATCAAGCCGTTGAACATCAGGACAAGGCAAACCGTTTTTATCGCAAAGGCGATGAATATTGGGTCAACATCCAAGGGCCAGATGGACAGTGGCACGATTACAAAATCAGCTATACGTTTGGTTGGGTGCCATTACAACAGTACATGGTGGAATTTGATGATGGACGCATACAACTGATTCCTTTTGCTTGGGACTCGAGAAGTGTGGAACAAGGCGGGCAACGTTGGTTTCATTTATATCCAGACACGACCACAACCGATGAGTTTTACTGGACCAATACAGGGCAAAACTGGAACTTCATGTGCGCTGATTGCCACTCGACCAACTTGAAGAAAAACTACGACGCTCAAAGCAATACGTATCAAACAACGTGGTCGGAAATCAATGTCAGCTGCGAAGCGTGTCATGGCCCGGCAAGTCTGCATGTGCAAATGGCGAAACAGGCCAAGCAAAATGGAATGCCAATTGCCACCGCGAATCATTATGGTTTTTCTCGCGATCTTTCAGCCGCAGTCAAAGAGTGGGTCTACAAAGAAGGGCACAGTACGCTTCAGCCAAAAGACATTGTGCCAACCAACCAAGTTCAAACTTGCGCTCAGTGCCACAGTCGACGTACCCAGTTGAATGAAGAAGCGGATCACGTCAAAGGCACGTTTCTTGATAAGTACCGTCTGAGTTTAATTACCTCTGAGCTCTATTATCACGATGGCCAAATTTACGATGAGGACTATGTCTACGGCTCGTTTTTGCAATCGGCCATGGCAGAGAAAGGCGTAACGTGCACAAATTGTCACGATCCACATACCGCCCAACTCAAAATCCCAGAAGAAGCAGTATGTGCGCAATGCCATGTAGCGTCAGATTATCTGCCAGAAAACCACACCTTTCATCAAGCGAACACCGAAGCATCAAAATGCACAACGTGTCACATGCCGGAGACGACCTATATGCAGGTAGACCCGCGCAGAGACCACAGTTGGCACGTTCCGCGCCCAGATTTAAGCAAGCATATTAATACGCCCAATGTTTGTACTGCTTGTCATGATGATAAAGATGCGAAGTGGGCCGATGATCAGATTGGTCAATGGTTCCCAAAATCAAAGTATCGCAACACTCAGCACTTTTCGGTCGCATTTTATGCAGACGCGATAGGTCACCGAGGTGGTTCAGATGCCTTGGCTTATACGGCTCAAGATTCTTCTATCAGTGACATCATTCGCGCATCGGCTTTAGAGCGAATGGCAGGCAATACTGGCCAGAATACGTTGGTTGCGCTTGCGCGCGCCGTGAAACATGAGAACGAGATGATTCGACTGGGTGCTGTTGCTGGCTCGGCAGGGTATGACTTTAGTGACCGTTGGCAGATTTTACAGCCGTTGCTGAGTGACCCGGTGTTGTCGGTGCGAACCGAAGCGGCGGCTGCGCTAGTCAGTCATTATGGGGAAATGAATCCGCTACAAAGAGAGCGCATTCAAAAACCGTTAGATGAATACATGGACATTCAACGCTTTAATGCCGATCGCGGATTTGGGCGAACTAACTTAGCCAATGTATATCGCAGTTTGGGAGAGGCTAATAAAGCGATCGAACTGTATCAACAAGCTATCGACATCGAACCTTATTTCGAAAATAGCTACGTCAATTTAGCGGACATGTATCGCCGACAAGGTGATGAAGCCAAAGCGGTACAAATTCTGCGTGCGGGAATGAAAGCGCAGCCGAAATCAAGTTCGCTGCCTTACAGTGCAGGGCTTGCGCTGTTAAGACAAGGCAACAGCAAACAAGCTAATCAGTATTTAAAACAGGCAGCAGAAAGCGCGAAAGATAACGCTCAGTATTGGTATGTGTACGGTTTAGCGTTGGAGAAATCCGACGTATTAGAAGCGAGTAAGGCGTTAAACAAGGCGTTTGACGTTGGTGGCGACCCACGGCATCTTTATGCCCAGTGCGAAGTGTTGGCGAGAAACTATCGACAAGGCGGCGTTGCATTTGCCTTTGAACAGTGCACCAAGCAGCTTGGTGCACATGCTCCTGAGGAAGTTATTCAACAGCTCAAAGCGACCGTGACTACAGAGAAATAGGTTCGTAATGCGCAGCGGTTAGGTGCGTTTTGATCTTCTCGCGAAGTACAATATGAGCAGGGTTGTTTAATTCGCGCTTATGGTAAACAAACTTGTAAGGGACAGTGCGTATAGAAATGGGGCAAGGCAGAATTTGAAGCTTAAGGGCTTTGCTCCATTTGTTTGCAAAAGATTGAGACACTAGACCTAAACAATCTCGTTGTGCGACGTACAACGCCATACCAGCGATCGAAGATGTAACGAGTTCGACTTTCCTTTCTAGAATGGTTTCATGAGCGAGTTGCTCAAAACCCGACATGTTGTTCCATTTACCTGAAAACAAACAGTGAGTTTCATCATAAAATTGCTCTTTACTCAAAGAGCCTTGGATTCGAGGATGTTGCTCTCGACAAATGATGACGGCTTTTTCTTCATATGCCTCCTCCATGACAAACGCCGCATCTTTTGTGATCACTGTATCAATTACAAGATCTGCTTTTTGTTGTCTTAAAAGCTCAAATAAGATGTGTTTTTCGGGAGGTGATTCGTAAAAAATTGTATTTTTTATTGGGTCCATAATGTGCAGTAGAATCTCGGAACAGTACACCTCAAAGTGTTTCTTCTCCGTGATAGCATTATCAATAATACTCACCGCTTGCTCGAACTGAGGCAGTAGTTGATACGCCGCGGATGTCAGCGTAATTCCCCGTCCTTTTTTCACAAATAATTGCTTATCTACGACTTGCTCTAAACGCTTTATTGCAGCGCTCACAGCAGGTTGCGTAAGCCCCAATTGTTCCGCGGCTTTTGTATAAGATTGGAACTCCGCGACAACAAGAAAAGTTTGGATCAAATTCAAGTCCATAACGTTACTCATAAATTTAATTTATAGGTTAATTAATTTTGACTGCATTTATCGCCTGAAATTAGTGCTTTATCTTATATCAACAATGGTATTGAAAAGCGAATACCATTTTTTACGCACTAGCGAACTCTTGGAGATAATATGAAAAATGCGACCAAAACGAGCAGTAAAAAACTCGTACTTAACGCATGTACGTTAGCATTAGGCGCTGCATCTGCAGTTGCACACGCAGCGGACAAACCCAACATTCTTGTCATCTTTGGTGATGATGTTGGTTACTGGAACCTTAGTACCTACAACCAAGGCATGATGGCGTACAACACGCCAAACATCGATAGCATTGCTAAAGAAGGTGCGAAGTTCACTAACTTCTACGCACAGCAAAGTTCGACAGCAGGCCGTTCTGCATTCATCACAGGTCAAATGCCAAAACGTACTGGTCTATCAAAAGTGGGCTTACCAGGCGCTCCGGAAGGTATCTCGGAAAAAGATCCAACGATTGCAACCGTGCTTAAGCAAATGGGTTACGCAACCGGACAATTTGGTAAGAACCATTTAGGTGACCGAGACGAGCACCTTCCGACCAACCACGGTTTTGATGAATTCTTCGGCAACCTATACCACTTGAACGCGGAAGAAGAGCCAGAGAACGTGGATTACCCTAAAGATCCAGAGTTCAAGAAGAAATTTGGCCCTCGCGGCGTTATCCATTCTTACGCTGACGGCAAAATTGAAGATACCGGCCCTCTAACTCGCAAACGTATGGAAACAGTAGACGGTGAGTTCCTAGAAGCGGCTGAAACGTTTATCGACAAGCAAGTTAAGGCAGACAAGCCATTCTTCGTTTGGTTTAACACCACTCGCATGCACAACTTCACGCACGTTCCTGAAGAGTACCAAGGTAAAACTGGTGCTGGTTTCTACGCTGACGGTGTGAAACAGCACGATGACCAAATCGGCGAACTACTTAAAAAAGTGAAAGATCTTGGTGTTGATGACAACACAATCATCGTTTACACCACAGACAACGGCCCGATGGTTGACCTATGGCCAGACGCAGGTATGACGCCATTCCGTAGTGAGAAGAATACAGGTTGGGAAGGTAGCTTCCGTGTTCCTGCTCTTATCAAATGGCCTGGTCACATCAAAGCTGGCGAAACCTTTAACGGCATGATGTCTCTTGAAGACTTCTTCCCAACATTGGTTGCAGCAGCAGGTGACACTAAAGTTAAAGACGAGCTACTGAAAGGTAAGAACGTTGGCAAGATGAACTACAAAGTTCATCTAGATGGTTACAACCAATTGCCGTACCTAACAGGTAAAACTGACAAGTCTGCTCGTAACGAATTCGTTTACTGGAGTGATGATGGTGACTTGCTTGCACTACGTTACGGTAAATACAAATACCACTTCATGATCCAAGAAAATGAAACGGGTATGGATGTATGGCGTAAACCATTCACTAAACTTCGTGTTCCATTGATCTTCGACTTGAGCATCGACCCATTCGAACGTGGTGACCAAGGTATGGGCTACTCTCGTTGGATGTACGAGCGTTCATTCCTAATGATGCCAGCGGTAGAGAAAGTGAAAGAGGTAATGGGTACGTTTAAAGAGTTCCCACCTCGCATGGAAGCAGGTTCATTCGTACCTAAGTCTTCTAAGTAATAAAAAACATCGATAATCCATAGCGCTCTTCGGAGCGCTATATACCCAAATAGCTTCCCGTTTACTGCACTACGCTTACGAGGTTATTTGGGTATATTTAATAGTGAGAAACGTATGAGTAAGATTTCCCCTCGCCATTCTACTACCATGTCTATTGTTCCTCTTAAAACGGCTTCTAAAGCACCAGTTTCGGGCGCGTATGACCGTCGATTCCATGTGATGGCAAAGCCGGGCGGAGCAAAATGCAACATCGATTGTCAGTACTGCTTTTATCTGCATAAAGAAAATCTACTGCACCAAGAAAAGCAGCCAAAAATGGACGACGCAACATTGGAAGCGTTCGTGAAAAGCTACATCGAAAGTCAGGATGGCGAAGAAATTGTATTCTCATGGCAGGGTGGGGAGCCAACGCTGCTTGGGCTGGACTATTTCCGCAATGTCGTAGCTTTGCAAAAGAAACATCAGCCGAAAGGCGTTCGCATTGAAAACGACCTTCAGACCAACGGCATTTTGCTGAACGATGAGTGGTGTACGTTTTTAAAAGAGCACAACTTCCTAGTTGGCTTGTCGATTGATGGGCCACGAGAGCTGCACGACAAATATCGCAAAACACGCAGCGGTAAGCCGACGTTTGATCTGGTGATGAAAGCGGTAGATAAGCTCAAAGCGCATGGCGTGAAATTCAACGCGTTGGTGACGGTGAATCGACACAATGCGAAATACCCGCTCGAAGTGTATCGATTTTTAACCCAAGAATTGGGTGTGACATACATTCAGTTTGCACCAGTGGTTGAAGCGAACGACTTCCAAACAACCGCACCGCAGTTTTGGAACGAACAGATGATCCCAACCAAAGGCAGTGATCTGGCGAAACCGGGTCATCCAATGTCTGTTGTGACGGATTGGTCGGTCGATCCTGAAGACTGGGGACGCTTTTTAATGGCGACCTTTGAAGAGTGGGTGAATAACGATCTTGGCCGTGTACTGGTTAACCTGTTTGAAACCGCGGTAGCGCAAGTAATGGGGAAACCGTCTCAGCTTTGCGTGACGGCTGAGTTTTGTGGAAAAGGCTTGGCGATTGAGCACAATGGCGACGTGTTCAGTTGCGACCACTATGTATACCCAGAATACAAACTCGCCAACATTCATGAACACTCATTGAATGACATGGCCTTCTCTACTCGACAATATACCTTTGGCATGGCAAAGCGCGAATCTTTGCCGACGTATTGTAAGCAGTGTCCCTACTTGCCTTATTGCTGGGGCGAGTGTCCGAAAAACCGTCTGATCAAAACGCCGAATGGCGAGGCTGGACTAAACTATCTGTGTTCGGGAATCAAAATGTTCTTTGATTATGCGTTACCGATGTTGGTTGGTCTTGCACAGCTTCTCCAATCTGAAGAACCGCAAAGATAACATAGTGAATATAACCTTAAGTTATTTCATTTGTTCTTATACTTAACTATTGAAAAGACGGCTTAAACCACTGAAAAGGTACCCTATGAACCACGCACAACAAGCGATAAAAGAACTCATCGAACAAACAGAAAAAAGCGTCATTGGACAAAGCCACGTGGTTCGAGCTTTAGTCATCGGGTTATTAACGAACGGGCACATTCTTCTAGAGGGTTTGCCGGGAACGGCAAAAACACGTTCTGTAAAATCGTTGGCCAACTTGTTAAACACCAGTTTTGGTCGAATTCAGTTTACGCCAGATCTTTTGCCATCGGACGTGACGGGAACCGAGGTTTATCAAGAGTTGGATGGCAAGCCGCAACTTCATTTTCAACCAGGGCCAATTTTTAACAGCATAGTGCTTGCCGATGAGGTCAACCGTGCGCCAGCCAAAGTACAAGCCGCACTGCTTGAAGCCATGGCTGAAGGCACAATCACGGTAGGCGATAAAACTCACGTATTGCCAGACTTGTTTATGGTGCTTGCAACGCAAAACCCAGTAGAACAAGAGGGCACGTACCCGCTGCCAGAAGCGCAAATGGACCGTTTTATCATGAAGGTTACCGTCGATTACCCAGAAGACGACGCTGAACGTGACATCATCCGTTTGGTGCGCAGTGAAGAATTAGGTGCGGAAACCAGCAGCGAAATTATTACGCCAAAACACATCGAGCCAGACGTGGTGCTAGAAGCGCGCCGTCAGTTACCAAACATCGTGGTATCAGACCTAGTGGAGAACTACATTGTCGCGTTGGTGATGGCGACTCGTAAGCCAGAGCGTTATGCCGATTCAAACTTAGCAAAATGGATTGAGATTGGCTCTAGTCCCCGTGCCTCCATCGCACTAGACAAATGCGCTCGTGCGTATGCGTGGATGCAAGGACGTGACCATGTCACTCCTGACGATGTGCGAGCCATGGTTCCGTCCGTACTGGGCCACCGTTTTTCTTTGACCTACGATGCACTAGCAGACGGAGTCGATCACCAACGCGTCGTGCAAGAGCTGCTAGATTGTGTAGAAATTGGATAAGCGGGAGGCATTATGGCTAAGCCAACTCTTGCGCCAAAATCACAGGGGATGGATCCCCGTTTGTACTGCGATTACGCTCGTTTAGTACGTTTGCAAGCACAAGCAGAATCATTCAGTTTACTTCCTCATCTAAAAGCGGGCAGCGTACTCTCAGGCCGCCACAATTCGCTGTTTCGCGGTCGTGGATTGAACTTCGAAGAGCTGCGCCATTATCAATTGGGTGACGACATTCGTAACCTGGATTGGAAAGTCACGATGCGCACAGGCAAGCCGCACGTGCGCAGCTACACCGAAGAAAAAGATCGCAACGTGATCGTGTGTGTCGACCAGCGCAGCGCAATGTTTTTTGCTTCGACGCAAGTAATGAAATCGGTTGTCGCGGCAGAAATCGCGGCCATGTGCGGGTGGCGTGTGTTAAAAGATGGCGACCGAGTTGGTTTTGTCATCGCATCCCAACAGGCGCTGTTTCACAGCAAGGCGCAGCGTTCGCAAAACGATCTTCTGGCTCAACTTAAGCGTCTCGCTAAAGCCAATCAATCGCTCAATGTGGACTCCCGCAATTCCGAAAAAGTGACGTTCAGTCAATGGATTGAGCTCATTAAACGCATGAAGCTCAAACAATCCACATTGATTTTTATCAGCGACTGGAGCGACTGCGAGGAGCACCACCTTGATCACCTTAAACAGCTACAACAGCACAACGATGTTCTCGCAGTGATGGTCAGTGACCCATTAGAACAAGCGCTACCAGACGATTTGGCAAAATCGAAATGGGTGGTTGGTGATGGGCAGTATCAACTCAATTTAGACAGCAAAGCAAAGGTAGAAGCCGCGAGCGCAAAGCTTGAGGCTCGAACTAGCTTACAGCGTCAATCACTCTCTCAACTTATGGCGATGAAACACCTTCCGCACATCGAACTCGATACGACAGGCGAGCACATTAAACAATTTCAAAAACTGGTAGGGGGGCGTTAAATGAGTGGTCTTCCTACGCCTCCGAGTACCTACATACTCAGAGAGCTACATGATGTGGCCGTGCCACCAAGCGTGAGTTGGTATCCGCAAACTATTGGCTGGAAAATTTTAGCTGCGGTTGCGCTCATTACACTGGTGTATGTCGCGTATCGTTTGACTCAACAGTGGTGGTGTAACCGCTACCGAAAAGAAGCTCTGTTGACGATTTCGCAAATCAAACCGAGCGACAAAGGCATGCCTAAAGCATTGTTCTCTGTGCTTAAAATTGTGTTGATTCATGTTGATAGCCGTAACGCGAAATTGTTTGATACCGCCTTTTTGCGCAAGCTCGATGCGCTATATCCGCAAACCGGAGATTCTCTAGCAAACTCGCAAGTGGTCTTTAACGATGAGCTTTCAAAGCGCTGGCTACAAAGTATTGTTGACCCAAGCGTTATGCTAACCAACGAAGAGCGAGTAACGCTTATTGCTCGTGCGAAAAACTGGGTGAGTGAACACCGTTGTGATGCTAAAAAAAGCGCGGCAAAGAAATCTCCATTATTGAAACGCAAAGCAAATCAGGGCGGTCAACATGAATGATCTTCTTGCATCGCTAACTGGTTTGTCTGGTTTTGAATTTGCTCACCCAATGTGGTTTCTGATTTTGCCGCTGCCATTGGTGGTGTACTACTTGGTGCCTGCATATCGCACTAAGCAAATGGCGATCAAAGTGCCGTTTTTTAGTCAGTTGGTGGAAGCGATTGGCGAGACGCCATCAGAAGGTGCAAGTCAGTTAACCCCAAGCTGGTGGCAACGAGCAACGTTAATTCTCTCATGGCTTTTGGTGGTGTGTGCGATGGCCAAACCCACCGTGTTAGGCGAGCCTCAAGTTCGCGAGAGTTTAGGGCGCGATGTGATGGTGGTGGTGGATCTTTCGGGTTCCATGGCTGAGCCTGATTTCACCTCTCGTACGGGCGAAAAAATTTCTCGCCTGGATGCGGCGAAAGAAGTGCTGACGGAGTTTGTTCAGTCTCGTAAAGGTGACCGATTAGGCTTGGTACTTTTTGGTGATGCCGCTTTTGTACAAACGCCATTTACCGCAGACCAAAAAGTGTGGCTCGAACTGCTTAACCAAACCGATGTGGCGATGGCAGGGCAGAGTACCCATCTTGGTGATGCGATTGGCTTAGCGATTAAAGTTTTTGAGCAAAGCGATAAGTCGCGTGGTGCTTTAGAACAAGCTCAAAACCGTGAAAAAGTCGCGATTGTATTAACCGATGGTAACGACACGGGCAGCTTTGTCGAACCGATTGATGCGGCGAAAGTTGCGAAAGCCAAAGGCGTGCGAGTGCACGTGATTGCGATGGGTGATCCGGAAACGATAGGTGAAACCGCGTTGGATATGGACACGATTCATCGCATTGCAAAAGAATCCGGCGGTGAAGCGTTTGAAGCACTCAACCGTGATGAACTGTCGGCTGCCTACGACGAGATTGGCAAACTGGAACCTCAACTTTACGAAAGCACCACATACCGCCCAAAACAAAGTCTTCACCATTACTTGATGGCGTTAGTGGTCATCATGCATTTACTCGCGTTCAGCGTCGCGACACTCAAAAGAAGGGCTGCAACACGATCATCATTAGGAGAGAGCGATGTTTGATTCTCTTAGTTGGACGCAATTCTTTACGCAGTTTCATTTTATCCGACCGCTGTGGTTACTGGCTTTGATCCCTATGTTTTTCTTGGTGTGGTTGCGCTGGCGAGAAGAAAGCAAACCAAGCTGGAAGGATATTCTGCCCGAACATTTACGCAATGCTTTGACGATAGGCGAGCGAGGTTGGCGCAAGCAACTGCCGCTTAAGATCTTGATGCTGATTGTGCTAATCGCCATTGTGATTTGTGCTGGCCCAACATGGCAACGTGAATCTTCTCCCTTTGGTGAAGATAAAGCCTCTCTGCTTGTGGTGCTTGATAATAGCGACTCGATGCTGCAAAAAGATCTCCCACCAAGCCGCCTTGAGCGTTCCAAACAGAAAGTACGCGATTTATTAGCCGCTCGAAAAGGCGGAAAAACGGGTTTAGTCGTGTTTGCGGGCAGTGCTCATGTGGCGATGCCTGTGACTCAAGACAGCAAAGTATTTGACCCATTCTTGGCGGCCATTACGCCAGAAATCATGCCCGTGCAAGGTAAGCTTGCTGAAAAAGCCTTGCCGTTAATTGATCAACAATTGCAAGGTCAACCAGGCTCCACCGTTTTGTTGGTGAGCGACGGCGTGAACCCGGCCACGATTAAGCAATACCAAGCGTATTTTGCAGGCAAACCTTATCAACTGTTAATTCTTGCTGCGGGGAATACAGACATCGTGAGTAACAACCCGATGGATTTGGATTCTCTGCAAAAACTGGCCAGCCAGACCAACGGTCGATTGGTGGAAGTGACGGTCGATAACAGTGATATCGAACAACTGAATCGATATGTTGAGCGCAATATGCAGCTTAATGGCGAATCTTCAATGCCTTGGAAAGACATGGGTTATCAACTGCTGTTCCCAATCGCGTTCATCATGATGCTGTGGTTTAGAAAAGGGTGGTTAGTGCAGTGGTGCGTGATTGCAATGGTGAGCGGTACACTGTTGATGCCGACCAGTGCAATGGCGGAGAACATTTCTGTTAAAGCCGAACAGCCACAAGTTGTGCAAAAAGTGACGACCTTCGACAAGGTGGCGCAATGGTGGTGGGATTTGTGGCTGACGCCAGACCAACAAGGACAGCGTTTGTTCAACCAACAAGCGTATTTAGAAGCTGCGAAACACTTTGTCGATCCATTACGCAAAGGCACGGCGTACTACTATGCTAGCGAGTTTGAGCTCGCGCACAGTGCGTTTTTGGAAATGCAAAACGACCCGTCCGAAGAGGTTCGAGATTACGGTCTTTACAATGCGGCGAGCGCATTGGCGCGCCAACGTGAATATTTGGCTGCTCGCGACTTGTTAAAATCCTTAGCCAGCAAGCCAACGTTGAGCGAGTCGTTAAAACCTGATGTTGAGCACAACTTGAAAGTGATTGCTGGCATCGTCGATGAGATAAATCAGATGAGTGAAAGTCAAGCCGGAACAGAGCAAGAGGCG
This sequence comes from Vibrio sp. YQ_11, assembly GCF_043103065.1. NCBI lineage: Bacteria > Pseudomonadati > Pseudomonadota > Gammaproteobacteria > Vibrionales > Vibrionaceae > Vibrio > Vibrio sp. YQ_11. The sequence goes on along the minus strand of NZ_JBICJM010000006.1, from coordinate 25,936 downwards.
TCAACCGAGCTAGGCGACAACCCTCAAACCGCAGAAGGAGCGGATGAACAAACGTCAGCAGAGTTGATGATTAAAGAGACGTTAAGCGCAGACGACATCTTAGGTAGCCAAGAATTAGCCGATAAGTGGCTAAAGCGAATCGAAGCGGATCCGAAGTATTTCTTACGCGCTAAATTTCAAATTCAATTACGCTCGCCAACAACGGGTAGCTCAACTACGACAACGGAAAACAATACAGAGGAGGCGGCCCAATGATGATGAATGTCCATCGCGTTACCTCTTTTGCACTTCCTGCAAGGATAGTGGCATGGTTAGTGGTTTGTTTGAGTCTGTTCGTAAGTCGTCACGTTTTCGCTCAGGACATTTACGATCTTCAACGCAATCATGGTGTTGAGTTGCAAGCGTGGGTTGGTCAACAACCAACGGCTGGAGAAAAGCGTAAAACGCCAAGTTTTAGTGTCAACGAGCAAGTCATTTTAACCATCGAAGTGGCAACGCCGCGCTGGTTTACGGGTGGGACGCGAATTGGCAGTATTGAAATGCCCAATGTTATCGCCAAACAGCGTAATCAGTTAGCCACTAACTTCACGGAGCACAAGGGCGGACAAACTTGGTCGCGTCAACGCTGGGAAGTGACTTTGTATCCACAAGCATCTGGTGATTTTGTGATTCCACCTGTCGCTGTGGGCGTTCAGGTGTCAGCACCGGACGGCGAGAAGGTGTCTGGCACACTATACACGCAGCCGATTAAGTTCAAAACTGTCTTGCCATCGGGATTGTTGAGCGCTGACACGCCTTGGTTTTCTGCAACGCACGTAGACGTAAAACAAGAGTGGGAAACCTCCACTGAGACACTCAAAGTTGGGGATGCAATCACGCGTAAAATCACCATTTCAGCTCAAGATTCACTATCTGTGTTGTTACCAGACTTGCTGAAAGGAGAATCAACAACCCGTTACCAAGCGTATCCTCAACCGCACCGTCTTACGGATACGCAAACTCGTGGTGATTACCAGTCAACACGCACAGAAGAGAGCGTGTACGTGATTCAACAAGGTGGTGAATTAACCCTGCCAGATTATGAGTTCCGTTGGTGGAATAGTAAGACTCAACAAGTGGAAACGGTGGTGTTAGAGGGCAAAACATTTGCCGCGAAGCACACGTTGAAATCCTTCATCAAAACGTACTTTGCATGGATTGTATCCACGCTTGTATTTCTGGGTTTTGTGACTGTTTCATTGGTAGCCATTAAACGTTACTACCGCAACAAACCGACACCAGCATGGTTGACGTTCCACCGTTTGTTAAAGGCTAAACGTTGGTCTGAAGCAAGGACCGTATTGTACAAACAATTGCGTTTAAATACGGCAGAGCTGGAAATGACCAAAGCCGATTCGAGTGAATCGTGGCAAAAAAGTGCGTCGCGAATGCAAAATGGTGAAAATAGCGCTCATTTAATGAAGTCGATGTGGCGCAAGATCCAGACCAAACAACAACGCTTTAAATTCCGTATACCGCGAGCGTTACCAGAACTGGACAAAGTCATTGGAAGAGATGGCAATGAATAAAACGGGGCGCTAATATAGCGCCTCGTTTTTATTAGAGAATAGAGTTCAAATGAGCCAAGAGTTTATGCGCCGCGCATTGGAAGTGTCCAAAAATGCGCTTCCTGAATGTCAACCCAACCCGCCGGTTGGCTGCGTGTTAGTGAAAGACAATCAAATCGTTTCAGAAGGTCATACTCAAGCTATTGGTGGCAACCACGCGGAAGTAGAAGCGCTGAATGCATATCAAGGCTCGTTAGAATCGGTGACGGCATACGTTACGCTCGAACCGTGTTCGTTTGTAGGTCGCACGCCAGCTTGCGCGGTGACATTAGTGAAATCCGGTATTGGCAAAGTCGTCGTAGCCATGTTGGATCCAGATCCGCGCAACAGTGGTCGAGGTATCGAGATTCTAAAACAAGCCGGTATTGAGGTAGAAATTGGTTTATGCGGCAAGGAAGTCAGCGAGTTTCTTACCCCATATTTAGGCAAATCTTAATGTAAGCTTTGGCCTGCACGTTAGCAGCCCACTTATGCGGTGAATGGAGTACGTCAAAATTGAGTTAAAACTCATTAAAACAGGTCGTACCGCCCATTTCTTGTACTTAGCTACGTTAACTATCATGCTGTTAGATTAAAATAGAAAAAGTGATTTTCGAAAAATTTAATAGCATGAAACCGACCGATCTTAATCTCATCCCCATTTTTATCGCCATCTACGAAGAGCGTAATTTGTCTCGGGCGGCGGCACGTTTAGACATCACCCAACCCGCGGTGAGTAAAGCGCTAGCTAGATTGCGCGATATCTACGACGAACCATTGTTTCACCGCAGTTCTTCTGGTGTTGAACCAACATCGTTTGCTGTCGATATTTATCCGGCTATGGTTGCAGCGATAAAGAACTTTACCTCGACACTGTCGGCATCGGTTGAGTTTGATCCTAAAGTTTCCAATCGCATTTTCTCTATCGCTTGCGTGTCGATTTTAAGCTACGAGTTACTGCCACAGTTGATGAAGCAGATTCACGAGTTAGCGCCGAATATCGCTTTGGAAGTGCACCCACTGTTTACTGAGGATTACGAAAGTGATCTACGCTTACAACGCTATGATTTGATTATCGATTTAGCGCCACGCGGGAGAACGGTCTTGAAAGTTGAACCCGTGATCACTGAGCGTTTGATGGTGGTGTGTAACAAAGATCACCCTCGCATCGCTGAGAGTATTTCTCAAGAGCAGTTTTTTGAAGAAGAGCACGTGGCAATATCGCAGTGGCAAAGCCGAAAAAGCATGCTGAGTGCAGAAGACATTGTTGATTTGGACAAACGCAAAATCATGTATCGAGCCGCAGGAGCACTGGAAATGTTGCCGGTTATCTGCGGTAGCGAATACATTGGTTTGATGCCAGAATCGATGATTAAGTTGTTCAGTAATACCTATCATGTGAAAGCACTGCCGTTTCCATTTGATGTGACAACTTACGATCTTTGCACCATTTGGCACCCTAGTCGCACTAATGAAAGTGCCCATCAGTGGTTGCGCGCGCAAATCAAACACGCAGGGAAAGTCATCAAGAAATAGGAAGTCCATATGAAGACAATACGAGCGATTCTAAACGGCAAAAAAGCCGGTAATCCTGAGCTAAGAGACGCCATCATGAAAATGAGAGACAGGGGCGTAGATGTGCAAGTTCGCGTCACTTGGGAATCGCAAGATATGCCGCGTCTCGTGAAAGAAGCGGTAACGGATGGTATTGAGCGTATTGTTGTTGCGGGTGGCGATGGCACTGTCAATGAGGCTGCTTCGGCACTTATCCACATTGATCATGAAAGTCGCCCTGAACTTGCCATTATTCCGCTTGGTACGGCCAATGATTTTGCGACCGCGAATCATATTCCAGATTCGATTGCTGATGCATTAACGTTAGCAGTGGAGGGGCAAGCGCTGTCTGTTGATTGCGTTAAGGCGAACGATCGTTGCTTTATCAATGTTGCGGCGGCAGGCTTTGGCGCAGAAGTGACGGCAGAAACGCCAGTTGAGTTAAAAAACTTTCTCGGTGGTGGTGCTTACACACTGACTGGCGTTGTGAAGGCGCTCGGCTTCAAACCTTATGATGGCAGCATCATTATTGAAGGGGGCCGCTACGATGGCGAAATGTTGTTAGGGGCATTTTGCAACAGCCGCTTAGCTGGTGGCGGTCAACAGCTCGCTCCCCATGCGATGATTGATGATGGTTTGATGGACTTAACGCTGGTTCGTCCGTTTTTACCGCATGAATTGCCCAAAGTCATTGAAGAGATTAACAACCCATCCGAGAAAGGCGAGTTTGTGAAACACACCCGAGCCAGTTGGTTGGAGATCGATTTTCCGAATCCTCTACCACTTAACTTGGATGGCGAACCGTATCACTCCCGTAAAATTCGATTTGAAGTGCAGCCAAAGAGTTTGAAGTTGGTGCTACCTAAAGATTGCCCGTGCGTGACGCACTAAGTCTAACCTTATGAGATGAGCAAAAACAAAGCCACCGATGGGTGGCTTTGTTTTATCACAATTTTTTACTGTTTCAACGAATAGCTCCTTGGCTAGAGGACTTTCGTTGTTAGGACTCGTTTATAGCTTTTGGATGGTATCTACGTCGATTTGCATGGTGGTCCATTCTGAATCGATTTCGCCACGAATTGCCACTTTGTCGTTTGGTGTCACGTCTAAGCCCATCCATTCTTCGTTGTCGATCTCTACTTCGATTTCGCCAGTGCTGTCTTTGAACAAGTAAGTCTCGTTACCTAGTGATTGAATGATGTGCCCAGTGAGCATTACGGCGCTGTCTTCGGTTGCGTTTTGCGCATCTTTCACTGTGTTGATTACGCTTATTTCTGGGCCATTAAAAGCGGCGAAAGCCGAGCTTGAAAGTAGGGCAACCATGGATGCCAAGATCATTTTTTTCATTATCGTTTCCTTAAATTAAAAGTAGTAAGTTGTGCCTACGTTAAAGGATGCTGTGTTTGCGTAGCTGTCTAGTTGGTATTTTGCGTTTGCGCCAATGGTGAGCTTTGGGAACACTTGGTATGCCGCCCCCACAGAGAACATTGCGCCGAACTCGTTATTTTTCTCCGCGCTATGGAAAAGCGTGTTGGTCATTTCCACATCGTCGTTCGCGACAAGCTCGTATTCTTGATGTTTAGAAACCTTGGTGTCGTATTGTGTGTAAGTTAGACCCGCTTTGAATTTGGTTGTCCATTTATCACTTAATGCGTAACTAAACACTGGAGCCAACGACACTTGTTTGGCTTTGATTGACGCATCCCAATCCATTTCATGATGGTAATCTTTGCCATCGATTGGCTTGATACCTAGGTTTTTTGAACGACTATCATCAAGGTCAAACTGGCTGTAACCCAGTTCCAATGCCCAGTTGTCATTAAATGCGTAACCGACAAAGCCTGAGAAAATACCATCTTCAAGTTCAGGGTTGAGTGTTACGTTGTCAGCTGAAAAGTGAGGTTCCAAATCATGGTCAGTGGTGCCTAATCCATATTCCAGACCTACATAAGGAGCCGCAGATACCGAAACTGAGCAGGTAACAAGTAACGCAAGAAGTGTTTTGTTCATTCTAATTTTGCCTCTTCAAATCAACTTAGTGAGTAGAAGCGCATTTTGTGTGATGAAGCGTGAAGTGATCGTGAAGAAATACAAGAATTTGGCATGCAAATAGAAAAATTCCCCAAAGCGTGGGGAATTTTTCGGTCTTGGTTCGTAAATTGATTGGGCTTCGAACAGCACTCCTGTTTAATAAACAGCGCACCAATCGTTTTTCATGTCGATAAGCTGCCAGTTGTCACGCGCATTGGCTTCGTCTAACGCTTTATCTAAGCGGCCAACGTCCGATTGACGGTCGTATTTCCACTCGCGCGCTTCGTCAGTGTGATGCACAATCATCGCCATAGAATTTGGTTGGCTTGTCGCCCACTGCATCATCGCTTGGTCTCCGTCCGAGTTACCAACGGCGAGCACTGGTTTCTTACCAATAATGTACTGGATGTTTTCGACTTTCACTTCTTTATCATCGAGCGTTAACAGTTCGCCCAACTTCATCACTTTAGGCTGACCATCATTAAAGCTGTATTCGTATTTCAACGCACTGCCGATGATTTGTTCTTCAGGAATGTTGTAAGCCTCTGACGCCCACACGCGCATAAAGTCCACGCCACCACCTGAAACAATGTAGGTTTTGAAGTTGTTCTCTTGCAGGTAAGTAAGCATTTCGCGCATCGGCTTAAAGGTGAGGTCGTTGTAGGCTTTACCGAAGCGCTTGTCTTTCGCCACCGCAAGCCATTGCTCAACGGATTGTTGGTATTCTTCAACGGTCATGCCGCTGTGGGTGACTTTCATGATTTGGAGTAACGATTCTTTGCCGCCAGCAAAGACTTTCTCTAAGTCGTTTTCAATGACGGATTTAAAAGGTTCCTGCGTTTTCCATTCTGGATGCGTTTTCGCAAGGGCTTTGATTTGATCTAACGCGAACGCAATTTGGAAATAAATCGGCTTTTCTGACCAAAGTGTACCGTCGTTGTCGAACACGGCAATGCGGTCAGAAACGGGAATAAATGTTGCCTTTGAACTGTCGGTAGATTGATCGACAAAATTCACAATGGCGGTTTTGCTGTCGCTGTCTTTCCAAGAAGGGAGCAAGTTGGCATCGCAATCTTTCGCGAGGCTGGAAAAAGATAAGCTAGTTAAGACGGCAAGAGTACAGAGATGGATTTTGTTCATTATTTACCTCGATTGATTTCACTAGGTTGTGATCCCTAAAAAGGGCAATGAGGGCGGATAACCTTAAACGACTACTTACACGTTGTACTCATTTCATTTTCTCGCCCACGCGTTAGCGTTGAAAATTCGCCTTCATCATAAGCAAGCGTAGTCGCATTCCTTGGTTGTGCACGAAATGAATAGCGTAATGCTTCTAAAACGCCGCATACGGGTTATCTCAAACTGCCCAAAGTAGAGTAACAACAAGCGCCATGAAAATAGGTTATAAGCGGTATAACAAGCCTGCGGTATTAATGAAATTTATGATTGGGTCATCAAGGTGAATCGCGGGCAAATATCCGGATCACGCCTTCAAATTCGCAACAGCAAAGGTGACTCATGCAAATTACTCAAAGTCCTCAGTTCAACGGCAAAGCGTCTAAGCGTTTACATGTTATGGCAAAGCCCATTGGTGCTGCCTGTAACATTGACTGTACTTACTGCTACTACCTCAGCAAACAGGACTTACTTGAGTATAAAAAAGGATGTTCACCAATGATGGATGAAGCCACGTTGGAGGCTTACATCAAACAGTATATTGAAGGGCAAAACACACCTGAGATCGTCTTCTCTTGGCAGGGCGGTGAGCCAACGATGTTGGGCTTGGATTACTTCAAGAAAATTGTCGAGTTTCAAGCGAAGTACCAACCCGCAGGCGTGAAGATCTCTAACGATCTGCAAACAAACGGCACGTTATTGAATGACGAATGGTGCGAATTTTTAAGCGAGAACCATTTCTTGGTGGGCTTGAGTATTGATGGCCCTGAAATGCTGCACAACGCGTATCGAACCAACCGAGCCGGTCGGGGTACATTCAAACAAGTCATGAATGCGGTGGAGTTGCTGCATAAACATCAGGTGAACTTTGCCACGCTTACCTGTGTGAACAACCTGACGAGCCGAAATCCGCTAGAAGTATACCGTTTTCTGCGAGATGAGGTCCGCTCGCCACAAATGCAGTTTATTCCTATTGTTGAACAGAAAACGTTCCGCACCACTGCGCCTCAAAAATGGCAACCGCAAGAACAGCTTAAACAAGGAGACAAGCGTTTGATTCCGGGTCACAAAGATTCTGTCATGGAACCTTGGTGTGTTGCTGATGAAGCTTGGGGTAACTTCCTGATTGCGGTTTTTGATGAATGGATTAAGAACGATATCGGCAAAGTGTTTGTGCAATATTTTGAAGCCAGTGTAGAGGCTTGGATGGGGCGCGCTAATCCACTTTGTACGCTGGGTGAGGTGTGCGGTAAGGGGTTAGCGATGGAGCCAAATGGCGATGTGTTTGCGTGCGATCATTACGTTTATCCGGAGTATAAAATTGGCAATATTCATCATGACAAGCTGGATGAACTGGCCTACAGCAAAGAGCAACAGAAGTTCGGTTTTGCAAAATCTCGCTTGTTAACGCAGCAATGTCGAGACTGTGAGTATCAGTTTGCATGCTACGGTGAATGCCCGAAAAACCGTTTCATTCGTACTCGTGATGGTGAGCCGGGACTTAACTATTTATGTGCAGGATGGAAGAAATTCTTTGCACATGCTGACAAAGCGATGGCATACATTTTACGCGCAACGGGTAACGTGGTGGCTCATGGCAAATACAGCGATTCAGTCGTGCGCCAAGAGAGTGAACAACGCCCAGTATTCGAAACAAAATTTTGAGGAATTGGTATGTCATTGTCTACAGAAGCCCCCCTGTTAAAGACACCGTGTTTGGCACCGCGCAAACGTCGATCGAACAAAGTGAAGATGCTTTCTAAGTCGTTATTGGCGGTCACGTTAGGCGCGGTCATTAATCATTCTGTTATGGCGCAAACGCCGACGGAACAAACGCAAGTTCAGCCGACTGCGGCAGAGCAAGTGCAACAACCAACGCCGCAGCAAGTGATTTCTAAGCTCGCTTATCAAGCTCAAGACCAAAAGTTGCCGACCGAACAACGTGTTCAAGCGCTGCGCGAACTGGGTAATTACCCAAACCAGAATGCTCTGGTGGCTGTTGCTCGAGGTTTACAAGATAAAGAAGCGGCAATTCGCGAAGCTGCGATAGTCGGCGCGCAACCTTACGCGATCGAAAACCGCTGGCGCATGGTGGAACCACTACTTAAAGATGAATCCTCTTCCGTGCGTATTGCGGCAGCACTGAACTTAGTGCGTGACTATTCTGTTTTGACAGAAGCGCAAAGACCAGCGATAGAAAAGCCTGTGGACGAGCTTTTAGCGAGTTTAAAGAGCGGCACGGATAACAACACCCAATTGCTGTTAGCCGATGTGTATCGCTGGCATGAAAACTGGAAACAAGCGGACGATATCTATCAAGCATTGTTATCCAAAATGCCGGAAAACCCAGATGTTTGGCTGAACTTAGCCGACAATTACCGCGCGCAGCAACGTGAGCAAGAAGCGATTGATACATTGGATAAAGCGATTGAACGCCTTCCAGACAATGCCGCCCTGCATTATTCGAAATCTTTGACGCTCGTTCGTTTAAACGACAAAGAGCAAGCCGCAAATGAAATCGAAAAAGCGGCTAACATGGCGAAAAACAATAGTTATTTTTGGTATTTGAATGGTGTGCTACAAGAAGAGTTCAGTGTCGATAAGGCTGTGAAATCTTTTGAACAGGCTTACTTGATTTCAGGCGCGCCAGAGCAGCTGTACGCGGTTTGTGATATCTATATTCGTTACGATAATCCGAAAACGGATGAATGCTTGGCGGAACTAGAAAAAGTCGCACCAAGCTATGTGATTGACCAGCTCAAACAGAAAAGAGCGCTGACTTCTGCAAAGCCTAAAAGCTAGTCAATCCGCATTTCATCTTCTTTTCGCGCGGTGACGTAACACACTGCAAATGGCACATTAAGGCGAGAAAACTCTTTGATCCAACGCCATTGGTTATCTTGGAGTTTATCGCCGGGCCCTTTTACTTCAATCCACTCGAACTCGTTGTCTCTAAAAGCAATCAGATCCGGCATCCCATTGCGGTAAAGCTTAAGATCGCTTAACTGAACCTTAAATAGTTCGAGTAATGTGTGGGTAGGAATGGTGTTGAGTGACTGTTCTAGCAACTCCTTGCCTATTAAGCTCCATTGAACAAACGGATTGCTGATACCAAACTTTTCATCGTATTTCGCTAAAATCGCTTGTGTATTACCCAATTCTAACTGTGCGAAAGCTTCATCAATCAGTGCTTGGCGCTTTGCTACAAAATCGGAATGGTACAAATCCAGAGGACGGTGTTGATAGGCATTGATGAATGCCCCTTCAATGGGAGCGAAAATCGCATCCCAAAAAGTGAGTCCAAGTAATGCATTCAGCAGTGCATTTTCGGCGTAAAATACACTCCAACCTAAAGATTCAAAGTGCGCTTTGCTGGCGAGTTCGACTCTCTGTTGAGATAAATCCAGTTCAACTCGGTACTCCATACAGGTTGGCTTTGTCACTCTTGGCACTTTCTCACCTTGTTTTCGTTTCAGCCGCTGCTCAAGTTTTTGTGCGACTTCGAGCTCAGACACATCGATCGGTGAGTGAAGTATCTCTGTGACAATGTCACTAAATAAATCATCATGGTTCAGTTTGTCATATATACGTGCGCGTCGTTCTCGGCTTGGCGTAAGCTGAGTTTGGCCAAATAGAGATAGGGCTGTCTCTAGCTCATCAATCCGTTCGTAATCACGTGCTATGTCATTCAACATGTGCTCTCGTTTACGATCCACATAAGGATGATGAACAGGGTGAGGCATCGCCTCAATAAGAAGGTCGAGATTGGCTTTGTCTTTTCGGTCAAATTGCCAGTACAGGTTGGCCAGTTGGCTCAGTTCAATTAAGCGGTCTATTTGCTCACGTGAATCAAAGAAGCGGCGCACTTTACTCAATTGATATTGCTCGAACTGGTGTAGACCTAAGTCATCAAGCACAAACTGACTTAAGTCTTGATGGGTGTTGGCAAAAAACAGAGTGAGCAACACGTCGATCATGTGGGCGGAATTGAGTCTGACGATCGTAAACTCAAGTTGCTCTACGCGATCAAATTCCGTATTACCCAAACGTTCGACAAGGGCGTCTTTCTTGAGGGATTTCGGCAGTTCGGGATAAAGCGCGGAGATCTCTGGTTTGGTCAGTAAGTTAGCCGCCAACTCTTGATGAGAAAGTGGTGGGGATAGTGAGATGAAATCTTGTCCGCCTAATTCCGCCAGCGCAGCATCGATTAATGGAATTTCTTGATAATTGAGTTTATCGCTTCGAAACCAACATCCTTTTCGGCTGTATAAACGCACCAAAAGGCACTGGGCGTGTTTGTTCAAGGAATCAAACGAACAAAGCCAGGCGTGTTCTTCCTCGGTCAGTAAATCGCTGTACCACGTTACTGCGTGGTGAGTCAGCTTAAAGAAGTTCTCTAGATAGTAGTCTGGCGCGAGTTCGATTGGGCTTTCCATAAACGACCGATAACAAAAAAGGCTTAACCCATAGGTTAAGCCTTTTCTCTATCAAATCAATTCGCAATTATGCGTTTTTTAGCTGTGCTACTTTCGCTTCAGACAGTGGCTTAGTGATGAACGCAAGTACGATACATACAGCCATCATTGCTGAAGAAATAGTGTAAGCCAAGGTGTAGCCGTCGCCATTTGTCATCGAGAAACCAACAACTGCTGCGCCGATTGCACCACCGATACCCCATGCAGTGTAAAGCACACCGTAGTTAGTACCGTAGTTTTTCAGACCGTAGAACTCAGCCGTTAGAGTAGGGAACACCGCAAGAAGCGTACCGTAGCCTACCGCTGCGATTGCTGTACCGATGATGAGAGTAAACTCAGAATCGAACGTTGCGAACAACACCATGTTTACGCCTTGTAGAACGAACGCGAGTAGAAGCGTACGAACACCGCCGATTTTATCTGCAAGCATACCCGCAGCAACACGACCGCCAGAGTTGAATACAGCAAGAATGGACGCTAGGTAAACCGCGTTTGGCAAGTTTGCTTGAACGCTTGCGATTGTCGTGATGTTACCGATGATCATTAGACCAACAGAAGCTGCGAACGCGTACATGATCCATAGAGAGTAGAACTGTGGCGTTTTCAACATTGCTTTCCAAGTCAGGTCATCTGACTTTTTCACCGCTTTAGGTGCTTGGCCTTCTTTTACTTTCGGCTCAGCAGGTGTGTAGTCTGCTGGTGGGTTGTTGATGGTTGCTGCAAGAGGAACCGCAATCGCTAGAATACCAAAACCAAGAACCATAAAGCTGGTTTGAATACCCATGCTGTCGATAAGCGCAGACGTTACTGGCGCAAGGTAGATAGCCGCTAGACCAAAACCTGCCGCAATAATGCCGTTAACCATACCTTTCTTCGAAGCGTGGAACCACTTCATCGCAGAAGGTGACAGACATGCATAACCAAAACCGATACCTGCACCTGTGATTACACCAAACGTAATGTTCAGCATTAGTGGAGAATCAACAAAGCCAGATGCGATCATACCTAGACCTGTAAGAACAGTACCTAGGATAAGGATCATACGCGGACCCATACGGTCTTGAAGGATACCTGCAACAAGAAGACAGATAGAGAAGGTGATCGTTGCAGTTGCGTAAGGTGCAGAAGCTTCTGCAGCACTCCAGCCTGATTCAGTCACCAATGCCTTGTTGAATACACTCCAAGCATACAGGATGCCAAGACAAAGGTTGATACAGAACCCTGCAAGCAGGATGCGCATAGCTTTATCAATCTTGCTCATTTTCATTCTCAGTTTTACCTCTTGCTACAACGCAAAGAGGTGTTGGTTTAAAGATGTTTTTTCTCAAAATTAGTTTGCGTTTTTCAACGTTTAACGCAATGAGCGCGGATTATAACCAATAAAGATGTGATTGGAATCTCTTTTTACTTACAGATCTAAAAATAATTTGAAAATATAAAATCAATTGTTAATTGATGGTTTTGTATATAGGAAAAATGTTGATCTAACGTAATGTGCTTTGTTTTCAATCCTGTAAAGCTAAGTGCAACTGAGTGAATTCAGAACGACTCGACGTTTAGCTCACATTTCCTGTAAATAGTTTCAAAATGTTTTTGAGTTAATTTTTTGTAACAAAAGTGCTCAAAATAAGTGCTAAGCAGCCGAAGTGCCGAATTTAAAGGCTTTATAAAATTCTGCTTGTTAACTTTATGTAAAGTGCGCGCTCTGAGTTGTCAGCAAGGACGAAAGTGAATAAAAAATGTGCTTGATATTGCGATCTAGATAAGCAAAATGGAGCGCAAAATGAGTTTTCATTTATGAAGGGATGCTTTTTTAGACTTGTTGTGAGGTGACTTATGAAATTGTTCCTATTACTCATGGCTTCTGTTTCTGCTGGTGTAGCATCTGCAGATCACATCCATTCATTTATGTTAGGTTTATCTATTGCTTCTCTGGCAGTGGGTAGCTGTTATTTCTTTGCATTCCGTAGCTCGCGTTTTCCGCAGTTAGCGCTGTTTTTATTGATTTGCGGCATGTTATCTAAACTGACTATTACGGTTGTAGGTGTTATGTGGGGTATGTCTGCGCAATTGATTACTTCACCAATCGTGTTTGCGTTGTCCTATCTTTTCTTTGCACTTGCTGTTACGTACTTGTGGTTCAGCTATCGTGAAAGCATCACGCAAATTCCAGAGCGATTTAAAGCAGCTTAATTTAGCGCTTTGATATCGACAAATATGAAAACGCCAGCGATTAACGCTGGCGTTTTTGTTTTGGTGATACTTCGCTATTTGGCGTGAAGTTTCTTCTTAAGTTGAAGTAAATAACCTTCGTTTAGAGCGAAAGTCTTAGAAAGATACGTTTTAGCTAACCCGAGACGGTAAGTGGTGGTTCCGGTACTTCAAGGAAGCAAGCAATGACGCGATAGAGTTCTCCTTCCGCAACGGTAATTTCCCCATCTGATTCAATCGCGATTCGACAAGCTTTGACGAACATTCGTCTGTCTTTGGGTTTCAGTTGCAGCAACAACTCTAATGCGGCGCGGCTTAAATGCCAATTGCTGTTAGCTGGTTCTAACTTCACTTCAGGAAAGCCTAAATGGGCGAGGGCACAATGGTAGGCGCGCTGAGCTTTGTCTGCTTGAGAGTGGCTGACCCATGCCAGTTCTCGCAATAGCCAAAACACACTTTCCTCTAATTGCTTCAACGTCTTGTGTTGTTTGATGAATCCAAAAGAGGCGAGTAGCTGCTTTTCTAGTAAGTTGATGACACACCATTCGGCTAGCGAGTATTGATTATCCGTCTCTGAGAGCTCACGTAGCACTTTACATAAGCTGATTTTCTGGGCTTCACTCAGCGATTTAAGTGCCGGCAGAGCGAGTTCGAGTAACGGGAAACGCAGATGAAGTGGTAAGTCGTAATCTAACCAGGGAAGCAATGTAGATTGCGATGCGAGTGGAACGTACGACTTAATCATTTCGCGCTGAATATCGCTGCCATCAAAAATGAGGGCGAATGCGATAAATCGGGCGCTATATGGTTCACGTGCGATATCAACTAACTCTGGTGGTAATTGACTGATCAACTGTTGGCCTGTCTCACTCAATTGCTCCGATGGTGAGGCAGATTGCGAAGCAGGAGAGCCGCCACCTACGGCAAAGCCACTGACTTGTTCGTTATCAAACGCCGTGCTTTGAGCATGAGAATGTTGAGCGTAGATTCCGTCCCAATTGGGTTCGATTCTTCGAATTCTTTCGTCCAATGGTGGGTGTGTCGCGAACAAACTAGAGAAACCGGACAATTTACTCTGTCCAAACATCATGTGGCTCATTTCATCACTGGCTTTCGTGTTTAAGGTAGAGCCTTGAACGTTGCTGCCAATCTTCTTTAACGCTCCCGCAATCCCTTGATCGTTGCGAGTGAACTGCACGGCACTGGCGTCAGCTAAAAACTCGCGTTGGCGCGAAATCGCTGCTTTGATCATATTGCCGAACAAGGTTCCTAACCAACCCAGCACCAAGCAGACAATCGCAATCAGTATGATGACAGCGAAGCCTTTGTTTGAATCAGAAGAACTGCGTGATACGTGACGAGTGCTGTTCGAGTTATCCAAGATCAGATGACCAAAATGAGCAATGCAGGTAATGCCAAATAACGCACCAATCATACGAGTATTCAACCGCATATCACCATTTAAGATGTGGCTGAACTCATGGGCAATTACACCTTGAAGTTCGTCACGGCTAAACGCATTTAGTGCTCCTTGCGTTACCCCGATGACGGCATCATCAATGCTCATGCCTGCAGCAAACGCGTTGATGCCGTGCTCTTCCGCCATCACATAAACTGGTGGCACTGGAATCCCCGACGCGATGGACATTTCTTCCACAACATTGAGTAACTGGCGGTGTTTCGCATTTGACGTGTCTGTCGAAATCAACTTGCCGCCGATACTTTCTGCAACGCCACGTCCACCATTGGCGTTTAGCTCACTAAGACGAATGAATGAGCTGATGCTAACAACCAATAGCACGCCCACAAAGCTCAACAAACAATAACTGATGATGGATTGAGTGGTGAACGGTTCGCCAGTGAAATAAAAGTAGATGCCAATCGAAATGACACTCACTAGCCCTGTGATGGCTAAAACGGCCAAAGTGAATAGCATCACCAAAAGTCCAGTTCGCTGGCGCGCAGTATCTTGATGATGAAAAAAGTCCATTAGAACGCAACCTTCGGCGCTTCTTGGATTGCTTCTGTGTCTGCAAACTCAAGTAACTTACCGTCTTGGAAACCAAATGTGTTCGCGAAGATAACGGGTGGGAATGTTTGCTTGTAAGTGTTGTAGCTGGTCACGGCATCATTAAATGCTTGGCGGGCAAACGCGACTTTGTTTTCGGTACTGGTTAGCTCTTCTTGGAGTTGGCTCATCGTCTCGTTTGCTTTCAATTCAGGGTAGGCTTCTACCACAACGTTCAGTTTGCCGAGAGCGTTTTGTAACATGCCTTCTGCTTGGCTAAGCTGGCTAATTGCAGCATCACTATCTGGCGCATCACTGGCGGCTTTTAAACCTGCTATTGCTTGGTTACGAGCTTGGATCACGCGTTCAAACGTTTCCTTCTCATGATCCATGTAACCTTTAGCGGTGTTTACTAAATTCGGAATTAGGTCGTATCGACGTTTCAGTTGAACTTCGATTTGAGCGAAGCTGTTTTTAAAGCGATTTCGTAGAGTAACGAGCTTGTTGTAAATACTGATTGCGTAAACCACAACCAGCAGAACAATAACAATAAAGACAATCAGTGCAGTCATAGTGAGTTCCATTTTGTGAATGTATCAGTGTTTTATATAAGTAGTTGAGATATTAAGCAAATTAGACTTACTTATAATGTGGGGTATTTTTAAATATGGCACGCATTGCGTAAGAAATATGAGAGCCATTTGGGATAAGAACGAAGGGAAAGGATTCTCAAGGAGAGCAAAATAAAAAGGCCCGGCGTGAAAGCCGAGCCTTGTGGAATATTCGAATTTTAATCCGCGATTAAGTTGTCATCGGAACAAGTACCATAGTACCGATGATTACCGTCAATAGGCCAGCAAGCACAGGCACTGAAGTGCGTTTTACAACTTCAAATGGGCTGATGTTCGCCATACCTGATGTCGCAACGATTACGCCAGATACCGGCGAGATGGTACGACCTAGGTTTGATGCTTGAAGCATAGGGATGATTAGGAACGCTGGGTTGATGCCCATTTTCGCCGCTAGAGAAGGTGCAAGTTCTACAAACGCATAGAAAGGCGCGTTACCAGAACCAGTAGCAATAGCCGCTGCAACGGTTAGACCTGTTAAGATCAGCATTAGTGCAACGCCACCCGCACCTGCGTTATCGGCAAGGTGAAGTAGGTTGTCGATAGCACCAATAGACATCAGACCTTGTGCAAATACGCCTGCGGCAACCAATAGCATCACAACGCCTTTAAATGCATCGGCCATGCCTGCGTAGCATGAGTCTAAATCTTCAAGCGCTTTTTTGCCGTCGAATTTGTTCACGACATAATGGATAAGTGCGCCAAGGAAAATAGAACCCACAACGATGGTGTAGATATCTAGACTAAGACCAGGAATCGTACGTCCATTAAATAGGAACACACCGATGATTGGTAAGAATGGTAGTGCTGCGTAAAACGCTGGTGCATCTGCTTTAATTTCTGATACGTCGATTTTTTCCATCGGCGTATTTTCTTTCTTATCTAGGTATTTGTTCCAGAAGAAAGCTGCTGCCGCCATTACGACGATTGCACAAATCGAAACAGGAAGAACAGTTTGTACCGCAAACACATCTAGCGCCAAGCCAGACTTTTCTGCAGCAATAACAACGTCACCTGAAGTAGGAGAAAGAATAATAGCAGCAGGAGATGCACACACTGCCACAGCCGCAGGACGAGAGATTCCCATCGCAACCATCATTGGGAATAGGGTTGCCATCAATAGAACGCCAAGACCTGTTGCAGAGCTCACCGCTAGAGACATCAAACACGCCACAATGTAAGCCGCTACCAAAAGGACATAAGGAGACTTGATAACAGAAAGCGGTTTAGAGAACTGTTTCACGACAACGTTGTTCGCGCCGATGTGAGTCATGTAAGAAGCGAAACCACATAGCAACATGATTTGCATACCAAGGCCGCCGCCACGGTATTGCAGCATGTATTTCACGTATTCTAGCGAGTCTGTCACCATGTTACCGGTTGAGGTGATGCTTGATGGCAGAACGTCATGGCCCAAAAAGCCAGTCATAAGAAGCAAACTGATACCAGCGGTTAAAAGTACGCCAGCTGCCTTGTAACCTTTGACAATGAAATAGCCCACCGCAATGGTTACTACCAAGCCAATTAAGAGCTCTAGCATAGGGGTCTCCAGATGTTATGAAAAAAAGAAAGATTCTGTTTCAATTTATGACAAGGAATTTACAGAATTCTTAACTGTGGCACGAGGCTAATCTGGGACTTGCATGATCTAAAACAAATAATAATTTAATAATTAAATCCGACAGATTCTCTTGTTTCAATTTCGTTTTGTAGGTGTTATGTGCTGGTTTTTTGGGTTTTAATGGAAAGAAAATATAAGCAGATTGGTGAATGAAATGCAGATGAAATAATTAAAAGTAATCGAAAAACATTATTCGAGTTAGATCACATTTGTAACGGCTAAAATAAACAAAAAGCCCCGACTAAGCGGGGCTTATTCAGCAACTTAATGCATTATGCGTAACGACGGATCATCAAGTTCCAACTACGTTGTTGACGCTCAAACTCAGTTTTAAGTTGTTGATACTTCAATTTCGATACAGAGCACTCGTATTTCTTCACTACGTTCGCAGTTTTTTCACCGAGCAACTCTTTGCGTGCTTCGTAGTATTCCTGCATATGGTGAACCAATGCATCAAACTCTTGCTGAAGTTGATCGAGAACTGTTTGCGCATTGGGTTTGGACTCCAGTTTCTCTTTCGCTTTCTTCAACAACTGGGTTGCTCGCGCTTTTTCAATTCGGAAAGTTGATGTAGTGCGAAGCTTGGACGTCAGCCCCAACCAAGAACATGACTTGATCAGCCATTTAGTTGGATCGTAGTGCCACCAATAAACACCATTGCGGTAGTCATTCTCAAAGATGTGGTGAAAATTGTGGTAACCCTCGCCAAAGGTAAAGAAGGCTAAGACACCGTTATCGCGGGCCGTATTTTTGTCCGTAAAAGTTTGCTTGCCCCAAACATGCGCCAAAGAGTTAATAAAGAAGGTTGTGTGATGGCTCAAGAACAGGCGAGCTGCGCCAACAACCAGCAGCATTCCCCAAACATCCCCATAGATAAGACCCAAAGCTACAGGGAAACCGATATTAGTCAGCAAAGCTAACGGCACGTAGTACTTGTGTTGCCACATCACAATGCTATCGCGTTTTAGATCGCGGCAATTGGTGTACTCATTTTCTTTAGACTTATTGTAGTCGCGCAACATCCAGCCAATATGTGAATACCAAAAGCCACGTTTGGCGGAGTAGGGATCTTTGTCATTGTTATCGACATGTTTGTGATGCACTCGGTGATCAGAAGACCAGTGTAATGCACTGTTTTGGAGAGAAAAAGCGCCGCCAATCGCGAAAATTGCACGTAATACAGGATGAGCTTCGTAAGTTTTATGGCTCCAAAGGCGATGATATCCCGCAGTAATCGACAGGTTAGTGAAACTGAATGCAAGGATACCCCAAATCAAGTGCTCCCAGCCCAGTCCATAATGATATGCGTACCAAGGCATTACAATAAACGTTAGAACAAAACTGGCTGAAAAAATCAATATATTCAACCAGATAAATGGTGGTTTGTTTTGATTCACGGAGGTATTCCTAACTTTGAGCTAACAACTGTTCGCCAGAATATCAGCGAACACGTGTAAGTCAAATTAAAGTTAGATAAATGTGACTATTCTTGTTGAGCTGAGCCGGAATTCTAACTGGGATATTTTGCTTTTAATTTAATAATGAGTAGTATTAAAAAATGAGCTATGGCTTGAGGCGTATGAAATCTGCCAAGTAATTGGCTTTATAAAGGTGGAATATGCCAAGGCTCTGTGGAAAAGCAAAAATGTAAGAAAATAGGAATACGTAATGGAATTACGATTAGCGGAATATAAGGACTATGAACGCATTGCTCAATTGCATGCGGACAGTTGGAAACGTCACTACCGAGGCATTTTAACGAACACTTACCTGGACAGCGAAGCCATCGACGACAAATTGTTGATTTGGCAGACTCGCTTAACCAATCCTCCATTTAACCAACATATCGTTCTTGCAGAAGAGGGGGGCTTGTTACTCGGCTTTGTCTGTGTTTTCGGCAACCATGACTTTGAGCGCGGTACATTCATTGACGCTCTGCATGTTGATGATAGCTATCGTGGTCGTGGTATCGGCAAACAACTCTTGCTTGCCGTTGCAGAGTGGCAACAGCAATACTTCAAAGATTCAGGATTGTATCTAGAAGTTGTCTCGCAAAACACATCAGCGATTTCGTTCTATCAACATATTGGTGGACAAGAATGCCAAGAGCGTACGTGGCGTGCTCCGGGCGGAACAGAAGTAATGGAAAAAGTGTTCCGTTGGTCTAACGCGCAAGCGCTGGTAAGTGGCATTGAGGAAAACGTCATCTATTCATAACACTTTCTAAGCGAAAGAACGGAGACGATAAGAGCAGCACTGACGCTGCTCTTTTTTGTTTGCGGGATAGTTAACAATCTGGCGAGTTAAAAAGACAGGCCCATTTCCTTTAACTCACTTTCACATTGGCTCGCGTTTTCAAACTGAATAGCAGCCATACCCACCTGTTTAGCCCCTTCGACGTTGTAAGGCATATCATCCAGAAAAACGGTTTCTGATGGGTTTAAGTCGTAGCGGGAGAGAAGCGCTTGATAAATTTCCGGTTGAGGTTTTAAAAGCGCGACTTCGGCAGACACAATCGCGCCATCAAAAAGTGGCCAAAAATCGTACGTTGATTTTAAGTGTTCGACAATTTCTACAACATTATCAGTTAGTGCGTAGACACCGTAACCCGCTTGCTTCACCTTTTGTAAAAGCTCAACACTGCCGAACAGTTGAATCTGAGTCTGTTTTACGTAGTAGAAGAAACAGCAACATTCTTCAGCCGTTAAGTCGAGTTCTTGTTGATAACGGTGTATTGCTTCTTCTTCGCTGATCAAACCTTTGTTGAGGTCTAGCCAAATCTTGTTTGAGAACAGTCTTTTCGCCATTTGTTCTGCATCTACGGAATGACCAAATGTTAAGCGTACAATCTCTGGTGGTGACCAACGAACCAGTACGTTGCCGACATCGAAAACAACATTTTTAATTTGAGAGCTTTCCATAGAACACCTTTGATTTGTGAGTTGGGCAGAGTAATCAAACGAAGATGAGTGAGAACAACATTCGCGTTGCCCTCGCATAAGTTGATTCTACTTGAATCACAATAAAATAATATGCAATTGAACTCGTTACCAAAAAATTCGTGAGATCAAGCTGAACTTAGATAAAAGACTGAATTTAAAGACAAGCATCGCGAATAAATTGACGGATTTCGCGCTGCTTATATTTGGCAAGTAATATATAATTACAAAACAACGTGATTATAAAAAAGATAGCAAGTCACAACTTTGAACGTCAGGCGGAGTAGACAAATTAGATAGTATGGATTCGATACGTAAGGTATATGAGTACGCAGAGCCCAATTTAACATTAGTTGGTTGGATGGGATTTATTGGCTTCCCGCTCTACTACTTCGTTTGGGACTTCATGTTCCCGCAATCCTATGAAAACTTGCCGCTACGTTTGTTCTGTTCCGCACTGTTTTTTGGCATCATTTTTCGTAACCGTTTGTCGTCATCCTGGCGAAAGTACGTGCACGTCTATTATCAAATAACGATTACGACCTGTTTACCTTTCTTCTTTTTTTATATGTTGCTCATGAATGATTGGTCCAATGTTTGGGTGATGTCATTCATGTCGGCTATTTTCCTGCATATTTTATTGGTTCATGTCACAAGGGTCATGTTTGCTCAGACGTTCGCTGGTATTGGTCTAGCGACGTTTTTTGCGTGGATCGCGAAAGGCTTTCATCTCGATATCACAATGGATTGGACGCATGTGCCGATATTTTTGTTTATTTATGTGTTTGGCAACATGTTCTATTTCCGAAATCAGGTCGAGCATGAAGCAAAAGTATCGCTCGCTAAGTCGTTTGGCGCTGGTATTGCTCATGAAATGCGTAATCCACTCAGTGGCTTATGTACGTCGATAGATGTTATTCAGTCTGTCTTGCCTAACAAAAAGGCGATGGGCGAAAAAGATCAGTATGTGATGAGTGGTGAAGATGTAACCTTGCTCCGTGAAGTGAGCGAAGATGCGATGAACATTATTCATTCAGGCAACGAGACAATCGATTTATTGCTCACATCGATTGATGAAAACCGCGTATCTCGCTCTTCCTTCAAAAGATATTCTGCTCAATCGGTGGTTGAAAAAGCCATTGAGAGTTTCAGTTATAAACGTTCGACAGACAGGTTCGCGATCTCATTCGATGCAAGAAGTGAGTTTGACTTTTTGGGTAGCGATACATTGTTAAAGTACGTCATGTATAACTTGTTTAAGAACGCATTTCATCATCGCAGTTCAGACGAGTTTCATATTCATGTGAGTATGCAAAGTAATGACACGGCCAACCAAATTGTAGTGACGGACAACGGCTCAGGTATCGCGTCAGATGTGATTCGACATATCTTTCAGGACTTCTATACCACAGGTAAATCGGGCAGTTATGGCCTTGGACTACCGTTCTGTAAGAAAGTCATGCGTTCATTTGGCGGTAATATTAAGTGCATTTCCCAGCCGGGAGAGTGGTCACAGTTTACGTTGACTTTTCCGCCTATCACATCAGATACGGTAACAGAAATTAAAGATGAGCTGACCAAAATGAAATCGATTTTATTGGTCAGTAATCAAGACATTATCGTGCAAAAAATGGTAGATATTAGTCGCTTCATGGGATTTGATGTCACCGTTTTAGATGTAAAAAGCGTCTTTAAAAAGAAAGAATACGAGTTTGAATTTGACCTGATATTTGTCGATGTGGAAAGCCTTGATGTTTTAGAAAACCAATTAGACAGAATCGAATCGTTACTTTCATTTACTGAAGCGCGTGTGGTGTATCTTTTTGAACACAAACCTGCACAACGAGCTAAAAAAGCTGGCCATGACCCGATTTGGGTAGAGACTCAAGCGTGGCTGCTAAACACCAAAGCTACGATTGAACGTTTGCTTTACGATTCCACTTATATCTCGTCAACGCTGCCATCTGCGCCTTTAGATAAATCCATCAAGCGAACCATCATGGTTGTGGATGATAACGAGTCTCTGCGTAAGTTTACGGCGATGTTACTAGAGAAGCAGGGATTTGAAGTGGTACAAAAGGAAGATGGTCAGCAAGCATTGGACACTCTTGAAAAAGAAAATATCGATCTGATTTTAATGGATATTGAGATGCCAATCATGGACGGAGTAGAAGCGTCGCGACGTATCCGTAACTCAGAAAAGCCGTATGCGTCTGTGCCGATTATTGCGCATACGGGAGACAGTTCTCCTGTGACGCTAGATAAAATAGGCTCGTCCGGCATGTCCGACTTTATCGTTAAACCCGCTGATAAGAATCGCCTTTTCGATAAAATTGCTAACTGGATTTAAACAGAGCTCAGGATCGAACTGAGCTCTGATCTTTCACTGGAGCCAAGCGTAGGCTCAGCGTCCACTACGAATCAACTTACACAAATTCTAAGTCGGGATGGTCAAATGCCTCCTGACAAGCCGATAAGACGTGATCCACTTGTTGAGCTGTCATGTCGGCATTGACAGAAAATCGAATGATGTTCTTGTTTCTGCCCGTGGCAGGTCGGCAAAACACCGCACCGAAAACGTCTCTTTCTTCAAGGAAATCGCGTACTCGTTCAGTGTTTCTCTCACTTCCACACTCAAGAGCAATAATCTGCGATTCGCTGCGAATGTTAAACCCAATACGTTTTAATCCGATCGCGAGTTCTTTGGCTCGCTTGAATAAACATTCACGTTTGTCGTCAGCCGCTTTAATTACCTCAAGTGTTTTTTCTAGACGCACGACTTCTTGCGGCAAAACCGTTGAGCTAAAAATCGCAGGATAGGCCACGAAGGGCAGCGATTGTGCTAGCTTGTTCGGGCCTAAAATCGCACCAGCGCGGTAGGCGAACGTTTTCGCCAAACTTACGGTAACGAAATCCACCATCTGTATTAGTCCCAGTTCTTGTAATAATCCAGACCCCTTTGGTCCGTGTGTGCCTAATGAATGAGATTCATCTACCACTAAGCCACAATCAAACTCCTTCGCCATTTCGTAGATGGCACGTAACGGGGAGATTGTGCCAATCGTGCTATACACCGAATCGACAACGATGATTCCCGCACCGTGGCGTTGGATCTGCTTGCGCAGATGATTCATGTTGTTGTGCATGAAAGGATGAATCTGCGCTCCAGCGGTGCGTGCTCCTTCCCACAACGACATATGAGCGAAAAAGTCGATGTATACGGGGACGTTTGGCGCGCAGATGGTTTGCAGTAAACCAATATTGGCTGCCCATCCTGATTGTGACAACAAACAACTTTCCATGCCGACAAACGTCGCCAGCTGGTGCTCAAAGGCGGGTTTTGATTGGTCATCTTGTAAGAAGATTGCCGACATCACGACATTGTCATCTCGTTCAGAAATTGCATCTCGATGCGCTTTCTGAACGAGCTCATTGTGAGAGAGGGAAAGGTAATCATTGCTTTGCATTACCACGGCATTTTCGGACGGTCGTTTGCCAAGAACGAGGTGCTTTTGATTTTCATTAGATTTAATTAAATCTTGAATATGGAAATTAAGGCGTTCCTCGATAAAAGAGGGCAGTGGTTTAGTTTCGTTTTTAGTACACATAATAAATCTCTTTGTGATTTGGAAAAACGCCAGCGCTGACCTTATTTATATTGAAGATTTTGGGGAGAGTGTCACTAATCAAGTTGCATAACTTTGCTAGCGCTTGCAAACTCGATATTTAAGGGTTGGATGGTGGCTGTAACTCCTTAGGTTACGGGGGTCTAAACTAGTTTGTGTTCAATAAATAAACATGTTTTTTTGTGCTTGTATGCCGTAAAAAATGTGGTACAAAATTACACGTAAATACGACAAAAAGTGGTTACGTTGATGAGGCGGGGTTATCTAGTTGGGTGTAAAAGTGGCGGACAAAAAAAGGCGCGAAAATCGCGCCTAGGAATAGAGTGAGAAAAAGAACTTAGCGTTTGTTACGTAAGTAACGTTTACGACGTTCTTCCTTACGTTTCGCTTTCTCTTCTTCTTTGCGAGCCGTTTCTATTTCGACTTCGATCAGTTCTTGAGTAATCATCTCAGGAAGCTCAAGAGTAATTTGTCCTAGTGTACCTTGTCGAAGCTCGTGAAGTAGAATCTCAGATACTTTATGAAGATCCACTCGGCCACCTGCTCGTAGCGCGCCGCGACGACGGCCAATTTCTTCCATGATCTCAATGTCAGACTCTGGCAGCTCTTCGATTTGGTAACGTTCTTTTAGACGTTCTGGGTAATGCGCTGCTAGATACTCAACAGTGTAAAACGCAACTTCGTCGTACTCCATTGCCGTATCTTTTACGGCACCCGTTGCCGCTAAACGGAAACCACTATGTGGGTTTTCCACTTTTGGCCAAAGAATCCCAGGTGTGTCAGACAGGACAATGCCGTTTTGTAAATTAATGCGTTGTTGGCGACGCGTTACCGCTGGTTGGTTACCCGTTACTGCGATAGTGCGACCAGCCAGTGTGTTGATGATGGTCGATTTACCCACGTTTGGGATGCCCATGATCATGGTACGAATGTTTTTACCAACTTCTTCACGGTGTGGCGCAAGCTTACGACAAAGCTCCATAATTTTATGTACTTCTTGAGGCTCAGAAGTCGTAATTGCCATTGCTTTTACGTTTTGTTCTTTCTCAAGATGGTCAATCCACAGTTGCGTCAGCTCTGGATCAGCCAAATCGCGCTTGTTTAGCACTTTTACAACAGGCTTTTCACCGCGGATTTTTGAAATCATAGGGTTTTCGCTACTGAAAGGAATACGAGCATCCAGTACTTCGATGATCACATCCACCTGCGGGATGGCTTCTTCGATCTCTTTACGCGCTTTGTGCATGTGGCCAGGAAACCATTGGATATTGTTGTTAACCATTTGAAAAATATACCTTTAGTTTTTATGGTTAAGCTGGTGGGGTATCAAGTGGGGTACCAAAAGAACTTATTGTATTTTGGGGTATCAAAGATATTTCGAACATCACTTACAACCACTGCAGCATTGATGTGAGCATCTTAACATTTTATTGTTGGTACTAAACTAAAATGTGATTACATAAGAGTAAACCCTAAATTTGATCCGCACCACCAGTTTTGGACACCGAGTTAAGTGAGTACAATCACTAACGAGGTGGACCATGACAAACAAAAAGAAACGTATTATCCATTCTCCTGAATTTAAAGCCGAAGCCCTGAAGCTAGCAGAGAAAGTGGGAGTGGCTGCGGCAGTAAGACAGCTCTCCTTGCATGAATCTCAGATCTACGGTTGGCGTAAGGCTGTAAAGAAAGACACCACGACCAGTCAGCGAGAGCAAGAGCTAGCCGCTGAAGTAGCCAAGCTCAAAAGGCAGTTAGCAGAACAAGCAGAAGAGCTAGATATCGTAAAAAAGGCCGCCACCTACTTCGCGAAAAATCTAAAGTAGATTGCTATGAATTCATGCTTGAACACCTGCTGTGCTTCAGTGTTGTCCGCATGGTTAAGGTATTCAAGGTTTCTCGAAGTGGGTTTTATTATTGGATTAAGCATCGCCACAAGGGTATTCAACGCGAAGCAACTCGCCAAGAGTTTGATGCAAAGGTTAAAGATGCTTTTGACAACAGTAAGGGGCGAGATGGTTCAAGATGTATCCAGAAAGAACTCGCTGAGAACGGTAATAGCCATAATGTTAAAACCATT